>NZ_CP134223.1:3706666-4324444 GCF_031599675.1 Paenibacillus pedocola | reverse complement strand
TCCTTGTAGGGGAATGCACCAAGTTACAGGGCGGTTTTGAAAGCAACGAAGAGGAGAGTGGCAAGTATGAATTCTCATGTGGAGATGGAGCATCACCGGGGTGTGCTGGTTGTCCGTTTATCGGGAGAGCTGGATCATCACGCAGCCGATTATGTTCGTATGGAGATGGATGAAGCGATTATGCGGGGCCAGGTGGAGCATCTGATTCTCAGCCTGAAAGAGCTGCAGTTCATGGATAGCTCAGGCCTTGGCGTCATTCTTGGAAGGTACAAGCTGATTCGCAGTAAAGGCGGGAAAATGGCTGTCTGCGATGCCACCGCCCCAGTGAAGCGGCTGCTGGAAATGTCGGGCCTGTTCAAAATCATGTCCCTATATGACGACGAGAGTTCTGCGCTCTCGGATTTGGAGGTTGCGTTATGACAAAGAGTGAAGCTGGTAACTTCATGAGTGTCCAGTTTGCCGCCCTCTCGGAGAACGAATCGTTCGCGCGTGTGGTGGTAGCGGCCTTCGTCTCCCGGCTCGATCCTACCATGGAAGAACTGAATGATCTAAAGACTGTTGTCTCGGAGGCGGTCACCAACTGTATCATCCACGGATATGACAGTAATCCAGAAGGGATTGTCAGCATCTCGGCGTCGATCGACAATGAGACCGTGCACCTGACCATAGAGGATCAGGGGAACGGCATTGAGGATCTGGAGCTGGCACAGCAGCCTCTGTACACGTCCAAGCCGGAGCTGGAGCGGTCGGGCATGGGTTTTACGATTATGGAGAATTTCATGGATGAATTCGAAGTGACCAGTGAACCGGGGCGCGGTACCTCCATTTCTATGAAGAAAACGATCGTTTCGAAAAAAGCTTTATACAATTAGGGGTTGGAGCCATGGAAGCAGAATCAAAAAAAGCTCCGCCGACCTATTTGGACGATGCGGAGGTCAAACGTCTTATTGCGCTCAGTCAGGCCGGAGATAATCTGGCCCGCGACACGCTCGTAAGCTGCAACATCCGCCTTGTCTGGTCGGTGGTGCAGCGGTTTATGAACCGCGGGTATGAGCCTGATGATTTGTTCCAAATCGGTTGTATCGGACTGCTCAAGTCCGTTGATAAATTCGACCTCAGCTATGAGGTCAAATTCTCCACCTATGCTGTGCCGATGATCATCGGCGAGATCCAGCGTTTCCTGCGCGATGACGGGACCCTCAAGGTCAGCCGCTCGCTCAAGGAGATGGCCAACAAGGTGCGCAAGATGAAGGACGAAATGTCCAAAACGCTGGACCGCCTGCCGACCATCGGCGAGGTTGCGGAGGCACTTGGTGTAACACCGGAAGAAATAGTGTTTGCTCAGGAAGCCAACAAGCCGCCGACCTCGATCCACGAGACCGTGTTCGAGAATGACGGCGATCCGATCACCCTAATCGACCAGATCGCCGACGAGTCGCAGGAACGCTGGTTCGACAAGCTCGCGCTGAGCGAGGCCATCGGCGCACTCACCGAACGCGAGCGTCTGATCGTCTACCTGCGCTACTACCGCGACCAGACCCAGTCCGAAGTCGCCAGCCGCCTCGGCATCTCGCAGGTCCAGGTGTCGAGGCTGGAGAAGAAGATCCTCGCGAACATTCGTGAGCAGATTGCGCAGTAGAGCGCGGTGCTGGCTGTTCTACTTGCGGCGGCAAATAGTAATATGGGTTAGCAGTTAAGTATGATGATGTAAAGTGACGGGTGCAGTATAAGGTACGGTGCAGAGCCGCCTCGGGAGAGGCGGTTTTTTTGTTTGGGATATTTTGGTATGATTGTCCCTATGAAGTTCTGCTGGTTACTGATTCCTCTGCAAGTAGTGGGCAGTTGAAATAAGAAAGTGAGGAATTAATATGATAATTACTCTGGATATTAGTAATGAAGAATTTGATGCAGTATTAGGCAGGGATGATGAAACATCTCCAACTGTATTTCTTAATTTCCCAAGCGATATTAGGGGTACATACGAGTTCGAACTTTTGAATTCAGTTGTGAATATTTTTCAATTTAAGGATCAGATGATCAGTCAAGGCATTGATATAGAGGATGATTCGCTTTACGTATATGGGATAATGAAGATCCGGATAGAGAAAGTCAAAGGAGCAGATTTTGAACTGGTTGAAGGGGATTTCTTTAAAGGGCGGAGGAACTTTCATAGCTGGCGGTAACTCCTAAAAAAGGGGGACGTGGTTTGTAGATGTGGAGGAAATCTCTCCTTCCTCAATGACTTTTATGCATCAATCATCATTGTCGCTGAGAAAGGTTCAAAAATTACATTAACCTTTGATTATAACGAAACAGTCCCTTACGATGTCACTAACTCGGAAAGTACCAGATTAGCACATTTGAAGAAAACAGAGTATAAGCATACTAATACCCAAGGTAAATTATTCGACATCGACTTTTTCCGGGAATATATGGGGACAGATCGAATAGTGATTAAGGATGAATAATCAATGTTTGAGTCTGAGTGTATCAGTAGATAAAATAACAAAGCATAATCTATTAAAAGATTTGTCATAAGGTCTTGAGAGCAGCCGTTACTTTAGTGTCGAATAAGTAGAGCATTTATAGAGTAGTACAACCATAATTGGCCAACTTCTTTATTTTATTAGTTATCCCGATAATATAAAGGTTCTAACTCATCAAATTATGATCCGAGTATCGGGCGGTTTATAAATGAGGATACGTATGAAGGGCAGATTGAAAACCCACTGAGTCAGAATCTTTATACTTACGTGGAAAACAACCCTCTAATGTTCAATGATCCAAGCGGTAATGTTAAAGTGAGAGTTGACGATAATCTCGCACTTGCATTTTTTGGAATAACTTTTTCAGAATATCATCCAGATAACACATTTGTATGTAGGGGATTATTGACTTATAAGACCAATAAAGAAAAAAAAGAATTAAATAAAGAAAACAAGAAACATGAGAAATATGTCGTTGAATTATTGTTAGAAATGGGGAAAGATGTTTATCTAAACCCAGAGGCTAAGGGTATATCAAATCAATATGATTTTTTAATAAACGGCTATTACAAGGTTGAATTAAAGACAGCTTTTCCTGAAACAGGTAAGTTCAAACTAAGTAGTGCATTTAATGCAATTAAAGAAGGGATAGAGAAGCAAGGGGCAGATGTTGTTATATACGATTTAACATTTGACAATGTTGATTTCGAAATAATAGATATCATCAATCTAAGTAATAAGTTGTACAATTATTTTGAAGACAAACCGTTCAGATATGACGTTCAAGTTTGGACAAACGAAGGAATATACTTTTTTGACGACATGAAACCAGATATTATTTAGGAGGTTTTTAATGGGGAATCAAGAGATATTTATGAAGGGTTACATAAATAAAGTTATCAAGATAACATTTCTTGATAACTTACATGTAACGGGAACTTATGTTGATTATTATTATTCTAACAATGTTATAGTCATAGTGCCAGAAGATGAAGATGATGATGCACGTCTTTTCATTCCGCTAAGTGCAATAAAAACTATAGCTCGTTGGCTCCATTAATGAACATGATTACCTGAAAGATGATTAAAATGAGAGATGACAATTCTCTTGTACTTCAGCTTTGGACACGGAAATTTGTTTGCAGGCTTGAGATGGAAGTTACTTGTAGTATTAGGAGGGGTATCATGGAAAAACAAGAGATTTTTATGGAGAATTATTTAGATAAATATATTAAGATAACATTTCTTGATAATTTACATGTAATAGGAATGTATATTAGTTATTATTCATTCAACAATACTATAGTGATAATGCCTGAGGAAGATCATGATGATACACGACTGTTAATTCCGTTAAGTGCAGTGAAAACAATTGAGCCATGGCCGATTGACTAGTGTGATTTTTTTGGGATTGATGGATTTAAACTAATTTAGTTAGGACCACATGTGATTGATACTCCATGTGGTTTCTTTTGTTCATTTAGCTATCCCCCACCCAGTGCCGAATGAAACGGGCGGCACATTTTGAAAGAACTTAACCCTCATCACTCCCGTATGATATTCCTCTAATATGTCTGTACGCACGTAAATGCTTTAATTTTATAACCTAATTAACGATTCAACATTACATCTAACAGGTTCA
Source organism: Paenibacillus pedocola (assembly GCF_031599675.1). Lineage (NCBI taxonomy): Bacteria > Bacillati > Bacillota > Bacilli > Caryophanales > Paenibacillaceae > Paenibacillus > Paenibacillus pedocola. The sequence goes on along the minus strand of NZ_CP134223.1, from coordinate 4,320,316 downwards.
TTATGGTCAGATACTACCATGATTGACCTGTTTTTTGTTATCTTCGCTTTCTTGAGGTTTTTCTATTTTGAGCCGCAACTGTACAATATCTTGTCTCGATAGGGAGGGTGAAATGGTCAGAAGTCGCATCTTCTTGTATGGATAGCACGAAATTCATAGTAGGGCGGCAAACTCGAAGCATATTGATTCTGTCCGCAACTGAACTGACCTTTACAGCGATTGTTACAGCGTAAGAAAGAACTCTGCTGACGAGCAGTTTACATAAAGAGTAGGTCACGTGGTTAGGCTAGCCGCCCACTCAGTCAAAATTTGGGGAGGAAAGCAACGATGGACATGAAATTAACGAATTGGGAGGAACTACAGTCAGGTTTGTTCCGAAATACATGTGCAGAACAGCCCGACGGAGAGGAAGCGACAATGCTTCATGAAGCCAACACGACGTTTTATGCGAAAGTTCCACAAGAAATCCGCCGCTGTTTCTTTTTGGACGGCAATGCGGTCAATGTACTGCTTGAACTTGTGTCGTGGGGCATGTTGGATAGAGGACGGAAACGTGGAATCACAGAGTGGTATGCCATCAATCAGCAAGTGATGGCTCTGCATCTAGGACTTAGCGAGAATACGGTATGCTCCAAGTTAAAGGAGTTGCAGAAGAAACAGTTTATTGAGGTTCAACGACGTGGGCGGCGGAACTTCTATCGACTGAATACAGCACTGAACCCCTATCTCGTCTTGTCGGAAGCTATTCATGGGTTCATTCGCCATGTCTATACAAAGTCCAACTATGACGTGGTGTTAGAGCAAATGGAAGATTTGGAAAAGGAAGTCTATCGAGACAAGCAAGATTTGTTTCGGGAAGCTGTTGTTACGGCAGTCTTGCCAACGATAAAGCACAAGGACTTCTATGAGTCGTATGCGAAACGAATACAGCAAGATATACGCAATGCGGCGACGAATGAGATGGGGATGCTTTCATTGGTCAACTATCACAGCATCATACTGGACTTGTGTACGGAACTGAGTAATAAAATCGAACGACAGGCACAGCTGTTAGACGGAACTGCATCGTAAAGAGCCGCCCTGTTTCAGTGTTAGAGCAACCGCTAAAGCCCAAAGAAAATGAGGTTTATTGCCCCAAAGTTTTGGATTGAGGGGACTGTCAGCCCCATATATTTGGTTTGAGCATCTTCTCAATCACAAAATTTTGGTTTGTATATAGAATAAATACTATAAACCTTTTTGTATCCATACCTGTAAAGAAGATTTGAAAGAATATCCTTGATTGCGCGCCACTCCTACGGAGGGCGGCGGTTTTTCTCAAGAGCAATTCTTTCACATGGGATACTTTACTCAAGAATCAAAGATAGAGTTTCGCGGTCGCTCCGCCCTGTCGCTTCGGGCGGCTCGCTTAATACCTCTGAGGACGCATAGAAGGCTTTTACAGGCTTTTAACATAAGTTGGACTAGGATTGGTGTAAACCCGACAGCATGGCTCTGCGAGCCGTATAGATGGCGGTACGGGTGCGACATTGTGCTACTCATCTTCCATAACAAGCAAATCATGAAGGCTAATGTCTAACGTCCGGCAGATATGCTCTAATGTATCGAAAAATGCAGTAGTCACGTTGTCTTGGCAAAGCCGATTGATTGTATTGGGTCGAACATTCATTAGCCGAGCTAGTTCCCGTTGGGACATGTTCCTTTCGGCTAATATCTCTTTTAGACGGATTCTGATTGGCATTTTACCTCTCTCCTTCACGTTTCAACTATATCACAAAAATGATTTGCGTGAAACGCACATGCGTTATATAATGTAACCCATATAAGTTACATAACTCAAGTGCGTTACGTAAATCTGAATTATCGTAACGTACGGGGAGGAAACGGCATGAATGTAATCGGTTATGTAAGAGTTTCGACAAGTGGACAAGCCAAGGATGGTTACAGTCTAGCCTATCAACAAGCTGAAATCCGCTCGTATTGTCAGGAGCAAGGATGGGACTTGAAACACGTCTTTACAGATGAGGGCATCAGTGGAGCGAAGGTGGATGAGGATGCTCTTGAAGTGGACAGAATTGGCTTTCAGAGCCTGCTATCAGCTCTATCCACCCGAACCTATGACGCAGTTGTCGTACTCAATACAAGCCGTTTATGGCGGTCTGACATCGTGAAGGTGTTGGTTCATCGAGAGTTCAAGAGGTACGGTGTAGATGTAAAAAGCATTGAACAACCGACCTACAGCATTCATAAGAAAGACCCAAGTGATTTCTTGATTAATGGACTCATGGAATTGCTTGACCAGTATCAGAGGTTAGAAATTGCGTTAAAGCTTGGCAGAGGACGTAACCAGAAAGCGGAGCAAGGGGGTTATGCCGGAGGTCGGGCGGCATTTGGTTACAACGCCAAAAAGGGACAGAAGTCCATTGTAGTCAATGAAACACAGGCAAGAATCGTTCGTCGGCTCTTTGACATAAGGGAACAGCACCCTGCAGGGACGTTATCTGAACTAGCGTCACAGTTAAATCAAGAAGGTTTTACTACTCAACAAGGAAAGTTATTCACCAAAGTACAAGTGAAGCGGATTTTAGACCGTAGAGACTTTTACCAAGGCACTTATCGTTATGGAAACATCGAAGCCGTTGGGCTTCACCAAGCACTCATCTAGTCTGGAACATAGAAGGTGAATCAGGATTCGCTAACGTATCTTTGCGGCTTGTCCGCTCGAACTGAGGATGCGACCTGTTTTACCACTATGGTTCTAACCATCCACTTGGGTGGTTACTCATGGGTTGACGATTAGTCTTCTTAGGGTACTACGATCAGGATTCAACCCATCAGTAACCATTCAAATTCAAACGAAAATTAGGAGTGAGAGAGCATGATACAACCGGATAAATTAGTCTATGTAGGTGTTGACCTACACAAACAGCATCATACAGCAGTCATTATCGATTGTTGGAATCGGAAGCTAGGAGAAATTAAGTTCGATAACAAGCCGACAGCCTTCCCGTTACTTGAAAAGGAAGTAAAGAAACACACTAAAAAGGGTATGTCCGTGGTTTATGGGTTAGAAGATGTAGGCGGCTATGGCAGAGGATTAGCAGTTTACTTGACTGAAAAAGGTTGCTCCGTGAAGGAGGTCAATGCGAAACTGGCAAACAGCAGACGTAAGAGTCACGTAACCATACAGAAGTCGGATTCATGGGATGCAGAATGTGTAGCAAAGGTTGTACGGGATGAACTTTACAACCTACCGGATGCCAAGCCGATGGATCTATTCTGGGCAATTAGTCAGCTTGTCACTCAACGAAATTGGCAATCCAAGAATTTAATCAACGTGGTTAAGCGACTTCATCAGCAACTCAGCTATCATTATCCCAGTTATAAAAAGTTCTATTCGGAAATTGACGGGAAGACCGCTTTAGCCTTTTGGCATAAATATCCTTCCCCGAATCATTTGTCAGGGGTCGGGGTGGAGGAACTGGCGAAGTATCTCCGTAAGTTGAGTAACAACGGGTTGTCAACTAAGAAGGCAGAGCAGATTCTAATTCTTGTAGCTGAGGATGGGGACACCACAAGAGATTTCCAAGATCAAAGGGATTTCATTGTCAAAGGACTTGTTCGGAATATCCGCTTTTATAAAAGGGAGTTGGGTCGGGTCGAAGAAGAAATCAGGGGGCTAATGAAAGAGCTTGGTTTCCAACTGGAAAGCATGACAGGCATTGACCTTGTAACTGCGGCGGAACTGGTTGCAGAGATTGGCGATATTCACCGCTTTGCTACTCCTGATAAACTTGCTCGATTTGCCGGAATCGCTCCTATTATCGTTGGCTCAGGGAATAAGGTCAGAAACTACAAAAGCAAGCAAGGGAACAGAGTTTTACATGACATCATTAAATCTCTTGCCATCCGACAACTTCTCGTTACACGTTCTACGAAAGTACCCCGCAACCCCTACTTCCATGCCTACTACGAGCAGAGATTGGCGGCAGGAAAAACCAAACAGCAAGCCGTTGTATGTATCATGCGGAAGCTAGTCAATGTTATCTACTACATGATGAAAACCCAAGCGTCATATGTAATCCCAGAAGTATCCATACCACAAGCAGGATGATATAATCTGGATGGGCGGCGATTGGAAATCAGTCACCGTCCTCTTTAATTAGAATAGTCGCTTTATAAACTAGGATACGTATGAGGGGCAGATTGATAATCCGCTGAGTCAGAATTTGTATACGTATGTGGAAAATAATCCGTTAAGTTATTTAGACCCTAGTGGTCACATGAAGGTAGACAAGTTAAATGATTATCTTCACCAATATGCAAGTAGTAAAATCTCAACAGAAGATTTGGTGAAGGCGGTTATAAAAGAAAATGGAGGTGCTGGATTAAGTATTTATACCTCTTTTCACGAAATTTCACAAATATTAGTGGCAACAAAGTTGTATTACTTGGATCCAAACCATGTTATGCCTACACTGGAATATAGGGTTTCTAGTGGGGAAATAGATATAGTTCAGGGCAATGAAATTTATGATGTTAAGCCTATGGGGAGTAGCGCGGAACAACAATTGAAAAAGTATCAACAATCAGATCCTAACTTAATAAGGGGCAGCTGGTTTACTTCAATTAATGATATAAAATTAATTGATATGGAAGGTGAGACAGAACCTATCACGGGGATAATTTTTCCTGATCTGTATATGCAAATAATATGGGGTTCGCCAGGAAAAATATATTATACTCAATACTATTATGTAGATAATAATAAAACCTGGAAGCGTGAAAAAGTCAGTAACAGCAATGCATTCTTCAAAGTATTTGATCATTACTTTGTAAATACAGGCGGTTCTTCATCTGGCAGGGGAGGAGGAAGGTTTTCTGGTCATTAGTTTTTTGAAAATTGACTGGGAAAATCTTTAGAAAATTATGAAGAGCAACTACAAAATTTGGAGTAGTATTTTTGTTCTGATCTCATTTTTGATCTTAATTTCTTGTGATTCTAACAATAAAGGAGTAACTGTTCAAATGAATATTAATGATGTAATGAATTTGTTAGAGAAAAACAAAATTATTTTTAAAGAATCTCAAGCTCCGATCCCAAATTCGTTAAAGAACAAGGTCGTAAAAGAACAGGTAATACTATTATTACCACTTACCTACCAAGTTTTGCATGTATATGAATTTAATGATGGGGATGATTTAGCGCAAGAGAAAAAGGGGTTGTTAAAAAAATTCAAGAAAGAATATTTTGATAGTGAGGTTGTTGCAATTGAAACAAATAATATTTTCATTGTGACCTCCAAAGACAAAGGTGAAAAAGAATCAAAATTTGAAAAGCAACTAAAAGATATATTTTTGTCAGAAGAAAAATAGATATTACTGGTATAGACAGTCCATGGGAGGAAGGCATTATGATAGAATCTTTTGAGAGTAGGGATTATCGCTAATATCCCTTACTCTGAACAATTGTGGTCATTTAAAGAAGATATACTTCAAGTGGTTTACAATGATTTTGTTTTAGATTTAGGTTGGTATCCAGAGTTTAACCTTAAAGAAGGTAGCTTCAAACTGGTTGTTGTGAAGGATGATGACTGGTGGAATCCAATATACTGCAAAAGAACTCAGTCGATCAGTGAGGTGCGTAAATTTATATTGAAAGCGGTAGAGGTAGCCGAACGCATTTCTAAATGATGAATTGAACTATAAAGAATTGAACTATAATGGAGCAAGCCTCAAGTGAAAAGGAGTCCATACCTGCAATTATCTATCGTGTCATTGGATAGGGGATGAAATCAATGCTTATGAATTTCGAGGATTTAGGCGCGTATAAACGGGGCCGTGTATGGCTGAATGAATATCCACATCGACCGTATCGCTCCAAGGGTAGGGTCGATCAATCTTTTCCTCTAAAAAGTTATACATACCACGCCCATTGTGCTCTTACTATTGAACTGGTATTAGCAGCCCGTATGGTGAGTAATTACGCAAATATCGGTGTTTCGTATTTTCCGTCTGATAATGGTGTACTGGTTGTTCAGGCTGAGATTGGCTTCGATGATGATTTGATTGTTGATGATGTGATTGCTTTACAGCCAGATGTGATCAAATGCGGAATTCCAGAGGAATATATACATGCGGTTATTGATGAGATACAGAAGCTGTCTGCTGACCCGGATGTCCTGCTGCCTTCAGGTAGGATAGTAATTGATACCGGCGCTCACGGCTTAGTGGGATCAAGTCCGGTTAGCTTTAGGCAAGCGATAAATGTGTTGCTGCAGCTTTTAACTTTAGAAGATAAAACTGCAGAGTCAGTGCAAGATAAAATTGTGGATGTATTACACAGAGTGAATCAACTTGCAAAAGATTCTATTCTATAGAGTATCCCGTACAAATGTATATTGAGGAACGATTTAATAAAGAGAGGGATAAACCAGGCTTTGCTTGGAAAATCATGAATAAAACCAAAGGAGCCATACACTCAAATGTTCGACGACATTGATTTCTCCCCGGGAATTGTTACTTATGATGGAACGAAATTTCTGGATCAGGAGGACATTTTCCAGGTTGCCTACCGCGATGATTCATATGTGCTGGACCTAGGCTGGTACCGGAAAGAATTCGCGGTAGTTATAATTAAAGATTCTGATTGGCAAAGGCCGGTGCTGGAAAAACGGTGTGTGATGCCGGAGCAGATGCATAAGCTGGTGCGGGAATGTGCTGATTTTGTCAGGGGATTAATAACAGAATAATTCAGTGGCCTTACAACTCGGGCAGCGTTTCTCTATCGCAGGAGGAACGCTGCCCGAGTTGTATTTATCTATATTTTTCTGCAACCGCTTACAACCAACGTCGAATCAAAACGATCAAAATCTAATCGTTGTACCATACTCCTGCTCCGGGATCAAAAGTAGAATGAGTGTATAGATAAGGAGGGATCATATGGTCGCAAGGATGCTCAAATACCGCTGGCAGTATGTCATGATTTTGCCTGCCGTTGTCCTGCTGTTTTTATTCAACTACATCCCTATGGCGGGGATTCAAATTGCCTTTAAAGACTTTGCGATCGGCTCGACGATTTGGGGAAGCCACTGGACCGGGCTGGAGAATTTCGCTTTTGTCCATGAGGAGCAGTTCTGGAAGGTGGTTAAGAACACTCTCTATATTTCTGTGCTGAAATTTATTTTTGGCTTTCCGCTGCCGATTCTGCTCGCGCTGATGATTAACGAGATTAAAAACTCGGCGTTTAAACGGTTTGTGCAATCGGTCAGCTATCTGCCGCATTTTTTCTCCTGGATTGTTGTGGCGTATATTCTCCAGTCCTTTCTGACGCTAGACGGTGGGCTCGCCAACGATCTGATCACGAAGATGGGCGGAGATCCGATCTTCTTCCTCGGCTCTACAGAATGGTTCCGGCCCATGATTGTGTCCAGCGGTCTGTGGAAAGAGGTCGGCTGGAACACGATTCTCTATCTGGCAGCCATCTCAACGATTGACCCGCAGCTGTATGAAGCGGCGAAGGTCGAAGGGGCGGGGAAACTGGCCCAGATCCGGCATATTACACTGCCAGGCATTCTGCCGACCATCTCAATCGTTCTGATCCTCAGTATTCCGAGTCTGATTACCGTAGGGATGGACCAGATCTATCCGATGATGAACTCGGCGAATCAGGAGGTTGCCGATGTACTGGATACGTATGTGCTCCGCAACGGGCTGCAGCAGGGTTACTTCGGTGTGGCGACTGCTGTCGGGCTGATCTCATCGGTCATTAGCCTCATTCTGGTCCTGACGACGAACTCAGTATCCCGAAAAATCAATGGAGAGGGGCTGTGGTAACCGATGAAAGTCACTGTGCTTGAACGTACGGGGCAATGGATTATCGTGCTCCTGCTGGCACTGCTGTGCGTTAGCGTCATTTATCCATTCCTGTATATGCTGGCGATTTCGCTCAATACCGGGGCGGATGCGGCAAAAGGAGGAGTGTATCTCTGGCCGCGTTCGTTCACCTGGATCAATTATGAAATTGTGCTCGGCAATCCGGTGATACGCCACGCTTATCTGATTACCATTGGAAGAACGGTTCTTGGAACCTTTGGCGGGTTGGCGGTTACCATTATGGCGGCCTACGGCCTTTCTTACAAACATCTGCCTTTCCGTAACGGCATTCTAACGTATATTCTTATTACCATGCTGTTTAACGGCGGCTTGATTCCCTTCTATATCCAGCTGTTCAAGCTCGGACTGACCAATACCTTTTGGGTGTATGTAATCCCCGGCCTGTTCTCCGTCTGGAACATGTTCGTCATGCAGAAATTCATCCAGGGGATTCCGGAGGTAATGATCGAATGTGCAGAACTGGACGGAGCCGGACCTTTCCGGATTCTGCTGCAGATCATCGTGCCGCTCTCGAAGCCGATGCTTGCCGCGCTGGGGTTGTTCACGGCTGTTGGTCATTGGAACGACTGGTTCTCCGGCGCCTTTTATGTCAACGACCAGAATCTGATTCCGGTCCAGACCTTTCTGCAGCAGCTGCTGACCGCGCAGGACTTGTCCTCCGTGCTAAGCTCCAATCAGAATCAGGAGGCACTCGCACGCAGTTCAATGAGTAATATTACGCTAATGTCCGTCAAAATGGCTACCGTTATGATCAGCGCGCTGCCGATTCTGCTGGTGTATCCGTTCCTGCAGAAATATTTTGTCAAAGGTGTGATGATTGGCTCGGTCAAAGGATAACCGCGGGTATAAGCAATCTTTCATATACCAAGTGACTTGATGAAAAGGGGATGAACCAAATGGATATTAGAAAAAACGGGATGAAAAGTGCGCTGGCGCTAACCTTGGCGGCTGCACTTGGCCTCATGGCAGGCTGCTCCGGCAACAGTAATTCAGCAGGGCAGAACAGCACAGGAGCGGATAACGCTGCAGCAACAAGCTCGGCAGCTGCGGATACTAAGACAGATACGAAGGGTTCTAACAGCTTCAAGCTATGGCTGGGCTGGACCGCAACCATTAATAATGACAGTTCTATTCAACAATATTGGAAAACAGAGGAACCGGGAATCGATGTGAAGCTGGAAGCAACACAAGGGGATGCTGCTACCGCGCTAAATCTTAAGCTGAATACAGGCGGGTTTGACGATGCGGCGATTTTCCAGCGAAGCCAGGTTGTCGATGATGCCATGAAGCGATCCAATCTGATTATGCCGCTTGAACAGTATTTTGACATGCCTGAACAATATCCGGGTCTGGCTGCGATTCCCAAGGTTTATCTTGATCAGATGAAGGATGCAGACGGACATATCTGGTCCATTCCTTCCTACTTCGATATAGATCCTGCTGATCCATGGCCGGGCTGGTCCTCCAATGCATGGTTTATCCGTACGGATATTCTGGAGAAGACGGGAATGAAGGAGGCGGATCTCACCACACTTGCCGGGGTAGAGAGCTACTTGGAGAAGGCCTCTCAGCTGAAGGATGAATCCGGTAAGGCGCTTCTGCCGCTGGGGATTCTTACAGATAAGAACGACGAGTATACAGTACTGTCTGCTTTCGGTGTGACCGTTGCTTCTGCCGGCGGTGTTACCCCGGTCCGCAAAGACGGTGACAACTATATTTTCATGTATGACGATCCGGGCTTCAAGGCCGCCTACAAGTGGATGAACAGCCTGTATCAAAAGAAGCTGATTGATCCCGAAGCGCTTACTGATAAAGGTGAAAGATATGTGGAGAAAAATAAAAGCGGCCGCTATGCGATGAATATCGGGAGCTTCTGGAACTTCAACCAGTCCGTATGGGAGGTTCTTGACGGTCCAACCGGACCCGGATGGTATTATAAGCCGATTCCGTTCCCTAAAGTGGATGGTGTGGCCCAACTGGGCACGACGCAAGTGATCAATCCTTATCCCGGTGATGACACGTACATCAGCAAAAAAACGAAGAATCTGGACGCCATCCTGAAGTTCTATGACTATACCTTATCCCCGAAACCGGAGCAGGGCATGGTCGTGAACGAAGGGCCGGCAGGGAAGTACTGGGATTGGGTGGATCAGCCATATGGAAAATGGACGTTCATTGATCCTGAATACAAAGAGCTGCGCAACTCCGGCGATGCTGCCAAAAAAGCACAGCTGACGCCAGAACTGTATATGACTTCGACTTACAGCAATAAGTGGTATGCCTGGTGGACCTCGGAGAATGTTCATGCAGGAGGAGCGAAGACCGGTGAATTCTCCAAGCAGATTGGACAAATGGGAGCAACCCGCGTAGCCGAAAACTATGATATGGTAAAAGCCAAAGCCGGAGGTGTCTGGGAGAAGTATGCTCCTGAACTAGACACTGTCTATAAGGAATACCGCGCCAAGCTGCTGATGGCAAGCAGTGATGACAAGTTCGAAAAGGTGTGGAGTGATTTCACTTCTGCTCTGGAAAAACGCGGACACTGGAGCGAGCTGAAGCAGGAGTGGAACGAGCTGTATCAGGCGATGGGCAAATAGAGCTGAGGCTTGTCCGGTCCGGACGGAACAAGGTAAACTGAACTTAAGTAAAGCGGAGCAGTCCTGTACACAGGGAGGCTCCCTTTCCGGTTTATTGCGTGTGATTTTTAGGGAAAAGATGGGAGGATGTACATTGCGACGCTGGCTTGAGAGACGTATCCTCCGGATGACCCGCACCATGAATCTACGCCGGAAAATAGTCGTTTTTTATGGACTGGTTGTGTTTATCCCTACGGTTATTCTGGGCATCGGAGCAGGTTACCTGGCGCTGCAAAATGTCAGATCCAACTACATGCTCACCATTAACGAAGCTGTCCGGCAAACAGCACAGAGCATTGATTTCAGAAAACAAAGCTATGATCTGCTCGTCAACCGGACCGGAACGGACGGGGAACTGATCTCCAGGCTGTCCTGGACCTATGAGAATTGGGAGGACCAGCTTGCTTCCGTGAATTATGTGGACCGGTCATTCCAGGTGATGAGCCGTTATTTGACCGGGATCGAGAATTTCCGGATTTATCATGTCAATCCAACACTGATCGAAGATGGGGGACTTCTCTGGAAGCCGTCCGTCCGTCCGCTCCCCGGGGGAGATGAGGAGTCGTGGTACGAAAGGGTAATGGCGTCGCCAGTTGCGTTGCAATGGTCTGACATCCCCGGGGAGAATCCCAAGCTGATTGTGTCCAGGAAAATAACAAATGCAAGCGGGTATGTATTTGGTGCCATCTATATGCTGCTGGATTATAACAGCGTATTCGGCGAACTGATGGACCGACCCTTTAGCGGGGAAGGAAGCCTGTTTCTCCTAGATGAGCATGACCGGGTGGTTGCAGCTTCTGACCGGACCATGATTGGCAAGCCGCTTGCATCAACCGGGCTCTCCAGCCTATGGCCGGGAGATGAGAACGCTGAAGTGATTACGGACAATGGTGAATATTTTGCAGTCCGGCAATTAAACGGAGCCTGGAAAATCGCTGCGCTTGTCCAAATGCGTAAAATGGAGCAGCAATCCTCCACAACGGTATACAGTATTGTTGGGATAACAATATTTTTCCTGTTCCTGTCCATGTTCCTGGTCATGATCGTACTCAAGAACGTCGTGCTGCGAATCCGTAAATTAAGCAACCGGATGAGCGATATCGCCGAAGGTGACTTTAACGTGTGGCTTCAGAGCCGGAGCAGGGACGAGGTCGGGGATCTGGAGGTCATGTTCAATCAGATGGCGGGACGGCTTGGCAGTCTGCTTGAACTGTTAAGCAGTGCCAAATTAAAGGAGAAAGAGTCATCATTCCAGGCGCTTCAAGCACAGATCAATCCTCATTTCATCTATAATTCACTAAGTCTGCTTCAGTGGCGGGCGCTGGATCAGGGTGATCAGGTACAGGTGGAGGCTATTGAAGCGCTGACTACCTTTTACCGGTTCGCGCTTGATAACAAATCCAATGTTACGCTAATCAGGAATGAGCTTGAGCATGTGCGGGCCTATCTTGACATTCAGCAGCTTCGTTATCCGGGTCGCGTCCAGGTGGAATGGGAACTGGATGAATCCGTTATGGAGCTCTATTCCATCAAAATGATCCTGCAGCCAATCGTGGAGAATACTTATATTCACGGACGTATATTTACCCGGCCAGGTGCCTGTATAGTCATCTCCATTCAGCGGCACGATCAGATGATCCGTTTCCAGGTAAACGACAATGGCATCGGCATTGCTCCGGACACACTGACGCTTATCCAAAAAGGTGAGAAGGCCGGAAAGGGCAACGGCTTCGGATTACTGAACATTAGCGAACGCCTTTCATTATACTTCGGCCACGCCGGCAAGCTTAGGATCAATAGCACACCTGAACAAGGTACGCTGGTCACCATTGAGCTGCCTGCCTGTACGGACAAACCAGAGCTTTTCCGGGAGGGATAAAACGTGCTGCAAGCACTTATTGTGGACGACGAGCCGTCTCATATCCAGGGATTAATCCGGCATATCCCCTGGACGAAACTTGGCTATGCCATCCCGCTAACCGCAGAAACAGGTGAAGAGGCTATTCCGCTGCTGCATGATAACCGGGTAGATGTGCTGATCACCGACATTACCATGCCGGGTATAACGGGGATTGAACTGGCAGGAGAAGCAAGAATCATCCATCCGGAAATACAGATTCTAATTATAAGCGGCTACAATGAGTTCGAATTCGCTCAGGATGCTATTGAAGTGGGAGCGCAGGGGTATGTGCTCAAACCTCTTAAGCTGGGTGAGATTGAGCGTAAGTTAACCGCCTTCCGGCAAACCATCGAGAACATCAAGCAAATCAACGAGCAGACTCTGCATCTGCAGACCATGGTATCAGACAGCAGGGAGCTGCTGAAGGAGTCGTTTGTTTATGAGCTGCTGGAAGATGAGCCGATGGAGGCGGGGGTGCTGTCATCCTGGGCGCATTTGCTTAATCTTCCGCGCCTAACGCATGGAATTCTGCTGATTGTAGCTGTGTTCGATGATTTTAACGTTTCCGTGCGGGAGGCCAGAAGCCGGCTGATGTTGAATTCAGCGCTTCAGCAATCTCTTGCTATATCTTTGCAGGATATGGGGGTCATGCTGGCGGCAGCGGTCAAACCCGACGGGGTGGCAGCCATTCTGGTCAATCCGACTTCTGAAAAAAGGATGCTGCTCGACAAACAAATGACCTTCGTTCAAGACTACATGCGAAATACGTATCAGGTTTCCGTTACCGTCGGAATCAGCAGAGAAGGCCGGAAATGGGAGGAGACCGGGCAGCTCTACCGGGAGATCAAATATACGGTCGCCGATGCCCGCCAGAGCGATAACGGCTTGCTGCTGCATGTGGGGAGAATGGAGCGGAAGGCGTATGAAGATGTAAGAGAACGGGAAATCATGCTGCCTAGCCTGCTCTCCCTGGCGGAAGGCGATGATCCGGTACTGCTGGCCAGGGAAGTCGGCACGGCGTATGAGCAGATGGAGGCTAAGGGCCATTCCTTCGCCTATATCCAGTCCTTCAGCATCAGCCTGGTCGGCGAGTTTACACGCAAATTATGGAACGATGTGGAGGCCGTCACTTATCTCAGCAACCGGGCGTTGCACCGGATATTGGAATGCAAAACCGTGCCTGTGATGAAAGCCATCATACTAGAATATATTGACTCTGCCTTCGGACTTGCGCGTAAAGAACGGACCCTGCAGCAGCATCATCTGATTAACCGCATTGCTTCCTATATCGCAGAACAATTGCCGGATAGTATGACGGTCAAGCAGCTGGCGGATATGTTTCATATCAGCGCAGGACATTTAAGTGTTCTCTTCAAAAAAGAAACCGGGCAGACCATCTCCGACTTCGTCAAGAGCCTGCGGATGAAAAAAGCGAAGGAATTGCTCCAGGACCCCACCATCAAAATCTATGAAGTTTCTGAGCGGATCGGCTTCCAGACCCCTGCGTATTTCACCTATCAGTTTAAGAAAAACGAGGGCTGCACGCCGCAGGAATACCGGGACCGGTATTACCGTTGATCTAATAAGCTTTAACTGTACTTAAACCCTGAGGGAAATCTCTCGAGGTTTTCTTATGCCTACTAGTGAGAGTGAGAATAAGGATACAGCCGGGAAAGACGAATTAATAGCAGGGGAATGCCGGGTAGATGTTGAAATTGTTTACAGATCCCGGCTATCCGTCTTAAGGATAACTTAAGTGAACGCCAACTCTAACCTAGTTAGGAAAAATGTTATGCATATCAAAATAAGAAACCAGTTGAGGATCTTCTTTATAGTAATTCTCAGTGCCGGGATCATAACTATACTTGTTAAGTACAATTCGTATGAACAAAGGATTTTATTGTATAAGATGCTCCCAATTCTAATCGTTTTTTATCTTCTTGTTGTAGAATATCCCTTGGCAGTTAAGCGGAATACTTCAAGGTCCGATCAATGGTGGAAGAAGATCTTTGTTTATGTGATATCCCTCTTTGCATTTTACTTAATGCTTATTGCTGGACTGGATCTTTACAACGTGACTAAAGACATTTTTAAGGGCTATAACGAAAGAGCGGTCACAATCATTAAGCGGGAGTTGCAATATCGAGCTAGTGATAAAGTTTGGGTTCAGGACAGCAATGAAGTGCGGACATTTTCTCTGGCACCTGGATATATAGATGTTAGCTTAGATAGCTCATATGATGTCCATATTTTTGAACATTCGAGGATATTAATCCCGGTGAAAAAGGCAAGCCTTCGATAAGAGGAGTACGATCCCATGATTTATTTACTGCAGCAATCAGACAAGCAGAAATGGTACTTCGAAGTGGATGACGAAGGCATAGCCTATAGACAGATGTTGTTGGAGGAAGGCAAAGAGAGTAAGATCTCCAATGTGAAAAAACACGAATTTTTCCTGGCGGAACATGAGTTACCCTTGGATGATCCCGATCTGGAAATAATTCCCAAGGAAGCATTCGAAGCCGTGTGGGATGAGATGATTACTGAGCAGCAGCCACGCTGGCTTGAGAATAAGAAGACGCTGCCTCTAGGCACAACAATCATGGGTTATCTTGAAGTTCTATATCCCCAAGGAGTGATCGTAAGTATACCGGATAAAGAGGCGCTTGGGCTGGCCGACTATGCTGAATGTGCTGCACATTCACAACAAGCTAATATCAGTAAGGGCTTATTGGTTGAAGCGCAAATCACAGGATATGATGAAGTGAATTGCTGGTTTTTGCTGGAGCAGCCCAAGGTGTGGGGAGGATCAGTTGGAGATATGGACGTGTCGGATAAACCGGAAATCGTTCAGGAGTTAGCACAGATGTACATGACACAATTGAGCCGTTCTTTTCCCTATAGGGACTCCATGAGGTTGAAGGAAGATCATGCAGAGGCGCTCGCGCAGCTTGAAGATGAATGTTTTAATGCAGATTTCAGTGAATACTGTGCGCTGATTGCTGGAACGATTAGTTATGTTGTAAATGACCATACCGCTGGAATTCCCGATAGGCAACTTGAGCTATTAAAAAAGAGTTTCTTCGAACGCTTCCCGCAATATTCTTTTATCAAAACAAGCCTGTCCAGCTATCCGTCGATCTCAATAGATCTGGAGAATCATGAACATGCAAGAAGGTTGCTTCTTTCTTTTTTGCAAAATCACTGATGTTGACGGGAGTTGGTTGATTGAAGCTGGTTGTATGATCTCACTGGGGGGAAATGAAGTGAAACTTGTTGGGACCCGAACTGAGCAAGCTTTAAGAGAACAGCTAATTTTATCTAATAAGACCCTTTTTGAAGATACGGATAAGGCAGCCTTTCTTACATATATTCGTGAAAAGTTTCCGGGGTTGGAGACGGCTTACATCCTTCATTGGATTCCTGAGCAAGAGGAGGATTTTTACAAAATTCTCATAAACGATTCTATAGTTGTAGACATAGAAATGCCCAGGTTAGCACAAAAGAATCCGATCATTAAATCAATTCTACTCGTACCGCAATATAGATTAAGGTTAAGCAAAGTGAATCAAATCAAATTAGCAGTGGCAATGAATCTGGCTGGAAGTACGTTAATACAAGACCGAGGGTTTAGTTGATTGGAGGATTAAGAGTGTTAATTGTCATACAACAATTCATAAATAAGCTGATCGCTGAGTTAGACAGGAATATTGTAATCGAAAATGTGATTTTTTATGAGAAAGCAAAGCTGGAGTATGCTCTTTCAACAGTCAAGTCATATGGCGTCTATTTCCATACTACCCGATTTGACGTATGATTTTTTTGCAGAAGAGATTGTGAGTGACAGGGTTTATCTGATTAAAACAAGATATTTTCCAAATACAGAGGAGTTATTTTCACAAATTACTAAAGATATTTTGAGCTTTTCAGAATTATAGTTGACCGAATTCTTTATGGATCTGGAGAATCATGAACAAAAAACCATAGAAAAGGTGGAGTTCAGCACATGAGATTGAAATTAGAGGGACTTACGGTTTTGGCGCAGGATGTACCTAAATTAGCTAGCTTTTATCGTGATGTTTTGGGATTTGAGACGGTCATTGAAGAGAACCATTATGCTGAATTTGTAAATAGCGGTATTCGTCTTGCGATTTGTTCAACAACCTTAATGGCGGAAAACACGAATGACCACCATACTTATTTAGAAGAGCGTAAAGGGCAAGCCTTCGAACTTAATTTCGAATGTGAATCTCCAGATGCTGTCCACATGATGTATCAAGAGGTGGTTTCAAAAGGGGCAACTGAAATTACAGCTCCAAAGTCAATGTCCTGGGGGCACACCACAGGGTTCTTCGCAGATCCAGAAGGCAACATTCATTCTATCTTTGCGGTTAATCCGGTAACGGCTCAGAACGGGTAATTACGAGTTATTGGAGCTGACTAATGAATCTGAATTATATTAAGGATACTAAGAAATTTAATGATGCATTACATATGGTGCAACCGGTGTTTGAGTGGGAACAACGGCTGCCGGAACAGATTTTCAAACTCCCCTTTAAGCGGATAAAAGTATTCGACTTCGATGCTGTTATGAGTTTTTCTTTTTGGAATGAGCTGGAGCGGCTTATGGCACTTTCTGGTGACTCCAATATTCTGATGGCCGTCTTAGATCCACATCCTGTAAACTATTATTATCAGGAATTTGCTCAGTACAACTGATGTATTATTCCAAAAGACATTACCGCTGCTGATTATTGGAATATGATCGGACAAGGTCCGGAGGAGAGCCCGGCTGACGCGATTTTACATAATTCCGAGCTTTTCGTGTGGATGCCTCCTTCTATGAAATGGGCGGTCTGGGGGGAACGGAGTTACGGCATTTGTATTGCAGGCTTCACGGATGAGATGAAGGATTATTCAAATGAACTAGAGTTCCCCATAAATCGGGCAATCAACGAGCTAGTGTCCCTAAACTTCAAGAGTGCTATTCCCGAAGAAGTCATCACTAAGTTAAAAAAGTACTACAGCACGGAAGAGGTTGAAAAAGAGAACGGATGATTTTTCGGAAGTGAAAAGGTATGCACCTGACAGTACACTATAGATGCTATGACTCTGGGGAGACTCTCCGGGGTTTTGTTTTTATTACAGAATAGGCCGAACAGGTTGTAACCTTTCACCCCCATCACGGCACTTAAGATTAAGAACATGTGAAAAGAGGTCCGGTATGGTAACGCGGCTGGTTGAAGAGGTACAAGAAGGAGATGCTGAGGCATTTGGGCAGCTGATGGCGCATTTTCGCGGGATGGCGTTTGCGGTGTCTTATGACATGCTGAACGATGTTCATCTGGCGGAAGATGCTGTGCAGGAGGCTTTCCTCGAAGCTTATACCAATATCGGCAAGCTGCAGCTGCCGTCTGCGTTTCCGGGTTGGTTCAAGACGATTGTCGTGAGACAATGCCAGCGGTCGCTGAGGCGTAAGAGACAGGCGATGCTTCCCTTGAATGATGCCATGCACATTTCTCAAGAGTCGGCAGGTGTCGCAGAAATCGCTGAGCGGAGGGAAGGTGCACTGGTGCTGCAGCAATCGGTGTCAGCCCTGAGCGACAAGCTGCGGGTGCCGCTGCAATTGTTTTATTTCTACGGCTATTCCCTGCAGGAAATCTCCGATTATCTGGACATTCCAGTGTCAGCGCTGAAAAAAAGGCTGTTCGACGGACGGCGTAAGCTGAGAGGTGCACTCCCCGTCATCAACCTTGCTTCCATGTTCAACAACCTATATGAAGGAGGCGGGAATATGCTGCATATCGTAAATGGGGATTCCGTAGGCAATATGCTGAAACAGGGCATCGTTTCGGGGGATGTGCTGGTGTGGAGAGAGGTATACTCAGCAGGGCCGAACTTTGTGAACCCTGCCGGTGAAGCTGAGCGTATGATACGCGCACAATCGCTCGAACAGTCGATGGGCATTTCGTCAGCAGAATATCTGGCAGCCTGTGCGGAGCAGGAAGAGAAGCTGCGGGGGGTTAACCGCTATGATGAAGTGGTGCTGTGGTTCGAGCATGATTTGTTCGATCAGAGCATGCTGGCTTACTTGCTGCACTATTTCAAGGGGCAAAAGCTGGGCAGCACTAAGCTAAGTCTGCTCTGCATCGGCGAGTTTCCCGGCATTGAGCTGTTTCACGGTCTGGGCCAGCTGACTCCGGCGCAGCTTAAGACTTTGTCCGGGACTTGGCGGAGCATCGGACAGAAGGAACTGGAGCTGGGCAGTGAACTGTGGCAGGCCTATGCTAATCCAGATCCGATGCAGATGGCTAATCTGCTCGCGCTTAGGAGACAAGAACTGGAGGCATCCGCACTGCCTTTTGCCTATGCTGCATTTCAGGCCCACTTGTCGCGTCTGCCTTCTGTGGACAATGGCCTTGGCCTCGTGGAGCAAACGACTCTTGAGGCTGTGCGCAGGGGAGCGGATACGCCTAAGGAGCTGTTCCGGCAAGTAACCGACACTCTGCATGTGCTTGGCATGGGTGATCTCGAATATTGGCTATATCTCTGGGGAATGGTGCAGGGGGCACAGCCGCTCTTGATGATCGACGGTACACTGGCTGCAGACAACTTCGATTTTCGCCGCGTCCCGGACTTTCTGAACCGTAAGGTGACAATGACAGCACTTGGTGAGCAGATACTGAATGGAGCAGCGGACCGGGTGACGGTGCAAGGCATTGATGTGTGGTACGGCGGTCTGCATCTGGAGGGACACTCTGTACCGTGGCGCTGGGACAGCTCTGCACGAATGCCGGTCAGGCTGTGATTTTTGATGTTATAATATAGGTTCTGAAACACAGTCATCAATGGGCAGGGAGGGGAAAACCATCAGAACTTTAGTGATCAGTGACATCCACGGATGTTACCGGGAATTCAACGCGCTTTTGCGCAAAGTAAATTATATTCCGGATCAGGACAAACTCATACTCATCGGCGATTATGTGGACCGGGGGCCAAACAGCAAAGCTATTGTCGAGCAGGTCATGTCCCTCCAAGAGGAATGGGGTGCTGTCGTGCTGAAGGGCAATCATGACAAAATGGCCTGTGACGCGCTGCTCAGCGATGATGAAGACAAGCTGGATATACACTGGCTGAACAATGGCGGCTTCCATACCCTCATGAGCTACGTGGGAGCAGACGCGGATTTTGTGCAGCAGGATCACGGCTGGGAGGAGTACATCCGGATCAAACACTGGATCAGACAGGCTTATAAGCGTCACCTGGATTTCCTGAGTTCGTTGCCGCTCTATTATGAGACGGAGGATCATCTGTTTGTACACGCGGGAATCGACCCAACGCTTTCGGACTGGAAGACACAGAAGGATTATGATTTTATCTGGATCAGAGAGCCGTTCTATAATCATCCGGTAACCAGTACCGACAAGACAGTCGTGTTCGGCCATACCTCCACCTTTGAATTCCAGGACAATCCCGGAATCTGGTTTAGCCCGCTTGGCGATAAGATCGGCATAGACGGCGGCTGCGCTTACGGTGAGCAGATGAACTGTCTGGAGATTGGCGATGAAGGGTATAAGACCTATTATGTGCGGCTGGGTGAGAGTGAGTGAAGCGGTTAGTATGGTTAGAAAAAAGATACAATTGGGATAGTCGTCAATGTAATAGCAGTTTTCGATAAGAGACATTGAAGGGCTCCGGACTTCAATGTCTTTTTTGCGTTAAGTCATCCGAAATGGGATAAGTAATGAAAATATGGAATTTTCTTAAAGGTTATTATTGAAAAAGTCTTTCTCACAGCGGGGAGGGGAAACCGGATTAATGAAAGTACAATATCTTTAACTGATTTGCAGGATACGGAGTACACGTATGATAATAGAATAAGAATTGTAGTATAAATAGTGTTACTAATCTTTTAGGCAAAATGCCTGAATTTACTGGTTCCAATAGAGAAAAATTGTTATCTGCTGTTCAAAATGGAGATTTAAGAAGTATAGTAAATGAACTTTACAATGGTACTTCAACGCATCTACTATAAGCACATCAACGGTTGAACAGTTAAATTTTTCAGACAATTCCTAATTTATTATATTTGCACAAGTTTATTCCATTCACTTAATGTCGGGATGAGGGATGCTTGATAACGGATTTGAGCAATGTCAGTTCTATTTCATAACAAGGAGGCTATTTATTTGATTCAACAAATTATTGATGCACTAGATGAATTAACAGAAGGTGAGGGGTATTTCTCTATTGATCAAGCCGTACGGGTAGACAACGACTTGCACCTCACCCTAACCATGTACAAGGAGGTTTACGGAAGAACTGTAGGAAAGCATGCCTCCTGGAGCATTAATTGCGAGGATGTACGTGAAAACAACCTTGGAATCAGCAGCTCATTTCTTTATTTGCGTATTTTGAGAGATCATCCGGTTTTATTTAAATACAACAAACCCTACTTTTGGATTTTAGGTCCAGAAAAGATAGCGGAAAACGAAAAAATTTATGGTCAGCTTTTTGAAGAACTTTCTAATTTTCTAAAAAAATATAATGCTGTTAATAGAATTCATGATTTTCTGCCTGTTCAGCCAGGTTTCACTCAAGGCCTTATTTCACTTACCTCTGGGCCTCAGGAAATTGCAGATATTTACCGCAAGGTGCTGGAAAAGGAGTCCATGCAGGTTACGCTCCAGTCCTATCCGATTATCCACTCCGATACAGGAACGGAACAAATCCTGCTGTTCGTTAATGCAGAACATTCCCTTTATGTTGTCGCTGAACATTTTCATATTACAAGAATGGATTAGCCTGCTTTTGATTTCAATTATATGAATAGGAGAACATTAGGATTAAGAAAAATTGGGCTTACGGTTTAGGCATTCTTCTAGCATTTACTCTATTTTTCAACTGCAGCTTTTCCGCGTTTGCTTCAGATTCTGCAGCGCAAGACACCTCTGCATCCTTAACGTTCCAATACCCGCCGGGATTTCTCTTCTTCGCACCTGAGGCTGGTCTTAGCGCGGATGCTGAGCCCATAACAGCAGAAGAAATAAACCTTGAGAATAAAGAGATCTACAATAATCTGTCCCCGGAAGCCAAGCAGCTTCTTACCCATTTCATCTCCACATCGGACAGTGAACTGGCCGCCTATCAGGACAATACCATTGATCCGGGAAGTGTGACTCAGTCCATAAACAGCAACTATTATGTGGCAGATTCTGTCGGAAGCGCGTTGACTGTTCTTTCAACATCCCTCAAGAAATTGAAACTACAAACCCATGGAAAGTCGATTGGTTTCGCTACAAAGAACGCCATTTAGTGGAGTGCTTTTTCAATAAAATCAAACACTTTCGCCGTGTGGCTACTCGTTACGATAAGTTGGCCAAGTCATTCCTGGCTTTTGTATACGTAGCTGCCATTTTCAGATTGACTCAATGAAGAGTTTTCAGACACGACCTAGAGAGTATTTTTAATTATTTTGAAGAAGTATCTAATTGCGAAGATGCGCAACTAAAGAACGTGTTTTCAGTTACGGTTTTGGAAATACTCGGAAATGACAGATCGATTCTAGGGACTGCACAAAAATACATGGGAACTAAAAAGATACAACTTCAAATAGAAGCTGATAGAGCATTAGGTAGAATCTAGTCAGCACAGACTCATAAGATATTAATTGACCTTGAGGGCGGCAATCCTCAAGGTCTTTTTTATCCACCCAGTGCCGAAAGAGTCGGGCGGCAATGTCACCAGATTCAAAACCGCCAAGCCGCTAAAGATTCAAGGTAAGTCAAGAAAGTGAGTTCAAATCACTTCACAAGGGATTTACCAAAGTACCGCAAAATCCTTTGTTAATTAAATATGGAGCAATAACCAAACGAATGCTGCGACCCGGTTTTAATTATAATAAACTTTAAAGATACATCGTGCCCGCAAACGAACGGGAATGTTGTATTTTAAATCTAGAGCCTTAACATGTTGCTTGTTTTACGTGTGTAAGCAATGAGAGAGTAGGCCGCAGAGTTTGAACATTGAGCCTCATAATTTGTAAGCTCGCTTCACCACCCCAGCTCCAGCCCCCGGATCTCCTGCTCCCACAGCTCTTGGAGCTTCTTCACCTGCTCCTGCGGCATCGCCCCATCACTGGCTGCGATATTCTCAGCCAGTTGAGTGCTGTTTCTGACCCCTGGGATTACGGTCGTCACTTCCGGGTAGGCAAGAATGAATCTCAGCGCCGCCATCGTCATCGTTGTCTCTTCATTGGTGATGAACCTGATCCGCTCCAGCAGTGCTGAACGCTTGCGGATAATATCTGGTGACCAGCGGCTGCGGACTCCCGAAAAAGTGCTCTGACTGTTGTATTTGCCGGAGAGCCAGCCGGAGTCCAGCGGGACTTTGATGATTAGGGCGATATTATTCTCTTGGGCGAGCTTGAAGGCTTCGGCCGTTTCCTGATAAAAAATATTGAACATTACTTCCATTACGCCGATCTTGGTATGGTTGATGACCTCCAGCATTTCCGGGACAGAATCGACTGAAACGCCGTAAGTAAGGATTTTGCCGGCGGCCTTGAGCTTTTCTAGTTCTTCATAGTGCCCGTATTTCCCGTCCAGCATGTCGAACGGCGGATTATGAATCAGCACGGAATCCACATAGTCGGTCTGCAAACGGTGCAGGCTGCCTTCAACGGACCTGATAATCTGATCTGCACTGTAATTCGTACGGCCGTCCGCCGCATGGCCGAATTTCGTGTTAAGGACAGCGCTGCTGCGTTTACCAGCCAGGGCTTTGCCGAGCCGCTCTTCGCTTGTACCCAGGCCATAATTGGGAGCGGTGTCAAAAAAGTTCATCCCGCGCTCAAGCGCCTCATGGACCAGTTCGATGGCTGTAGTCTCAGACATAGCCTCCCAATCCTGACTTTTGCCGAGCTGCCATGCACCGAATCCGATCTCGGATACGGATTTCCCTGTATTACCATACGGTCTTCTATTCATTAATCATCCGCTCCCCGTTAGATTGTTTACTTGGTCAACTGCTCATAATCTCCTTTGGTCATTCCGTAAAAGACGACATCCTCGTATTGGTCCCATTTAAGGATGTGCTGTTTGAATTCCCCTTCGAGCGTCATCCCGGTTTTTCTCATCACGTTCCAGGAAGCCTGGTTTTTGGACAATGCCGCTGCCCAGATTCTATTTAAATGTATTTCCTCAAATCCGTACCGGACCAGGCGCTGTGCCGCTTCAGAAGCATACCCATATCCCCAGTAAGGTTGTCCGATCCAGTAGCCAAGCTCGCCGTGATTATGCGGCCGGGTAATATTGAGGCTCATACAGCCGATTAGCTGGTTGCTGTCCTTAATTACCATTGCCCAAGGATAACCCTCGCCCTCATCTTTTCTGCCAATGCATGCTGTCAGCCACTGCTCTGCCGCTTCGAGCGTGTAAGGATGGGGGATAGATAAGGTGGTTCTCGCCACCGCAACATCACCGGCTAATTCCTGCACAGTGCAGGCATCGGTTAGTTCAAACGGGCGTAATCGTAATCGTTCGGTTTCGAATACAGGTTGCATGTTAAGGCCTCCGTGTTCTTGTCTATTCTGTAGAGTATATTACATAACTTGGATAATGCAAGAGTTGGCACGTTAATTCCATAGCAGACAATCTGGAAGAATTATGGTATCAATAGGAAGAAAAGAGGCTAGTGTGTTATGGCTTTCAGATACGAGGAGATGACCATGGAGTTCTAATGGTTTATTGTTAAAAAGTAAATAAAACAGGGGGAGTACGGATGACCGGCAGCTTTTCATTTAGTATTTATGATGATAGTTTGGATTTTGGCGAAATCAGCACATTACTGCATACCCCTCCCAGCTCGGTTATCAAAAAGGGAGAGAAGCTGAAAAGAGGAAGTACTGTAGCGCCTTATGATAGCTGGCATTTACAGGAGAAATTTCAGGGAGACGGTGTTGATGAAGCAGCCCTTGTACTTTTGCTCCAGAAGCTAACCCCGTTTCAAAAGGAGATTGCTTATTTGCAGCAAAAGTACCAGAACGTCATCCTAAATACTTATCTTCAATCTAATTTTGGGCAGGTAGGATTCAATCTTTCTGCGGAAACGATCCGGCAGCTGTCCCTTACAGGCTTAGAAATGGGGATTCATATTCTCTCCTATGGTGGAGTTGAGGAATAAACACATTTTCTCTGAGAGGAGATTGAGCGATGCGAAAAATACTGTCCAGAATCGGACTGGGACTGCTGCTGATGATCATTATATCTATCGTGCTTTGCTTCTATTTCGGTAAGTTTACGTATGCTTATTCTTTGATCGTTGTGCTGCTGTTCGTATTTGGCGGCATGGGGCAAATCTATAAATTGAAGAATGACGAGTATACGTACAATAAACTGAACGGCCGGAATGAATATGAGGACTATACAAGATAAATGGCAATGAATGAAGGGGAAGATCCGTCTGGTCTGTTGAAGTCATAATGAACATATGATTGTAGTAGTCTTCATCTACTTTATCGCACCAGGAGGATTTGCGGATGAATGAGAAGATCCATGCAATCACTATCATCATAGAAACACTAGCAAGCGATATCATCGAATCTCTGCGCCGGAAAATCATTAACGAACCTGCTTTTGTCCAGCTGTATGCAGCGCTTGATGAGGTATATATACTGACACGGCAGGATAAGCAGATCGATAAGGAACTGGCGGCTGTGTTGTTTCAGATTTACTCGCAGCTGGTGACCCAGTCTAGTTATGTTTATGATGTAAGTCCCTTTGTTCCCCATATCGGCAAAATGCAGGGAATGATCCGCAAAATATTCGGCGGCACACTGCAAAATAGCTAATCAGATAACCTCAAAACAGCCCCGGTACTTCTCTATTGAACTAGAGCGTACCGGGGCTTTTGTGTATACAGATTTGCACATGGGGTGGCATTGCCGGCCCGCTTGGATTTGTCCATTGCCAAACCGTGCCATTCTCATTTACAATATTACAATGATAATGAGAATCAATTTCAAGTGAAATCCGGAGGGAACAATATGAGTGATCAACTGGAATTATACGATGTGACGATTATCGGCGGGGGGCCCGCAGGCATGTATACAGCTTTTTATAGCGGTATGAGAGATTTGAAAACGAAGCTGATTGAAGCGAAGGATGAGCTGGGCGGACGAATGCTGATTTATCCGGAGAAGATGATCTGGGATGTGGGTGGAATCACACCGACCCTCTGCGGTCAATTAATCAAGCAGCTGGAGCAGCAGGCACGCACCTTTGATCCGACGATTGTGCTTGGGCAGCAGATTACCCGGCAGGAGCGCCAGGAGGATGGGACGTACATATTGACATCTTCCACGGGGGAACGACACTGGACCCGGACCGTCATTCTGGCGATTGGCTACGGCATCCTGCAGATGGCCAAGCTGGAGATCGAGGGAGCGGACCGTTACGAGGTAACTAACCTGCACTATACCGTGCAGGAGCTGGAGCCGTTCCGCGGCAAGCATGTACTGATCTCCGGCGGAGGCGATTCGGCAGTGGACTGGGCGAATGAGCTGGAGGGAGTTGCTGCAAGTGTCACTATTGTGCACCGGAGAGAGCAGTTCGGCGGACATGAGAAGAATATTGCCCGCATGAAGGCCTCATCGGTTGAAGTGCGTGTGCCGTATTCGGTGAGCCAGCTGCACAGCAAGAACGGTGAGACGATTGACCAGGTGACCATCAGCCATGTTGAATCTGGTGAAACGGAGCAGTTTGCAGTCGATGCAGTGATTGTTAACCATGGCCTGAAAAGCGACTTCGGTCCGCTGCGTGAATGGGGACTTGATATGGGGGACTGGTGCGCCAATGTCAGCGGAAGACTGGAAACGAATCTGCCGGGCATTTTTGCCGCCGGGGATTTCGTTGATTACAGCAGCAAGGTCCGGCTGATCGCCGGCACGTTTACCGATGCGGTTCTGGCACTCAACAGCGCCAAGCTGTATATGGATCCTGATGCGCCTAAGGCGGCATATGTGTCCTCCCATAATGACCGGTTCAAAGAGAAGAATAGGGCCCTCGGCGTAACCGACGAGCACTAAACAATTATTCTGACGAACCATAACACTCAATTACCCGCAGGACATTTAAGGCTGCCGCCTGTAGTTTACTCTACAAACCGGCAGTCTTTTTTCATACCTCCCACGTATCCCAAATTCCATAAGCTGCATAAAAAAAGTTTCGCGGGCGAATAGTAATACGGGAGGTGCTGAGGATGCCTAAACAGACTACAGAATCCAAACCAGCAGAGATGGCTAATGGCAAAAAGCAAAGTCCGCCGATCTTTGAGAATCTCGAAGAGAACCTCAAGCAAATCCAGAGCAAACTTGGAAACAGCCCTGATCTGATCATACGTAATTATGAATCACTGGATCACGAAAGCCATGCGGCTGCTGTTTATATTAACGGTCTAATCGATATGGAGCGGGTAGAGGACTATATTACACATGCCCTATCATTTGACTCCTTGCAGGAAAAGGCAGAATCTGCGGCAACTGCGCTGGAACGGTTTTCTTTTGCCAAGGGGAAGGCATTAAGTATCGGCAAAGAAAAGATAGTTGAAGACCAGAATAGTCTCCTGGAGGGGCTCTTGTCCGGTGATACGATGCTTCTCTTCCAAGGCCTCACCAAGGCGCTCAGTGTCAGTACCAGCGGCGGTGAAGGAAGAGCCGTTACTGAAGCGACAACTCAAGTGAATATCCGCGGTCCCAAGGACAGCTTTACAGAATCACTGAGCACGAATCTGTCCCTGGTGCGGAAACGGATTAAAAACCCCAATTTGTGGATCGAAACGTTAACGATCGGAGCAGTAACTAAAACGGATGTGTCGATTGTGCATATTCATGGTTTAGCTAATGAAGCAATGCTTCAGGAATTCAGAAAGAAGCTGTCTGAGATTCATGTGGACTCTATTCTGGAATCGGGGTACATTGAGCAGCTGATTGAAGAGAACAAGTACTCACCATTTCCGACGATATTTAATACAGAGCGGCCGGACAGTGTAGCCGGAAATCTGCTGGAAGGAAGAATTGCTCTTTTCATAGATGGAACGCCGTTTGTTCTGATTGCGCCAGCCACCTTTTTTATGTTTTTTCATACGGTTGAGGACTACTATCAGCGCTATGATGTGTCCTCACTGATCAGGTTGCTCAGATTTATGTGCCTGATTGTTTCGCTGTTTGGTCCGGCTATCTTTGTCGCAGCACTGAACTTCCACCAGGAGATGATACCCACCCCTCTGCTGATCAACTTAGCCTCTCAGCGGGAAGGGGTCCCGTTTCCGGTGGTGATCGAGGTGCTACTGCTGGAGGTCACTTTTGAAATTATTCGCGAAGCCGGGATCCGCATGCCTTCTCCGATCGGCCAGACCGTATCGATTATCGGCGGGCTTGTCTTGGGACAGGCGGCGGTCCAGGCCGGTATCGTATCTCCTGCAATGGTGATTGTCGTTTCGCTGACAGGGATCTCAAGCTTTGCGACTCCGGCTTTCAATATGGCGCTGTCTATACGTTTGCTCCGGTTCGTTATCACCTTTGTGTCAGCATATATGGGACTGTACGGCATTGCGATTACCGGGCTGATCCTGATTGCCCATCTGTGCAGCCTGCGTTCTTTAGGAGTACCCTATATGTCTCCGGTAGCCCCTTTTGCAGCAGGGGACCAGAAGGATATCTTTTTGCGGACCCCTCTGCATTTCATGAAAATCCGCCGGCGGCTGGTGAACCCCAAGAGCTCTGTTCCAGGGACAACTGCTCAGATCCGCAAGGATAACCCTCATGAGAACTAAGCTGCTTGGGCTGCTTGCCCTTTATTTAGGCGTTTCAGTCCTGCTGACCGGCTGCTGGAATAGCAGAGAACTGAATGATCTGGCGATTGTGAGCGGGATCGGAATGGATAAACTGGATGATGAAGATGGGTACCGTGTAACTTTTCAAATTATCAACCCGTCTTCATCGGCCCCAACTACCGGTGCTGCCAGCAATCGGCCACCGGTTATGGTCATTACCGAAAAGGATACGACGGTTTTTGGCGCTCTGCGCAAAGCCTCCAGACGGACGACCCGGCAGCTGTTTTTTGCCCATACCCAGCTGTTGATTATCGGTGAGTCGCTTGCGCGAAGCGGGGTTGAGCATATATTTGACATCTTTGAACGTTCACATGAACTGCGCTTGAATTCAGCGGTGCTAATCGCCAAAAATTCAGATGCTGCTTCAGTGCTTAAAATCTTAACTACCTTGGAGAGCCTGCCCTCTACGGGTTTAGTCAAGAAGACGCAGAATACGGCCAGAGTGTGGGGTGAGAACCGGAAGGTTGACGTTTTTGAAATCATTAACGGAATTACAGGTGAAGGTGATTTTACGATCAATGGTATTCGGGTTATTGGCAATGCAGAAGAAGGAATGAAGAAAAGCAGTCTGGAACAAACGGATCCGCTGGCCGGTTCCTATATGAGCGGACTTGGTGTTTTTAAGAATGGCAAGCTGATCAGCTGGCTGAACGGGCCGGAGTCCAGAGGCACTCAGTGGCTGCTGGATAAACTTGAAGAAACTAATGTGAACATCGATTCCCCGGATAGAAAAGAGGATATCTCTGTAAATATATTTTATTCCAAGACTGCTGTAAAGATAGATCTCCAGGAGGGAAAGCCGGTCTTTCATATCCATATCCGTGAAGAGGGAAGCATCAACGAAGCCGGCAGTTTCGTGGATTTAAGCAAGGAAGAGGAGCTGGAGAAGCTTAAAAAAGAGCTTGCGGAGCAAACCGCTTCCGAGGTGAAGATGGCTTTGAAAGCTGCGCAAGAGAAGAAGGCAGATATCTTTAACTTTGGCAACGAGCTGAAGCGTACACATCCGGAATTATGGAAGACTGTGAAAAAAGACTGGGATTCCGTTTTTGCTGAAGGAGAGCTGGATCTCCAAGTGGATGCTTATATCCGCGGTACAGGGATGAGACTCAAGCCTTACATCCCTGTGGAAAAAAGATAATGAACGTCTAGAGAGGAATAGGGGGTGCCGTTTCATGCGAAAAGAAGTCATCGGTCCATTTCAACTGTTTGCCATGATTGTTCTGTTCGAGCTTGGAACGGCGGTTGTCGTTCCAATTGGTCTGGAGAGCGGACATGCGGTATGGATCTCGATTCTGCTGGCTCTGCCGGGCGGCATCCTCTTATATTTGGTTTTTGCTGATTTGTACCGGCAATTTCCTGATCTGGTGATTAGCGGCTATACCCGAAAGATTCTGGGGAGATGGATCGGTTGGCCGCTTAGTCTGTTATACTTGCCGGTCCTCATGTATAACGGTTCCCGAAATCTGCGGGAGGCAGGTGATTTGCTGATCTCTTCAACTTACGACAGAACACCTATCTTTATAATCAACTCCATAATGGTCATTGCAGTAATGTATATCCTGTATAAGGGGATTGAAGTCTTCTCCAGAACCGCAGAGATCTATTTCTGGCTGATAGTCATTATGGGGCTGGTCTCAAACTTTGTTGTGATTATTTCCGGGCTGGTCCAGTTAAAGAATCTCTTTCCCATACACCCGGGGGAGTGGCTGGAGGCACTCGGCTCCGCCTATCCCAGCATCTGGATTTTTCCGTATGGTGAACTTGTCTGCTTCACTGCCATCCTGCCTCACTTCAGTACCAGAAACAAGGTTAAGAAAACAGGCATAGGTGCTATGGCCTTAAGCGCTTTTCTGCTCAGCTTTACGCATGCCGTTGAAATGTCTGTGCTTGGAATGGATATATACAGCCGGACTACCTTCCCGATGTTTACCACCATCACACTAGTCAATGTGGCTAACTTTATTCAGCGGCTCGATGCCATTGTTATCCTGACGCTGATTATTGGCGTCTTTTTTAAAATGTCAATCTACTGTTATGCGGCGGTGTCGATTGCAGCGGATTTGTTCAACGTCAAGGAACCACGCAAGCTGGTGATCCCTGTTGGAGTTGTAGTGTTGTTCAGCTCATTTGTCAGTGCGGAGAATTACCCGATGCATTTGAAGGACGGGGTAGCTTTTCTTAAGTATATCCTGCCTTTTATGTGTGCTGTTATTCCCATTCTATTATTTCTGGTGCACCGCTTCCGGCGCAGGTTCGGATTGTACAAATAAGGTTAAGGTTACTTCCGGGGGGATTTGCTCTGTTTGAATTTGTCGGCAACGGTAAAGATAATAGGCAGGGCCGCGAAAAGAATCATGATGCAGGACTCCTGAAAGGTGGTAGTGTCAAACACGACACGGAGCGAATGTAACGAACTGGCCAGACTGGTTCCGGATAGAACGTCCACAGTGACAATCATCCCCAGGGTTAAGCAAGCGAGTATAACATAGATCCCGGTCATTTTCATAGAAAAGTCCTCCTCATTAATCAGAAATGAACCTTCAGCAAATAAACTAAAGATATTATCTCCAGTGAATGGGTAGGGTAATCATGAATCCTGGAGCTGCAGATAAAAAAGCCGCTGATGCCCTGGAAAACAGCAGGAGAAATGCCCACTACCCCTGCGAATCCGCTGCAGGGTTATTTACGGTATTCCGGCAGATGCGTAGAGTTTATAATGATTCATGAACAGGGTATTAATGGTTGAGTAGAAGGGAGGGGCAGTCCGTGACGACCTGGAATTTGCAAGGAACGGTAAATCATCTGCTTATCTGCGGCGGCAGCAGCTGCAGGAAGCATAAAGGCGAAGAGGTAGCTGAAGCGATAGAGGATGAAATTGAGAAGCAGGGGGCTGGGAGACTGATTCATACGACGGTTACCCGCTGCAACGGAAGATGCTCGGATTCCTGCGTGGTGATTTCCTATCCGGAGGGTGTGTGGTATAAAGAGATCACTCCGAAATTGGGCAAGGCACTGGTCCGCAGGCTGCTCGAAGGGGAGCGGCTCGAGGACAACGTCGTTTATACTTATGAGGGCCAATTCCTTGCAGCTGCCGAGAGAGGCACAAAAGGCAAGAAGAAAAAATAAGTTATTCCTGCAGAGACTTCAGCAGATACCGTCAACTATTCTGGCGGTATCTTATTTGCTTTTAGCGGATGAACCTCATAATGCACGCAATGTCATAAAACATCCAATTAAAACTATTGCAGCATCGGAAAAAACGCTGATATAATATACACAACTTTTAATAAATTTTAAATGGATGAAAATGTTAAAACAGTATGTTGCTATTAAAACCTGTGCTCACAAAATGCTCTGGGGGCTCACCGAAGATGTAAATCACGGCATGTCAGGAAAGGCGGAGTAAGATGCAAAAGTCTGAACTGCTCAAGATCATTGCTTCGATGAAAAAAGCGGATGAACGGCTATACTATCCGGACGGAGACCAAACAGCATTCTGGAGGAAAGTCCGCGAATCCCCCATGTATGGGGACGAGATTGCAGGGCTGCGGGCAGCAGGGCAGGCTCATCGGAATACTCCCATTCCGGAAGTGACGTATTCGCTGTTCACCAGTTTTGCCAAGACCGGATCAAGGCTGGAATATGAGCGGGTCTATTTCCAGCGGCGGCAAATATTGAACACGGCTGTTTTATTGTCTCTGCTGGAGCCTGAACAGGAGGAGCATCTCAAGCTTGTATGTGAAATTCTCTGGTCGGTCTGCGGGGAATATACCTGGTGTCTGCCGGCACATTTGAGCGAAAAGGGTGTAATGGAAACGATAGACTTATTCTCGGCGGAGACCGGTTTTGCGCTCAGTGAGATCCGTTGCCTGCTGGGAGACCGCCTGCCTGCGCTGTTGCAGGCAAGAGTTAGAGATGAAGTATATATGAGGCTGATCGCCCCGTATCTTACCTCCGGCCCCTATCACTGGGAGACTGTAGCGCAACACGGGTCCGCAGTCTGTGCAGGCTCAATCGGTGCTGCAGCATTGCTGCTGGTGAAAGATAAGGAAACACTAGCGGATATTCTTATTAAAGTGGAGTCCGGCCTGGAATGTTACTTGCAGGGCTTTGGCATTGACGGAGCTTGTCTCGAGGGACCGGGTTACTGGAATGATGATTTTGGTTATTTTGTCTATTATGCGGATCTGCTCCGGCGGCGGAGCAGGGGGACACTGGATTGGTTTCAGATGAACAAGGTAAGCAGTACGGCTAGATTGCAGCAAGAATGTATTTTTGACGGGAGGAGTACAGTTCATTTCTCCGGCCCGCAACAACAAGGGAATGTATTTCTGGGGCTTAGTCATTATCTGGCTACAGAGTATCCCGTTTTGGAAGTTCCTGCGATACTGCTTAGAACACGCTACACCAATGATCACTACAGCTGCTGGGCTCCGGCGCTGCGTAATCTGATCTGGCGGCGGGCGGAAGAAGAGATGCAGGAATGGGCAACATTAAGCCAGTACCTGCCGGATGTGCAGCATCATCTATGACATAATGACAATTTAATAACCGATTTTTAACAGCTCCTCCTGTGAATAATCGCAGGAGGAGTTGTTTATTTTTACCAGAATGAAGATTATGATAGAAAGAAAAGGATATAGGGAGGGGTTCTAATGTTTCAGAGTTTTGCAGTCGGGGACGCAGTGCTGCACAGTGCGGAATTTATGAAAAACGAGGTACAGCATAGTCTGATTCACAACATTGTTGACTACCCGGACGCGCTTAGATTGACAACTACCGACAGGCGGTTGCTGTTCGTCCAGTCAAAAGGGTACAGTCCCTGGTTATGGGTTTCGGGCGAGCTTGAGCCGGCACAGCGTATCAGGCTGATAGAGCAGCTGATAGAGAGCCTGGAGGAGCTGCCGGACAGTGATTTTCCGGGAATCACTGCAGAGCCGCAGACGGCCAGAATCTTTGCGGGGGCGTATTGCGCAATACGCGGGAAGCTTTATCATACCTATATGCTGCTGGAATCTTATCAATGTACAGAGGTAAGGAAGCCAAGCGGTGTACAAGGAACTTTGGTGCAGGCCGAGACCAGCCATATCCCGGTTATCGCAGAGTTTACAGCAGGATTTGCCTGGGATGCTTTTGGAACGTCACAGCCGGTAGAACACTATCTGCCACATGCCGATGCAGCAGTCCGTACCGGGAATCTGTATCTTTGGATGGTGGACGGTGCCCCTGTAGCTATGGCAAAGACCGTTCACCGCAGCGCCAGGCTCTGCAGGATTAATGATGTATACACCTCCCGTAAGTTCCGTAAACACGGGTATGCCAGCATCCTTGTATCTGAGCTGTGCGAACAGGTTCTGGCGGAAGGTTTAACCCCGGTATTGTTTGCCGACGGCAAGAACCCGGATTCGAACAGGGTCTACCAGTCGATCGGTTTTGTGCAGGCCGGCAAAATTGCTGAAATCAAATTTGAATGAGTGATTGTTCAGAAATTCATCGGGAAAAATGGCCCTCTGAAAATTTGACTTGCAGCCCTTGCGTTGACTATGCTATTACCAAGTGCAATTTATCACACTTTTAGAAAAGGGTTCGTTGTCAGGGGGGAGCATTGTCATGGAGAGGCTGCAGGTATGGCCGGAACGGTTTAAAAAGTTTTTTTTGAACAATAAATTTGTCGTATCGCTGTTGATTATTCTGCTGGTAGGCATCAATATTCTGGTGTTCTCCAGGGTGCCTTTTATTTTCAAACCGTTATCGGTTCTGCTGCATACGGTAGCTGCGCCGCTGCTGCTGTCCGGGATCGCCTATTATCTGCTGAATCCGCTGGTAGACCGCCTGGAGAAACGGAGCAAGGTAAAAAGGGCTTATGGTATTGTAATCCTTTACCTGATTATTGCGGGAATTATCACACTCATTCTGCTGACGGTGATCCCGATCCTCCGTACCCAGCTGATTGGCCTGATTGATAATTTTCCGAAATACAGCGATCAGATCCAGCAGGAATTCATTGATCTGACCGGCAGCGAGCTGTTCGGGCGGATTCAGGAGAATGTGGGCGTGGGCACCGATGTGGGCGATTTAACGAGCAAGGTGACGACCTGGGCCACAACTTTTCTCAATAATGCAGTGAACGGGGTCGGAAATTTCGTAGGTGCATTGACGGAGATTATTCTAGCGGTGGTGACTACACCGTTTATCCTGTTCTATCTGCTCCGCGACGGCAAACGCCTGCCTGACTATCTGATGCGATTCATCCCGAACAGCCTGCAGCCGCAGTCCCGTATGGTGATGAAGGAAATGAACAGCCAGGTGGCTTCGTATATCCGCGGACAGATTATTGTCAGCTGCTGTATCGGTGCACTGCTCTATATCGGTTATTTGATCATCGGCCTGGAGTATTCGCTGGTACTGGCGATCGTGGCGGCATGTACGGCGGTAGTACCCTATCTGGGCCCCGCTATTGCCATCACGCCTGCGTTGATTGTGGCGCTGGTAACATCGCCTTTTATGCTGCTGAAGATGGTCTTTGTCTGGACCGCTGTTCAGCTGATTGAAGGCAAGTTCATCTCCCCGCAGATCATGGGTAAATCGCTGAAGATTCATCCGATTACCATTATTTTTGTAATTATTTTTGCCGGTAAAATGTTCGGCGTGCTCGGCATCATTCTGGCTGTTCCGGGTTATGCGGTGTTCAAAGTAATTGTGACCCACCTCTTTCAGTGGTTCCGGTTCCGCTCCGGACTATATCAAGAGATAGAAGAAGATAAGGAAAACAGCACGAAAGGATGATCCAAAATGACAAGACCCGTTGCGGATACTATATATGGAAAACTGCAGGGGACACAAAGCGGCGGAGTGAACGTCTGGCGCGGAATTCCTTTTGCTGCTCCGCCTGTGGGGAACCTGCGCTTCCGCGCTCCGCAGCCGCCGGAGCCATGGGACTCCGTCCGGGAGGCGCTGGAATTCGGACCGGTCGCCCATCAGCCTGCCAGCTCTAGCAGCATCCGCTTTGGCGGAACGCAGCCGGTCTATTCGGAGGATTGCCTCTACCTGAATGTCTGGGCACCGGCGGAAGTGACAGAAGCTCTGCCGGTCATGGTCTGGATTCACGGGGGCACCTTTATCACAGGGGCCGGCAGCCAGCCGATGTTCGAAGGGGCAAACATGGCCAGCGCCGGCAAAGTCATTGTAGTTACGTTAAATTACCGGCTGGGGCCTTTCGGATTTTTGCATCTGTCGCCGTTCGGCCGGTATGATTCCAATCTCGGCCTGCTGGATCAGATTGCTGCACTGAAATGGGTGCAGGACAACATTGCCGCCTTCGGAGGCGACCCCCGGCGGGTCACCGTCTTCGGCGAATCGGCAGGCAGTATGAGCATTGCCGCCCTGCTGGCGATGCCTGCCGCCAAGGGGCTGTTTGCCGGGGCCATTATGCAGAGCGGTGCAGCGCAGACCTTGAAGCCGCAGCAGAGTGCGGAGCTTGGCGGGGCTTTTCTGGCGGAGCTCGGGCTAACTCCCGGCGGTGACCTGTCGCTGCTGAATACGGCGCCGGCAGAGGATATTCTGGCCGCCGCTGCCCGGATGGCCTATAAACTTGCCGGCGATTCGCTCAGCATGTTCTTCCAGCCGGCCATCGATCCGGAGACATTGCCGGTAGAGCCGTCCCAAGCAGTAGCGGCGGGAGCAGCCAGCGGCATTCCGCTGCTGATCGGAACAAATCTGCATGAAGGAAACCTATTCTTCCGGGGAGACCGCGAGGGAGCAAGCTTTGATCAGTCCCTCCAGGCACTGGAAATGCTGATGGGTGCGGGCAATCTGGCGGAGCTTGCCAGCCATTATCCTAAGAACTGGGAAGGACAGGCAGCCCTTTTGACTGACCTGTATTTCTGGGACAATTCCATTGCCTTCGCCGAGCAGCAATTGCCGCATGCTCCTGTCTGGATGTACCGGTTCGACTGGACGATCCCCGGCCATCCGGTACTGGATAAGGCTATCCATGGCGCGGAAATCTATTATGTCTTTAATACGATAGAGCTGCTGCATCAGTACGGCCTGTCCGTCAGCCAGGAGATGGCGGCTGTCTCGGAGCGGATGCTCGGGGCATGGACGGCTTTTGCCCACAGGGGCAGCCCTGAAGCCCCTGGCTTAACCTGGCCGAATTACGTGCCGGGCGAACGCGCTACCCTGATCTTTGACCAGGAGACCCGTGTACAGGTTGACCCGGACCGGGAGAAACGCAAGCGGCTGTTATCGGCGCAGGCTACAACCCCGCAGGCTGCCGCTCTGAATGATGTGCAGCAGCCAGAATAGTAGGGTGCGTTCAGCATAATTTTTACTCCAGAGCAGCAGATTCCTTGAATGGGATCTGCTGCTTGTGCATTAACCGCACTCCCTCAGTTTATAGGCACGTAACCGGTTTTGGAGACCAGCTCCTGACCTTCCGGTGATACAATCCAATCAAGAAACGGCTGGACGTTAGGATTCGGGGTGCCGGCAGTTACGGCATAGAAGGACACGGTATATGGATATGTGCCGCTCTTGATGCTGTCTTTGTTCGGCTCGGTGCCGTCAATGGCCAGCAGCTTGATATCATCACTCCGGTTCATTTCCGAGGCATAATAAAGGAAGCTGAAGCCGATGGCGTTCTTGTAGTTACGGTAATTAGATGTTTGGCTGATAATGCCGCTCATCAGATCCATAACATCCTCATGCGGTGCGGTCATCAGTGTGCGGTCTTTCATGATTTTCTGCAGCATCGTCTGGCTGCCGCTGTTCTCTTCACGCTGGAAGGCTCTGATCCGGTCATTTCTGCCGCCGGCATCCTTCCAGTTGGTGAGCTTCCCGGAGTAGATGTCCTTGATCTGCTCTGTGGTCAGCCCGTTCACCGGATTACGCTTATTGACAAAAAAGACAAAGGCTTCGCGGCCGATGGGGGTAAGCACAAGCTCCCTGCCGGCCAGCTTAGCCTCTTTTTGCTGGGAAAGCGAAGGGGCAGCGGCGAAAATAATGTCCGTCTCCCCGGAAATCAGTCGCTGATATGCATAAGAGGTGGAGGAGCATAACACAATCTGATTGTTGAAATTGTGCAGATCATAGCTGCCTTTGGGATAAACGGCCTGAACAAATGCGGAATACAGCGGGTAAAGCGCCGTTGCTCCGTCAAGACGGGGCACCTTATCTTTAATCTGGTAGGAAGCAGGCTGCCCGAGCACAGCGATTTTGGATTCCGGATGGAAGGGCTGGTATTGTTCCAAAGATATCTCGTGCTCGCTCACTTCCGCGAGGCTGTTCACATAGGCCTTATGCAGCTCATAGCCGCCGGTTGCGAGCAGACACAAGCCGGCGAAGCAGGCAAAAGCAATCCCTCGGGTGCGCGGGGTGAACCAGTCGAAGATAGAGAAGACGCTATAAACGGCGAGTGCAATGGCAACAATAACGG
The DNA here is from genome assembly GCF_031599675.1 of Paenibacillus pedocola. Classification (NCBI taxonomy): domain Bacteria; kingdom Bacillati; phylum Bacillota; class Bacilli; order Caryophanales; family Paenibacillaceae; genus Paenibacillus; species Paenibacillus pedocola. The sequence goes on along the minus strand of NZ_CP134223.1, from coordinate 4,282,557 downwards.
CAAGCGGAGCATAGAACCTGAACCCGCCCAGCAGTGCAATGAAGAAATAAGCAATAAAAGCGGCAATAGCAATAGGGACTACGGCTACAATCGAAAGCACTAAGCTTAACCAAAATGGTCTTTTCACAGCGGCCCTCTTTCTGTATTCAATAATATGGATAAATAAGCTATTTTTATTATATCTTAATGAATTCATATTTTCTTCCATTTTTAGAGCTGGAAATGATAGGACAATGCTTTATTCAATGAAAAAAATGCATTTTTTTCATAAAAGGGCTGGACGAAACCGCAGAACGGAGTTATCCTGAGATTGTGAAAAAAATAACGGAATACAAGATTCTCGGGGTAAGGTGAAATTCCTGACCGGCGGTGATGTTCAAAGCGAACTAAGCCCGCGACTCGATTCTGCTGCCTGCAGCGGAATTGACTGATCTGGTGACAATCCAGAGCCGACGGTAAAGTCCGGATGGGAGAGGATCATAAGATAAGGGCGACAGGTGTATTCCTGATGTCTTTATTGAAAATGGCCCCCGATAATTGCCCCTTTAACAGGGCAGATCGGGGGCTTTTTGGTCTCTTATCGAGGGTTTGTATCGACAAGGAGAATGGAATTATGAGTAATGTTACGGCTTCATCAACAGGTATGCGCACTGCACCGATCCGCAGCGGGTTCTGGCTGGTAGTCCTGGGAGCGGCGTTATGGGGCGTCGATCCGCTGTTCCGCATTATCCTGCTCAAATCGTTGACCTCTTCGCAGATTGTACTGCTGGAGCATGTGGTGCTCTTTTTGGCAGCTGCACCAGTACTATGGCGCCATCGTGCTGAACTCAAAAAAATCCGGCTGCGTCAGGCTGGAGCCCTGATGGTTGTATCCTGGGGCGGCTCTGCTGTAGCTACCATCCTGTTCACCAAGGCCCTTTCCAGCGGAGATTTGAATGCAGTACTGCTGCTGCAGAAGCTTCAGCCGATATTCGCTATCGGGCTGGCTGCCATGATTCTCAAAGAACGTCTGCCGAGAAACTTCGGACCGCTTATCGTGCTGGCATTGGCGGGCACCTACCTGCTGACCTTTGGCTGGACCGTACCTTTCGGACATGTCAACAGCTTTATCAGCGTCGGCAGTCTGATGGCGATGGGGGCAGCTGCCCTATGGGGCGGATCTACCGTGATGGGACGTTATCTGCTTGGCTCGATGAGTTATGAGACAGTAACTTCACTGCGCTTCATTCTTGCTTTGCCGCTGCTGTTCACCATCACTTCACTTGAGGGTGCTCCTTGGCAGGTGAATGGCGGATGGGGAACTACTTCGGCAATTGCCATCAACCTGCTGCTGCAGGCGCTGTTGCCCGGACTGCTCAGTATGCTGTTGTACTATAAAGGACTAAATACCACTAAAGCTTCTTTTGCAACGCTGGCTGAGCTCAGCTTTCCGATGACCGGGATTCTGATCAACTGGATTGTCTACCATCAGCTTGTGACTCTTCCGCAGCTTGTCGGCTTTGCTCTGATCTGGACGGCTTTGTTCTTTATTTCGAATCAGCAGAGCAAGCAGGCACAGGCAGTGCTGAAGTAAGAGCTTATGGTAGACGCCTGAGGGGAGTGACCCCAGGGCTTTGTGCTGGAAGAGGATGTCTCTAAGCGGCCGTTACGGCTGTGGAGGTATCCTCTTTTTTTGTGTGTCATGAAGTTCATCTGAAAAAAAGCTGCAAAAACTGCTGAAATGTTGCGGGAGTATTGTATGACACCTTTTATGAAGCGTTTACAATTGTAATGGAGAAGTGTGCAGATAAGCAGGGCAGTCCTGCGGAGTTCCAGTATTTGCCCTTGTCTCCCCGGATAAACTTTGTACAATAAGAGCTACGACAATTGCGCAGGATGTGAAGAACAATGTACAGATATAATTTATTCAGCAAAATCGTGAGTATTATGGTCATTATGCTCATTCCTATTACGATACTCTATTTCTATTCCAATAAGACCACCACCGATGTACTGCGCAGCGAGCTTAATACCTCGAACAACAACCAGCTCAGTTTTTTCCAGAACCAGGTGGAGACGAATATGGAGCTGCTGTCCTCGTGGCCGATTCTGCTGATACATGATCCCGATATTCTCAGCCTTAAGGATACGGCTCTTCCAACGGAGAACTTGAATCTGGACGCTATCAATCTGGTGAAGCGAATTCAGACGAAACTCAGCATCCAGGAGAGCTCCTCGAATTGGAAAAGCAAGCTTTATCTCTATTCGCCGGCCATTCACCGGGTAGTTACGGAGAGTGATGCGAAGCCCTATAAGGATGAGGAGCTGAAGCGGGAAGTGAAGTCCGGCTGGCATGTTGAGCGGATTGCAGACCAGTATGAGGACCGCTTCCTGTTCTCCTGGTATTCGTTCACCCCTTATTCATCGGAGTTCTCACCGCAGCGGGCGGCTACGATTATGAAGGTGGAGTTTGACAGCCAGAATATAGAAGACATGCTCGATAAATTCAAAAGCGACGGCCGGAGGGATCCCTTCTACTATAAGCAAGGAACGGGACTGATCTTCAACCGCAGCGCGGACAAGCCGCTGGCGGATAAGCTGGTGGAACGGCTGGAGCAGGAGCAGCTGAACGGGAGCGAGAACCGGACACTGATGATGGACGGACAATCCTATAGCGTCAACATCGTCTACTCCGACAAAATGGGCTGGTATCTGATTGACTATATGCCGCTGTCCGATATTCTGCAGCCGATCCATAAGTCCAACCGGCTGTTCTATTTCTCGATGGGGGCGTTGCTGCTGATGAGCTGTCTGGTCGCCTATATCTTGTATGTTCAGGTGCAGGTACCGGTCCGCCAGCTGGTTGGCGGGTTCCAGCGGCTGAAGCAGGGTGATTATTCTGTCAGGGTCGGGATTAAAGGGAAAAATGAATTCAGCTTCCTCTCAGGCCGCTTCAACAATATGGTAGAGCAGACTCAAGAGCTGATTGAGAATGTTCTGATGGAAAAAATCCATGTGCGGGAAGCCCGGCTGAAGCAGCTTCAGTCCCAGATTAATCCGCATTTCTTCTATAATTGCTTCTCTTTTATAACGAGTATGGCGAAGCTGGGCAACCGTGAGGCCGTAGTCGGCATGTCGCATAACCTGTCCCGTTATTACAGATATACAACCCGGCAGGAAAGAGATCTTGTCTCATTGACGGAAGAAATCGAATTCGTAACTCATTATCTGGAGATTCAGAACATGCGGATGAGCCGGCTGCAGTATTCCATCAGCATACCGCCGCAGATGCGCCGGCTGGAGATTCCGCCGCTTGTGCTGCAGCCGCTGGTGGAGAATGCAGTGCTGCACGGCATTGAGCCGCTGGCCAGCGCAGGCGTCCTGCGGATCACCGGCTCCTGCAGCGGCAGAACAATGACCTTAACCGTGGAGGATGACGGGCAGGGGATGCTTCCGGAAGCGATGGAAGAGCTTGAAGCGAAACTAAGCAGCGCCATGGACGAAGAAATGGGCTGCGGAGTATGGAATGTTCATCAGCGGATGCGCCTGCGCTACGGCGAAGCAGCGGGATTGCACTTTGCGCGTTCGCCGCTCGGGGGACTGCAGGCAACGCTGCAATGGCAGCTGCCGGAGAGCAATACAGACACAGAGAAGATTTCCGGGAGGGAACAGCATGATTGAAATATTGCTCGTTGATGATGAATCTTATGTAACAGAGAGTATAGCCCAGACGATCCCGTGGGAAGAGATCGGCGTATACAAGGTGCACCAGGCGGTATCCGGTGCGGCAGCACTGGAGATCATGGAGCAGCAGGACATCGATATCCTTGTAACCGATATTTCCATGCCGGGAATGAGCGGACTGCAGCTGATCGAGACGGCAGGCGAACGCTGGCCGAATCTCCGCAGCATCCTGCTGACCGGATATTCCGATTTCGGGTATGCCAAGAAAGCCATTCAGCTTCAGGCCTTCGATTATATCCTGAAGCCGGTCAGCGACGACGAGTTCATCAAAAGTATATCCGGCGCGATTGAGTCGCTCAGGGATGAATGGGAAGCCCATGATAAATACCATATGCTGATGTATAACCGCAAAGCCAGCTACAGTGTGCTGCGCGCCAATCTGATGCATGATCTGCTGCTGGGCAGGGTCATGTCCGAACGGGCGCTGGCTGCCAAGCTTGCGGAGTACGAAATTGCATTCGATACGGAGACACAGGCGGCGATGCTGATGATCCAGCTCGGCAAGCATTATACGGCCATGGATCATCATTCCATCTCGCTGATGGAATATGCAATCGGCAATATCGCCGAAGAGCTGTTCAAGGAGAGCTTCCGTGTCTGGTTCTGCAAAGCGCCGCATGACTGCCTGATTCTGCTGGTAGAGCCGAATGCGCAAATGCAGCAGCTTATCGGGCTATCGGAGCAATATGAAACCCTTCGCCAGCGGATGCTTAAAGATATAATTGACAGCTTCCGGGCGAGTGTAAGCAATTATCTCAAGGGAGACATTTCGCTGATTGTAACGGAATGGTTTGCGTTCCCGGAAGGATTGCCGGCTGCATACCGCAGCGGACTGAGCTCTATGTATCTGGCAGCACACAACGAAGCGGGCTCGGTGTTATTCCTGGAAGACAAACATATCCAGGAGCAGGTGGCTATTAAATCGCTGGAGAGCCTGTACCGTCCGCCCACACTGATTCATCTGCTGGAATCGAAGCAGTGGGATACTGCCCGTGAGAAGATCACAGATGTGTTCCGGGATATGAAAAGCGCCCGATTCTCCAGAGAGCATCTGTATGAAGTGTTTCTGTCGATCACGAATGCCTTCATGTACATTGCTCATAAGGGCGGCCAATTCATCTCACAGATCGACCAGTATGCGCTGGATCCGCTGCTTACGCAGAGCATCATCGTCTCTTTTGACCGGCTGCAGGACTGGGCGCTTGATATGCTAGGCAAGCTGGAGAAGGAGCTCTCGGAAAGTGACCAGTATACGAAGAGTTATATAATCAAGCAGGTGCATGAACTGGTGGGCAATCATACCGGCCATGATCTGTCGGTCAAGACGATTGCCGATCATGTCTATCTTCACCCGGTCTATCTGTCGAAAATTTACAAGGCCGAGACAGGTGAAGGGTTAGGCGATTATATCATCCGCATGCGGATGGAGCGGGCACTCTACCTGCTGAAGAACACCAATAAGAAGATTTATGAGATTACAACAGAGCTGGGTTACCAGAATCCGCAATATTTCAGTAAAATGTTCAAAAAGCACTACGGGATGACTCCAAATGAATTCCGGGACGGATAGAGGTTGGCAAAGGTGCAGAAACCTTGTTTTAATGACGTATTCGTGCAAACCGTTGTTCCCTATAATGAAGACATCACCAATACTTAAGGAATCTCAAGGGGGAAGACAGAAGCATGAAGACAAAAAAATTGCTGCCGCTCCTGGGCATGAGCGTACTGCTGGCAAGCAGTATCGCCGGCTGCTCAGGAAATAATAATGCAGCCGGAGGAAATAACGCTTCCGGTAATGCCGCCAATACACCGGCAGAAACTGAAAACGCCTACAAGGATAAATATGATCCTGAAGTAACCATCACCACCGTCTGGGGGGTTGACCCCGAGCTGAAATTCAAGAACGGTGAAACTATTGAGAATAACGTCTCCACCAAATGGGCCAAGGAGAAATTCGGTATCAACATTAAATCGCTCTGGTCCATTACGGATACGAATGGCGCTTTCGGCACGAAGCTGCGTCTGGCGATGTCTTCCGGGCAGGAAATGCCTGATGTAGTTACCATCGGTACCGGCGATTCCACTATCGCCCAGGACCTGATTGATTCCGGAATGTACCGGGAAGTAGGCACACTGTTCGACCAATATGCTTCTGAGACATGGAAAGAAGCGATGGCCCAGGACCCTAATGTCTGGAACCAATACAGCCGCGACGGCAAGAAAATGGGGCTTCCGGTTCTCGATTACGCATATAACCACGATTACATTCTATGGATCCGCCAGGACTGGCTGGATAAGCTGAACATGAAAGCACCGACAACCATCGATGAGCTGGAGAAGGTAATGGATGCCTTCAAGAACCAGAATCCGGACGGTCTGGCTCCGGACAAAGTGATTCCGCTCAGCATCGGCTTCAAGACAAGCATGAACACCTGGATGGGTGATCCTTCCTGGATCTTCGGCGCTTACGGAACCCTTCCGCAGCAGTGGAATGTAGCGGCTGACGGCAAGCTGGAATACGGCTCCGTGAACGCCGGCATGAAGCAAGGTCTCGAGAAGCTGAAGGATTGGCTCGCCAAAGGCTACATTCCGCAGGAAGCCGCGCTTTGGGATGAGAACAAAACCTCGGAGCCTGCTGTTGCGGGAACAGCCGGTATTATTCCTGGACCTTACTGGATGAGCGGCTGGCCGCTCCAGGATACGGTGAAGAACGTGCCGGATGCTGTCTGGGCACCAATCAACATTCCGGCCGGACCGGACGGAACTGTAATGCGCCATGGTACACAGTTCACCAACGGTGTTACACTGATCAGCACCAAAATGAAGAATCCGGAAGCGTTCTTTACGTATGAGAACTACCTGTACGACAATTTCGCTAACCCGCAGCCGGGCAGCGAACTGGACAACGGCCTCTTCGCCGGCTACGACTATGAACTGGATGCAAGCGGCAAAATGGTCGCTAATGATCAGATCAGCGGCGGCTATGTGAACAGTGTCCGTTACCTGCTGGTACGCGACGGCGCACGTATTCCTGATGCCCAGATGAAGGCTCTTCTTAACCTGGCTAACGGCGCTCAGCCAACAACCAGACTTGAGAAGGATGTAGCGGTTAACTATGGTAAAGGAACACCTGCGGCTGCCAAGGTATTGCTGCAGCAGGAAGACAAATCGTTCAAGAACATGTTCACCGGTCCGACTACGGAAACCATGAAAGCGAAGCTGGATTATCTGAACAAAATCGAGAACCAGACATTTAACGAAATCATCTACGGCAAACAGCCGCTGGATTCATTCGACAGCTTCGTCACTACCTGGAATGCAGGCGGCGGCGAGCAGATTACCAAAGAAGTTAACGAGTGGTATGACAGCGTAAAATAAGTGCTGCACTTACAAGCTTAAGACAGATACAGGACTGTTTCCTGCGGCGGAGATTTCCGCCAGCAGGAGGCGGTCCTGTTTGCTTTTTTCCGGGGAAAGAGGATGTAACGCGGGCCGCCGCGGATAGGACAAAGACATTGCTTTTGTACCATTTATATTGGTTTTGCTGTCTACTTGCCCCATTTCACCGTTGCTATAATTTGATTATGAAGACAGAAGAAATCGACTAGGTTGGGGGCTTAAAGGATGAGAACACTAAGAAAAAACTGGCAATTCCATGTAATGCTGATTCCTGCGATGATACTGCTGATTCTGTTCAGCTTTATCCCGATGGGCGGCATTGTAATGGCCTTTCAGGATTACAAACCATGGCTGCATATCTCCGGTTCGGAGTGGGTGGGCCTTGATAATTTCAGGTATCTTTTTGAACGTGAGGACAGCATGCAGGTGATCTGGAACACACTGATCATTGCGGTGCTGAAGATGATCTTCAATCTGCTTGTACCGTTTATTTTCGCGATTATGCTGAATGAGGTCCGCAAGCTGGCCGTACAGCGTACCATTCAGACACTGGTTTATCTGCCGCATTTCCTGTCCTGGGTTATTCTCGGCGGGATTCTGCTGGACCTGCTGTCCACGGACGGCTTTGTCAATCAGATTCTCGGCAACTTCGGGGTGCAGCCGATCTTCTTCCTCGGGGATAACAACTGGTTCCGCTTTACGGTTATTTTGACAGATGTGTGGAAGGAATTCGGATATAATACCATCGTCTTCCTGGCGGCGCTTGCCGGCATCAACCCTTCACTGTATGAAGCGGCGGAGATCGACGGGGCGAACCGCTGGAAGCAGACCCGCTTCATCACGATGCCATCCCTGATTCCGATGGTTGTGGTAGTAGGTACGCTTGCGCTCGGGAACGTGCTCAATGCCGGCTTTGACCAAATCTTTAACTTGTACAACCCGCTGGTCTACCAAAAGGGTGATATTATCGACACCTTCGTCTACCGTACAGCGATCCAAAACGGCGAGATGGGCTTCGGGACAGCCATTGGATTGTTCAAGTCTGCGATCAGCATGGTTCTGATTCTGGTCTCGTACCAGCTGGCTAAAAAATGGGCGGGCTACCGCATCTTCTAAATCAACCGGGAAAGAGGGAAACCTATGTATTACAAAACAAGAGGCTACCGCGTATTCAGCGTACTTAATACCTGTTTTCTAATTATTCTGGCTGTCATGTGTATCATTCCGCTCGTTCATGTACTTGCGGTTTCGTTCAGCGCCAAGTCAGCGGCAGATGCCAATCTGGTCGGCTTGTGGCCGAAGCAGTTTTCGGTGGAAGCCTATAAAAAGACCATCGATAACCCTGTATTTCTTCATTCCATCTGGATTTCGGTGCAACGTACGGTTCTCGGAACAGCACTTACACTGCTCATTACGTTCCTTGCGGCTTATCCGTTGTCCAAAGACAATTCGGCCTTTAAAGGCCGGACGATTTACTCCTGGCTGTTTGTATTCACCATGGTATTCAACGGCGGGATGATCCCGTTCTATATCGTTATTCAGAAGCTTGGCCTGATGAATTCCTTCTGGGTCCTGGTGCTGCCGGGAGCCGTTAACACCTTCCTGATTATTCTGATGCTCAACTTCTTCCGCGGTGTACCGAAGGAGCTGGAGGAAGCCGCACTGATCGACGGGGCGAATCATTTCCGCACCTTGTTCAGCATTTATCTGCCGATCTCGCTGCCTTCCATTGCGACGATTGCCCTGTTCAGTATGGTGTTCCACTGGAACTCCTGGTTCGACGGGCTGCTGTACATGAATAATTCCGATAAGTTTCCGCTTGCCACATTCCTGCAGACCGTCATTATCCAGCGGGATATGAGCTCCATGAGTATTAATCCGAAGGAAATGGAGCTGATCTCGCAGACCACGGTACGTGCAGCGCAGATCTTTATCGGAGCGGCTCCGATCCTGCTGGTCTATCCGTTCCTGCAGAAATATTTTGTAAAAGGAATGACACTCGGCTCAGTGAAGGAGTAGTGGGTGATGACAGGAGCTTATATCAACGGAATGGATGTTTCGTTTCTGGATGAGATTGAACAAGGAGGCGGGGTCTTCAGGTACGGCTCCGGCCGGCGGGCCGGACAAGCCGCAGACCTTCTGGAGATTCTCGGGGACAGCGGTGTGAATTCTATCCGGCTGCGGATCTGGAATGATCCGCCCGGCGGCTTCTGTAATCTGGAACGGACGCTCGTCATGGCTAAACGGATTAAAGCGGCCGGGCTTGGCTTCCTGCTCGATTTTCATTATTCGGATAAGTGGGCCGACCCGGCGAATCAGTGGAAACCGCAAATCTGGACGGGACTCGACTTCGGGGAGCTGCGCTTATCTGTCTATGAATATACACTGGAAGTGCTGGAGGCCCTCCAGTATCAGGGGACGCTGCCCGATATGGTGCAGATCGGAAACGAGATCACACCGGGCTTCCTGTGGGAAGAGGGCCGGGTAGACGGCCAATATGATACGCAGGAGCAGTGGACCCGTTTTACCGAACTGGTGAAGGCCGGGATTGCCGGAGCCAAGGAGATCGCGCCGGAGCTGCCGGTGATGATCCATATTGACCGGGGCGGAGACAATGACGCCAGCCGCAGGTTTTTCGACCGCTTCGAGGAGCGCGGCGTAGAGTACGACGTCATCGGGCTCTCCTTCTACCCTTGGTGGCACGGTACTCTGGCTGATCTGGAGCAGAATCTGGGCGACCTGGCACAGCGGTATGACAAAGATATTATTGTGGTGGAAACCGCATATCCGTGGACACTGGCTGGACCGGAAGGTTTTCCGCTTATTGTGAAGGAAGCAGAGCAGCTGCATGAAGGTTATCCGGCGACCGTAGAGGGACAAGCTGCATACTTGCGGGAGCTGCACGAAGTGATTCACCGTACAAGGCAAGGTAGGGGCATCGGCTGCTATTACTGGGAACCGGCCTGGATTCCCTCACAGCACGAGTGGTCCGTCGGCCATGCGAACAACTGGTCCAACCTCACCCTGTTCGATTATGAGGGACGGGCACTGGCTTCACTGGATGTTTAAACGAATATACAGGTATTAGTTTCGTAAGATAAGGCAGACCGGAAATGATCCGGTCTGCCTTTTTGCGCTGCCGCAGGTTTGCCGGAGGAGGTGAATCAGCACCTAGCGTACGAATACATCCAAGATGAAATCTGCTGCTGGGGAGTAAAAATAAGGCTTTTCTCCCATACTACCGTTATTCTGGCAGGAGGTGCACGGAGATGAATAGCCAATCAGCACCCGTAATTTACATACAGCTTAAGAACCGCTTGTCGGTGCCTAAGGGGCGGGGGGTCACGCTGCGGGATGTGGCTTATCTGATTGCGGAGCCGCAGCTGCGTGAGCCGCTGTATTCAATTCTGCTGCTCCAGCCGGAGCAAAGCGACGGGAATCTGATTCTGATCGATTTGATGACCATCATCCCCCGCATTCAGGAGCTTGTGCCGGATGCCGATATTCAGCCGATTGGCGAGGGGCGGACCATTGTGCAGATTGAAGGGCCGGTCGAGGCACGCAAGCCATCGGTTGCCCTGTTCGTGCTTGTATGGCTGCTGCTGTTCTTCGGATCGGCGCTGACCATTATGAATTTCCATGCCGATGTCAACATGCAGGAGGTGCACATCCGGGTAGTCGAGATGCTGACCGGACGGCGGGATGAGCATCCCTACATGTTCCAGATTGCCTATTCACTGGGGATCGGATTTGGGATGGTGATTTTTTTCAATCATCTGTTCAAGAAAAAATGGAATGAGGAGCCGACCCCGCTGGAAGTGGAAATGTTCCTGTATCAGAAAAATATCGATCACTATGTTGTGCATGAAGAATACAGCAAGATGAATAACGGTACTGAACCGTCCGGGCGTAAGGAGGATTCCTCATGACAGCGCCAATCCTACTTGGCCTGCATTTGCTGCTTGGGGTTGCGGGAGGAATTGCGGTAGGCGGAGGGGTTATTGCCCTGTTTATTGTGCTGGATATGGTGCCCCGTCTGGCCCAGCTGACATCCTCCTATGACAAGGTGCACTGGTACGAAGGTGCGATGATAGGCGGCTCGCTGCTTGGAACCATGAGTGATTTCTGGAACTGGAAAATTTACGCCGGTCCTTTAGCAGAACTGGGTGTAGGGCTGCTTGACGGAATATTTGTCGGAATGCTGGCAGCCGCCTTGACAGAAGTGCTGAACGTGCTGCCCATTCTGGCTAAACGTCTGTACATGACCCATTATCTGTTTGGCCTTTTGATGGCGATGGTATGCGGGAAGGTCGCGGGCTCTATGTTTGACTGGTTTGTATACCAGCGGTAAACCAGGGCTTCCGAAGCTGACCAGTGCCGGGAGTGGAATGTTGTGGGTTAAGCTCATTGAACTTGAGGAGGTTATGGAGTGGTAAGGTATATTCATAGTGGAGATCACGTTGATGATAAAGATCATGTTAAAGCTAAACAGGCAGACTCCGAAGACAAGAGCTCTCTTGACAGCCCGCCGGGTGAAGCGGAAGCAGCGGAAGAACTGGGCGCGCTGCTTGACCATGGGCAAACTGTTCCAGAAGGAGACCTTTCTACAGCCGGAGACCGCTCACCGGATCAAGAAGACGAAGAGCCGAAGCAGGAAGCGGAGCCAGAAGCTTCGGGCAGTTCAGACACGGAAGCGGACCGGCCGCCGGGGGATCGCTCAGCTTCGCCCCGAGGGGAGGCTGAACCGGATTTATCCGGTGTTGGCGAGGTATCCGCAAGTGGACAGAGCAGCGGACAGTCCGAGAAGGAGTATATATTCACACTGTTAGACAGCGATTCAGAAACAGAGGACATCCCGTTGGAGACTGAAACATCCGGCAACCAGGATGCTGAGGCCTCCGCTGAGCTTGGGACAGATATTGGTGTGGATGCCGGGGCGACCGGTTATTGCGATCACGATTTGCAGGTTTCGAATGGTGCAGGGACGCCGGATCAGGAGGGACCGGATTCGCAGCAGGAAGAAGAGCCGGAGGTCCAAGGCAGTTCTGATACCGGAGAAAGTTTGGAGGCAGATGCAAAGGAGCCGGAGGGTGCTGAAAGCAACGAGGAAGGCAATCCGGAGACAAACAGTAAGGCATTAGCCGACAGTGAACAAGACGAAAATATGGATCCAGGCGGGCAGAAGCAGGATGCAGAGGCGTCAAGCGAGCTGGGAACAGAGGAGCCGGAACCTGCCAAAAGGGGGTTCTTTGCCAGACTATTCGGAGATGATCCGGAAACGGAGGAGGAAGAATCCGCTGAGGATCCGGGGATAGATAAACAAGGCAAGCAGCAGGCAGAAGCGGAGGCCGGGGGCCTGAAGGATCAGGCCGAGAAGTCCAAGACCGACAAAAAGCAAGCTCAGTCACAGGCACCCAAAAAGGCCGATCCGCTGCAGGAGAAGCGCGATACTGAGCACTCAGATTCCCTGGAGCAATCGATTATTTATTGGCAGGGAAATGACAAAATTCCCGTGCGGCTGGAGGATACGAAAGCTACCCTGACAGAGGTGCTGGGACTCGGCTCCTCTTTTGACATCGTATTCAGGGAAATGTCCTTTGGCGGCCGCAGGGCTGCACTGCTCTGCATCAGCGGGTTCGCCAAGGATACGATCATTGACGAAATTCTGAAACGGCTGACCTATTTGACACCTGACGATATATCCGCTGATGTGCTTGCCAGCTTCATGAGCGAATACATTCCCCATGTGCAGGTGGAAAAAGGTGATCTGCTGAGCGAGAGCGTCAACAAGGTGCTGTCGGGCATGAGCGTGTTCTTCATTGAAGGGGAGACACAGGTTATCATTATGGATACCCGCTCGTATCCTTCACGCAGTCCCGATGAGCCCTCCATTGAGCGGGTAGTGCGCGGTGCGCGTGACGGGTTTACGGAGACCCTTCTCAGCAACGTGGCGCTGGTACGCAGAAGAATCCGCGACCCCGGACTGAAATATGAGATGCACCAGGTAGGCCGCCGGACGCGGACTGATGTCTGTGTGGCGTATATTGATGACATCGTGGACAAGACGCAGGTGAAGGCTGTCACTGACAAGATTAAGAGCATCGACATCGACGGCATACCACTGGCGGACAAGCAGCTGGAAGAAGCAATCGTGGGCAGAGGGTGGAATCCTTATCCGCTGGTCCGTTATTCAGAGCGTCCAGACACTGTAGCTTCGCATCTGCTGGAAGGCCGGCTGGTCATCTTTGTAGATACCTCGCCAAGCGTTATTGTCCTGCCGACGACGTTCTTTGATCTCTGCCAGCATGCAGAGGAGAACCGGCAGACTCCGTTCATGGGAACTTATCTGCGCTGGGTGCGGTTCATCGGCGTATTCGCCTCCATGTTTCTGCTCCCTTTATGGATGCTGCTCGTTATTCATCCGGAGCTGAAGCCGGCTATGCTCGACTTTATCGGACCACAGAAAATGGCCAAAATCCCGCTCCTGGCCCAGTTCCTGATCGTAGAGCTTGGGGTCGATCTCCTGCGGATGGCAGCTGTGCATACACCGACGCCGCTCGGCTCAGCCATGGGTCTGATTGCTGCGATACTGGTGGGTGATATCGCCGTACAGACCGGACTTTTTGTCAATGAAGTGGTGCTGTATATGGCGGTGGCCTCCATCGGGATGTTCGCAACGCCGAGCTATGAGCTGGGGCTGGCTAACCGGATCGTCAGGCTTGGGCTGCTGCTCGCGGTGGCTGCGTTCCAGGTGCAGGGGTTTATGATCGGTACTACACTGCTTATCGTACTGCTGACCCTTCACCGGTCGTACAACTCCCCGTATTTGTGGCCGTTTATACCGTTTAATGCAAAAGCCTTTGGTGCTATTCTCGTACGGCAGCCTGTGCTCAGCGCCAAAACAAGGCCTTCTTTCAACAAAACAAGAGATAATACCCGGATGCCGCCCGTTCAGGAGAATGATCAATAGTCGCACAAAAATACAAATCAACTGCAAATTAGTCCATTCTATGGCGTTCCCTCTGTCTGCTATACTGAATACACTAAATAGCCCTTGTAAGGAATGAGTTTTAAGTAATCTGCCTAATTTTAGAACTCTGCGGGGCTGAATAACATATAATAGACAGGTTGGAATCGAGATATTCCACAGAAATTGGAGGACTGAACAATGTTTTTACACGGGACGAGCCGAATTAATGATGCCGGTCATTTGGAAATCGGCGGATGTGATGTAACCGAACTGAAGGCGGAATATGGTACCCCGCTATATATAATGGACGAGCAATTAATCCGGCGCCGCTGCCGCGAATACATGGATGCCTTCAGAGCTTCCGGACTCGGATTTCAGGTAGCCTATGCCAGCAAAGCTTTTTCAATCATGGCTATGTGCCGTTTGGCCGATGAAGAGGGCTTGTCACTGGATGTAGTATCGGATGGAGAGCTGTATACAGCCCTGCAGGCCGGCTTCCCGGCGGAGCGCATTCACTTCCATGGCAACAATAAGACACCGGATGAGATTGAAATGGCGATTGAAGCGGGAATCGGCTGCTTCGTGGTCGACAACCTGGTGGAGATGAACCTCCTGCAAGCTATTGCTGCCAGCAAAGAAGTGACCGTAAATGTGCTGCTGCGCGTAACGCCGGGCGTTGAAGCCCATGCCCACCATGCCTATGCTTCGACCGGCCAGACCGATTCGAAGTTCGGCTTTGATATCGGCAACGGCTCCGCTTATGCTGCGGTGCAGCAGGCTGCGGACAAAGCCAACCTGCAGCTGCTTGGCGTTCATTCGCACATCGGCTCACAGATTTTCGAAACCGAGGGCTTCCAGCTTGCGGTTGAACGGATCGCTGACTTCACCCGCAAAGTGAAGGAAGAGCTGAACATTGATTTCCCTGTCGTCAACCTCGGCGGCGGTTTTGGTATCCGTTATGTGGAAGGCGATACGCCGCTTCAGGTCTCTGAATATGTTGCGGCCATCACGGATGCGGTGAAGACACATTTCAGCGGAATCGGCAGCTCGCTGCCGCAGATCTGGGTAGAGCCGGGCCGCAGCATCGTCGGTGATGCCGGCACTACGCTGTACACCGTGGGAACGAATAAGGAGATTCCGGGAGTCCGTAAATATGTGGCTGTTGACGGCGGCATGACAGATAATCCGCGCCCTGCACTCTATGAATCCAAGTATGAGGCGCTGTTGGCTAACCGTGCTACGGAAGCCAATGAAGAAACAGTCTCCATTGCCGGAAAATGCTGCGAGAGCGGTGATATGCTGATCTGGGACGTGGAGCTTCCTAAGGTTGCGAGCGGAGATCTGCTTGCAGTGGCCTGCACCGGTGCATATAATTATTCGATGGCCAGCAATTACAACCGGATTCGTCGTCCGGCTGTGGTCTTTGTACAGAATGGACAGAGCGATCTGGTTGTGCGCCGCGAGTCCCATCATGACATCGTAGCCAACGATATTGTACCCGAGCGTATTGCCAAGCAGGCTGTTACGAAATAATTACTGCCCTGCCGAAAACCGCAGTTTAAGAAGATGTGCATGAAGCCAGCGGGAAACACTCCCGCTGGCTTTGCTTTGTGCGTGAATTCATAGTAAACTAATAAAAGTGTTCTACATCTGTTATTTTGAAAGGGGTCATTTACATATGGCAAAGCAAGCGAAGATTACTCTTGAAAACGGCGGCGTAGTGCTGATCGATCTGTTCGAACAGGATGCTCCAAATACTGTAGCCAACTTTGAGAAGCTGGCTAAGGACGGTTTCTACAACGGATTGGTATTCCACCGTGTTATCCCTGGTTTTGTAGCTCAAGGCGGATGTCCGAACGGTACAGGTTCCGGCGGTCCAGGTTACACAATCAACTGTGAGATCAACCCTAACAAGCATGAGCGCGGAACGCTGGCTATGGCGCATGCCGGCAAAAACACAGGTGGAAGCCAGTTCTACATCTGCTACGCACCACAGCCGCACCTTGACGGAGTACACACTGTATTCGGTAAAGTCGTACAAGGCATGGAGCTGGTTGACAGCTTCCAGGGACGCGACAAAATGACTTCGGTGGAAATCATCGAAGCGTAAGGATTGGATTTCGGAGGGCGGGTGAACCGCCCTCTTTTATTTTTCAGACAGCACCCTGCGGGTTTAGACCAGCAGGGTGCTGTCTTTTTATAGAATTAACTATTCCGGCTTCTGCGGCTGCGGAGAGAGCTGAAGTGCCCGGGCAGCTTGAAAAAGATCAGATACATCAGCAGGAAGATCACGAACGCAAAGATCTCTTCGACCAATAGATAGTAGGGATAGGGGCCGAAATAATCGAGTACAGACAAGGTATCCGGCTTATGCGCCAGGAACATGTAGTTGGTGTCCAGCAGTTTATCCGCGGCAAAGACGCAGGCGGCGATCATATTGAGGCAGCCCATGGTGAAGAACAGTGACCTTAAGTCCGGCCGGAAGCCATAGGCCCAGGTCATGAACAAGGAGGCCAGCACGATGGCTCCGTGGGCGGTAAAAAACAGCAGGAAGCGGAAATGTGGAAACGGGTAGACCAGATTAGGTGTGAGCAGTGCGATAAAAGCGCCGCCGATGCCGGCGAAATAAAGAAAGGAATAGAGCAGCCGGCTGCGGGTAAGCAGCATGATCGCGGATAAGAGCAGCGTGATTCCGCACAGCTCCAGCGGAAGTGAATGCTTAATGGTCCAAATGTCCTGAGATAGGTACCAAAGATGCAGCCCGCCTTCCGAAGCCAGCAGAACAATGACCAGCAGGAAGCGGACAGTATCCCTGAGAACAGGGCGGGAAAGAAGTGCAGCCCGCGAGGCGAACAGCAGCAGACAAGCTAAAGCGACCAAAGCCAGAGCAATGAGATGCGGCAAGGAAAACATGACGAAATCCGTCGCATGCATCCGCCCAAAAAAGGTAGTAAGGTTCACAATTTTCTCTCCCCCCGGATATTGAACATATTCCCCAAAAATAATTATTTTATTTTAAACATAATCTGATTCTAAAGATCTATACTTCGGTGATATAAGTATATAACGCTCAAGCTGACCAGAAAAGGAAGAGAATTCTGCAATCTGACATAAGATGGATGCGGAGTACCGACATACATAACTGGCTTTTGGGCGGAATTTATAATTTCAGAAACGGGGGCTACCGGGGAATGATGAGAAAAAAAGTAAGTCTGGCCATTGTGATTCTTTTGCTTTTTGTGCAATATGCCTACGGCATCGGATTCACGTCACAGGTTAAAGCTGCTGCCATTGATCATGAAACGAACATCATTACCAGTGTTTCTATGGCAGTCTACGGGCCGGACGGAAACACAGTTACGGACAGTGTGTATGATGTTAATTCCAAGGTAACCTTGGATTATACCTGGGCACTTCCGGACGGACACAGCTACACTGCCGGAGATACCTTTACCTTCCAGCTTCCCGGACAGTTTCAGCTGTTCAATGACATCAGCGGAGCGCTAGTGTCGGATGATGGGCAGGTCGGTGATTTTACGATCAGCCAATCCACACATCAGGTGGTCATGACCTTCAATAATTACATTGAGAATCATGGCAATGTCCATGGGACGCTGCGGGTTAATACAAAATTTGACCGCACCCAATTGAACGGCAGTACGGTCGAGCAGATTTTGTTCCCGGTTGAGGGAGCTATACAGACTGTGACGGTGCAATTCAGGCCGGAGGTCAGTTCTACCATTGCCAAGAATGGTGTGTCCAGCGGCTTCAACGCGGACCATATCGATTGGACAGTCGATGTGAACAAGAAACTGGAATCCGTTCAGAATGCCGTGGTTACCGATCCTATTCCTGCTGGACTGTCGTTGGATAGTACGGTTACCCTCGCTGTCTATCAGCTGAACGTACAGCTGGATGGAACAGTCCTGCAGGGTAACTTGATTGATACCAGCAGATACAGTGCTGAGGTAACCGGGGGCACGCTGATCGTCCGTTTCACGGATTCCGTGCTAAACGGAGCATACCGGATCGCCTACTCCACTGGAATTACAGGTGACGAAGCCAGCTACACTAACACGGCTACATTTACCGGAGACGGACGTGATCCTGTCAGCGCATCAGCAACAGTTGCTGTGCAGCGTGGCGGAAGCCTGAACAAAAAGGCGCTCAATTACGAATGGGGTAAGCATATTACCACTTGGGCGATCGAATACAATTATAACAAGAGGGTTATCCCGCAGCAGAGTGCTGTGCTGACAGATCTATTCGATGATTCACAGCGGCTGATAACCGACTCGGTTACGGTATATCCGGTAACACTTGATTCTACGGGAAAAGCTACGAAGGGTACGGCTCTGGCGGAGAATGTGGACTATACGCTAACCGGTATTATCGGAGTAGAGAAGGCGGGCTTCAAACTGGAGTTCCTGAACGGCATATCCTCCGCTTACCTTATTGAGTATAAGACTGAGGCACAGGGCCGGGTATATAAAGATACTACAATTACCAACACAGTATCAGACAGTACCTACAGCGTTTCAGCTACTCAATTGATTCGTCCGGCTATTATTTATAAAACGCTGTCCGGAGTGGATTATTCGAAACAGACGGTAAACTGGAAGATCACTCTGAACGGTGACAATTATCCGATGAAGGAAGTTGTACTGACGGATACCTTCCCGCAGGGCGGATTAAAGTTTATACCGGGTTCACTGGTTGTGCGAAATAGCAGCGGAGCGGTGCTTGATAACTCGGCCTATACGCTGGACTATAATGAATCTAGTGCGCCGCATGCCGGATGGAATACCGGATTTAAGGTGATATTTAAATCAACGATTACCGGTACTTATACGATCGGCTATACTACACAATTCAGCAGTGCCTCGCTGATGGGGAATGCCGATAACTTCCTCAACACGGCTACGGTCGATTGGAAGGATATTGAAGGCAAACGGACGGCCAGTGCGAACGGATTGTTTATTCCCCGCCCAGAGTATAAGAACAACGGATTCAAGAGCGGAGTTTATGATGCGGCAACCAAAGAAATAACCTGGACTATAGGTGTCAATTATACGAGTATTGCGGTAATAGAGCCTGTTGTTTCGGACATTCTGACAGCCGGGCAGACACTGGTTCCAGGATCACTCAAGGTGTATAAGATGAATCTGAATGCCAACGGGGACTATACGAAAGGGAATGAATTGGCCCCAGACGCCTATAGTTACCGGGTCAACAACGGCAATGAGTACAGGTTTGTATTTACGGACAGCATCAATAAACCGTATTTTGTTGTCTTTAAAACCAGCCTTGCAGGACAGCTGATTGACAGCACTGTTGTCAATACAGCCCAATTGCTGGATTATACTACGAGAAAATCCAAAGATTTGACCGCTTCCGTGAACATTCCGCATGGCGGTGAGTATGTATTCAAGAGCGGCCTGCAAAATGGTGATAAAGTGAATTGGAGTATCGCCATTAACCGGACCCAGTCCCATGTGAAGGATGCTAAAATCACAGATACACCAAGCACGAATCAAATACTGCTGCCGGACTCCTTCCATCTCTATCGTACTGTGGTAGCAGCAAACGGGGATGTAACGAAAAGCAGTGCCGAATTAACAAAAGGTACTGACTATACCCTGAAAGTGATTGCTGATGCTGATGGCAAACAAAGCTTCGAATTAAGCTTTACTTCGGCTATCGACTACGCTTATGTACTGGAATACCAGTCACTGATTGTGGCGAATACTGGCGACAAGCTGGTAAACGAGGTGAAATTCAGCGGAAATAACAACGTCCTGATTGAGAAGGCTACGACTACAGAAGTGATCGTTGGTGTCTCCAGCGGTTCAGGCACAGGCAGCGGAGTTAAAGGTATGCTGACCGTCAAAAAGCTGGATGCACAGAACAGCCAAAAGGTGCTTGAAGGTGCTACATTTGAGCTGTACCGGCTTAACGGCACAGAACGGGTCCTGGTCAACACCCGTACAACAGATGCGGCAGGCACTGCAGTATTCAATAATATCTGGCTGGGCAGCTACATCCTGATTGAGACTGCAGCCCCGAGCGGATATGTACTGGATATAAGAGAGTATCCTGTTACAATTAGTTCCGTCGCTGGCGTCAATCTGACGGTGTACAATACACCAGTAGTGCCGACTGCTACACCAACTGCAGCACCGACAGCGTCAACAACGCCGACAGAGTCTCCATCGGCAACCGCATCGCCGGTGGTTTCTCCGGCACCGACAACGTCTGCAGAGGTTTCACCTGCACCCACAACGTCTGCAGCAGCTTCACCATCACCTGCGCTTCCGGGGGGCACGCCTTTCCCAACCAGCTCCCCGATTCCGGGAGTGATTATTGATGATGATGCCATCCCTGGCGGGCCGGCGATAACACCGGTAGTCTCAGCTGGACCGTCAACACCGCCGGCAACTGCAACGGCAGCTCCGGATGAAACAGTTATCGATGACGATATCCCGCTTGGGGAAGTCGATATCGATGAAGATGATATTCCAAAGGGAACGGTGACTGATCCGGCAAGCGGCGGCAGGCTGCCACAGACGGGCGAGAGCAGTCCAATGCCGATTTATCTGGCAGGGCTTGGGCTGATTGTAGTCGGGTTTATACTAAACCGGGTATTCAGAAGGAACCGGAACCAGTAAAACCCGGCAAGACATTCAGCTGACTTCATGATCAGCAAATCCAATAGCACGCGGCAGAATATTGCCGCGTGCTATTTTTGTTATCTTTTTCTTAACAAACGGCAGTTGCCGCTCAGGCATGAACCTGTACCTCGGCTTCCCGGTTCTGATGGGCTTCCAGCTCACTGCCGCTCTTTAGGCCTCTTCGTCCAAGCAAAGTGACGAGCAAAATTGCCAATCCTGAGGCCGTTAGGAGAAACGCAGCTGGAAGCAGGTCCACGAGCAGTCCATACAGGATCATTCCTGCCGGTGCAATTGCCCCCGATGCAGTCTCAACAACGGCAAACACCCTTCCGCGGTAATCCGCTTCCACCGTCTGCTGCAAATACACTTGAATAGGGATGTTAATATTCATGACCGTACTGCCGATCAGAAACATCAGCACAAGCAGGAACATGAAGGCGGAGCCGGTACTGAAGGAGAATATCAGCGGCAGCGCCATAGCTATAAACAGCAGACCGAGTGACGCCAGCCCCCGGATCAGGGAGCGAGCCGGGCTGCTGCTTTGGCGGCGGACGCTCAGCAGAAGGGACATGACCAGCATACCTGCAGCCAGCATGGCATTCAGGGTCCCGTACTGGCCGGATGAGAGGGACAGATTCTCCACAGCCACAAAGGGTAGCACGACGTTCAGCGATACCACGAAAAAGTTGACCCAGAACACGATAATAAGGACAGCCCGGATTACTGGTTGCTTAAACACATAAGAGATACCGCCGGTAAGACTGCTGCGCAGTTCTGCCAGCATATTCGATAGATCCCGCCCGGCATGGCTTTGGGTAGCAGGATCTGCAGATCGGCCGGATTCCGTTAGCTCCGGGTCTCGTTTGAACCTGAGTCCGCAGCTCATCAGGGTAGAAATGGTGAAACCTGCCGCATTCAGCAGCATAAAGAGCTTGAATGGGACGATAGCATACAGCATGCCCCCAAGAACAGGTGCAAGCAGATTACCAATGGAGCCAGCCATCTGGTTGAGAGAGCCGGCGCGCTGGATATACTGAGAATCGACGAGCTGGAGCAGGGAGGAGGAGACGGAGATTCCATAGAAGGTGGAGCATACGGACAGCAGAACCAGAGAGGTATAGATGGGCAGCAGCATAACTCCACCCAGGGAGACCGCCAGAAAGGCTAGCAGCAGAGTCAGGACGGCCGCAAGGTCTGAGTATATGAGCAACCGGCGGCGGTTCATCCGGTCTGCCATCACACCGGCGAAGGGCGCAAGCACAATCCGCGGCAGCATTCCGCAGATCATGGTAACGGCAAAGCTGCTTCCCGAGCCTGTAAGTTTCAGAATATACAATCCCACCACAAAGGTATACATTCCGGAGCCTAGGATCGAAGCGAGCTTGCCGGTAAAGAACAGGAGCATATTACGGCTGCTTGGAGTGGCGAAATATCCTTTTTTCGTTTTCAAACCATCCACCTCTTTATAAAGTTAAATTATATTAAACTTATAATATGCTCAATTCCATGAAATCGCAACAATAAGTTTAATTTAATTTAACTTTGTTTCTCGCTCTCTATAATAAGCTATACTGAGATCAAGACGGATAGAAGGATGGGCCACCCTATGACAACAACCCAACAGATGATCGGAGAAAAAATCAAACAGCTCCGCAAGGCAAAGCGGCTTACCCAGAGCGAGCTGGCCGGAGAGGCTATGACCAAAAGTATGCTCAGCCAAATTGAAAATGGCCGTGCACTGCCTTCCATGCGGAGTCTGCAAATATTAGCTAAGCGGCTTGGCGTAGATGCGGGTTATTTCCTGGAAGACGGCACGAGTCTAGACCTGGCCCGCATGGTCCGCGACATCGAAGCTAAGTTCAAGCAAAAAAACTACCAGTCGATTATTTTTGCAGTAAAGCCTCTTATGGACGGGAAGCTTCCGATGACCGTGGATGCAGCGCGTCTGATGGAGTTCTATGTAAATGCCTGTTTTTATACAGGGACAGACGGAGGGATTGATGCGATCACCAGGGCAGTTGAAATATACGAGCGGTTCGGCTTATTTGTGGAGAGTGCCAAAGTACAGTATCTGGCCTATGCTCTCATGTTCACCCAAAGCCGGTACCAGGAGAGCCTGGAACTGATACTCCGGGTCAGAGAGGAGTATACCAGCAAAAAAGTCGGCAATGATTTTCTCTTCGAGCTCGACCTACATTATGCAGAGAGCGTTTCTTTATCTGCTCTGGGTGATTACGAAGGGAGCCGGGAAGCCGCACTGGCGGCTGTTGCCCTCTCACGCGAAGAAGGAGTGTATTATTTAACAGATCATTTATACCGCGTGTTGTCCAATCTTGCCCAAATGTCGGGGAAGCTGGAGGAAGCAAAAACATACTTGAATAAGGCGCGGCTGTTTGTGCAGTTTACCGAGGATGAGCTGTCGGTACAGCTTCTTGAATTGGCTGAGATCAGACAGGCTAACGCGGAGGGGAGGTACGAGGATGCGTTACGAATGGGACAGAAGTTTCAGGCTAGGGAAAGCATATATGCATCCAGCGGTTGCCTTGTGACCGGAGCTGCACTCTATCATCTGGGAAGGGATGAGGAAGCGCTTGCGGTGTTGTCAAAGGTTACGCTGCCGGATCACGCCTACCATCCGCTGGACCGGGCCAGTGTGTTCACCTCGTATGCCTATAAAGCCAGAATCTATGCCAGACAAGGGAAGATGGAAGAGGCGCGCCAGCAAGCACAGATTGCATTCGAACGGGTGCAGCATTATCCGCCTTCTGTACACAGGAAATTCATCGAGGATACATACCGGGAGCTGCATAATTAAAAGAGAGCAGGCTTCAACCAAGAGTTCATTGGTCTTTCACAGTGCTGATGCTATAATAACTTAAAATTTAACTATTGGAGGGAACGACATGTGGAAAGAATTTAAAAGCTTTGCCATGAAGGGCAATGTGCTCGACCTGGCCGTTGCAGTAGTCATTGGAGCTGCATTCGGCAAAATTGTCTCATCACTTGTGGCAGACATAATCATGCCGCTGATGGGCTTGATTAGCGGCGGGAAGAACCTGGAAAATATAACATTTACTTATTTGGATGCAACAGTCAAATACGGTGTATTCCTGCAGAGTGTGATTGACTTCTTCATTATTTCCTTCTCGATCTTTATGGTAATCAAGGTGGCGAACCGATTTAAACGCAAGGAAGCTGTTAAAGTCGAGGTAGTAGAGACGCCTGTCCCTGATCCGGAAATTGTTCTGCTGACGGAAATCCGTGATTTGCTGAGAACGGGCAAGCAGGGGGAAGTATAGAGGCTCGTTACATATCTGCGTTCCGAACCAATATGGACAAGCTAAGAATGAAGCAGGCGTAAATGATACGCTTGCTTTTTTTAGCGTATAGTGCTAACTTTATTTTAGTCAGTAAGTCGATTATTAATTTCATATTGGTTTGATCCTTCAGGGCAGGGTGTAATTCCCTACCGGCGGTGATGTCACTAAATAATGGCTTTAATAGCCCTTAGAGTGCTTAGTCCGCTACCCGCGTCGTATGGTTCATACGAACGGTGGACCCGGTGCAATTCCGGGACCGACAGTATAGTCTGGATGGAAGAAGGAGAGATCGACGTTCTGCCACCTGGTGGCAGGCGTACAGCCGTGTTTCAAAATATTATGTGCGAACTTTCACAAAGAAAAGGTGAAGGTGCTTATTTACGCACAATTTATTAGAATTTCCGGTAAACTCTCGTATATCCCGTCTTGAACTCCGCCTGGAGATTGAGACGGGTTTTTCTGTTTTTTATATAAGTTGAACTCTTGATTGACTATCCGGCATCGAACGCAGACTACGGGGAATGTTTGGACTTTCGGCCGCTGTTAGATTTGGATTTCCTGATTTAACCGCTTTTCGCGGTAGAAATCCAAATCTAAAGGCGGACGCTATCGCTCCTACAGTTCCAAACTTCCCCTCCGCTGCTTTTGCCTCTAGGTAATTCTTGAGTTCAGCTTATATGGCTGGATGGCATTTAGATACTTGGTAAGGATTGGAGGCAGATCATGGATATCATGAACGACCAGTTTTATATGTCACTTGCACTGGATATGGCGGAAAGAGCGCAGGGACAGACCGGCATCAATCCGGTTGTCGGTTGTGTAGTCGTAAAAGACGGGGCTGTGATCGGCCTGGGTACGCATCTGCAGAGGGGAACCGGCCACGCCGAGGTCCATGCTCTCAATATGGCTGCCGGTAAGGCGCAGGGCAGCACTGCTTATGTCACCCTGGAGCCATGCAGTCATTATGGTAAGACGCCGCCCTGCAGCCAGCGGTTGATTGATGAAGGCGTTGCACGGGTAGTCGTTGCCTGTGAGGACCCGAATCCGCAGGTTGCGGGACGGGGCATCGAAATGCTGCGCGGAGCAGGCATTGAAGTTGAAGTGGGGCTGCTGCGCAGCCGAGCGCTGCGGCTTAATGAGAAGTTTATCAAGTATATTCTGACGAAGCAGCCGTTTGTGACTCTTAAGAGTGCAAGCACACTGGATGGCAAGCTCGCCACCAAGACGGGTGACAGCAAGTGGATTTCAAATGGACAAGCGCGGGAAATTGTACATACGCTGCGGCACCGTCACCAGGGGATAATGGTTGGTGTCAATACTGTCATCGCCGATAATCCCTCACTGACGACCCGAATGGAAGTGCCCGGACTCCATCCGATCCGTATCGTGATTGATTCCTCCTTACGGATTCCGCTTGAATCGGCAGTAGTCACTGACGGCCAGGCGCCGACAATTGTCGTCACCACAGCTGATGCTGATCCGGCCCATAAGGCTGCGCTTGAGGCAGCAGGCGTTACCGTTGTTGTCAGCGGCGCAGGGCCGCGGGTCGATCTGCAGGCCGCCATGGTTGCGCTTGGCGAAATGGAGATCAGCTCCATTCTCCTTGAAGGCGGCGGAACGCTGAACGGCTCGATGCTGGAGAGCGGGCTGGTTGACCGTGTAGTGTTATTCTTCGCGCCGAAGATTGTCGGCGGAGGGAGCCAGGCTGCGGGAACCTTCGAATTCCCCGGCGTGGAGCTCATGAAGGACGCGGTCATGCTGGAGGGATTGGAAGTTGAAGTGCTCGGGGATAATGTCTGTATCAGCGGGACTCCGGTCCGCTAGGAAGCAGTGAATGCTTCCGAAGCGAGTTTTGTAAGAAGTATCTCCAATGAAGCAAAAGCAACAAAACTTTTAGGAGGGGATAACATGTTCACCGGATTAATCGAGGAGGTTGGCGTGCTGCGCGGCGTCAGCAGCGGCGGTGAGATGATGGTGCTGAATATCGGCGCATCGCTCATTATGGGTGATCTGAAAATCGGCGACAGCGTATCCGTCAATGGTGTCTGCCTGACGGCGACCTCGATCGGCGAGCATTCTTTTACCGTTGATGTCATGCCGCAGACCTACCGCAACAGCAATCTGAAGGAGCTGCGTAGCGGAAGCAAAATGAATCTGGAACGGGCCATGGCCGCAGGCGGGCGCTTTGGCGGGCATATCGTCCAGGGTCATGTGGATGGTACGGGGGAGATCCGTAGCGTGAAGCGTGACCAGAATGCAGTTGTGTTCGAGATAACGCCGGATAAGACCTCCCTGTTCAAATACATTATCCCTAAAGGCTCCATTACAATTGACGGGATTAGCCTTACCGTGGTAAACACGACTTCATCAGCATTCACCGTCTCCATCATTCCCCATACGCTTGGAGAAACGGTGCTTAACCATAAACGTCCGGGCGACAGCATTAATATTGAATGCGATGTGCTCGGCAAATATGTTGATCATCTCCTTCATTACAGGGGAGCAGGCAGTGAGGAAGAAGAGAGCAGTTCCCGGATCAGCCATGATTTCCTGGCGGCGAACGGGTTTGTATAAATAAGAAATAGGCTTACAGCGGCCTGCGGGCCAGTGTAGAGTCATCAGGAGGACAGAACTATGAGCGAGCATGACAAGCAAGACAGCGTCTTGGACTCGATTGAAGATGCCATTTATGATTTGATGCGCGGCAAGGTAATCATCGTGGTGGATGACGAGGACCGGGAGAACGAAGGGGACTTCATCGCCTTGGCCGAACGCTCCACTCCGGAAGTCATCAACTTCATGATCACGGAGGGCCGCGGTCTGGTCTGTGTGCCGATTACTGCGGAACGGGCAGAAGAGCTGGATCTACAGCCTATGGTTACCCATAATACCGACAATCACGGCACCGCCTTTACCGTATCGGTTGACCATATTGATACGACTACCGGTATTTCAGCCGGTGAGCGCTCCATGACCATCAAAGCATTAATGGACCCTAATGCCAAACCGTCAGACTTCCGCAGACCGGGCCATATGTTCCCGCTGATAGCCAAGAAAGGCGGCGTGCTGCGCCGCTCCGGCCACACCGAGGCTGCGGTCGATCTGGCCCGCATGTGCGGCGCTTATCCGGCCAGTGTCATCTGTGAAGTAGTTAAGGCTGACGGTACCATGGCCCGTCTGCCGGATCTCGTCGAAATTGCGAAGAAGCATGATCTCAAGCTGATCAGCATCAAGGATCTTATCCATTACCGTAATGAGAAGGAGCATCTGGTCAACCGTGAAGTATCGGTGAACCTTCCGACAGACTTCGGCGACTTCCAGACCATTGCCTATACGAATGAGGTGGACGATAAGGAGCATGTTGCCCTTGTCAAAGGCGACATCTCCGGTGAAGAACCGGTACTGGTGCGCGTGCATTCCGAATGCCTCACCGGTGATGTCTTTCATTCCCACCGCTGCGACTGCGGCCCGCAATTTGAAGCGGCGCTGCGCCAGATTGAAGCTGCGGGCAGAGGCGTGTTGCTCTACATGCGCCAGGAAGGCAGAGGCATCGGCCTGATCAATAAGCTGCGGGCTTACAAGCTGCAGGAAGAAGGGCTGGACACTGTGGACGCCAACCTGAAGCTGGGCTTCCCGGCTGATCTGAGGGATTACGGCATCGGTGCACAAATCCTGAAGGATTTAGGCGTCCGCCAGATTAAGCTGATGACCAACAATCCGCGCAAAATAAAAGGGCTGGAAGGCTATGGTCTTGAGGTTGTGGAGCGCGTGCCGATCCAGATGCCGGAGAATAAGGATAACACCAATTATCTCCATACCAAGCAGGCCAAGCTTGGCCATCTGCTGACTTTTGACAACATTGAACAAAATGAGGATTCGAAAGCTTAACTTTTACCATAAACTACTAACTTAAACATGAAGGGTTGATGAACACAATGCCGAATTATTTTGAAGGACATTTAGTATCTGAGGGTTTGAAATATGGTGTAGTTGTAGGACGTTTCAATGAATTTATTACCAGCAAGCTGCTTTCCGGTGCCCTGGATGCATTCAAACGCCACGGTGTTGCCGACGATGAGGTGGATGTGGCTTGGGTTCCGGGCGTATTCGAAATCCCGCTGATCTGCCAAAAAATGGCCGAAAGCGGCAAATACGATGCTGTAATTGCCCTCGGCACCGTTATCCGCGGATCTACTACACATTATGACTATGTGTGCAACGAGGTTGCCAAAGGCGTAGCAGCAATCAATCTTAAGACAGGCGTTCCGACCATTTTCGGTGTCGTGACTACTGAGAATATCGAGCAGGCGATTGAGCGCTCCGGAACCAAAGCGGGTAATAAAGGCTGGGATGCAGCTACCTCCGCCATCGAGATGGCTAACCTGAACAAGCTGTTTAAGTAAGACAGCCTCTTGACGAATCAGTCACAATCGTGCTTATTTATAAGTATGAGAAGAAAGCATGTTCTATAAAAAATCTTTCTACTTGTGTAGCGTCCATTTAGCGGCGCTGCACTTTACTTTTTTTAGCAGGAGGAAATCGCGTGACTGTATTGTATAAGCTGGAGACGTTCGAAGGTCCGCTCGATCTGCTCTTGCACTTGATTGACAAAGCGGAAATCGACATCCAGGACATTCCGGTCAGCGAGATTACCGAGCAGTACATGGAATACCTGCAGACGATGCAGGAGCTTGAGCTGGATATTACCAGTGAGTTTCTCGTAATGGCGGCTACCCTCTTATCTATCAAGAGCAAGCTGTTGCTGCCGAAGCCGCCGGTCATTGAGATCGAGGATTTCGATTACTACGAGGATGACGGCTATGATCCGCGTGCAGAGCTGGTGGAACGGCTGATTGAATACCGGAAAATCAAGAGCATTGCCGTGCAGCTGCTCGATATGGAGAGTGAGCGCAGCCTTATTTTTACGAAGGAACCTGAGGATTTAGGGCCTTTTGTGCCGACACAGGTGGACAACACCCTGAAAGGGCTGCATACGTCTGATCTGATTGCCGCATTCCGCAAAGCGCTTAGCAAGGCAGCCAGAAGATCGTCGTATCAGCGGATTACCCGTGACGAAATTTCGGTGAAGGACCGGATACGGGATGTATCTGAGGCGCTGATGCGCAAAGGGATGGGCGGCAGGCTGCGGTTCTCTGCACTTTTGCATGAGAGCATGGACCGGCATGAGATCGTAACGACCTTCCTGGCAATTCTGGAGCTGATGAAAATGAAGGCAATATTTTGCTATCAGGAGAAATTATTTGATGACATTGTAATGGAGTGGAGAGGGGGAGAGGAGTTCAGTGGATTACAAAACGCTGAAATCGATTATTGAGGGATTGCTGTTCCTGTCCGGCGATGAGGGGTTGTCTGCCCGTCAAATTGCCGAGATTACCGAGCAGCGCCCGGATCTTGCAACGAGAGCGCTGGAAGAGCTGAAGGACGATTACATTTCACAGGAACGCGGTCTGCAGGTGGTGCAGATTGCCGGGAATTACCGGCTGGCTACATTGCCTGACCATGCGCCGTATTTTGAGCGCCTGGCGTACTCGCCTTCAAGATCCTCGTTGTCTCAAGCGGCACTGGAGACGCTGGCTATCGTGGCTTACCGTCAGCCGATTACCCGGGTGGAGATTGAAGAAATCCGCGGAGTAAAGTCCGAACGGGCGATTCATACGCTGAACAACAAGGATCTGATTCATGAGGTTGGACGGGCAGAGGCCGTTGGCCGCCCTATACTGTATGGTACGACCAAGTCATTCCTGGACAGCTTCGGCCTGGCCAGCCTGAAGGAACTGCCGGAGCCGTCGAGCTTTGATACTTCCGACAGCCTTGAGGAAGAGACGCAGCTCCTGTTCAACAAGCTGGACAGCCAGTTAACCTTCGACGATGTCGAGCAGCCTTAGGCAGGCCAGCCGGAATACGAACTTATATTTTTCTGCCGCTGTTCCTTTAGGGAGCAGCGGTTTTTTGTATTGCTTCAGGTTCCCCCTCAAGTGCCCGTATAACCTTCGAAGCCGGGGCTTCACTTTGTTTGGGAATTTTGTGATCGTCCCGAATTTTTTCCAGCCGACTTTGCCATACTAATCCAAGTGTTCCTATAAAAAGGCTGCTTGGAGGTTAATCCGTGACGTTATGGCTTGTTATACCCTTGGCCGTGCTGTTGTTTGTGATTGTACTCGCCCTGTCTTCCTCTATCCATTTTCATTTCCGACTATGCAGACTCGGTAAGGATGACCGCGTGGAATTTGACATTAGAGCCTTGTTTGGGCTGGTTAAATTCCATTATGAGCTGCCAAAGCTAATTTTTGAAGGAATAGAACGCGGGGTGAAGGTGAAGCTCGAAAAGAGCGGAATCGCCCCAGTCCGGCAAGATTCTGATACAGAAGGACAGATCAACAAAGAAACGGTGCAGGAATGGGCGGACGATCTGAAAGAGGCATTGCGGGCAACCCGGGGCTTGATGAAATGGCTCAAGGGTCTCTTGTCCCATGTCAAGATTACCAAGCTCGACTGGTCAACGGATTTTTCGCTGGGTGATGCAGCATACACAGCCACGGCAACAGGCGCACTTTGGGGGCTAAAGTGGAGTCTAGTGGGCTGGGTGTCACAGTTTGTCCGGCTGCAGCAGCGTCCGCGGATGTTTGTTGTGCCGGTTTTCCGGGATGAGCTGTGCTATTCTACAGAAGCTGTCTGTACCGGGAAGCTGTCTGTTGCATATGCCTTATTTGCCGGTGTGCTGCTGCTGCGCCGTATTTCCGAAGTTAAAGGCGGTTTATCCCATTGGATTAAGCTTTTGAGGCAAAAACACTGAGCTCCCAGCGGGAAATCTCCTCCGAAGAAACGTCTTACATACAAATGGTGCCCATGGGGGATGATATCACCTGTGAAAGAATTAGAAGTCCCTAGAATTCAAAGGAGGCTAACAATATGAGTGACCATCCGATCCAAGGTCTGATGCAGACGGCGATGGAAAATATCAAGGGTATGGTGGATGTCAATACGATTGTCGGAGATCCAGTGGAAACACCGGATGGCAGTGTTATTCTGCCGATCAGTAAAGTGGCGTTTGGATTTGCCGCAGGCGGCAGTGATTACCGGGTGGAAGATGACGCTCCTGGTGTGAACGGCAGCGGAAGCGGGGTCAAATTGCTTCCTTTCGGAGGAGGTAGCGGGGGCGGTGTTTCGATCCGTCCAATCGCGTTTCTCGTAGTGGGCAGAGAAGGGGTACATATTGTGCCGCTGGATAATCAGACCCATCTGTTCGAGAAAATTATTGACGCTACGCCAAACCTGATCGACAAAATCCAGAATATGTTTCAAAACGGTACACCTGTCGGCGCAGAGGTAGTGGGTGCTCCTCCAGTTGCGAAAACAACCGTTAATGCAAAAGAAGTTAATTTGAATTCATCCACCCACTAGAAGATCACGTTGAAAAATTGGGATATCGCCTTTTGCGGGCGGTGTCCCTTTTTGTATGGGTGCTGTACAAGCGGAGGACATACCTCTTCCCCATGATGCATACACTTGTACAACATAGATGATATTTCATTGCGGAAGACTAAGATCTGATCAGAAGCCGGAGGATGAACATGAAGACATTAACCTTTAGGTTGTCGTTAATCTTGATATTGTGCACACTGCTGGCGGTTTGCGCTCCAATTTATCCGGTTCATGCGGAGAACCTCTCTATCACAACTCATGCCAGGGCGGCGGCACTGATTGATGTGGAATCCGGCAGGATTCTTTACAGCAGCCGGGGGGATGAACCCATGCTGATCGCCAGTCTGACCAAAATCATGACTGCCATAGTGGCCATAGAGAATGGGGATCTGGATTCTAAGGTCAAAGTAGGGAAGAATGCTTTTGCCAAAGAAGGCTCTTCACTGTACTTGAAGCAGGGAGAGGAAATGAAGCTGGAGGATATGCTCTACGGTCTGATGCTGCGTTCAGGGAATGATGCGGCGACTGCGATTGCCGAACATGTCGGCGGATCAGAACAGGGCTTCGTCTATTTGATGAATGCCAAGGCGGAGGAGCTTGGACTTACCCATACGCATTTTGCCAATCCGCACGGGCTGGATGCTGAAGGACATTATTCCAGCGCCAATGATCTGGCCGTCCTGACCGCGTACGCGCTGCATAATCCTGTGTTTAAGGAGATTGTGAAGACCCAGGAGAAGACAGCCGACAATCCGTATGAGAAATGGGACTACAAATGGGCCAACAAAAATAAAATGCTGCGCCTCTATGAAGGTGCTGATGGTGTGAAGACAGGCTATACCAAAAAGGCGCTGCGGTGTCTGGTCAGCTCCGCTACCCGTAACGGGCAGCAGCTGGTAGCAGTTACGCTGAATGACGGCAACGACTGGAATGACCATGCGGCGCTGCTCAATTTCGGCTTTAACCATTATCCGCTCAAAACCTTAATTGAACGCGGGGAAGGCATCAGCGGATACAGCTTCGTAACGTCAAAGAAGTTCGCTTATCCGCTAGGACAAGGTGAAGAAGCCAGGATTGTCACGAAGCTCGTACTGAATGAGCAGCCGGGCGCTTCTGGCGGGACTGATGCCCGCAGCAGCTTTGGATTGAAGGGATCGCTGGTGCTGCAGCTCGGCGGGAAGGAGATCGGCCGGGTGCCGGTTTATACGCCGGATAAGCTTCCGCCGGAGCAATCTTTATATATGAAGCGATACACTCCGGCCGGGGCCGCTGCATATCCTGCAGACACTTGGCTGCAGGCGCTGGGCAGTGCGCTGCGTGCGCTGTTGCAAATGGGGAAATAGTCGGAACACGGAAAGCGGAGGGGGAGGGGAACAGCATGATTAATGGAATCTGGCTGGCGATGATCGTGATCGGCTTCATCTTCGCTGCCGTAAACGGCCGTATGGATGAGTTCACGGCAGCTGTCTTTGACGGCGCCAAAAGCGGAGTTACCGTAAGCTTCGGCCTGATCAGTGTACTGGTATTCTGGATGGGGATGATGCGGGTGGCGGAGGATGCAGGCCTGCTGCGTAAAATCGCCCGTCTGCTCGGCCCGGTAGTCGGCTTTTTGTTCCCGGATGTGCCGAAAGGCCATCCGGCTATCGGCTATATACTCTCAAACATGAGTGCGAATCTGCTAGGTCTCGGCAATGCAGCAACACCTATGGGCATCAAGGCGATGCAGGAGCTGCAGACGTTGAACCCTGATAAGGAGACTGCTACTCCGGCGATGTGCACGCTGCTGGCGCTGAACACTGCCAGCATTACACTCATTCCGGCCACGCTGATTGCGATCAGGCTCAACTACGGCTCGGCTGAACCGGCCGGTATTGTCGGCACAACGCTCGCTGCAACGGCGGTGGCAACGCTGGCAGCGGTTGCTGCGGACAGGCTGTTCCGCCGACTGACACTGCTGCGCAGGCCGCCGAAGCCGCCGGTGATCTGGCCAAAGGATTCAGCCAGAGGGGGGCCGGCCCTCCCGCATTCCTCCATGAAAGGGTGAGCCGCGCTTGTTCCAGCTAATCAGCCTCATATCGGCCTGGGCGATTCCGGTCATGATCACATTCATTCCGCTTTATGCTTTTACGCGCAAGGTTCCTGTTTATGAGTCCTTCGTGGAAGGCGCCAAGGACGGCTTCGGGACCGCCATTGCCATTATCCCGCATCTTGTCGGCATGCTGGTCGCCATCAGCGTGTTCCGTGCATCCGGCGCACTGGATTTCCTGATGGGATTCATCGCACCGGCGCTGCAGGGGCTTGGCGTGCCGCCCGAGGTGCTGCCGCTTGGCCTGCTCCGCCCGCTGACCGGCACGGGCTCGCTTGCCTATACGACAGACCTCATCCGCGTCCACGGGCCGGATTCACTGATCGGCATGATAGCCTCCACAATCCAGGGCAGCACAGACACTACGCTGTATGTGTTGACCGTCTATTTCGGCGCTGTGGGCATCCGCAACGGGCGGTACGCACTTAAGGTCGGCTTGTTCTCCGATATTGTCGGTTTTATCGCAGCTATCGCCATATGTATGCTGGCGTTTGGTTAGAACAAATTAGAGCTAATGTTTGAAATTTCGTAAATGCTGTGTTAGGATTGTTTTAACTAAATAATCCTTAAATTCATCGTTTAATGGATTGTTACTGGCCGTGCCAGGCAAAACCTAAACTGATGGTAAATCATTTGACTTCTTCTTGAAGAGCTCGAATGGATTTCCCAACGGTTTAGGTTTTTCTTGTTTTCTGGCCATATCATAATGAAATTATAGAAAAGAGGGTATATTCATGTTCACAGCAAACACAGGATTTCCTCACAATTTTTTGTGGGGCGGCGCTACGGCTGCCAACCAGCTTGAGGGTGGATTTGATCAGGACGGCAAAGGTTTGTCCACAGCGGATATGATCGCTTATGTACCTAAGGCGCAGCGTAAAGGCGATCACTCCATGGAGATTTCTTCGGAGCGCATTGCGGAGATTCTTGCCGGCGACAACAGTGAGCGCTTTCCCAAACGGGAAGGTGTTGATTTTTACCACCGTTACAAAGAAGACATTGCCCTGTTTGCGGAAATGGGCTTCAAAGTCTTCCGGATGTCCATCAACTGGGCACGGATATTCCCGAACGGGGATGACGCGGAGCCGAATGAAGCAGGCTTGCAGTTCTACGATAATGTCTTTGACGAGCTGCTTAAATACGGCATTGAACCGCTGGTAACCTTATCGCATTATGAAACTCCGCTTGGCCTGACTATGAAATACAACGGATGGGCCAGCCGCGAAGTCATCCAGCACTATGTGAAGTATGCCGAAACCGTATTCACCCGTTACCGGAATAAAGTAAAATACTGGTTGACCTTTAATGAGATCAACGTTATGCTGTTCAGCCCGTATACAGGCGGCGGCATCCTGGCCGACAAAGTGGAGAACAAACTGCAGACCGTCTATCAGGCTCTACATCATCAATTTGTAGCGAGTGCACTGGTAACAAAGCTGGGCCACGAGATTATTCCCGGCTCACAGATCGGCTGCATGCTGGCACGCATTGAATCTTATGCGCATACCTGCAATCCTGAAGATGTCCGCAAGAGCCAGCAGGAGAACCAGATGAACCTGTTCTTCACCGATGTGCATGCCCGCGGGGAATATCCAAGCTACATGAAGCGCTATTTTGCCGAAAATAACATTGTCATTGCGCGAGAGCCCGGGGATGATGAAATTCTGGCTGCACACACCGTTGATTTCATCTCCTTCAGTTATTACATGACGCTGACTGTAACGGCAGGACCGGAAGGCGAAGCGACTGCCGGTAACCTGATCGGCGGGGTGAAGAACCCTTATCTGCAGGCTTCCGACTGGGGCTGGCAGATCGATCCGGTCGGCCTGCGCATTACTTTGAATACATTGTATGACCGTTACCGGAAGCCGTTGTTTATTGTAGAGAACGGTTTAGGGGCGATCGACCGTGTCGAAGCTAACGGTTCCATCCACGATGATTACCGGATCGATTACCTAAAGCAGCACATCATCCAGATGAAAGAGGCGGTTAAGGATGGTGTAGAACTGATTGGCTATACAGCCTGGGGCCCAATTGACCTGGTCAGCATGTCCACTTCGGAAATGTCCAAGCGGTATGGATTTATTTATGTTGATTGGAATGATGAGGGACAGGGCACACTTAATCGCAGCAAGAAGGATTCCTTTGACTGGTATAAAAAGGTCATTGAGACTAACGGGGAAGTATTATAAGCTGATTAAGTTTCAGGGGATAAACCGTTTTCATAAGAGCGTTGTCATTCTGCAGACAATGTGCTAATATGCTTGTACAAGGAAAACTAATAACTGGATTGTTACTGTACTTATCAGGCAAAACCAGAAACCGGCATTTCGAGCCTGTTTTGGTTTTGCCTTTTTACTACTCTGACGGTGTAAGGTGATGGAATGAAAATTGCGAAGGTGCTCAACAATAATGTTGTAACTGTAATGGACGCCAGCCAGAATGAACTGGTCATTATGGGACGGGGGATTGCCTTCAAGAAGCATACCGGCGATCGTGTTGATGAGGACAAGATTGAAAAGGTGTTCTCACTGGATAACAAAGAAGTCTCACAAAAGCTTATGACACTGCTGTCGGACATTCAGGTGGAATATGTGGAATGCTCTGATGAAGTGATCCGCTACGCGGAGACGGTGCTGGGTGAGAAGCTGCACGACAGCATCTATATCTCACTGACGGATCATATCCATTTCGCCATCGACCGTTACCGTCAGGGGCTGCAAATCAAGAATGCACTGCTGTGGGAGATCAGGAGAATGTACCGTAAAGAATTCTCGATCGGCCTTAAAGCGCTGCAAATTATCGAAGACCGGCTGGGTGTGCTTCTGCCGGAAGACGAGTGTGCTTTCATTGCCATGCATCTGGTGAATGCCCAGCTGAATGGAGAAATGCGCGAAACCGTAAGCATTACCAATATTGTGAAGGACATCTTTAATATTGTAAGACGCAGCTTTATGATTGAGCTGGATGAGGAATCCTTAAGCTACTACCGCTTTCTGACGCATTTGAAGTTTTTTGCCCAGCGGGTGGTTCAGGGAACACCGATTGATGATAAGGATATGGATCATACCCTGCATGACCTCGTCAGCGTTCAATATCCGGCAGCACATGCCTGCGCAGTGAAAATTGCGGATTACACCCGCAAAATCTACAAACGTAATTTGTCTAAGGAAGAAATCTTGTATATGACCATCCATATTGAACGGATTGTCCGAAACGAAGAGAAAACAGAATAATGGCTGAATGGGATTGTTACTTTAAGCAGGCAAAACCTAAGCGCTGAATGTATGGACGGCAAGAATGCGTCAATACGCGGTGTTTAGGTTTTTTTGTTACCCCAAAACTCAGAATTGAAGGAGCATAATATAATGGATAAGACAGCACTTTCCAAAGAAATACTACAGCTGGTGGGCGGCGAAGAGAATATTGACCAGGTTACCCACTGCATGACCCGCTTGCGCTTCAACCTCAATGATAATCAGCGGGCTGATAAAGCGGCGCTGCAGAAGACACCGGGCGTTATGGGCGTTATGATCAACGGGGGCCAGTTCCAGATCATCATCGGTAATGATGTGCCGGTCGTATATAACGAGCTTGTGAAGAATATGTCGGGAGCTCCCGACGGAAAAGTAAGCTCCGGTTCCGCTGATGCGGGTGCTAAAAAGAAAAAGAATGTGCTGAGCAGCATACTCGATTTTATCTCAGGAAGTTTCACTCCGATTCTGCCGGCGATTACAGGTGCGGGGATGATCAAAGGGATCATTGCTATCCTGGTAGCAGCGGGATGGATGGGCACCACGAGTTCAACCTATGTCATTCTTTCGGCTATCGGCGACGGCGCATTCTACTTCCTGCCGATCATTCTGGCGGTCAGTGCCGCCCGTAAGCTGGGAAGCAATATGTATATTGCCGCTGCAATCGGTGCTGCTATTCTGCATCCGACGGTAACAACGCTGCTGGGCTCAGGTGATAAGATTACCTTTGCCAGCTTGCCGGTTGTTGCCGCAACATATTCTTCGTCCGTTATTCCGATTATCATCGCGGTATGGCTGGCTTCCTATGTGGAAAAAGCAGTAGATAAAATTACTCATGCTTCGCTCAAGCTGATCATTGTTCCAACCGTTACTCTGCTCGTAATTGTACCTTTGACACTGATTGCTGTAGGTCCGCTGGGCGTTATTATCGGTAATGGCCTGACCGACGGGATTTCCTGGCTGTTTGATAATACCGGATTGTTTGCAGGCCTGCTGCTCGGCGGTACGATGTCCCTGCTGATTATTACAGGCATGCATTACGCGCTGATTCCAATTATGATTGCCTCGATTGCCAGCCTTGGATATGACTACATCATTCCAATTATGATGGTGGCTAACTTTGCCCAGGCCGGTGCAACCTTTGGGGTATATCTGAAAACAAAAAACAGCAAGCTCAAACCGTTGGCTCTTTCTACAAGTGTAACTGCACTGATGGGAATTACCGAACCTGCAATGTATGGTGTTAATATGCGCTTCAAAAAACCGTTCATCGGCGCTTTGATCGGTGGAGCTGTTGGCGGAGCGTTCCTGAGTATGTTTAAAGTAAAAGCTTATGTTATCGGCGGTCTGGCCGGTTTGTCCGGGATTCCGATGGTTATTGGCGAAACGTTTGTCTATTCTCTGATCGGATTTGCCATTGGTATTGCTGTAGCGGCAATTGCAACTTACATCATGGGCTTTGAAGACGAGCCTGAGGCGGCTGTAGCAACAGAAGCAGCAGCTCCAGCTGTACCTGCTCCCGGTAATGTATCCGTTAGTGCAGCCGCACTGGAACCGCAAGACGCACCTAAGGTAAGCGAAGCCATCTACAGCCCGATTAAGGGTGAAGTTAAGCCGCTCAGCGAAGTGAATGACCCTGCATTCTCAGAAGAAATCATGGGTAAAGGCTTTGCGGTTCAACCTTCTGAGGGGCGGGTAGTGTCACCTATCAGCGGCACAGTGTTCTCCTTGTCAAAGAGCGGGCATGCCATCGGTCTGGTCAGTGACAACGGGGCCGAGATGCTGATTCATATCGGTATTGATACAGTGAAGCTGAAAGGATTGCATTTCTCGCCTAAGGTTACAGCTGGAACAAAGGTAGCCGTCGGCGACCTGCTGATGGAATTCAATCTGGCTGAGATCGAAAAGGCGGGCTACAGCACCATTACACCAGTCATTATTACGAATATTCAGGAGTACAATTCCATCAAATCCGCAGGCCGTACCTCCGTGAAGGAACAAGAGCTTCTATATACTGTATTAGCCTAAACTATTCTAATTGAAGAAAGTGAGCGAACCTATTATGCAAAAGACATTCAAAATCATCGATGAAGACGGAATTCACGCCCGTCCGGCTACCGCGCTGGTCAATACAGCTACAAAATTCAAAGATACCGAGGTTTTCGCCGAAGGCAACGGCAAGAAGGTTACCCTGAAATCGATTCTTGGCGTACTGTCGCTAGGACTGGAGCCTGGAGATACCCTGAGCCTAATTGCGGAAGGCAGCCAGGCTGCTGAAGCGCTCAGCGCACTGCAGGATGTGATGGTCAAGGAAGGGCTGGGAGAGGTTGTAGAGTAAGGCTGGCTTCACCCTGCACCCACCCCGCAGGAATCCTCTAGCAAGTTTGTATACCGGTGTTCGGATAACTCCCTCTGGGGTATTTGAACACCAGTTTTTATGTGGAATGCTTTATTCCAGGATTTGCAGAAATGTGTTAAGGTCATGGGGAATCAGTTATCAAGGAATTACCCGTTCCAGAGCACGTTTACAATGAGGGGATGGAAGCATGGAGTTTGTTCTTATCTTGCTGGCCTGTTATGCAGGAGTCTTATATTATCTATTCAATTTCGCGGCAGATGTATTGGAGAAAGAATGGGACGTTAACAGAAGATGGCTCATGAAAAAAGCTGGCTGTATTCTCGGAGTATGGGTGCTGCTTTCAGCACTGAATTATTTGTTATTATTATTCAACGCAGAATTTCTTGGCCGGAGTGAATTGATTTTCATAAATGTTTTTTGCGGAGCCGTGGCTTTCTCGGCAGGACTCGGCTTTTTCGCAGACAGACGTATATTCAGCTCGGTTATTTCTCTCCTTTACCTGTTTGACCTGAGCAAAATAAATTTGAATTAGATGGAGTTTTTCCGCTTGGTGCGTGCCCCCCCGTCAAGCGCTCCGAGCTGCTTGCTCTATTCTGCCCTCACCCTTCGCGGGGTGAGGGTTTGCTTTTGTCTTCAAGCGCAGCGGATGGGCAAAAGTAACGGAGGGGATTTTGGAACTGTAGGAGCGATAGCGTCCGCCTTTGTCTGCAGATTTCCACTGCGAACAGCGGTACAAATTCAAGAAATCTGCAGACAACAGCGGCCGGAAGTCCAAACATCCCCGCAGTTACGACAGCAGCCCATCAGATCGTATTCTGAAAAACCTTCCGTCACCCCGCCCTCTCCCTAATCATATGCTATTGCAGCAACACGGAGGGAGGCCCATGCGATGGAATATAAAGGGTTCATACTGCATCATTCCCGCTGTCCGTCCATTAATGGGAAAGGATTTGACTTTTGGGTGGCCAAGGATGGCGAAATCTACGCCGGCCCCCTGTTAACAGACCCGGATCACATCCATGTCTGTCTGGAGGGGAACTACGGGGAGCAAGAAGAAGTTTCGCAGCTCACTGGCCGCAAAGCACAGCTGTTTGCTGCAGGTAAGCTCATTTTGGAGCTGGCTGCACGTTATGAAATATCCCCTTTGCTCATCGAACCGCATAGTAATTCGTGCCCGGGAGTATTTTTTCCATGGAATGAACTTGTGATTTATCCCGCTGATGGTTATCATTAACCTGAGGTGAGTAGTCGAAAATGGAAAGATTACAGAAAATTTTGGCGCAAGCAGGTGTTGCGTCCAGACGCAAATGTGAAGAAATGATTTTGGCCGGTAAAGTGGAAGTCAACGGGGAACTCGTAACTACGCTTGGCACGAAGGTGGACCCCGAACAAGATATTATTAAAGTGGCCGGTAAGCTGATCCGGGGCGAGAATAAAATCTACATCATGTTCAACAAGCCCAAAGGCGTGATCACAAGCGCATCCGATGACAAGGGCCGCAAGGTAGTAACAGATTATCTGAAGGGCATCAATGAGCGCGTATATCCTGTAGGCCGTTTGGATTATGACACGGAAGGGCTGCTGCTGCTGACGAATGACGGAGAGTTTGCTAACCTGCTCACCCATCCGAAGCATCACGTGCCGAAGACGTATCTGGCCACGGTCAAGGGTATACCGCACGGAACAGCTCTGGACAAGCTTAAGGCGGGCATCAAGCTGGAGGACGGTATGACCGCTCCGGCGGAAGTGGAATACAAGGATGTGGATGAAGTCAATAAAGAATCCGTCATCAGTATTACGATTCATGAAGGACGCAACCGTCAGGTACGCCGGATGTTCGAAGCGATTGCCCACCCCGTGATCCGGCTGAAACGGATTTCCTTCGG
This sequence comes from Paenibacillus pedocola, assembly GCF_031599675.1. NCBI lineage: Bacteria > Bacillati > Bacillota > Bacilli > Caryophanales > Paenibacillaceae > Paenibacillus > Paenibacillus pedocola. Next base: position 4,241,446 of record NZ_CP134223.1, on the reverse strand, counting down.
GGACATTTTGCTGCAGAATCTTAAGCGCGGCTCCTACCGCCATCTGACCAAGGATGAAATTAACCATCTGCAGCAAATTGCTAAGGCTGGTGCGCTAAAAGCAAATACGACACGCAAAGACACATAAAGTTCACAATTCCCTCTCCTAAAACTGTGACAATATTCGGTATAATGTTCATAGGATGTTCACACCTGACAACTAAAGTATGAGTTGCGTCACAGAAGGGGGCTTCGCGTGTGGGCAAAGCGAGAAAGCCGATTCAAATCGTAATTCTTTCAGTAATACTTTTGCTTGGAGGTTATGCAATCGGTTCCTCGGTGTTCGGGGGAGACGGAAAGCCCAGGGAAGGTGGTAAAGCGCCATCCTTTGAGCTGCTTGGCCTTGACGGCTTGACCCATACGCTGGATGAGTATAAGGGCAAGTCGGTGGTGCTTAATTTCTGGGGGTCCTGGTGCGGACCTTGCGTGAAGGAAATGCCTGCTCTGCAGGCACAGTGGGAGAAGTGGAAGGATCAAGGGGTTGTAGTCATTGGAGTGAACGTCGGCGAAGACCAGATGACGGTGGAGAATTTCGTCAAGCTGGTTGACATCGATTTCCCGGTTGTCATGGACTCCGGGCGCAGCGCTGTCCGCAGTTATGGCGTTTCTCCTTTGCCTACTACTTTTTTCATTAATACTAAGGGGAAAGTGGACAGCATTCATATCGGGCAGCTCGATCTGGATTCGCTTGACGGGCAAATCGGAAAGCTGGTGAACCCATGAACGGGCGGGAGCCGCTGATCAGCAATACCAAATGTGAATGCGGCCATCAGAATCCGGTAGGTACCGTACTCTGTGAAGCCTGCGGCAAACCGCTGGATGAGAAGGACCGCGAGTCTGTTGATAATCTTGAAATGCGCTATGACGGTGTCGCCCGACGTTCACAGCGTGTGAACCCGGGGATCATCGATCTGGTCTGGAACTTTTTCTCTTCTGTTAAAATAGCGATTTACCTGATTGTACTGACTCTGCTGGGTTCCATGCTGGGCACGATTTTCCCCCAGGAGAGCACCTTTCTTAATATTGATGCCTCAACCTATTACAAAGAAACGTACGGAAAAGCCGGGAATATTTATTATAGACTCGGCCTTTCGCACACCTATGAATCCTGGTGGTTTGTAACGCTGCTTGTGATGATTGGCGCTTCACTGGTCATCTGCAGCCTGGACCGTGTCCTTCCGCTATATAAGGCGCTGACCCGGCAGAAGATCCGCAAGCACCGCCAGTTCCTGACCCGCCAGAAGGTTGTGCTGGTAACGAAGGTGGAGGAGGAACCGGAAGTCTGGGTGGCCCGGCTAAGTGAGCCGCTGAAGAAAAAGGGCTACCGCGTCAAGACGGACGGAGGCGCACTGCTGGCCGAGAAACACCGCTTTAGCCGTTGGGGGCCGTATGTAATACATATCGGTCTGATTATTTTTTTGCTCGCCGTACTGGCGAGAGGATTGCCGGGACTCAACATGGACCAGCATCTTGCCTTTCCGCAGGGTGAGGTTACTAAGATTCCGGATACAACGTATTATCTGAAGAACGAGAAGTTCACCGTTGAATTCTATACGGATGAAGAAATGCCTGAGGAGTTCCGCGGCAAAAAAGTTCTGCCCAAGCTGTATGAGACCAAGGCCGTGCTCTATGAATGTACTGCAGACTGTACCGACCCGTCCAAGGAGCCTAAGCTTTCAGAAGTTGCCGTCCATGACATCCGGGTGAACTCGCCGCTTAGCTACAAAGGTTTGAAAGCGTATCAGTTTGACTATGACCTGACCCCTGTGCTGCGTTCCGTGCAGCCGGAGCTCGTTAACAGCACCACCGGAGAAGGGTATGGCAAATTCAAGCTTGATATGAAGAACCCGCAGCGCACATTTCAGTCCGGGCCTTACACCCTTTCGCTTAAAGAAAAGTATATGGATTTCGGCTTAAACGATGAGGGACAGCCGGTCTCCAAATCGCCTTATCCGAATGCGCCCGCATTCCTCTTCCTCATTACGGGGCCGGATCTGCCGGCGGAGGGGCAGCAATATTTTTATTTTCCGAAACAGGTGGATAAAGAGCAGTTCCAGCAGCAGGCTATCAATGACAAGCTGGGCGGCAGCGGACGTTTTCTGGAGCTTGAGGTGCAGGGCATGAGCGATGTTGATTTTGCTGAATCCACAACTTATCTCAATATCCGTGTAGACCGGGCGATGCCGTTTGTCTGGGTGGGTGCAGGGATCGTAATGCTTGGACTCGTGCTGGGCTTTTACTGGCAGCATAGACGCATTTGGTTGAATCTTGAGAACGGTGAGCTTGTCCTTGGAGGGCACACTAACAAGAATTGGTTCGGCTTCCGCCGTGAGATCGTATCTATTCTGTACAAGGTAGACGTGATAGTCGATGAAAAATCATTGGACAACGGGGGAGGTCTGGCATGAGCCTGCTCGATTTCAGCAGTGATGTCTTTATAGCCGCATTCTTTTTATACAGCGGTGCATTTATGTTGTTCACGATCGCCATCATGGGCCGCAGGTGGTCCGGCAGGAAGCCGGAGGAGCATACCGCCCGCTGGGGAAGAATCGCTTTTATCGCCTCTTCCGTAGGGCTGCTCTGCCATCTCGCTTATTTCATTACCCGCTGGATGGGTTCGGGACATATTCCCGTCAGCAATATGTATGAGTTCATGACCTTTTTATCAATGATGGTGATGGTGGCGTTTACTGTGATCTTTGCCATCTACCGCAAAATCATTCTAGGGGTATTCGCAGTTCCAATTTCTATTATAGTGATGGCGTATGCGGCGGTATTTCCGCAGGAGGTTCAGCCGCTGATTCCATCATTGAAATCCATTTATCTGAATATCCACGTCACGCTTGCTGCGCTCGGGGAATCCTTTTTCGCCGTCGGTTTTGCCGCCGGACTGATGTACTTACTGCGCACTGTTAATTTTGAGAGCAAGGAGCGGAGTGACCGCAAGCAGCAGAGGCTGGTTGAATTTACTCTCTTTTCAATCATTGTTATAATTGGATTTCTCGGGAGTGTATTTGCCTTTCGCGGTGCCGGATACGAATCTGTTTTTGTCCGCAGCAACGTTACGATTGACAGCTCCGGGCAGGAAGATAGTACAATAGAGAAAGTGAGTTATAAAATGCCGCCGATTGTGGCACCTTACCATAGCGAAACAGAGGTTTTCCAGTCGTTTCTTGGAATAAAACAGCCGCTGTTCGAAGCACCCTCATGGATGAATGGCGTTAATGCCGGACGAAAGTTCAATACCGTTATTTGGTCACTGCTTTCCGGTCTCATTCTATATGGAATTCTTCGTCTTGCTATGCGCAAACCGCTGGGCAAGGCTATTCATCCGGTACTGGACGGAATTGACGAGAATGATCTTGATGAAATTACGTACAGGGCGATTGCCATCGGCTTTCCGATTTTTACGCTGGGGGCATTGATCTTTGCAATGATCTGGGCTCAGGTTGCCTGGGGCCGGTTTTGGGGCTGGGACCCCAAGGAGGTCTGGGCGCTTGTTACCTGGCTGTTCTACAGCGCATATCTCCATTTGCGGCTGGCCCGCGGGTGGCAGGGACGCAAGTCCGCATGGCTCGCCGTATTGGGTTTTTTGGTTGTAATGTTTACCCTTGTAGGTGTAAATCTGGTCATCGCCGGGCTTCATTCTTATGCGGGGACAGACTGAGTATACGGTATTCGCAGTTGCAGCACAGGAATCTAGTACGTACTAGGGTAACGTTCAACTGTATTTGATGAAGGGGTTGTTGTTAATGGCAGAGCATTTGAATAGAATTCTGGTGGTGGATGACGAAGAACGTATTCGCCGCCTGCTGAAAATGTATCTTGAAAAAGAAGGCTACGAAATTGACGAGGCGGAAGATGGCGAAATCGCTTTGCGCAAAGCAACGGCTAATGATTACGGCCTCATCCTGCTCGATGTTATGCTGCCGGGTATCGACGGGATCGAAGTGCTGACGAGACTCAGAGGCGTCAAATCGACTCCGGTCCTGATGCTGACTGCCAAGGGTGAAGAGATTAACCGGGTGCAGGGCTTTGAGATGGGTGCAGATGACTATGTCGTTAAGCCATTCAGTCCGCGTGAAGTGATCTACCGGGTCAAGGCGATTATGCGCCGCTCTTCGGCTACAGCGTTTTTATCGAAAGAGAGCAATTCCAGCAACAATATTGTATTCCCTCATCTCATTATTGAGCATGATGCGCACCGCGTAACGGCAGGCGGCCAGGAAGTGAGTCTGACTCCGAAGGAATATGAGCTGCTTCATTATTTGGCAATCTCGCCGGACAAAGTTTTCTCCCGTGAGGAACTGCTTAAGGATGTCTGGAATTATGAGTTTTTCGGAGATTTACGTACGGTGGACACGCATGTCAAACGGCTTCGTGAGAAACTGAATAAAGTATCACCGGAATCGGCAGCAATGATCACCACGGTATGGGGAGTAGGCTACAAGCTCGAGGTACCTAAATAAGTGAACTTCTGGAGAAGCCTTGTCGGCAAGCTGTGGGTTACGATCATCTGCCTTGTTGCCGTCGTGCTCATTACACTGGGGCTGTTCCTGCTGCCTTATATCGACAGCAATTTCGCCAATTCCGGGGCGATCAAGCGTTTATTTATGTATACCTGTATGATCGGGTTTTCATTGACAACGTTTTTTGCGTTGTTCCTGTTTACGAAGATTACCCAGCCCATGCAGCAGGTGATTGAAGCGGCCAACAATATCCGCCGCGGCGAATACGGCACGAGGCTGACGCTTCGGACCAGCGACGAAATCGGCCAGCTGGCCACCTCATTCAATCACATGGCTGAAGAGCTGGAGGAGAATATCCGCAGTCTCAATCACGAGAAGGGGCATCTGTCCAGTGTTCTGCGCAGTATGACCGACGCCGTGATTACTTTTGATATTGAAGGACAGATCATACTCACGAATCCGCATGGACAGAAGCTGCTGGAGGCCTGGGGGGATCTGGAGCAGGACCTTGAGGAAGATAGCGATGCTGAGCAGGATCTGCATGTCGGAGCTGCAGGAGCAGTCCCTCTTCCGCTCCGGCCGCTCTTCTTTAGTACATTGAGCCAGGGAGGAGACCAGCGCTCCAATGTGCATGTCCGGCAAGGCGTGTGGTCCGTTCATATGGCTCCGCTGTATTCGGAGGGGAATCTCCGTGGTGCTGTAGCTGTGCTGCGCGATGTAACGGAAGAAGTAAGGCTTGAGAAAATGCTCCGCGACTTTGTAGCGAATGTCTCGCATGAAATTCGCACACCGCTTTCGATGATGCAGGGTTACAGCGAAGCACTGCTGGACGGTATGGCCTCCTCGCCGGAGGAGAGCAGTGAGCTTGTGCAGGTTATTCATGATGAATCGCTGCGGATGGGCCGGCTGGTTAAAGACCTGCTGGATCTTGCCCGGATGGAAGCGGGGCATACGGATATGAATAAAACACAGGTGGATATGGACGAACTGCTCGAGCGGATCTACCGCAAATTCTCCGTGCGTGCTAAGGAGCGGGACATCATTCTTGAGCTCCATAAGACAGAAAGTGCTCTGCTGCTTAAATCGGCGGATGTAGATAAGCTGGAACAGGTTTTGACCAATCTGCTGGATAATGCCTTCCGGCATACCCCTGCGGACAAACATATCTCAATCATCACCGGTTCTGCGGTACTAGAAGGGCGCCGCTATCTGGAGATAGCGATCCGGGATGAAGGCGCAGGAATTCATCCGGAGGATCTGCCCTTTATCTTCGAACGTTTCTACAAAGCCGACAAGGCGCGGGTACGCGGAGAATCCGGAGGCACCGGGCTGGGGCTGGCGATTGTTAAAAATATCGTCGAGTCGCATCACGGGCAGATTTTTGCCACCAGTAAACTTGGCGAAGGCACGACCTTTACGCTAAGACTTCCTGTCGAAAAACAGTAAATTCAGACCAAGACTGACGGCGCCTCTGACTGCAGAGGTGCTTTTTGTTGAAAGGACAACTTTAATCTTGTTCATCGTGGAACGTATAGGAGGCATCTAGTCATGATTTTATCATTGGACCAAGGCACCACCAGCTCTCGGGCCATCCTTTTTAATCAGCAGGCGGGAATGGTTTCCCAGGGGCAATATGAGATTAAGCAGTCCTTTCCCTGCCCCGGGTGGGTGGAGCATGATCCGGAGCAAATCTGGGAGAGTCAGCTCTCAGCGGCCAGAGATGCGATTCAGACAAGCGGAATAACGGCTGAAGAAATATCCTGTATCGGCATCACCAATCAGCGCGAAACCGCACTGATTTGGGACAAGGCCACAGGAGAGCCGATTTATCCGGCCATCGTGTGGCAGGACCGGCGAACGGCAGAGCAGTGTGAAGAGATCAAACGTCAAGGCCTGGCCGCTGAGATTGCCCGCAAGACAGGTCTGGTCGTGGATGCCTATTTCTCGGCTACCAAGCTGGCCTGGATTTTAGATCATGTGACAGGTTCCAGGGAACGTGCTGAGCGGGGAGAGCTGCTGGCAGGGACAATTGACAGCTGGCTTATCTGGAAGCTCACAGGAGGCGCTGTGCACGCTACAGACGTTACGAATGCTTCACGGACCATGCTGTTCAATCTGCATGAGCGTAGATGGGACGAGCAGCTTATCGAACAGCTGCGGATTCCCCGCCTCATGCTGCCTGAGGTGCGGATGTCCGGCGGCGATTTCGGTACAGCTGAGGCCCGGTGGTTGGGTGCGGAGATTCCTATCTGTTCTGTGCTAGGCGATCAGCAGGCTGCATTATTCGGTCATACCTGCCTGGAGGCAGGCAGTGCCAAAAACACATACGGAACAGGCTGCTTTATTCTGATGAACACAGGAACTGAGCCCGTTGCCTCCAAGCATGGTCTGCTGACCACTGTTGCCTGGGGGATGGGGGATGAACTGTATTATGCGCTGGAGGGCAGTGTGTTTGTAGCCGGAGCAGCCGTACAATGGCTGCATGAAGGACTGGGATTGATCGAAGGGCCGTCAGATTCGGAGCACAAGGCTGCTGAAGTTGTGGACAGTGAAGGCGTTGTGGTCGTTCCTGCCTTTACCGGCCTTGGAGCCCCCTATTGGGATATGTATGCCCGTGGAGCTGTGTTTGGGCTGACCCGGGGCACAACAGCTGGCCATCTGGTCCGGGCGACTCTGGAATCGCTGGCCTTCCAATCGCGCGATGTTATCGGCGCTATGGAGAAAGATGCCGGCATGCCGCTGACGGGACTGCGTGTAGACGGCGGTGCTGTACGCAACGACCTGCTGATGCAGTTTCAGGCTGATATTCTCGGCAGTGAGGTGACCCGCACGACCTACGCTGAGACGACAGCGCTCGGGGCTGCACTGTTGGCAGGGCTAACCTCCGGGATATGGTCTAGGGAACAGCTGGAGAGCTTCAATAAGGCCGAGAAGGACTTCTTGCCCCGGATGGGTGAAGAAGAGCGGGAACGCCGCTATGACGCCTGGAAGGATGCTGTGTCACGGACGATGGGCTGGGAGAAGCATGAAGGCCGGGGTTAGCAGTATTGCGACTGAAAATGCATTACGCTGGTCTATAATTCTGACTTAATCAAAAAGCAACCTGAAGGCTAGTATAGCTAGCCTTCAGGTTGCTTTTTAGTTAGTTCAATGAATGAGTGCTTAGTATTCCATCACAAAGGCTACGTTCTGCCAGCCGGCGCCGACTGTCCAGAAAAGAACCTTGTCACCCCGCTCAATCTTGCCGGTAGTCACCGCTTTATGAAGAGCGACAAAAGGGCTGCTCGTCGAAGTATAGCCGAATTCATCGCCGATATAGACGGCTGCGTCGCTGCCGATACCGGTCTTGTCAGATACGGCACGAATATTCGGCAGGGATAACTGGGAGAAGCATGCCGCTTTAATGGTTTCAGGAGCGATCCCGTTATCACTCAGGAGTGTATTGATAGACTCGGAGGCTGCATCCACACAAATGGAGTCGTCAAAAGGAATGAACTTTACGTTGAACTCTCCTTTGCCTACCCCTCGGCGGCCAAGATTCGCCATGCCTTCTGCAGGGAACATCGAATTGCCGTAGACGCAGGTGTCTGTCTGGTATATGGAATCGATGAAGCCAACGGAATTCTCATCACGCTCGAGGATCACTGCGGCAGCAGCGTCTCCGAAGTTGGCGTAGTAGACCGGATCATTCCTGTCGGCATGCGGAGCCACATGGTCCGAGCCGATAACCAGTGCCCGGCGGATTCTCGGGTTAGCCATCATCTGGCGGCTTACCTGTTCCACTGAAGCGGTCATACCGGCGCAGTTCGCATTGCTGTCGATACAAATAGTGTGGGAAGCGCCGCCGATCAGCCGGTGAATCATCAGCGAGTTCGTAGGAAAGATATATTCAGGAGTCTGGCTGGCATAAGCGATAAGATCAATGTCAGCACCGGTAAGGCCCGTCTTGTCCAGTACATTGCTTGCTGCCTCAAAAGCCATAGTCAGAGAATTCTCTTCCTCGTTGTCAATACTATAGCGGCTCTCACGGCCCAGAGCTGTCAGGAGTCCGCGGATATCTATACCTTTTTCGTCAAAATGCTGTATGAAAAAGTCATTATCAATCTTTTTACTTGGATGATAGATATCAATATCCTTAATACGTATTCCGGCCATGGTAGCCCTCCTGTAAAGTTAGTGGAGTGATGCTCTTAAACGATCGAAGTGATTTCCAGGTTTTCTAGTCCTGCTTTGCGGCCAAGACGGGCGAGCTGCATTTTGAGGATCGGATTGTTTTCAAGGGTCAGGCTTACTTTTTCGAAACCGTCTGCTTTGAACATGATGAAGCAGCCTTCCAACAGCGGCACAACATCTGGAGCAGTAACATTTAGCTTTCTGCAGTCGATCTGCAGAGCATATTCAGAGGGTGTGATCGGATTGACCGTCTGCTGATAAGCTTGAATCGATTTAAGGCCGTCCTCATTGGAGAAGGTACCTTCTAATTCGACATTAATGATCTTGTTAACAGAATCGGTTTTCAAAATAAATTTACCCATGTGCTCATCTCTCCCAAAATTGAATGTGTGTGTCTTCTGCAAAATATGAGCCGGCCAGCATTGGTCGGCTTTTTTATATATCCAAAAACTAGAAGTTTTAAGCCGGTTTTCGACAACAAACTTTAGGTAATGGGATAATTTGCCTTAATATAACCATAATATTCTCAATTGTGCAAGAAAAAAGTCGAATCATGCATTAAAGTGCCACAAATCAATTTATTGGATTTCTTCGAGTGTGGCAAGCAGGACATTAAAGGCGGAAATGACTCTCGGAGCACCGACGCACGGTACCAGATGTAGCAAAATCCCCTTGATCTGATCTACGGTCATACCGACTCGCAGCGCCATCACATAATGAACCCCTAATTGCTCAAACTGCCCCATGGTGATCAGAGAGGAAATGACGGCAATTTCCTTCCAGTCAGAACCGATCGTAGTGCGCTGAAAAATGTCGCCGTAAGCATTACCCATGATGTACTCAGCCAATTCCGGAAAATGCTCTTTAATCGGAGCCAGAGCTTTGGCGCCATAGTCGCCGGACAGATTGGAGAAGTGCTTTAGACCGCTGTTAACCGTATTTTCCACAGAAGATACCTCCTGAAATTTGATAGCATCACGAAAGAATATGACAAGTTGAGCTGTGCCGATTAATCCGGTTAGTCGAGATTTAAGGTGCGGTGGGCCGTTGGAGGCATTTCATCACGGTCGGTCAGCAGCTCAATAACAGCTACCCGGTTGGATTCTACCGCAGCATTTACGGCTGCAGAGAATTGGTCAGCTGTCTCGCATCTGTAGCCGGTCGCTCCGAGTGATTCGGCGAATTTCACTGCGTCCATCGGAACTTCGAAGATTGTGCCATCGATTCTGCCGGTTGTTTTTTCCATACCCTTTAGAGCCATGTCCAGCTGCATGTTGTTGACCACGATAAAAATAACCGGGATGTTCTTGCACACTGCGGTGTTTATTTCGGCGCCAAGCATCATAAAGCAGCCGTCACCGGTAATGCAGAATACCGTTTCTTCCGGCGCAGCAACTTTAGCACCTATAGCCATACCGATGGCATTGCCCATGCAGGCAAAATAAGCATCGAAGATAAAGCTGCCGGGTTTCTTCACGTTGTACCATTTCACGGCATTAAAGCCATGGCTGCCATCATCCACAAAAACTAAACTGTTATATGGGATCATGTCACTAAAAGTACTCATTACCGAAGCAAGTGAAAGTTTAGGCAGTACTGGTAATTCTTCTGCATAATGAACATCGGCTTTTGTTTTATGTTTTTTAATAGTGTCTCTATCGATATGCTCCAGATAGTAAGCCAGATTGTCACGTACATCACCGCTAACCGGGATAGTCTGTGAGTTCAGAATTTTACCGACATAAGTAGGATCGACATCGAATTGGATCAGGGTAGCCGGGTGATTCTCCGCCTTAAGATTACAGATGGTCATATCACTGAGGCGAGAACCAAGTACAATATACAGGTCGCTGCTATTCAGCAAATCATCACCATGACTGCAGCCACCCACACCGACCGGGCCGTGATACAGCGGGTGATCCCAGGCAATGGCGCCCTTGCCCCCGGGAGAAGTAACCACAGGAATATTGAACGTTTCAGCCAGCTGCGCAAGCTCCTGGTGGGCACCGGAACGGTTCACGCCCTTACCGGCGATAATAAGGGGATTAGAGGCCTTATTAATGGCGGAAACTACCCGCTCGAAATTAGCAATGCTGATGAGTGACTCGCGTTCAGGAATCACAATTCGGCACTCTTCGAGCCTTTCGGTCTGGACATCAAAGGGGAGACATAAGTGGACCGGTCCGCGCTGACCGCCTAGGGCGATAGAGACAGCATGATTAAAAATGGTACTAAAATGATCGCCGCGTTCTACCAGCTTGCTGAATAGCGTAGCGGGTCTGAACATCTCCGCCAGATCTGCCAGATAGGATGAGGAATCCTGGCACTGGGGAATCCCCAGCTCCTTTATGGACTGATGTCCGGTAATAAACAGAACAGGGAGGTTATTTGCCTTGGCATGGGCTGCAGCAGTAAGTAGATTCGTTCCGCCGGGTCCCGAGGTGCCGAAGGCTACCCCGAGATTACCGGTTTTAAGAGCATAGCCGGCGGCTTCGAATCCGGAGCTTGATTCATGTCTTCCTGGAATAAACTCAATGCCGTAATCAACCATTTTGAGAACAACGGGACATATAGATTTGCCGATGATACCAAAGGAATGTGTTACACCGAGGTTTCGTAGTGCCTCAGCCATATGATCTGCGACTGTTTTCAAAAGCTCCACCCTATCCATTGTGTATTTATCTTGCGAAAATAGAAAACCTGTACTCAGGGAGTACAGGCGGTTGCTTAAATAGTCATTTAGAACGTAAGGAATCTCAAACGTTCCGGCTCTTAGGCAACCTGGCTGTCCTGGTCCCGATAAAATGAGACTGTAGATCCATGGCTTTGCGTCATTCCCTTTCGGAGAATTTTGCCAATTATTGTTTAAATTTTCATTGGATAATTTTACTTTACAATATATTTTCAACTCTATCTTTGTCAATATATTTTCTGCGGAAAAAATCAGAAATTGACGAATTGCAGAACTTTATTCAGGATATATATAATGAAAAAAATGTCTGATAATGCAAATGCTAACCACTACTTGAATGCTTAGTGAACATAGGGGCAAGCTTCCAAAACTAAAAAAGAAATGGGCTATTTGAACTATTTATATATAGTAATTGTAAATTCATGAGGTGAATTAGATTAAATGGGGGAAAAGACCTAAAGGGAGAAGTACTGGTTATGATTAAGAAGAAGAGGAGCTGCAGAGGAGAAGTGCAAAAGCATTATCGTCAGTACTTCTATGAATAAATCAAATTATGCGGAGGGTAACGCCACAAAAAAACTGCCGCTTAAGGTAAGCGGCAGCAGTAAAATTAAGTGAACTAAAATTTGAAAATATGAATGGTTTTTTGCAGCTGGAAGACCGCTTGGGTCATTTTATCGGTCTCTTCGGCAACGGACTGCAAGGCGTTAATCTGCTCGTTCATGGCTGCGGATACTTCTTCAGTACCGGCTGCAGTCTGCTGGGTGATCGCGGATATATTTTCAATGGCACTGGAGATCTTGAGCGCACTTTCCAGCATGAGGTCACTCTCCGCAGAGAAGGCAGCGATTTGTTCGGTTATGTATTGGACACTTTGAACAATTTGCGAGAAAATATGTGCGGTTTCGACGATCATCTCATTCTGTACTTGAACCACTTCTTCATTGATTGCGATATTCTCCACAGCCTGCTTGATATCGGCTTCAATGCTGCGGACCAGACCGAAGACTTCTTTGGTGGAGGAAGTGGACTCTTCAGCGAGCTTCCGTACTTCCTGAGCGACAACGGCGAAACCGCGCCCATGCTCACCCGCACGTGCAGCCTCAATCGAGGCGTTAAGCGACAGCAGATTGGTCTGTTCGGCGATTTCCGTAATGCTCTTAGCAATCATCGAAATGCCGCGGGCATTTTGTGAGAGCGTCTCGATGGTGCTGGCCACCTTGTTCGTGGCTTCAATATTTTTGCGCATACCTTCTGCCTGGGTGTCAACGGACAGCCTGCCTTTTTCGACAAGTTCAAGCGTATGTATAGAACGTTTATTCATTTCCTTGGTAGAGCTTGTATAGTTGGAGACTTTGATTTCAATATCCTTGATCGAATCCGTCATATCTGCAATATCCACGGAGATCTCATTCGCCCCCTGGGCCAGTTCATTGGAAGAAGAAGCAACCTGTGCCATTACTATTTTTAGGTTCTGGTTCTTATCCTCGATGCCTCTGCTGGCGTCCATTACATGGCGGGTGATCTGTGAAGCCTCTGTCAGAATTTTCTTCAGCTTGTCTATCATAGTGTTGAAGGAACGGCTGACCTCTCCCATCGATCCGTTTTCGTCTGCCCTAAGAGTGAAGTCACCTTTTGCAATCGTGTGAGTTACATTGGAGATATCGTCAAAAGAGGATGTAAGCGTTCTCTCAACATAGCGCGCAAGAGGATAAGTCAGGCCGGCCAATGCGGCAACGAGCACGATGCCGAGAATGATTTTGCCCATAATCACCATTGTGATTAAAACCGGGACAGCAAATAATGCAGCGACAAGATAACAACCGGCAACAATTCTCTGTTTTAACGGAAGCTTGGTCAACCAGTTCATAATAAAGTTCCCCCTAAAAAATATGGTGTGTATTGTAATATTATAGGTGATTAACGGGGGATCAGTCTATTGTAAGAACTGACATAAATCATCAATTAAGCATGTCTAAAGAAGGGGGTATTGCATTCTTTCTTCATATAAAGTAATGGTTTCCCGCAAGCTGGTTATCACACTGTCAATCAGTTCCTGAGGCCCAGTAACCAGAGCATGTTGTCCTAACGATAATATAATTTTGCAGGCGGATTCCAGTGTCTGGAAATCGGCAAGGACTGTCAGCCAGCCGGCTTTGAAGGACGGCTCGATGCTTGTGACGGATACATACCGTTCCTGCTGAAGAGACGCTAGTGCAGTTTCCAAGATCAGCAAGGTGGCAGGGTAGCGGGGCAGCCCTGATTTGAAGGAGGCTGTGGATTCCTCCCAATAGCGGGCCAGCTCAAATCCTTGCGGCCGGGTAAACATATCGCGGGTGATTTGGGCATCGGTGATTCTGGAAACCCGGTAGGTCCTCATTCCATTGCTGGTTTCGGCAACGACATACCAGACACCGCGTTTGGCCACAAGTCCGAGCGGAGAAATCAGCCTAACCGTGCATTCATCGCCATTACTGTAAGTGAGCGATACTTTCCGGTTCTCCCAGATAGCTTCCTGCAGCAATGTAAGGAAAGGATAAGACTCACCGGAAGGATGCCATCCGGCACCATCGATATGGATACGCGAACTCAGAAATTGGAGCGGAGAGTCTTGAGGTTTGGCTGCTGCTTCCAGTTTGCGGACAGCAGAAGAGAAATCATCCTGAATTCCCAGCGCTTCTAAGATTGAGGCATCTGCTGTCAGGAGCAAAGAGCCAATCTCATTCGGCTTCATTCCTGTCAAGGAAGTTCTGTAGCCTTCAGCAAGCATCCAGCCGCCATCGCGTCCTCTTTCTGCCAGCACAGGGACTCCGGAGGAACTGAGCGCCTCCATGTCGCGTATAACGGTCCGCTCAGAGACCTCAAGCATACGTGCAAGCTCACGTGAGCTGAGTTTGCCTCGGCTTTGCAGCAGAAGCATTATGGATAATAAGCGGTCTGCCCTCATTAAATCACTCCTCTCCTAAAACGTTTTTTTCAGTGTACCACATATATATGTCAATTGGTGTCATATATAAGCGTTACAATAATTAACGAAAGCGGAGAAACAATACTAAGGACTGAAAATGGAGAGGGGCGAATTAATGTTGACAAATCTGCGGGGAAAAGTAGCACTGGTTACCGGAGCAAGCAGAGGAGCAGGGCGGGGGATCGCGATGGAACTGGCCAAAGCGGGCGCTTACGTCTATCTAACCGGCAGAAGTTCCGGTGCCCAGCAGGAAGGGCGCCGGAAAGGGACAGTAGACAGTGTGATAAATGAGATTCTCCTTAGTGGAGGTGAGGGAGCGGCTATCCGCTGTGACCACACTAAGGATAGTCAGACAGAGAGTGTTGTCCGGCAGATCGCCGAAGAGCAGGGCAGACTTGATATCCTGGTCAACAATGTATGGGGCGGTAATGAACTCCCGATCGACAGCAAACCGTTCTGGGAGCTGCCGACAGAGCACTGGGGGAATATGTTCGATGCTGGTGTCAGGGCGCAGCTGATGACTAACTATTATGCGATTCCGCTGATGCGCAGCAGCCAGGACGGCGGGAGACTGATTATTCACACCACCTATTGGGACCGTTATAAATACATCGGTAATTTATATTATGATCTGGCCAAAAATGCACTGGTTCGCATGGCTTACGGATTGTCTGTTGAACTCGCTGCGGACGGAATTGCCGTTATTCCGCTGTCACCCGGGTGGATGCGGACCGAGCTGGTGCTGGAGAGCCTTGGTACAGACGAGGCACATTGGCAGGAGGTGGAGGAACTGAAGTCAAGTGAATCTACGGCGTATATAGGACGGGCAGTAGTGGCCCTGGCCGCAGATGCTGATAAGATGGCTTTGACGGGAATTCCACTGCAGGTAGGGGAACTGGCGGAGAAATACGGATTCACGGATATTGACGGACGCAGAGTGCCGGTCTTTCACGTCCCTGAATAAAGAAAAACGCCCGTTTGGAATGGACGGCAATCCAGCCGCATTCCGAACGGGCGTTTTTTATTTGCTAAAAGATTCTACAGCAGAATAACTTCTTCTGCAGTATTAATTTCCTGCAATCCGGCCAGCTTAACCAGGACTTGCTGCGGTACTGCCTTGTCGACGGTCAGAAGCATAATTGCCGCACCGCCGACGATTTTGCGTCCCACCTGCATGGATGCGATATTGACGTCATTTTCACCCAGCAATGTGCCGACGAGACCGATAATTCCCGGTTTATCGTTGTGGGAGATCAGAATTTGATGGCCTTCCGGAGCAATGTCGACCGGGAATTTATTCACTTGGACGATACGCTCGCCGTATCCCTGCAGCAGGGTACCAGCTACCAGGCGTTCCTCGTCCGGATCTGCTTTCAGAGTAACGGTAATCAGGTTAGTGAAGCCTTTGGTCTTAGGGGATTTCGTAACAATTACATTAACATCCCTGGTTTTAGCCAAATGCATGGAGTTGACGATATTGACATCGCCGCCGAAGTGGCGGGAGAGCACACCCTTAACAATATAGCGGGTCAGCGGCTGTGTATCCACGTCCGAGAGATCTCCGGCATATTCGACAGTGATTTCACTGATCGCACCGTGTGTGAGCTGTGTAGCGAAGCTGCCAAGCTTCTCGCCGAGGGTGAAGTATGGCTGGAGCTTATTCATTACGCTTGGTGCAACCGGCGGAATGTTAACAGCATTGATGAACGGCTCGTTGCGCAGAATGTGCAGCACCTGCTCCGATACGTCGATGGCTACGTTCTCCTGGGCTTCTACGGTTGAGGCACCGAGATGCGGGGTTACGATGATCTTAGGATGGGACAGGAACGGGTGATCGGCCTGCGGCGGTTCCTTCTCGAATACGTCGAAGGCAGCCCCGGCAACAATTCCGCTGTCGATTGCTTCAACGAGTGCCATTTCATCAATGACTCCCCCGCGGGCACAGTTAATGATACGCATTCCCTTTTTCATAACTTCAAACTGCGGGCGGGAAATCATATGACGGGTTTCGGCAGTGAGCGGAGTGTGTACGGTAATGAAATCCGCACCGCGGACGATGTCGTCAACGGAAGCAAGTTTTACTTCCAGCTTCTCCGCACGGTCAGGGGTCAGGAACGGATCGTAGGCAAGAATGTTCATGCCGAACGCTTTAGCGCGTTTAGCTACTTCGCTGCCGATGCGGCCCATACCGAGAACACCTAATGTTTTGCCGCGCAGCTCTACGCCAAGGAAGGTCTTCTTATCCCACACGCCGGAAATCGTCTTGGCATAAGCCTGCGGGATGTGGCGCGCCAGTGCCATCATCATGGCGAATGCATGCTCACAGGTTGTAATTGTATTTCCGTCCGGGGCGTTAATGACCACGACACCGCGCTGCGTAGCCGCCTCCAGCTTGATGTTGTCAACTCCGACTCCGGCACGGCCGATAACCTTCAGGTTGGTGCCGGCAGCGATTATTTTCTCTGTAACCGTCGTCTGGCTGCGGACAAGCAGACCGTCATATTCGCCAATGATGGCAATCAGTTCATCTTCGCTCAGTCCTGTTTTCTTGTCCACAACTACATCGTTTGCGTCCATCAATTGCTGAATGCCCAAATCACTGATCGGATCCGATACTAATACTTTAAACATGGTTTCTTATCCCCCTTAAAAGTTAGAAAGCTTAATATGCCTAAGGATGCCCTCATGAGGCAGTCCACAGTACCAGATTACTCAATAACAGTTGTAAAGCATTGTCAAAATAACAGAGTAACGCGCTGTCGCATAAAAGAGAAAGCATGTAGGAACACCAGAAACACGGACAGTGGGCTTTTAGACCAAAAATCATAAATATGGGTAACAAAAAAACCCCCAACCCCATACTACTGCCGTAGTAAGGGACGAGAGTTATCGTGGTACCACCCTAATTCACTGCAACTGTTAAGAAGCAGCCTCATTGGCCTGCAAAGGCCACACTGATAACGGAGATGATCCGATTGCACCTACTATTCGTTCGATACAATATCTCAGGAGCGCTAAAAAATTCTGTCCGCCACCGGTTTGCACCACCCACCGGCTCTCTGAAGACTACCAGAATCTTTGTTCCTTCATCGGTTTTGCGTGATTAATTTTTCATAATGTAACATGGTGATGCCAGATGTGTCAATAGGCTTATTCGCCGGGCCGCCTTGAAGTGAATTTCATTTTTCGTTATGATGCAATAGCTGGTTCTACTCATAAAAGAAGGGCAGCTGCGGCATGATTTCCTTGCCATAGTACTGTTCCCGCCATTTCATGAAGTCCTGCTCCTGTACAGCGCCCGTTGAAATTAACAGGGTGACCGAAGACTGGACGTCCTTCAGTTTCAGTGAGCTGGCTGTGCCGGAATAGATCATGTCATCGATCTTCGCTGTAATATCCTGAGGATCGTATCCGCCGTATATCTTCCGGTTCAGCATAATATTCGCGATAGTCGAGTTCTTGAGCAGGAGAGGCATCTTTTTCCAAGCTACGAAGGACAGCGTTTTGAGCTCCCCGGGCTCAGCAGGGATGATGCTGTTCGTTTTGGAACCCCATTTGAGCATGGAATCGTAGAAGTCTTTTTGACCGAGCAGCCCGAATTTAATAGCACTTGCTGTAAAAGTGTCGTTCTTCAGTACTTTGGCAGTTTCGGCGCCGGATGTCCCTGCGGTAACCTTGCTCGAAGCCTGGGAGAAGAGCGTCAGGCTTTTAAGTATGTTAAGCTGGGATTGAAACAAAAGTGGTGAACTGGTGAACAGAGAGTCCTTGCTGACCTTGTCATATTGCTTGTCCGCCAGGATACTGAGATTTTTCAGTGTTGCCGCGTTCTCACGTGCATCCGTGCTGCGTGCGAGATTTTCTACTTCATTGTTCCAATTCCGCTTGAATTCCCGGTAAGGCAAAAATACGTTATGATAGAAAGTAACAAGATCCTGCTGCTGGTATGAGCCGGAGAATTCCTCCACCGCCCCTTCAGCATCGTTTAGATGAGAATATTTTGCCTCTGTCTTGTCAGCTCCAACCTTCACTCCCGTGAAAAATGCGGCAAATGCGCAAATCAGGAAAAATAGAAAACTTAGGGTATACAACATTTGAGTGCGGGAGGTACGGCTATTCATAATTAGTGCTCCTTCTTCTAGGGAAATTATCTTATGTAAAAACAATTTAGAACAGGCAGGTTACCATGAAAAAATTTAAATTTGGCGATATCAAAATCAAAAAGGCCGACCCTCAGCATCTTACTGATAAGCTGCTTCTGCTCAATCTCTATATTACACAGGGGCTTACCTTATTTATCGGTTTGATATGGATATTATTGCAGAAAAGAAATCCGTTTGACATATTAAATTTTCCCGGCAGCGCCAAATTTGTGCTCTGGGGCCTTGGTTTAGCTGGAATTATGCTGATTGTGGATTTTTTGTTAACCCATATCGTACCGGAAGAAAGCATGGATGATGGAGGCATAAATGATCTTTTATTCGGCCGCAGGCCGCTCTGGCACATCATCATCATCGCGGCCATGGTGGCCGTATGCGAAGAGCTTTTGTTTAGGGGAGCTATCCAGCACTCATTCGGACCCTACTGGACAAGCATTCTGTTTGCAGTGATTCATGTGCGTTATTTGCGCCACTTTATTCCGACCGGCTGGGTGTTCCTCAGCAGTTATGGTCTGGGATATATTTACATCCACACAGGAACCCTGTGGGCACCGATATTATGTCATTTCCTGATCGATCTGTTCTCAGGGCTAGTGATCCGCTACAGGAGGGAATCATGAGCGAGGAATTAAGCCGGGTTAAATCCCGCAGCAAACCAAATAATGGCAAAGGCCAGCCTCGACTCAAGAGGGGAAAAGCAATGAGTACAACCCTATCAGCCACTGCGCAGAATGAACCGGTTGTCCCGGTGCCTGGAACGCTGTCCAGAAAAGCGAAATATGCGGCAGCTTCACCGAAACCTGCAGGAAACCGCCAGACAACTCAGGAGCCGGAAGATACGCCTTCCCGTTCCCAGAGCTATCCTTCTGAACGCGTCCGCCTGAGTAAAATATTCGTCAACTCGCTGTATTTTATATTTGTCCTGCTGCTTGCATCGCTTGTATGGTGGGGAATTGAAGGCGCACCTGAGCTGAGGACGTTATGGTAACCGCCTGGATGACAGCTATAGCGGCAGCTGCTGTTCTTGCGCTTTGCATCTTTGGATCAATAATGTTAGCTGCCGCTTTCAGGCATAGAATTATTGCCGAGGAAATAGTCCTGGATGCTTTGCCCCCAGGATTTGACGGCTTCCGTATTTTGTTTATTACTGATATCCACCGTAGACTGCTTCCCAAAGCCTTGCAGGCGTCCCTGGGCGGGGAGATCGATGCCGTATTCCTGGGCGGCGACATCACTGAGAAAGGGAATTCGCTAAGCCGTCTTTCTGATAATATGAACTTACTATGTTCCATTGCTCCTGTATATGCCGTTCATGGCAATCATGACTATAAGGCAAAGGTGCTACTTGTAGATAATATTATCCGCGGCAGCGGAGCCAGACTGCTTATGGATGAGAACGTCTTTCTCGAACGGAAAGGGCAGAAGCTGCTGCTGACAGGTGTGGATTTCCCTAAGCAGGGGGGCAAGAGAAAGTATGCCCCACTACCGCTTGCTCCTTTATCTGCTGTACCATACTGCAGGATCATCCTTGTGCACGATCCGCTGTGGCTCTCGAAGCAGTCCTCCGTTCCTGCAGACCTTGTCCTTGCCGGGCACACGCATGGCGGCCAGGTTGTTCTTCCGTTTGGCCTGCAAATGCATACCGATCCGTTCTATCGTACATATAATGCCGGCAAATACAGCATTCCCCGGGAAGATGGAACCGGAGCTGATGCCAAGCTACTGATCAGCCGCGGCTTCGGTACAGCACATCTCCCGATCCGCTGGCGCAGTCCTGCAGAAATTCATGTGCTGACGCTGCGTCTAGGACAGGACAGGGCTTGAACTTGAAGCCTTGAGCCATATATTTTATGAATAAATTGGGTGTTCCCCTTTCAACGAGTTTTGTTCATACCCTAATGTAAACGTAAAAAAGGGATCCCGGGCAATAGTGCCTGGGATCCCTTTTTTTGGGGAGTATAAGTACTTTATGCTTTTAGCGCATCTTCAGCTCAATGCTTCGCGGGTCGACAAAGCTGTATCCTTTGCCTTCCAGGGTGGTAAGCAGCTTGTCAAGTGCCTCTACAGTCCATGGAAGCTCATGCATCAGTATATTGCTGCCGGAGTGAAGCTGACCTGTCACATTTTTAATCAGTGTATCGGTTTTTCCCTGTTCCTTCTCTTTCATTTCCCAATCCAGCGATCCGACAGACCAGGTCATATAAAGCAGGCCGTTCTCCGCAGCTACCTTTTTACCGACATCCCCGCCTGCACCGTGCGGCGGACGGAAGAATACCGGGGATTCGCCGGTTACCTGCTTCACGATAGTCTGCACATTCTCGATCTGTTTCTTTACTTCACTGTACGATTTATCTTTCAGGACAATATGATCCCAGCTGTGGTTCCCAAGAATGCCACCGCGGTCGTGGATCAGCTTTAGCAGTTCTGGATGCTCCTTCACCCGGTAGCCGTTCACGAAAAAGATTGCCTTCGCCTGATGTTTATCCAGCGTGTCGATCAGTGAATTAATCATATCCGCTTCCTTAGGACCGTCATCAAAGGTAAGCAGGACCACTTTTTTATTTGTTCCTTCTTCATTTGGGACAATGTCGTAATTTTTGTTCATATGGTACAGCAGTGGGATTTCTGCTGAAGCCGGTTCTTCACTGGGCTGGGCCGTTGCGCCTGTTTCGGAAGTAGCCGTTGCGGCTGCTGTTTCATTTCCTCCGGTACCTTCAGAGGTTGGAGAAGGAGAAGGACTTGGTGCTGCAGGGCTCTTACCCTGGTCAGCTGGTGCTGCTGAGGCTTCCTGGTTAGCGCTGGCAGATGGCATTACACTGCTCCCTGTAGTGTCCCCGTTCTTCCCGCCGCTGCAAGCAGACAGCAGTAGGGTTGCCAGTAGGAGTGCTGATATTGCTTTACCCACTTTTTTCATCTCGCTTTCTTGTTGTTTGGCTGTATGAGCCGGAATCTTTCCGCGAACACTAAGCATGATTTTACCATACAAGGAGGTTAGAGATATGAATACTTCGTCATTTCTATGCGGAGTGATGCTGGGTGCAGCCGCCAGTATGATGATGTCCAAAAAACGCAGTACCATGATGTCCTCGCTCCTGCAGCCGGGCGGCCAGATGCAGGGGGCAGGGGAGAAGGCACGGGACAAAATTATGGGTATGGCGATGACCGGATTCGGCAGCACCCAAACGGACGGCGCCAATGAGAAAGCTGAGCATAAGGCTGCCAGCAATGCCGACCAGAAGGAGTCTGCGATTAAATCCAAGGAATCCAATCTTAAATTGCTGAAGGATTTCATCCGCAGTAACCCTGATGTAAAACATGAAGTAGAGCAAATTCTTAAAGAAACTCATACAGCAATACCCGGTTTGTAACCGCAAAGCAACATTGCAGAATCATTTTGGGGATGATTCCATCCGCAAAATGATTCTTTTTTTATCAGACAGCGCGAATAAATGGGTCATAAAAATATTTATTTACGTGCATTTACAGCGCCAAAATGATAACATACATACATAGTAACCATTTTTGGCTCATTACTCGGGACTCATCATACATTAATATTAAATGAGCTTGCAAAAGGAGGATCCTGTCATGAGAATAGAGCGATTAGGTCAAGATAAGATACGGATTTTCCTCACTTTTGACGACCTGAGCGAGCGGGGCATCCAGAAGGAAGATATGTGGCAGGAAGTTCCCAAGGTGCATGACCTTTTTACGGAAATGATGGACCAGGCGTACAGTGAACTTGGTTTTGACGCTACAGGTCCGCTTGCCGTGGAAGTGTTCGCATTGCCCGCGCAAGGTATGGTCGTTATTGTGACCCGGGGGAAATATGATCACCATCAGTACGGTGGAGCCGGGGAAGAAGAAATGCCTGAAGAGATTTACGAAATGGAAGTTACTCTAGAACAAAGCGACTCCATTGTGTATGCATTCCGCGATTTTGAAGTTTTGGTTGAAGCGGCTCATGTGCTCATCGGCAATATTACTTCCCAGGGAAAACTGTATTCTTATAACGATAAATGGTACCTCTACTTCGA
Source organism: Paenibacillus pedocola (assembly GCF_031599675.1). NCBI lineage: Bacteria > Bacillati > Bacillota > Bacilli > Caryophanales > Paenibacillaceae > Paenibacillus > Paenibacillus pedocola. The sequence goes on along the minus strand of NZ_CP134223.1, from coordinate 4,218,911 downwards.
TCCGAAGGAATATGAAGAGAATGTCCTTACGGGAATTGTAGCCGTATTGTCGGAGTTCGGGGATTCGTCCCCTGTTACAGAAGCTGTTCTGGATGAATACGGAAAGACCGTAATGGCTGAGAATGCAATCCAGTTATTGTGCACTCATTTTAAGCGCCAGGAATAAGCGGTTGAGGAGAGCCCGGGCCTGCGCCCGGCCCTTTCCTCTAGTTTTGAAATATGACTTTCCTGTGTACCGCCGGGTTCAGCGGTAACAGATAGGAGAGATAAGCTCGGGGAGGTTATTCGGTGCTTTTGTTATCGGTCATTACGTCGGCAGTGGCACCGGGACTTGCGCTGCTGACTTTTTTCTATCTGAAAGATAAGTATGATCAGGAACCGCTGCATATGGTCATAAAGGTATTTTTGCTCGGCCTGCTGATTGTTTTTCCGGTTATGATCATTCAGAGGGGCATGGTGCTGGGGCTGAGTGGTGGTCCCTATGTCGATTCTTTCCTCATCTCTTCAGGAGTGGAGGAATGCTTGAAGTGGTTTGTGCTGTACCATATGATTTACAATCATACCGAATTTGACGAGCCATATGATGGAATACTATATGCCGTAGCGATTTCGCTAGGCTTTGCAACAATTGAGAATATAATGTATGCCTGGTACAGCCATGCTTCTATCGGTTCAATGTTTATGAGGGCATTGCTGCCGGTCTCGGGACATGCGATGTTCGGAGTTATTATGGGATATCACATGGGCAGAGCCAAGTTCTCGAGGGGGAACAGAACGCGGGGAGTCCTGCTAGTCTCGCTCTTGCTGCCTTGGCTGTGGCATGGAATCTATGACTTTATACTAAGTACTACAGCGAATTACTGGATATGGTTTATCGTGCCTCTGATGGCTGTATTATGGTATGGAGGCATGGGAAAGGTGGCGCTGGCCAACAGCCGCTCCCCGTTCCGTTTTTTGAAGCGTGAGGAAGAGGTTAACCTATAAATGAGATGGACACACTTAATCTTACCCGGAAAGTTCCGTAAGCAAGGAATTCCAGAGAGGAGAGAGGTGTCTTTTTTGCGTGTAAAAGTGCGGATTGTCTGCAAGCAGTGTGGTGAAACCTACATATTAAGAGGTAACAAGGAGCACGGAGTGATACAGACCGGCTTCAAGCAGTGCCTGTGCAGCAGCAGCAGCGGTTTTGAGATTGAAGAACGGGCCTGAACCGGAGGCTCTGGAAGTATTCTCTTTTTTTTGGGGGCCAGTAAGGTGCATAACTCTTCTCAGTTATTGTCAAACTAACGGCAATAAGCTACCGAAAGGAGTCTTGCAGCCCTATGTACAAAAGATTAAGTGCCATAATGTTCCCGCTTACCGCATTGTTGCTGGTAGGAGCGCTGGTCTGGGGATATCAGGAGAACCAGGAGAAAAACTCAATTCTAATCAAAGCGGAGAATCAGTATCAGCGAGCCTTCCATGATCTTTCTTTTCACGTGGAGCGGCTTCATGGTGAACTCGGTAATACCCTTGCAGTGAACTCTTCCTCGAACGGAATGCACCGCAAAGGCCTCGTTAATGTATGGCGGTTAACCAGTGAGGCACAGAATGAGATCAACCAGCTTCCGCTTACATTGTTGCCGTTCAGTGAGACGGAGGAATTTCTTTCGAAGATCGCCAACTTCTCTTATAAAGCTGCTGTCCGTGACTTCACGAAAAAGCCGCTGACAGAAGCCGAATTGGGAAACCTCAAGGCGCTCTATAAAAATTCCGGCGAAATCTCCAAGGATTTGCAGGAAGTGCAACAGAAGGTTATTGGCAATAAGCTGCGCTGGATGGATGTGGAGTCTGCACTCGCGACTGAGGAAAAAGCCGAGGATAATACGATTATTGACGGTTTTAAAACAGTGGATAAACGGGTTGCAGCCTATCCCGAACTGGATTGGGGGCCATCCGTGGCCAGCATTTATGACAAACGTTCCGTGAAGAAACTCGGGGGCAAGCCGGTTACTGCAGAGGAAATCAAAGCAAAAGCCGTGAAGTTTGCCGACATCGGCGGTAATGAGAAGGTGGATGTCCGTGAGAACGGAAAAGGCACCGAGTGGGCTTCATTTACGGCTATGGTGTCTAGCCCCGATCATCAGCAGCCGATCAGCATGGACTTTACAAGAGAAGGCGGGCTGCTGATTTCGTATAATGATAACCGCGAGGTCGGACCGGCCAAAGTCTCGATGAAACAGGCGGTAACCAAAGCAGGCGAATTCCTGAAAAAAAAGGGTTATCCGGGAATGACCGCAGTCAGTGCGGACCGTTATGATAATCTCGGGAACCTGACTTTTGTGAGCAGCCAGAACGGTGTGCTGATCTATCCTGAGAAAATGACGGTGCGGGTTGCACTGGATACGGGGGATCCTACTGGTTTCCAGGCGAGCGACTTTGTCAAAGAACATCAGGAAAAGCGCGAAATCCCCAAACCCGGCCTATCGCTTGCAGAGGCCAGAAAACACTTGAACCCGGAATTCAAAGAGCTTTATCACCGTCTGGCCTGGATTGAAAATGAAGATGCTGTGGAGCTTCTTACGTATGAATTCGGGGGCAAAATCAACGGTTCACAATACCGGATTTATTTGAATGCTGCGGATGGAAATGAAGAGGCAGTGGAAGAGGTGCGTACTTCCTCTGGAGCACAGGATAAATAAGTTCTAATTAAACAGGAGGTCAGTTCCCTAGAGGAGCCCCTCCTGTTTTTGTTTTAAATTCTGAAATTTTATAATATTTACTAACCCGGTGTCAAAAGGCCATGCTATAATCAAAAACAGATTAACTTACTAACTTTGTGGCGGTGACAGGTTTGTATCCCAAAATTAATGAACATCTATACATACAGGTAGCTTCCAGTGACCCGGCGGAAACGGAGATCGAATACCGATCCAGAATCGCGGATATGGAAGATGATGCTTTTCTGATTGAAATTCCGATGCAGGTGGATAAGGGACGGCTTAAAAAGCTGTTTATGGGTGACGAGCTCTCCGTATACTTTATTACTGAAGGCGGGATTAAGAATTATTTCAATACTCATGTTATCGGATTTAAAGAAGATGTGATCCGTATGGTCCGGATTCGCAAGCCGGAAGCGGAATCCATCTTCAAAATTCAGCGCCGCAGTTTTTTGCGCGTTAACGCTGAGCTTGAGCTCGCTGTGAAAGATGCACTAGGCAGCCGTTTTCTCGTCCGGACCGATGATATCGGGGGCGGGGGAACTTCATTTCTCAGCGACGCCAAGGTTAAGCTTGCGGTTTCCGACAAGCTCAGCTGCTGGCTGCTCCTTCCTTACCGCAACGGCAGCATGGAGCATGCGAATTTTGAAGGGGAAATTGTGCGGATGAAGCCGCTGGAAAACGGGCGCAGTCTCGTTATGCTGAAGTTCCTGTCCATTTCTGATGCTGAACGGCAAAAAATTATCCGCTATTGCTTTGAACGGCAGTTTGATTTCCGCAACCGCTGACCCTTTTACCGGATGTTTGTATGCGTTTAGCGGCATATGCTGTTTTGCACTGTGTTCCAAACTGTGGTATAATTTTATAAGTCGCAGGCAATGCCTGCTTTTTTCTTGATAATATCAGTAAGTCCCTGGAAATATGCGGCTTTGCCGTTTTTCCGGACGAAAGAGTGTTTGAGGAGGAATGCCCCGTTGGATAGGCAGGGGACACATACTAACGACAGAATTAACGTCGCCATCGACGGACCTGCCGGGGCAGGCAAGAGTACTGTAGCCCGATTGGTAGCACGCAAGCTGTCTTACATTTATGTTGATACGGGTGCTATGTACCGCGCAATTACCTGGTATATGCTCCGTGAAGGCATACCGCCGGAAGCCCATGATAAGGTGGATGAACTCGTCCGCGATATGGTGATTGAGCTTATTCCGGAGGAAGATGTACAGAAGGTGCTTATTAATGGGGAAGACGTAACCCCACATATCCGCAGTCTTCAGGTCAGCGGTCAAGTATCGCAGTATTCGAAACTCGAAGGCGTAAGATCCAGACTCAGTCATCTGCAGCGTCAGATGGCACTCCGCAAAGGGGTAGTCATGGACGGCCGCGATATCGGTACGACCGTACTGCCGGATGCCGAAGTGAAGATTTTCATGACGGCAAGTGTGGAGGAACGTGCCCTCCGCCGTTACAAGGAGCTGAAAGATGCGGAAACAGTGACTCTCCAGCAGCTTGAACACGATATTGCAGCCCGTGACCGTCTTGATGAAGGACGGGAGATTTCGCCGCTGCGCCGTGCAGAGGATGCTATTCTTCTTGACACGACCTATATGGATATCCATCAAGCCGTGGAAGCTATTGTCTCCCACTGCAGATCTCATGTTAACGGGGAGAGAAATCATTCATGATTTATGTTATTTGCCGTGGATTGCTTCGCTTGATTTATGCCATCCTGTTCCCGCTCAAGATTGTGGGGAAAGAAAATGTGCCAAAGGAGGGCGGGGTACTGCTCTGCGCGAACCATATCAGCCTGCTCGATCCGATGACGATTGGGATTAAGCTGAAACGTCAGGTCAAGTATATGGCCAAGGCCGAACTATTCAAGGTTCCGGTGCTGGGCTGGCTCATAGACAAACTGGGCGCTTTTCCTGTCAAACGTGGCGGCGTAAGCAAAGAATCCATTAAAACGGCCCTTAATACGCTTCGCAGCGGACATGTTATGGGCATTTTTCCGGAAGGAACGCGTAACTCTGATTCCGGCGTTGCTAAGAAAGGCGCAGCAAGCTTTGCGCTTCGCAGCGGCGCAGCAGTTGTTCCGGCCGCTATTATCGGTTCTTATAAGCCATTCCGCCGAATGACCGTTATTTATGGGGAACCCATTGATCTCAGCTCATTTGCCGGAGCAGGCAGCGAATCTCTTGAAGAAGTTACCGACGTAATTATGGGACGGATCCATGAGATGAGTAAGACCGGCAGGCCCAGTACGAAATAAATCCGTTAGCTTTGAGCTTTTTACGAATGCTGAGGAATAACGGCATAACCGCTATTTTTTGGAACATACTAACTTAAAAATACAAGTGGTATTACATGTAATGATTGTTTTGAACTCTGCGCTACGCGGGTTTAAATAAATGGGGTTTTGAATCGAGGAGGGTAATCACATGTCTGAAGAAACAAGAAATCAGGAAGCTGCGGCTAATGTTGAGAACAACGAAACCGTAGAAGCAACGGAAACTGTGGAATCCACTGTGCCTGTTGCCAGCAATGAAGAAGAAGTGACTAGCCAAGAAGGTTTGGAAATCATTTCTCTGAAAAAAGGCGATACCGTGAAAGGAACAATCGTCAAAATCGAAGATAACCAAGCTTATGTAAGCATTGGATATAAATACGACGGTGTGATTCCGATTCGCGAACTTTCTTCCGTACAGCTGGACAACGCTGCTGCAGCGGTTGAAGTTGGACAAGAAGTGGAATGCAAAGTAGTCAGCATCAACGACAACAAGGAAAGCCTTGTGCTCTCCAAACGTGCGGTTGACAGCGAAAAATCATGGGAAGATCTTGAAAAGTATTTTGCTTCCCAAGATGCATTCGAAGTTACTGTGGCTGATGTTGTCAAAGGCGGCCTTGTGGCTGACGTTGGCGCTCGCGGATTTATTCCTGCATCCATGGTTGAACGTCACTTCGTAGAAGATTTCAGCGACTACAAAGGCCGCACCTTGCGCGTGAAAGTGAAAGAACTGGACCGCGAGAACAGCAAGGTTATTCTGTCTGCCAAAGAAGTGCTGGAAGAAGAATTCGAAGCCAACAAACAAAAGATTATGTCCGAGCTGTCCGAAGGACAAATCATCGAAGGTACAGTACAACGTCTGACTCAATTCGGCGCATTTGTTGATGTAGGCGGCGTTGACGGTCTGGTTCACGTATCCGAAATCGCTTGGAACCACGTGGAAAAACCATCTGATGTTGTATCTGAAGGCGACAAAGTTCGCGTTAAAGTCCTTAAAGTGGACCCTGAAAAAGGCAAAATCAGCCTCAGCATCAAAGCGGCTGCTCCAGGACCTTGGGATTCCGCTGCCGGCAAAATCAACATTGGCGATGTAGTAACAGGTGAAGTTAAACGCCTTGTAAACTTCGGCGCATTTGTTGAGCTGCTTCCAGGCGTAGAAGGCCTTGTGCACATCTCGCAAATCTCCCACAAGCACATCGGCACTCCGCATGAAGTTCTCAAAGAAGGACAAGAAGTTCAAGTGAAGGTTCTGGACTTCAATCCATCCGAGAAGCGTGTTAGCCTCAGCATCAAGGAAACCGAAGAAGCTCCGGCTCCTACGGCTAGACCTGAACGCAGAGAGAGCAGAGACAGAGCGCCTAAAGAAGTGCTGAACAATCCTAACGTTTCGCTCAGCAACGAAGGCCTCAGCTTCACTCTGGCTGAACGTTTCGGCGACAAGCTGGACAAATTCAAGGGCAATAACTAATCCCTTAATTTATGTTTACACAGAAATATAAGGATACCGCATAGGGTGACTTATGTGTCTTATATTTGGTGTCATACCGGGTAAAGTAATCGGCGGGCCCTCATTCGGGGGTTCGCCGATTGTGTTTTCCAATTGAATTGTTTTTTGCTATGATGAAATACGTAAGGAAGACAGGAGGAATGAATATGGCAAGACCCGTTGTGGCCATTGTCGGCAGGCCTAACGTCGGGAAATCGACGATATTTAACAGGCTGATTGGTGATAGACTGGCCATTGTAGAAGATAAACCGGGGATTACCCGTGACCGGATTTATGGCGTTTCCGATTGGAACGGTAAATCCTTCAGTGTAATTGATACCGGAGGAATTGAGATTGACGGTGAAGATGCGATTCTGAAATCGATCCGCGTTCAGGCGGAGCTGGCGATCGAGGAAGCGGATGTCATCGTCTTTATGTGTGAGGCGAAAAGCGGTCTTACGAATGCAGATGAAGAGGTAGCGCAGATTCTGTTCCGGTCCGGCAAGCCGATCGTACTGGCGATCAACAAAGTGGATAATATGAAGCGTACGGAAGACATCTATGAATTCTACAGCCTCGGAATTGGCGATCCGATCGGTATTTCCGGCAGCCATGGTACCGGAATCGGCGATCTGCTGGATGCGGTTACTGAAAAGCTTCCGGAAAAGGAAGATGAAGAATACGATGAAGATGTGATTCGTGTTGCTTTAATTGGACGCCCGAACGTAGGGAAATCCTCGCTCGTGAACGCTATTCTCGGTGAAGAACGCGTTATAGTCAGTGATGTTGCCGGAACTACACGCGATGCGATCGATACTCCTTTTGAACGGGATGGACAGCGGTATGTCCTGATTGATACAGCGGGTATGCGTAAACGCGGCAAAGTATATGAAACTACAGAGAAATACAGTGTCATGCGTGCCATGCGTGCGATTGAGCGGGCTGATGTAGTACTTGTTGTCATCAACGGCCAGGAAGGCATTATCGACCAGGACAAGCATATTGCCGGTTATGCCCATGATGCAGGGAAAGCTTCGATCTTCGTAGTGAATAAATGGGATGCCGTCGAGAAGGACGATAAGACGATGCAGAACTTTGAGAACACGATCCGCGACCATTTCCTGTTTATGACCTATGCTCCGGTTGTTTTCTTGTCAGCACTTACGAAACAACGTCTTCAGAAGCTGCTTCCGGTTGTACAGCATGTTGCCCAGCAGCATGCCCTGCGGATTACGACGCATCTGGTTAATGATGTAGTATCTGATGCTGTAGCGATTAACCCTCCGCCTACGGACAAAGGACGCCGTTTGCGCATCAACTACGTAACCCAAGTTGCGGTGAAGCCGCCGACGATTGTTGTGTTCGTAAATGATCCGTCACTGATGCATTTCTCCTACGAACGTTATTTGGAGAACAAAATCCGTGCAGCGTTCAATTTCGAAGGTACACCGATCCGTCTCTTTACGCGGCGCAAATCCGAAAACGAAGGTTAGGGGAGAAGAGTAGTGGCGTTTGAACTTCTGGTTATCGTTGTAAGCTATTTGCTTGGCTCTGTCAGCTTCAGTGTATTGCTTGCCCGGCTGCTCAAGGGGATTGACATCCGCCAATATGGAAGCGGGAATGCCGGAGCTACTAATACACTTAGAGTGATGGGGAAAGGACCGGCCATACTGGTGCTGGTTCTGGACGTACTGAAGGGAATTGCTGCGGTCTGGCTCGGAACCTGGGCTGGCGGCTGGGGAGGCTGGGTGGCCGTCGCCTGCGGTATTGCTGCCATTATCGGGCACAATTGGCCGCTTTATTTTCACTTCCGCGGAGGAAAGGGGATTGCAACGACCATCGGCGTGATGGCCACACTTTGCTTTTGGCCTGCGCTGACTGCCGGCATTATTGCAATCCTGGCTATTGTGTTCACCCGTTATGTGTCTCTCGGCTCACTTATTTTTGTGGCGCTTACTCCGGTCTTTCTGCTGTTTACCGGATTTACAGCTCCTGAGCTTTGGGGCAGCCTGATTATCGCTGTGTTTGCCTTCTGGCGGCACCGCAGCAATATTGTAAAGATCTCTCAGGGAAGAGAGAATAAAATCGGCTCCAAAGTCAAGGAGGGGAATCGCGTTGTCTGATAAAGTAACCGTGCTGGTCGCGGGCAGTTGGGGAACTGCGCTGGCATCTGTGCTGGCGGCTAACCACTCGGAAGTTTATCTATGGACACGTAGGCCTGAGCAAGCTGCCGAGATTAATGAGGCGCATACGAACGAACACTTTTTACCGGGAGTGTCTTTACCAAAGAACATCATTGCCACTACAGACATGGAAAAAGCAGTGGACGGTTCCAAAGCGGTAGTAATTGTTGCACCGTCATCCGGTATGCGTCAAGTAGCGCGCAGCTTAAAGAGCTTTTGGAAGGAAGATATGCTCTGTATTCATGCCACGAAGGGTTTTGAGACAGAAACAAAGAAGCGGATGTCGACAGTAATTTCCGAAGAGCTGGGGTGCAGTGAAGGGCAGATTGTGGTCCTCTCCGGACCCAGTCATGCCGAGGAAGTGGTCCGTCTCTGTCCGACAACGGTTGTTGTCGCATCGGCTGATGAAGAACGGGCTGCCATCGCGCAGGGACTGTTCATTAACAACGATTTCCGTGTCTATACCAACCGCGATCAGCTGGGGGTAGAGCTGGCAGGAGCTCTAAAAAATATTATCGCCCTTGGCGCCGGTTTGTCAGATGGTCTGGGCTTCGGAGATAATGCCAAAGCAGCGCTGCTGACCCGCGGACTCGCTGAAATTTCCCGCGTCGGTGTCGAGCTGGGGGCGAACCCGTTGACCTTCTCCGGTCTGGCTGGACTCGGTGACCTGGTCGTGACGGCAACGAGCCAGCATAGCCGTAATTGGCGTGCAGGCTGGATGCTGGGACAAGGTAAACCGCTTGCTGAAGTACTGGATTCCATGGGCATGGTTGTAGAAGGAATCCGTACGACGGAGGCGGCCTATGCGATTTCATTGAATTTGGGCGTGCAGATGCCGATTACCGACCAGATCTACCACGTGCTGTTCAAGGGAAGAACACCCCGCAGCGCAGTAGAAGCCTTGATGGGCCGTGACCGCAAGACGGAGATGGAAGCCATCTCACAAGAAACCTGGGAGCAGTGGCATTCCTGATCCTGTTCACCTTTTGCCGGCGATTCTCATATGTTGTAATGGGGATTGACGGAGGAGGGAAGAAGAGTGGACAGAGATTTTTCCAAAGATGCATTAAATGCCATCAACAAAAAGGCAGGCAAGAATATAACGCCGGGTGCGGTTAAAAAGCTGGCCAGTACGGTCAAGCCGGGAACCATGCAGAATGAAGCCCAGCTCCGCCAGTTAATCAAGCAGGTATCAGCCATGGCGAAGGTGCCGGTCAGCGAGGCTACTGTGCAGGAGATTATTAGTGCTGTCAAAAAAGGCGGCACAAACTCCGGCACAATGGAGTCTTTGATGAAAATGTTAATGAAAAAATAGTATTTCTCTTCATATTGCGGAGAGCAAACGACCTGGAGTCCGAGCAGATTCCAGGGTCTTTGCTCTTTTTTTGCTGTGGGATGGACTTTATAGGTTTCTTGATATAATGTTCATGCTATAATATTCGCAATTAAAGATAAACGGCAGGAGGCGGCTCAGCTATGGATCCGATGACGAAGATGTGGTTATCTCTTATTGCGATACTTATCATGGGAGTATCTGTGTTTCTGATCACCTTTGCCCGCAGCAAGACGAAAGGCGTGCTTAGAGCCATTTTGTCCATAGTTGCCTTTGTTATCATGTTAATCGGCCTGCTCAGCGGAGCGGCTTCAATTATGTAAGCATTTACAAAAATGCAATGCCTGAAACATAGCTAGGGAAGGAAGCTGTAGGATGAAGCTGCAAAATGGATATAAGGTTACTTTTCTGCCCGAGGAACGAATAGCGGTTGTTAAGCATGGGACATCGCTGCTGGAGGCTGCCCGCAAGGCCGGAGTGGTATTGCCTACACGCTGCGGAGGTAAAGCCGCCTGTCTGATGTGCAAGGTGACTGTGGAACAGCAGGAATCCGGAGCGCTGCGCCCACCCGGTGAGGCCGAACGGCGCAAGCTGGGCAGCCTGCTGGAGCAAGGCGTCCGTCTGGCCTGCCAGGCTGCCGTCTGCAGCGATTTGAGCGTCAGTGTTCCCGAAGACCCGCTCAAAGCGGCTGTACGCCGCAGGCTGGAAGCTGCACGCCGTGGTGAAAGGGACGAGCTATGGTAGTAACTGATAAGATGCTGAAGATTGGAGCCTTCAGCGATTGAACGACGGGGGGCGGAAGCTGTGAAACTCGCCAGGAGAGTGAATAGGCAAGGAGCAAGACTAGGGCTGCTTGCAGGAATCATCCTGCTGCTTTCTGTACTGGCAGGCTGCATGTATCCCGAAGAGCAGATGCAGCCGGGAAGCAGCAGCAGGGAGAGCGTCAGGCGCGTTCAGGCGGCTGTTGATGATTATCAGCAGGTGGAAGGGCTGCTGCCTATTCTTAATAGCGATGAGGCCACACCGCGTTATGAGAAGTTCGTGGTTGACCTTGAAAAACTGCGCCAGCAGGGGTATTTAGAGGAAATTCCGTCAGCTGCCTTTGAAAAGGGCGGAAATTCCTATTTTCTGATTCTCGATGAGGAAACTGCTCCTGTTGTGAAGCTGATGGATCTCGTCACTGTACAGAAGGTTAATGATGTCCAGCGTCAGGTGAACCGCTACAAGGCCGATCACGGGGGCAAGCTTCCGGCAGGGGAGGAACGTTATCCGGGGCTTTTTTCCATCGATTCCAAGCAGGCGGGGACGTCTGGGATTACACTGAAGAGTGTTTATTCCGGAGAGCCGCTGGAGTTTATGATGGATAAGAACGGCAGGGTGTATGTTGATTATGTCCTTGATATTATGTCTGCAATAGACAAAAATGGGAGTACCCCGGGGCCCGATAAGGACTTGAGAACCGAACTGGAGACGGCTTCTTTTTATGTGCCGGTGAAGTCCTTACCCTATCTGTGGGTCAGCGGCAAGCCTGTTCCCCAGCCATAAGTAAATAATCAGCAGTGTATAACCATCCCCCTAACTCAGGGGGCTTATTTGTGTTTGCCTGTGCTTTGAAAAGAGTGAATCAGTTCTATACGCCGCCCGTTTTTCATATGCTTGATGAGAAGGTTTCCGGGCAGCAGCTGGCTTTTGTGAAATTCGTGTATAAATTGCTCAGCTGCGGGTCATAAATCCGTTCCGGATACATATGATGATACTAGTCCAAATGCATGTCCGAGCATTCGGAGTTTAGCGCGGGGCAAGAATGTTCCGCTTAGGCAGGCTAGGCTCCCTGGCGGGCAATGCCAAGTCCGGTGGATGTCCTGCAAGGGTCAGTTTACCGGCGGAACGCGAAGTCGATGCTCTTCAGGCATTTTTTCTTCGGAGTAATATGAGGAGGGGATCTCTTTTGGAAAAAGTGGATATTTTCAAGGACATTGCCGAGCGTACCGGCGGAGACATTTATCTTGGCGTCGTCGGCGCGGTTCGCACGGGGAAATCGACATTCATCAAACGCTTCATGGAGACGATTGTTCTGCCGAACATAACGAGCGAAGCAGACCGGGTAAGAGCTGTGGATGAACTGCCGCAGAGCGCAGCTGGCAAAACAATCATGACAACAGAGCCGAAATTTGTGCCGAACAACGCGGTGCAGATCAAGGTTGCGGAAGGCCTTGAAGTGAATGTCCGGCTGGTCGATTGTGTAGGGTATGCCGTCGAAGGCGCAAAGGGCTACGAGGATGAAAACGGGCCCCGTATGATTTCCACACCTTGGTTTGAGGAACCGATTCCTTTTCAGGAAGCGGCGGAGATTGGCACACGCAAAGTGATTCAGGAGCACTCCACACTGGGTGTAGTAGTGACTACGGACGGCACAATTGCTGAAATTCCGCGCCACTCCTACATTGACTCGGAAGAGCGTGTTATTGCTGAACTGAAGGAGGTCGGCAAGCCGTTCGTGCTTGTAATCAACTCTACACGGCCGCGCAGTGAGGAAGCACAGCAGCTCCGCAGTGAGCTGGCTCTGAAATACGATATTCCGGTGATGACGCTCAGCGCCGCCAATATGACGGAGGAGGATGTGACCGGTGTGCTGCGGGAAGTGCTCTATGAATTCCCGGTACATGAGGTTAACGTCAATCTGCCTAGCTGGGTCATGGTGCTTGGCGAGAACCACTGGCTGCGCAGCAGCTACGAGAATTCCGTCCGGGATACGGTAAAAGATATCCGCCGTCTGCGGGATGTCGACCGTCTGGTCTCCCAGTTTACCGAATATGACTTCATTGACAGAGCCGGACTCAGCGGCATGAACATGGGTCAGGGAGTGGCTGAAATTGATCTGTACGCTCCAGAAGAGCTGTACGATCAGGTGCTCATGGAAGTGGTCGGTGTTGAAATCCGCGGCAAAGATCATCTGCTGCAGCTGATGCAGGACTTCGCACATGCCAAGCGTGAATACGACCGTTTCTCAGAAGCGCTGGAAATGGTCAAAACAACAGGCTACGGTATTGCTGCACCGTCGCTGGCTGAAATGGCGCTCGATGAACCGGAATTGATCCGCCAAGGATCACGCTTTGGAGTCCGCCTGAAGGCGACAGCCCCATCCATTCATATGATCCGGGTTGATGTGGAATCGGAATTTTCGCCGATTATCGGCACTGAGAAGCAGAGTGAAGAGCTGGTGCGCTATCTGATGCAGGACTTTGAGAATGACCCCATTAAAATTTGGGAGTCAGATATTTTCGGCCGCTCACTGCATTCCATCGTGCGTGAAGGCATACAGGGCAAAATCGCCATGATGCCGGACAATGCCCGCTATAAGCTGCAGGAAACGCTTGGACGAATCATTAATGAGGGCTCAGGCGGACTTATCGCCATTATTTTATAAATCAACGATACCTGATGAACCAGTTGTCAGAAAAGGGAGCGGAGGATAATCCGCTCTCTTTTTTGTACTTAAATTGAAGAATCTAACAGTATTAGTCTATCATTTCAGCGGATATTCTCTCCTCAAATGATACTTTCTGCTCCTTTTTTGAGTAACGCCTTGAAATTATGGGTGGGCTGTATTACTATAAGTTTGTTGCGCTTCTAGGAAGAAGGGCGCCAGTATCTAGTAATAAACGGGATTATCACGTATATTTTGCGTTGAAACGGAAACAGTGTATGATACCGGAAATTTGCCCAGGGAGGTGAGAAGACATGAATAAATCAGATTTGATCAACGTAGTTACAGAAGCAACTGAACTTCCCAAGAAAGATGCTACTAAAGCGGTAGATGCCGTTTTCGAAGCGATCACAGGAGCTCTGCAAAGCGGCGATAAAGTACAACTGGTTGGATTCGGAAACTTTGAAGTGCGCGAACGTTCCGCACGTAAAGGCCGCAACCCGCAAACTGGTGAAGAAATCGAAATTCCTTCAAGCAAAGTACCTGCTTTCAAACCAGGTAAAGCGCTTAAAGACGGAATCAAATAGAGATTTCTACATATCAATCCTATAGTCTCTTTCCGAGTATTGACGATGCCGCCCTCCAAGGCGGCATTTGTTGTTGCAGGACTAAAACGTTAAGGAGGATTAAACATGACCGAGAAGAATAATGGCGTTAGCCCTGCACCGGCCGGCAGCGAATACATCGTGGTAAAGGCCAAGGAGAACGGCGTTCAGGTAATCGGCCTTACCCGGGGCCTGGATACGCGGTTTCACCACACGGAGAAGCTGGATAAAGGAGAGGTGCTGATCGCTCAATTCACCGATCATACCTCAGCTATGAAAATCCGCGGTAAAGCAGAAATATGGAGCAAACACGGACAACTGGAGAGTGAAAGCTGAAAAGCAGGCATAGCCTGCTTTTTTTCAAAATATAACTAGATATAGGCAAGTCTGTATGATCGTATAATGTCACTGCTTGGCGGAAACTATGGATAGGGGGCGGGCTATGAACCGGAGCTGGCTGATCGGAATTGCAATGCTGCTGACCGCTGCGGTTGCTGTAATCTTGCCGCGTCTGGCGTCCCTCGAACCAGCTCTGCAGCAGTCTCGCTCGGTGGAGACCCTTGGCAGGGGCAGTACCACGCTTGCAAATGATAATCTCGTAGATGTGATAAGCAAGCTGCCCTTCAGCCTCGACATTGACAGTGTCGGCTGGAAGAATCAGATCCTGTCGCTGGATCTAAAGGTAACTGGCAACGATCATGAGCCTCAGGAGTTATATCAGAACATGGCACTGGCGGTTTCTTTTGCCTTTCAAGACACGGAGAATATTGACCAGCTGCTGCTGCGTATCGTAGCGGAGGATAAATGGCTGGACAGCCGGCGCCTCTTGCTCGCCGGGGATATCCGCCGTAAGGAATGGTCGCTCCAGCTGCAGCAGGAGCTGCAATGGGCCGGCAATGGGCCGTTGCCTGACCGCCTTAAGAAAGGCTTCCGTATTAGTGAAAGCGAGCTGTGGCGGAAGCAGTTCATTTATCCCTGATATGGGTAAAAGAAACTAGGACGCCCCATCGTGCGTGACAAAAAAACATGTGATATAATAGACAAGATTGTGAACAAAGATATTGTAATAACGTCAATGGCTTCGGAGGCTGAAATGAAACCGTACCGCATACCGCAATTAGTTCAACCCTACACAGACTACGACATGATTCAGCGGCATACGGAATTGCCGCCGTTTTCGGATGGGCGTAGTCATTTGTTATATATTTTTCTGAGTTACGGCACTGAAGCTGAAGACCGTAACAGGGAGCTCTACACGCTTGTTACTGGCCTTGTGCAGCTCGCTCTCGATACGCATGAGATCATCGACCGTACTCAGGATGATCCCGGTGGCGACCTTATGCGTTCCCGGCAGCTTAAAGTGCTGGCCGGCGACTATTTCAGCGGCTGGTTCTATCACTTGCTTGCGAAACGCGGACAGATTGAGATGGTGGGCAGTTTAAGTTCGGCGATCGCTGACTTTAACGTGATGAAGGCCCGTTTATACGGCAAAATGAAGGAGATGCTGCTCTCCGCGGAACAATATTTGCGGCATTCGGTTCAGCTCAATATGCGGCTGTTCCTTTCTTTTACACCGATGATTGAAGGGGCGCTCACCGAACTTTGGGAGAAGCTGCTGGCCGAGTTTAGCCATTGTGAAACGGTGTGCTCCGAACTGCGGCGCAGTAATGATCCCGGAAATGCCCGGGAAGGGTACTGTTACTGGAAAATGCTGGAGAGTGCATCGGAGGATGAGGTTGAACTGCTTCGCGGGCAGAACATGGACCTTAAGGACTGGAAGAAACTGAAAATGAAATACAAATGTGACACCCTGCTGACCGACAAGCTTCACGAATCGCTTCAGTCCATCCAAGGACTGCTGCAGGGTATTAAGGACGAGCATCTGATCAGTGAGCTCAGCACAGTGCTGGACCGCTTCCTCCTGCAGATGAAAATTTCTGGACAAGCAGCCGTGGAGGGGTAGAGTATGACGATAGAGAAGACTTCTGCTTTGGGTGATAAAGGTGTTAAGCCGAAAGAGCAATTTGTTCATTCCGTATTTGAGAGCATCGCAGGTAAATATGACCTGATGAATGATATTTTGAGCTTCCGCCGCCATAAAGCCTGGCGTAAATTCACCATGCGCAAGATGGCGATGAAGCGGGGCGATTCGGCAGTAGACCTTTGCTGCGGCACTTGTGACTGGAGTATCGCACTCGCAGAGGCGAGCCAGACCGGTTCCGTGATGGGACTGGATTTCAGTGCAGGAATGCTTGAAGTGGGCCGGCGCAAAGTTGAATCGCAAGGCCTTCAGGACCGTATCTCCCTCATCCAGGGCAATGCCATGGATCTTCCGTTTGGTGACAACTCCTTTGACTATGCAACAATAGGCTTCGGGCTTCGCAACGTGCCTGATCTCGTTCAAGTGTTGAATGAAATGAAGCGTGTGGTGAAACCGGGAGGAATGGTTGTCTGTCTGGAGCTTTCTAAACCGATGAAGCAGCCGTTCAAGGGCATTTATTATTTTTATTTTGAGCGGATGCTTCCGCTCCTGGGTAAACTGTTTGCCAAAAGATATGAGCAATATAAATGGCTACCGGAATCACTGGCCCTCTTCCCGGACAGAGAGCAGCTATCGGTGATTTTTCGTGAAACCGGGCTGCAGAAAGTGGAATCCTTCCCCTTGACCGGAGGCATCGCTGCATTACATATTGGGTTCAAGGAGAATTGTAATGTTTAAAAAAGTCGGCGTTTTCCTGCAAATGATTAAGTTTGAACATACTGTATTTGCTTTACCGTTCGCCTTTATGGGTGCGCTGTTAGGATCCGTTGTAATGTTCGGCCAGCTGCCATCCTGGTCACAGATTGGCTGGATCATTATCGCCATGTTCGGTGCACGAAGCGCGGCTATGGGGTTGAACCGGCTGATAGACCGGATTAGTGATGCGAAGAATCCCCGGACAGCCGGAAGGGCAATTCCCGCAGGGCTATTGAAGGTTGGAGAAGTATCAGTGTTCATCGCAATTTCGTTCTTTTTATTATTCTGGGCAGCCTTTAAGCTGAATCCCCTATCTGCTCAGCTTCTGCCTATTGCTGTATTTCTGCTGGTGTTCTATTCCTTCACTAAGCGTTTTACCTGGGCCTGCCATCTGATCCTCGGATTAACCATTGCGCTCGCTCCTCTGGGGGGCTGGGTTGCGGTTACGGGCAATGTAGACTGGACCGCCATGATTTTTTATTTCACTATTGTGTTCTGGACCGCCGGTTTTGATATTATCTATTCCTGCCAGGATGTTGAGTTTGATGTAAAAGAAGGCTTGTATTCCATCCCTGTGCGCTTTGGAGTGGCCCGTGCACTGGATATTGCTAAGGTATTCCATATTCTGACGGGTATCGGATTTGTTTCCCTGCTCTTTATTACTGATTTAAGCTGGTGGTATGTGGCTGGAATGCTGATTGCTTATATTATCCTGTTTTATGAACATCATATTGTGTCCCCAAGCGATTTAAGCCGTTTGCAGACAGCGTTTTTTACAATGAACGGTGTGCTGAGCATCGTCGTGTTTTCCTTTACTCTGATTGACTTGGTGGTGCAGTTTTACTGATGACAGAGCTGAAACCGAAACACTTCGTCGTAGGAATCACCGGGGCGAGCGGCGGAATTTACGGCGTCCGTCTGACGGAAACCCTGCTTGCACTGGGGTATACGGTCCATCTTGTGGTCAGCAATGCAGGCTGGCGGGTGTTCAAAGAAGAACTGGGTTTTGCCGCCACAGACCGGGAAGGCTTTTTGAACGAACAGTTCAAAGGCTATCCCGGTTCTCTGCTTTATCACCCTATTGCGGATATCGGGGCATCCATTGCCAGCGGCTCCTTCCGTACAGAAGGAATGATTATTATGCCTTGCTCGATGGGAACGCTGTCTGCTGTAGCGCATGGAAGCTCGGACAACCTGATGACGCGGGCTGCTGATGTGATGCTGAAGGAAGGAAGACCCCTGGTGCTTGTGCCCCGTGAGACACCGCTTCATGCCATTCATCTGGAAAATATGCTGAAGCTTTCGCGGCTAGGAGTCAAGCTAATACCGGCAATGCCAGCCTTTTATTTTGGCCCGACCAGCATGGATGATTTGGTTAACTTCATGGTTGGGAAAGTGCTGGACAGCTTTAACATTGAACACCATTTATTCCGCAGATGGGGGGAGACGAATGAGTAATCCTCAGCATACCGTTATTGGCAAAATCAGCTATACCAACTCATGGCCGGTATTTCACAATTTCCACCCCTCTTCGTTAAGCTATCCGGCAGAGATGGTGAGTGAAGTGCCTGCCATTCTTAATCAGGGGATGGCCCGGGGGACGATTCATGTAGGCGCCTTATCTTCTTTTGCTTATGCGGCGTTAAGTGACCGGCTGCTGCTGCTGCCGGATTTGTCTGTCAGTGCGGATGGCCCGGTAAAATCCATCATGCTGTTCTCCCGCGTGCCTTACACGCAGATTGGGCATGGAAGAATAGCGGTAACCAACACCTCAGCGACTTCAGTGAATCTGCTGAAGATTCTGCTGGAGAAGGCGGCCGGCTGCAAACCGGAATATGTGACGGCAGAACCCGATCTGGACAGGATGATGGAAGTGGCGGATGCCTGTCTTCTGATTGGCGACAATGCGATCAAGGCTACCTGGCAGGATCAGGGCTACATCGTCACGGATCTTGGCGAGGTCTGGAAAGAATGGACCGGACACAGCATGACCTTTGCAGTCTGGGCGGTTAACCGTGAGGCAGCGAGAGACAAGCCGGAGGCGATCGCCGAAATTGCCGAGGCTTTTGTAGAGAGTAAAGTACGCGGGGTAAACAAGCTTGCTCCGATTATCCGGGAGGCCTGCTCCTCGGTTGGAGGCACACCTGAATATTGGCACGGGTACTTCAGTAATTTATGTTATGACTTTGGGGAAAGGCAGCAGGAAGGTCTGAACCTCTATTTCCGCTATGCCTATGAATTGGGCCTGCTGCCGCAGGAAGTGAAGATGGAGCTTTGGAGCCACAATCTGCTGACACGGGTGAAAGAATGAAGCGAATGCAAATATTCGGATTGCTGAATAAGGATATGGATCAGATTGAAAAAGAGCTATACCGCAGTGTTCAAGGTGACGACGAACTGCTGACCGAGACTTCTCTTCACCTGCTGAAGGCAGGCGGCAAACGGCTACGACCGGTATTTGTGCTCATGGGCGGCAAATTCGGACAATATGATCTGGAGAAACTGAAGCGTGTCGCAATTCCGCTGGAGCTGATACATAGCGCTTCACTAGTGCACGATGATGTCATCGATGATGCCGAGCTTCGCCGGGGAGAGCTTACCGTCAAGGCCAAATGGGGCGATAAGATCGCCATGTATACCGGTGATTATATCTATGCCAAGGCACTTGTCATCACCTCTGAACTCAAAAATCCGCGGATTCATCAGATCCTTTCGAAAGCAATGGTGGAGATGTCCATCGGAGAAATGGAACAGATCCGCGATTTCTTCAACAGTGAGCAAAGTGTACGCCATTATCTGCGGCGGATCCGCCGCAAAACAGCGCTCCTTATCGCTATCAGCTGCGAGCTTGGTGCACTGGCTGCGGACGCAGAGCCACAAACTGCCCGCCTGCTCTATAATTACGGTTATAATGTCGGGATGGCGTTTCAGATCCGCGATGACTTATTGGATCTCTCGGGAACAGAGAAGCAGATCGGCAAACCGCCGGGCAGTGATATGAGGCAGGGCAATATTACGCTTCCGGTGATTTACAGTCTGGAGGACACGCGCCTGCGAGCGCCGCTGTTGGAGGAATTGGCCTCTATCCGCGCAGAGCAAGCCGGTGTTGGCCGTGCCATTGATCTGATCCTGTCCGGAGACGGAATTACCCGTGCAGAAGCGCTGGCTTCACGCTACATCGACAAAGCACTGGCCGCGCTGGACCAGCTTCCGACTAACAAGACCAAACGGAATCTGCGGGATATTGCCTTTTTTGTAACCGGACGTGCTTACTAAGCCTCTTATTCCCCAAAATATTAAACGTTCACAGATGGCAGGGTTTCTGATAATATCAGAAAATATAACCATAATATAAAGCTGGGACTTGTCTCAAACCGGTTATTTATTGGACTAAGCGAAAATGGAGAGTGACTCTATGGAAAAAACGTATCTGATGATCAAGCCCGATGGCGTACAGCGCGGATTGATCGGGCGTATTGTCGCCCGCCTGGAGGATAAGGGATTCAAGCTGATTGCTGCGAAGCTGATTACCGTTACGGAAGAGCAAGCCAAAAAGCATTATGCAGAACATGAAGGCAAAGACTTTTTCCCTGGACTGGTAAGCTTTATCACTTCCGGTCCCGTATTCGCTATGGTATGGGAAGGCGATGATGTAGTCGCGTTGTCCCGTCTGATGATCGGCAAAACGAAAGTTGGCGAAGCATTGCCGGGCACGATCCGCGGTGATTTTGCCAGCCATACTCCGCTTAACCTGATCCATGGATCGGATTCGCCGGAAAGTGCAGAGCGCGAAATAGCTAATTTCTTTGCTCCGGAAGAACTGGCAGACTACAGCAAAGACATCGCAGTCTGGATGTAACTCCAGGCGGGAGGCAGGGATTATAATGGCTGATCATGAAGAGAATTCAACAGCACCAGACCCGGATTACACCGGGTTTATTCATAATGTTAAGCAAAGCACCGGAATTGATCTGGCCCAATACAAGGAAGCTCAGATGAAGCGCCGTCTGACGACGCTCCGGACAAAGAACGGGTATCATACTTTTGCTGAATTTTTTGCTGCAATGATGAAGGATAAATCTTTATTCTATGAATTTCTGGACCGGATGACGATCAACGTCTCAGAATTCTGGCGCAACCCGAACCGCTGGGAAGTACTGCGGGATGTTATACTGCCGGAACTGCAGCGCTCAGGCCGCAGGATGAAATTGTGGAGCGCTGCCTGCTCAACCGGAGAAGAGCCGTATACGCTGGCTATGATCCTGTCTGACAAAAACATCCTGTCACAGACCGGCATTCTGGCTACGGATATTGATGACGGGGCACTGGCGAAGGCGAAGCAGGGACTCTATCTGGAACGTTCCTTGAAAGATGTGCCAAAGGATGTGGCGAACCGGTACTTTACTCCGGAGGGCCCAGTTTTCAAGGTTAGTGAATCGCTGAAGAAGAATATTGATTTCCGTAAGCAAAATCTGCTGCTCGACAAATTCGATGAAGGGTTTGACCTGATCATCTGCCGAAATGTAATGATCTATTTCACAGAGGAAGCGAAGAACAAGCTCTATCATAAGTTCTCAGCCAGCCTGCGTCCGGGCGGTTATTTGTTTGTAGGTAGCACGGAACAGATCTTCACTCCTGCACAATACGGATTTGAGTCAACGGAAACATTCTTCTACCGGAAAAAATAGGTATACTTTCGTAATCTTTCAGTGATACTGAATAGCAGGTACTTTATGCCATGCGAAAGGTCGTTAATCCAGATGGACAAAAGTAAGGTCATTGCCGCATACAGACGCGGGTTTCTGACCGTCCGTGAATGCGGGCAAATTCTTGGTGTCGAAGAGCTGCAGCTGCAAAGCCTGCTTAAGCTTGAGGAGAGCAAGCAGACTGTTCCTCCTGCACAGCGAAAGATCGGAAGCTGATTCAGGGCTCTGAACCGGGACGTTTAGCAGCGCCGCCTTTGCTCGAAAGAGTAAGGCGGCGCTGTTCTTATATGGACGCAAGTCTGACTTTTGCCCACGATCCCTTTCTTGTCAAAGCGGGAAGGCTATACTATAATGAGGCAAGAGTTTTAATATTTTAGCGGTTTACAGTTTAAAAGTGTGAAAGGGGAACGCAGCATGAGTTTACGCTATTTAACAGCGGGGGAAACGCACGGCCCCCAGCTTACAGCAATTATTGAGGGACTGCCCAGCAATTTGACACTTAACTTCGAAGAGCTTAATTTTCAGCTGCTGCGGCGGCAGAAGGGCTACGGCCGCGGACGCCGGATGCAGATCGAGAAGGATACCGCACAGATCGTCGGCGGTGTGCGCCATGGCTATACCACAGGTGCTCCGGTAGCTTTGGTAGTAGAGAATAAGGACTGGACACACTGGAAGAATATTATGAATATTGAGCCGATTCCCGGCAGTGATGAAGAGAAGCGGCGGGTAAACCGGCCGCGTCCCGGACATGCCGACTTAAACGGCGGATTGAAATATAACCATACCGATCTGCGGAATGTACTGGAGCGTTCCAGCGCACGTGAAACGGCCGCAAGAGTGGCGGTAGGCGCTGTTGCCCGCCAGCTGCTGGCAGAGTTCGGTGTCAAGATTGCCGGACAGGTGATCCGGATCGGGGAGATTGAAGCGCCTGCGAATAATCTGCCTATCGATGAATTAATTGCCCGGACGGAAGAGTCCTCCGTACGAGTCGTGGATAAAGAGACGGAACAGAAGATGGAGGCATACATAGACAAGATCAAGGAGGAAGGCGACTCTATCGGCGGAATTGTCGAATGCATCGTTGAAGGATTGCCTGTCGGACTCGGAAGCTATGTACAGTACGACCGTAAGCTTGATGCAGCCATTGCCGGAGCCGTCATGTCGATCAATGCCTTCAAAGGTGTGGAGATCGGGATCGGCTTTGAAGCCGGCATCCTGCGCGGCTCACAGGTCCATGACGAGATTATGTATGAAGCCTCCCGGGGATATTACCGGGCAAGCAACCGGCTGGGCGGCTTTGAAGGCGGCATGACTAACGGAATGCCGGTCGTAGTCCGCGGTGTCATGAAGCCGATTCCTACCCTGTACAAACCGCTGCAAAGTGTGGATATCGACACCAAGGAGCCTTTCACCGCGCAGGTGGAACGCTCGGATGCCTGCGCTGTTCCGGCAGCTTGTGTAGTACTGGAGAACGTGGTTGCCTGGGAGATTGCCAAAGCATTCCTGGAGAAGTTCGGCGGCGATTCACTTGAGGAGATTAGAGCAAACTACAATAGTTACCTGGCGCAGCTGGAGAGCTACTGATTATGCGCAGTATTACTGTAGATTTAGGCGAGCGCTCTTATCCAATTCATATCGGCAGCGGATTGCTGCGCAAGATCGGGGAACGTTGCCGGGAAGCCGGCATTCCGCTCCGCAGCCCGCTGCTGGTCGTCAGCGACAGCGAAGTAGCCCCGCGCTATCTGGCTGAAGTCGAAGCTTCGCTTCACGAACAAGGTTATTCGGTCGTAAGCCACGTTATTCCATCCGGAGAAGCTTCTAAGTCACTTGCCGTCTACGAGGAAGTGATTACGACTGCGATTCAGGCTGGTCTGGACCGCAGTTCAGCGGTGCTGGCGCTTGGAGGCGGTGTAGTAGGAGACTTGGCGGGGTTCGTAGCCGCATCCTACATGAGGGGCATAGGGTTCATTCAGATCCCAACGACGATCCTTGCACACGATAGCAGTGTGGGCGGCAAAGTGGCTGTCAATCATCCGCTGGCGAAGAATATGGTCGGGGCCTTTTACCAGCCCTTGATGGTGCTCTATGATCTGGATACCCTGAGTACGCTGCCGCCGCGCCAAGTCTCATCCGGCCTGGCTGAAGTGGTGAAGCACGGTCTGATTCTGGACCGTGAATTTGCGTACTGGTGCCGTGAGCATGCAGCGGACCTGCTTGCCCTGGATGCAGAGGCGCTGGGCTATGCCCTGGAGCGCGGATGCGCCATTAAGGCAGTAGTCGTCGGCAATGATGAACGCGAGCATGGCCAGCGGGCGATCTTGAACCTGGGACACACGATCGGACATGCCATCGAAGCGGTAGGCGGTTACGGTGTATTCCTGCATGGTGAGGCGATTGCCATCGGGATGGCCGGTTCGGCACTCTTGGCTGCCAAGCTGGGCCGCGATCAGGGCATTTATGAGGACACCGTCTCTATGCTGTCCGCATTATCGCTGCCGGTGAGTCTGCCCGCAGAGTTCAGCGAGGATGAGCTGATGGATGCCATGATGCATGACAAGAAGTTCAAGGAAGGCAAGATGACCTTTATCGTGCCGGATTCTATAGGTGCTGTCAGCATCGTGAATAATGTGCAGCAGAGTGATGTGCGTGAGGTTATCGCACAGCTTAAGAAGGAGGGAAGCCCATGGTGAACCGGGGGATACGCGGTGCAACTACCGTAACCAAAAACGAGGAAAATGAAATTTTGCGCGAAACCGTTGTGCTGCTGCGGGAAATAGTCGAGCGCAATGATGTTATTGCCGAAGATATCTGCAGTGTATGGATTACCGTGACGGGTGATCTGGATGCTACTTTCCCGGCGCGGGCCATCCGAGAAATTGAGGGCTGGGATTTGGTGCCGCTGATGTGCTCCGTTGAGATTCCCGTCAAAGGCGGTCTGCCGATGTGCATCCGGCTGATGGTACAGGTCAATACGGATAAGTCGCAGCGGGATATCCGCCATGTCTATTTGAATGAGGCGCAGAAGCTTCGTCCGGATCTCTCACAGAGCAAGTAATTTATTATCGGTTCCGGGTTGTCAATGAACACCGTCATCATGTATAGTGTAATTAGCCGAGTAAAGCCCTAGTTGAGTTTAGCCTAGTTGAGTATAGCTGAGACGAGTGCAGGATGTTAAATCTGAGGCATTCCATTGAATTGCATATGTCTTTTTGGATAGTATTAACGGTTTATTTACGCTACCCGTATATCCTTAATCAGACAGTTTATGCATAGTTTGGAATAATGCCCGGTCCTGAGCGCTTTTTCATATACTTACCTACAACAACCTCTACTTCGGTAGAGGTTTTTCTGTATTTCGGATAATATACTCGTACATTCCAAGGAGGTATCCCAAAATGACTAATCCTAGTGTTGAAGAAGTGGTATCACTGTCGCGGGAATATAACCTGATTCCGGTAGTGAAGCGGCTGCTTGCTGATATGGAGACTCCGATCCGCCTGTTTCAGCGGTTTGCCGGTGAGTCCCACGCGTTTTTGCTGGAAAGTGTAGAAGGCGGCATTCAATGGGCCCGGTATTCTTTTATCGGCAGTGATCCGTTTCTGATGATATCCGGGAAAAAGAATGTCATTCACGTGAAGGTCGGCGGGGAGCAGAAGCGGCTGACAGGCAAACCGATCGAGGAGCTAAAAGCACTGCTCCGCTCCTACCGCAGTCCAAAGCTGGAAGGGATGCCTCCGTTTACCGGCGGTGCGATCGGATTCTTCGGATATGATCTGCTGCAATATTATGAGAAACTCTCGCCGCATGCGGTAGATGATCTCGGCACGGATGATATCCGCTTCATGTTCTGCGACCGGATCATTGTCTTCGATCATGTGAAACAGCAGATCCTGCTCGTAGGCAACCTGCACATCAAAGACGGGGATACGGACTCTGACATCCGTACAGCCTATGAGGCTTTGAACCGCAAGCTGGAGGACTTCGCCGAGGAGCTGCAGAAGGAAGGGCCGAAGGAGAACGTTAACCGCCGCAGCATTCCCCAGGATATCGAGCTGGGCGAGATTCATTCCAACCTTACTAAGGAACAGTACATTTCCAATGTTGAGCAGGCCAAGGAATATATCCGGGCCGGAGATATTTTTCAGGTGGTGCTGTCGCAGCGCCTGCATATTGAGACGGAAGTATCCCCGCTGCATGTCTATCGGATGCTGCGTACACTGAATCCTTCTCCGTATATGTATTATCTCAAAATGGATGAAGAGATCATCGTCGGTACCTCTCCGGAAGCGCTGGTGAAGGTGGACGGCAGCCGAGTGGCCACCCGCCCGATTGCCGGAACCAGACCGCGGGGGGCGAATGAAGCAGAGGACCGGGCTCTCGCAGCTGAACTTCTGGAGGATGAAAAGGAGCGGGCGGAGCATCTGATGCTGGTTGACCTCGGCCGCAACGATCTGGGCAGGGTATCGAAGTTCGGCACGGTGAAATGCGACTCCTTTATGGAGATTGAGAAGTACTCCCATGTCATGCACATGGTTTCAAATGTGTCGGGGACCTTGGACGACAATAAGGATTTCTTCGATGCCTTCCTGTCATGCCTGCCGGCCGGTACCGTCTCAGGCGCACCGAAGCTGCGGGCGATGGAGATCATTTCCGAGCTGGAGCGGGAAGCCAGAGGCGCCTACGCCGGAGCTATCGGCTATCTCGGGTTCTCCGGGAATATGGATTCCTGTATTACCATCCGCACCATCATTTTCCGTAAGGGCCGGGCCTATGTGCAGGCGGGAGCAGGGATTGTGTGGGACTCGGTACCGGAGAAGGAATATGAAGAGACCCTTAACAAAGCGAAGGCCATGCTCAAAGCCATCCGGATGGCGGAAGCCATGTTCCCGGTAGAGATCAAAGAAAAACAGGTAATCAATCAGGATTACATGTACGAATATACGCCTTAATCAGAGAACAGGACAGAAGAGCTGAGCAGAGAATGCTCCATAAAACTTAGCAAATGCTCTCGGAGAGAGTTTTGTCCGAAGCGGTTCAGCGAGGTTATCCTAACAAAACTTTTAGGAGGAAAAAGACTATGGATGCAAGTCAAATGATACAATCAGGAATTGCCGGGCTGATCGAGGGCAAAGATCTTAGCCGGACCCAGGCCCGTGAGATCATGGGGACCATTATGGAAGGGGTGGCATCCCCGGCGCAAATCGGTGCGCTGTTGACTGCACTGCGGATCAAAGGGGAGACCGTCGAGGAAATCACCGGCTTCGCGGAAGCGATGCGCGGATTCGGGACACCGGTGCTCACAGAGCGCACCCGTCTGCTGGATACCTGCGGTACCGGAGGCTCAGGCATTCATAAATTCAATATTTCGACCGCCTCGGCAATTATTTCTTCAGCGGCTTCTGTGCGCGTGGCTAAGCACGGCAACCGTTCCGCCTCCGGCAGAGCCGGCAGCGCGGATGTACTGGAAGCGCTGGGCGTCAACATTCATTTGAACGCAGAGCAGGCCCGGCAATGCCTGGACCATATCGGCATCTGCTTCCTCTTTGCCCAGATCTATCATCCGTCCATGAAATATGCTGCTGCGCCGCGCCGCGAGCTGGGCTTCCGGACAGTGTTCAACATGCTGGGGCCGCTGACCAACCCGGCAGGAGCCGACCGTCAGCTTATGGGTATCTACGACCGCGATAAGACAGAAATTGTGGCCAATGTGCTGAAGGAGCTGGGCTCCAAGCGGGCGATGATTGTCAGCAGTCTGGACGGTCTAGACGAAATAAGCATTTCGGCGCCTACCCAGGTATCCGAACTGAAAGACGGCATTGTCACCACCTATGAAATTACCCCTGAGGCTCTGGGCCTGAGCCGGCATCCGCTGGAGGATGTGCTGGGGGGAGATGCAGCCGAGAATGCTGCAATTATAACTGCAGTGCTGGAAGGAGCCTTAACTCCATACCGTGATATCGTACTGGCTAATGCGGGTGCCTGCATCTATGTTGCCGGTTTGGCGGACAGCTTGAGTGCAGGTGTCCAGGAGGCGCGCCGTATGATCGATTCCGGCAGTGCGCTGCTTAAGCTGGAACAGCTAAAAGCCATGACGAAGGAGCTTGATTATGTATCTTGATAAAATTGTCGCTACCAAAATCAAAGAGGTTGAAGCTTTAAGCAAAACCTTTTCCCTGACTGACGCAGAAGAGGCAATCGCCGGGCTGCCGGCCACAAAAGGTTTCCGGGAGGCACTTGTTAGGCGGAGGAACCGGGAGATTGGCCTTATCGCGGAGGTGAAGAAGGCTTCGCCTTCCAAAGGGCTGATCCGTGCGGACTTTGATCCGGTATCCATCGCCCAAGGTTATGAAGCAGGCGGGGCCGACTGCTTGTCGGTGCTAACGGATGAAGACTATTTTCAAGGCAGCGGTTTGTATTTGCAGCAGGTTAGGGCAGCGGTAAACCTTCCTTTATTGCGCAAGGATTTTATTATCGACGAGCGTCAGATTTATGAGGCCCGTATATTGGGGGCGGATGCTGTCCTGCTAATCGCGGCTATTCTAACTCCGGAACAAATAGCTTCCTTTACAGATTTGGCAGCTTCACTCAGCTTGGATGTGCTTATAGAAATCCATGACCGCAGCGAGCTTGAGCTTGTAGCAGGTACAGGGAAAATGGAGCAGCCCCACGTGCTGCTAGGTATTAATAACCGCAATCTGCGCACGTTTGAGACGAGACTGGAAACGACAGCAGAGCTGGCGGCTCTGGTGCCGGATGGAGTTCCGGTGATCAGCGAGAGCGGGATTGCCGGACCGGATGATATTAAGTATTTGCGCCAGACCGGTACCACAGGTGTACTGGTGGGAGAGTATCTGATGAGGCAGCAGAACGTCGAAGAGGCGGTGAATGAACTGCTCGGCCCGGTATCCGCCGGAAAGGATCGTGCTTTTCATGGCTGATACATTGGTAAAAATCTGTGGACTTCAGGACGTTGAAGTGCTAAAATCTATGAAGCGATTACCGCTTGATTATATCGGATTTGTATTTGCACCCAGCCGCCGCAGGGTAACACCTGTACAGGCAGCGGAGCTCGTTGCCGAGCTGTCGGCATGGGAGGCGGGGAAGTCTCCTGGTGCAGCAGGGGTATTCGTCAACCCCGGCCTGGAAGAGCTGAAGGAGCTGCTTTCAACTGTGCCGCTGGATGTGATCCAGCTGCATGGACAGGAGAGCGCAGCGTTCTGCCGGGAGGTCAAGCAGGCTTTTCCGCAGGTTAAGGTCTGGAAGGCCATCTCCGTGGCAGGCAAGGGTCAGGCTGGCGATCCCGATGGGCCCGCTAATGTGGCAAGCTATACCGGTTCTGTTGATGCATTGCTCCTCGACACTTATGATCCGCAGGGAAGCGGCGGCTCGGGGCGCACCTTTGATTGGGGGCAGATTCCGGTCTTCCAAGCTGCTGCGGAAGCGCATGGACTGCCTTTATTTATAGCAGGGGGACTTCATCCGGACAATGTGAGTGAACTGCTGGAAGCCTACAGACCTGATGGCGTAGATGTCTCCAGCGGCGTGGAAAGCGGCGGGATTAAGGACCTCAATATAATGACTTCTTTCGTGGAAAGGGTGAAGCAATCATGATACAAGTACCGGACAAGTACGGACGTTTTGGTTCTTTCGGAGGCCGCTTCGTTCCTGAAACCTTAATGAATGCACTGATTGAGCTGGAGGAAGCCTATGCGAAATATTCGGCAGAACCGGCTTTTCAGGAAGAAATAGATTATTTACTGAAACAGTATTCCGGACGCGAGACCCCGCTGTATTATGCAGAGCGTCTCAGCAAGCAGCTTGGGGAAGCCAAGATCTACCTGAAGCGTGAAGACCTTAATCATACCGGAGCACACAAGATCAACAACGCGATTGGTCAGGGGATCTTAGCTAAAAGAATGGGCAAAACCAAGGTTATCGCCGAGACAGGCGCCGGCCAGCACGGGGTGGCTACAGCAACAGTGGCAGCACTGCTGGGCATGGAATGCAAGGTGTTCATGGGCGAAGAGGACACACGCCGTCAGGCGCTTAACGTCTTCCGCATGAAGCTGCTTGGCGCCGAGGTGATTCCGGTGACGTCCGGTTCCCGGACCCTTAAGGATGCAGGTAACGAAGCTCTCCGCTACTGGGTCAGCAATGTGGAAGATACCTTTTATATCTTGGGGTCAGCAGTCGGTCCTCACCCGTACCCGATGATGGTCCGCAATTTCCAGCGGATTATCGGTGACGAGACCCGCCGCCAGATCCTGGAGGCCGAAGGCCGTCTGCCGGACCTGCTGGTTGCTGCAGTCGGCGGCGGCAGCAATGCCATCGGCATGTTCTATCCATTCATGGAGGATGAGCAGGTGGGGATGATCGGCGTAGAGGCTGCCGGCAAGGGAATTGATACTCCATTTCATGCAGCAACAATGAGCAAAGGCAGCCAAGGCGTGTTCCAAGGGTCTTTAAGCTATCTGCTGCAGGATGAATACGGTCAGGTTACAGAGGCTCACTCCATCTCCGCGGGCCTGGATTATCCGGGAGTCGGACCGGAGCATTCCTATCTCAAAGATATTGAACGTGCCAAGTATGTGCCGGTTACCGACGCTGAAGCCCTTGATGCGCTTAAGCTGCTGTGTGTAACCGAAGGAATCATCCCGGCGCTGGAATCGGCCCATGCCATAGCTCATGTAGCGAAGATTGCTCCGGATCTAACTAAGGATGACATTGTAGTCATCTGCCTCTCGGGACGCGGGGACAAAGATGTGGAATCGATCATGGCTTATACGGAAGGGGCGGATAAGTGATGACAACAGAAACAACCAACCGGATGGATGTGACCTTCCGCAAGCTCAAAGCCGAAGGAAAGGCTGCATTGATTCCCTTTCTTACAGTAGGGGACCCCGATCTGGATACTACGCTCGCTATTATTGCCGAATTAGAGGCGGCTGGTGCAGACATTCTGGAGCTGGGGGTGCCTTATTCCGATCCGCTGGCCGACGGACCTGTTATCCAGCGGGCTTCGTCCAGAGCGCTTCGCGGCAATATTCATCTGCGCACCTGTATGGAGACTGCACTGAAAGCCCGCCAGGCGGGCAGTGAGCTGCCGTTTATTCTGTTCACTTATTATAATCCGGTAATGCAAATGGGACTGGATACGTTTTTCGCCGAGCTCGATACTCATGAGATTAGCGGGCTGATTATTCCCGATCTGCCGGTGGAAGAGTCGGAGGAGATGCGTAAGCGCAGCCGTGAAGCTGGAGTGAACCTCATTCCGCTGGTTGCACCTACCTCCAGTGAGCGGATTGAGCGGATTGTTTCGGGAGCCAGCGGCTTTGTTTATTGCGTCTCCTCCCTGGGTGTAACGGGGGAAAGATCGTCCTTTCATACCGGTGTCGATGATTTCATTGCTTCCGTACGCCGGGCGACAGACCTTCCGGTAGCGGTAGGCTTCGGGATTTCCACCAGCGAGCAGGTCGCGCGTTTTGCGCAGATTTGCGACGGGGTTGTCGTGGGCAGCGCCATAGTCCGCAAGGTGGAGGATGTTATTCCGCTGCTGGATAATCCAGCCACACGAAGTGAAGGACTGTTGCAAATTCGTGAATTTGTGGCACAATTAAAGCCATAATGGTCTGACAGACCTTTAAAAGCTGTAATTATCACTGGAGAGCGAGGACCACAGATGAATCCGAAACCGAATATTGTTAACCTCCCAGTCTATAAGCCGGGAAAACCAATCGAAGAGGTCAAAAAAGAGCTTGGCTTAGACGAGGTTATTAAGCTGGCTTCTAACGAGAATCCTTATGGAGCGTCCCCGAGTGCAAAAGCCGCAATTATCGCGGATTTGGACAATCTGTTTCTGTATCCTGACGGATCAGCCGCTGATTTGACTGCTGCGCTGGCCAGCCATCTTGGAGTGCAGAGTGACAATATCATTTTCGGCTGCGGCTCAGATGAGATTATCGCCCTGATTGCCCGGGCATTTTTCCTGCCGGGCGATGAGACGATTATGGCTGATCAGACCTTTTCCGTATATAAAAGCAATGCGGATATCGAAAGTGCCGTTACTATTGAGGTGCCGCTTGTAGACGGAACGCATGATCTTGACGGCATGCTGGCCCGGGTTACCGAACGGACCAAGGTTATCTGGATTTGCAATCCCAATAATCCTACCGGGACGATTGTGCCGGAAGAGGCGCTGGTGAAGTTCCTGAATGCGGTGCCTGCCGGGGTAATGGTTGTGCTGGATGAAGCTTACTTTGAATATGTGACTGACCCGTCCTATTCGGATGGAATCAAGCTGCTGGATCAATACCCGAACCTGGTTGTGCTGCGGACCTTCTCCAAGATTTATGGCCTGGCTGCACTCCGGATCGGTTACGGAGTTGCCAGCCCGCAAATTATTAACTTAATCAACAAGGTACGTGAACCGTTCAATACCTCCCGTCTGGCCCAGGCTGGTGCTCTGGCTGCTCTGGCCGATCAGGCTTATGTGGAACAGTGCCGCCGCCTCAACAGTGAAGGCATTGTACAGCTCGAGGGAGAATTCAAGCGTCTGGGTCTCAAATCCTTCCCTGCGCACGGTAATTTCATCATGGTGGATGTGCGTAAGCCAGCTTCCGAAGTCTTTGATGCCCTGCTGCGCCTTGGGATCATCGTGAGAGCCGGACACCGGCTATACCCGACCTGCATACGCGTTACTGTAGGCTCGGCCGAGCAGAATAAGTCCTTTATTACAGCTCTGGAACAGACGCTCAAGGAGCAGGAAGTAAGGGCGTAAGAGGGAAACGTTCAAGACGATACCATAGAAGGCAGGTAGTACAAAGATATGACGACTAAAATAGCAATCTTCGGTGTCGGTCTGATCGGAGGCTCACTGGCCCTTTGCTTCAAAGGCAAGCCGGGTCTGACCGTCGTCGGCCATGCCCACCGCCCTGAATCCGCGATTAAATATGTCAGCAGAGGCGTAGTTGATCAGGCTACCCTTTCTGTTGAGGAAGCAGCGCTGGGCGCCGATTACATCTTTCTGTGTGTTCCTGTAGGCATGCTTGAGAATTATCTGCAGCAATTAAGCAAGCTTCCGCTCAAGCCGGGCTGTATCATCACAGATGTCGGCAGCACCAAAGCCAGTATCGCAGCATGTGCGGTTTCGCTGGATATTCCCGGTGTCCATTTCATAGGCGGACATCCAATGGCAGGTTCGGAACGCTCAGGGGTAGAAGCTGCCTCGTCACTGCTGTTCGAGAATGCCTATTATGTGCTGACCCCTCCGCCAGGAGTGCCGGAGGAGGCTTACGGGGCACTTCAAACCTTGCTCCTACATACGAAAGCACAGATTGTCAGACTTGATCCGGAGCGCCATGATGAAATTGTGGGGGCAATCAGCCATTTGCCGCATATTATTGCAGTTGCGCTTGTGAATCAGATTCACGCTTATGATTCTGAGGATTCGCTGTACAGCACCCTGGCTGCCGGCGGTTTCCGTGACATTACCCGGATTGCGTCCAGCGATCCGATCATCTGGCGCGATATTTTACTGAATAACCGCTCGGTGATGCTGCGTCTGTTGAAGGACTGGAATGAAGAGGTATCATCATTTATTCAATTGCTTGAGGATGCGGACGGAGACGGAATAGAGGAAGCCTTCCATGAAGCGAACGGTTTCCGCAGCCAATTGCCGGAACGGCGCAAAGGGATGATTACTCCGCTGTTCGATCTTCATATTGACGTTCCCGATCATCCGGGGATCATTGGCCGTATCGCAACCGAGCTGGGGGATCAGGGCATCAACCTCAGCAACGTGCAGATCATTGAGAGCCGTGAGGATGTTCCAGGCATTATGCGGCTGTCTTTCCGCCAGGAGAACGATATGGAGCGGGCCAAAATTCTGCTGCAGCATAACGATTATACAGTGTACGTATAGGAGCCGGACACAGCCGGGTCCTCCATCATCATGTAATAGACAGATTTATATATCTGTGCGGATAGCGTGTGCCGATCTTTTACGGTACACGCTGTTTTTGTTATAGCGTAGTGCCAAAATGAGGAAAACAACATACTTCTCGAAAAAAGTATATACTTGAAGCAGATCACAGGATTGCAATGGGCGCCTTGCAGAAAGGTCTTCAAACAAAGAAGCGGAGGAAGGTCAATTGGGCGTTCTGGCTAATATCAATCAATCGTTCGATGAAATCGAAGAACAGCTTAAATATTTTATTCATAATAATTCCTCAATTGAATATGTAGAGATGCCGATAGAGTATGTAAGCTCAGGAACATATGCCTGGGTAAGATTAAAACAGAATGAGCTGTATATGCAAAACAGTATCCTATCTGCTTATTTAAACCTAATAACCTTATGTGATTTAATCTTAAGAAATGTTAAAAGTCCGAATATCGAGGAGTTTGCCAAGAGTACTGAGCTGGTGTTGAGTTATATTGGCCAAAATACGCTGCTGTTTTTTGAATCGCTGGAGAAGGTTTTTGCGGATATCAAAGAAGAACTGGATGTTCAGCGGGGAATCATTGCACAACCTTATCAATAACTTGACGGGTAATTACCCAAAAAAAAGAACCGCTTACAAAGTAAGCGGCTACAATTCACAATTGATATTGGAATCGTACAGTGTTTGGATAGGAGTGGAGAGAAACCATACTGTACTTTTATTATATGTATCCGTTTACATTTTGTCAACCGTTTCTATAAACTTATTTTTCTAAGCCGCTTATTGAAGCTGGCTATGCTATTCAGCAGATGCCGGGTGGGATTCTCCAGCTTTCGACGCCATATGGATAATTAGGCCATCCTGCTGTTGGCTTAAGTCTATTAATGTCATCCTGTTAGAATGTATGCTATACTAGGTTAAGTATGTTTATAGATTTCTTCCTGGTATTTCCAGCATGGGATTACCGGAGCTCTGGAATCTGTAAAGATGCATTTTCTGCCTGTATTTAAATGCAGCATATCTTTTTTCAAAGGACTCGGAATATACATAGGAAGTATTGCCTTATTTATTGCAAATGTAGAGGATTCAACGCAACTTTTTCAAACCTGCCCGGTATAATTAGGTACGGACCGGACGGGATTAATCGTGCTAGGGCGAGGAGGGCCGAACTCACCATGACGGATTCCCAGTTGATCCAGCTAATCAAGCAAGGAAACACAGAACTATATTCGGAACTGATGCGAAGATACCAACGTAAAATACTGGCTTTTGTCTATCATATGCTTAAGAACTCCCATATGGAGCTGATTGCCG
Source organism: Paenibacillus pedocola (assembly GCF_031599675.1). Lineage (NCBI taxonomy): Bacteria > Bacillati > Bacillota > Bacilli > Caryophanales > Paenibacillaceae > Paenibacillus > Paenibacillus pedocola. The sequence continues at coordinate 4,184,198 of NZ_CP134223.1, read as the reverse complement.
AAGATCTCTGCTCGGAGACATTTTACAAAGCATTCCGGAGCCTGCATTCCTTTCGCGAGGTAGATGCTTCATTCTCGACATGGCTGTACACGATCGCCCGCAACACAGTGCTCAGCGAGCTCCGCAAGAACCGTGCAGGCAATGTCTCTCTCGAAGAGAGCGGGTACACGCCGGTAGCACCGGCTGAAGTAGCTCCTGAACAGGCTGCACTGCGTAAGGAACGGATGAACCTGGTCCGTGAAGCCATCAATAATCTTCCGGAGAAACAGCGCTCAGCGCTGATTCTGCGTGAATACGATCAAATGGATTATCAGGAAATTGCCATTATTTTGGATCAGAGTGTCAGCTCCGTGAAATCACTGTTGTTCCGTGCAAGGAGCAGTGTGAAGCTCCAACTCGAATCCTATTTTTATGAGCCTGAAGCAGAAGAGCAGGCTGAGAGGGTGTAAGGCCAATGAACTGCAGGGAAGCGCAAGATTCCATTCCGCTTTTGTGGGACGCTCCCCCCACTGACCCTAAGCGGATTGAGCTGGAGAGGCATATCGCGGGTTGTTCTTACTGTACTGCTGAATGGGCTTTATGGCAGGAGAGCAGCGAGCTTATGCAAGATACAAGGGTGGAGATCAGCGCGGAACGCGCTGAAGCCATTAATCTCAAGGTTATGGAGCGTATTTATCTGGAAAGCCCTTGGCTGATGCCCGGGGACGGGAAGTCTGCAGGCAGTACTGCCGTTTTCCGCAAACGCCTGAGCCTTTGGATCGCCTGCTTTCTGGCAGTGTTTTTATCGAGTTTCCTGTACTTTACGATGTTCAAAACACCGGATAACACGAGTTCGGCACAGAGCGGCATTATTGAAACAGGGGTAGCCGGTCTTACACTGGAGTGGTCATCTTCCTATCCGGTGTCAGAATCCCAGGGCGGCATTATCGAGCCGCTTGTTGTGAGCATGGGGCCGACACATCCGCAGTATTGGATGGTGCTGTCCATGCTGGGCGTGGCGTTGTCTATCTTTTTGCTGACCCGGCTCAACCGTTACCGCAGACAATGATGAAGTCCCTTTACTCAGGTAAAGCGGACTTTTTTGTTGCCGTTAAGCCTGTAATTTTATTCAAAACGCAGCATTATAGTTCAAAAAGAAGACATTTGTTTTCATTCATGATACATTATTAAGCAAACATATTGGATGGAAAGGGTGATATGCGATGCTGATCGGCTTAATACGCCATGGACTGACGGATTGGAACGCGGAAGGGAAAATACAGGGACAAAGTGACATTCCGCTTAACGACGAGGGCCGGAGGCAGGCTGATATGCTGGGTGAGCGGCTGTTGCATGAACCCTACCATTGGGACTACTGTATCACAAGCGGTTTGTCCCGTGCAGAAGAGACAGGGAAGATCATTGCCGCCAAGCTGGGTATCCCGTTACTCGAGCCTGATCAGCGTATACGGGAACGCGCTTATGGACAGGTTGAGGGAATGACCGCCCTGGAGCGCGAAGCGAAATGGGGCAAGGAATGGAATCTGCTGGAGCTTGGGCAGGAAAAAGACGAGCAGCTGCAGCTGCGCGGACTTGCCTTTATGGAGGATCTCTCCACCCGGTATCAAGGCAGCAATGTGCTGGTCATCTCTCACGGAGGTTTCCTGGCCCAGCTGTACACTGCGCTCTATAAAGACAAGTACACGGAGCGGCTCGGCAATTTGTCCTTGACCATTATCGAAAAGAACGAGCAGGAGTGGAAGCCGCTTCTGTATAATTGCACCCGTCATATTTTGCAAAATCAGCGGTGACCCGAATCTTCGGGTTATTTTTTTTGAGAAATAAGGAATAAAAAGGGCTGTATTTCCCATAATGGTAGTAAAACAGTGAGGCGATGAATGATGAATCTGGCGGATATGCTCACTTACGCAGACATTGGTCAGCTTACCGCCATAGCGGGACGCTATCAATGCGATTGCAAACGGAATTCGAAACATGATTTGATCCAGAGCATTCTCATCACACTTGGAAGCCGGGATTTCATGGAATCCCATATCCGGAGCTGTACACCGGAGGAATTACGGTTCCTGAACACACTGCTGTTTGACGAACGCAGCCATTTCAGTCTTGAAGATTTGCTGGCTGCGGCAAGACAGGCATCCTTCGATGCTCCTGCCGGCACAACAGGGGGATACCGTGAGATGGTCAGCCGGTTCAAAAGCGGCGGCTGGCTGTTCAGCGGTGCCTCACAGCAAAGCAAGTATCTGTTCCAGGTTCCGGAGGATTTGAAGAACCGTTTCCGTGAGCGGATGGGCGAATACATCAAAGAAAAGGTATCCGGCAGCTGTGAACCGGCAATGTACCGCGGGGAAGGGGATTTACTGGCAGAAGATCTGCTGCTGTTCCTGCGTTATGTGAAGGAGAATAATCCCGAGCTAAATCAGGAGGGGGCTCTCTATAAACGGTATCAGCAGGGGCTGATGAATGCACTTCAAATTCCGGAACCGCTGCTCGGTAAAGGGGGCTGGAGATTTGGTTACGGCAGAGCCTGCGAGCATTACCCGCCCAGATTAGCCCTCCTGTATGATTATGCCAGGCACCGCCGCTTTATTGCTGAAGAAGGCTACCGATTACAGGTGACTTTGGCAGGAGAGGCATTACTGGCCGAAGGAAAATCGGAAAGACTGATGCAGATATTCCTCTTTTGGTTAAAACTTTATAAAGGTGCTGTTCCCAATCTTCCGTCAATCGTATACTGGATTAGTAAGAGTGCCGGTGAGTGGGTAACCGTTTCTTCTCTGGTAGAAGGAATAGGCTGGCTCATTAAACCGTTCTACTATGATGATGCCGCTTCAATCCTGGAACAGCGTATATTAAGGATGATGCTGCATTTGGGGATGATCCGGCTGGGTGAGACACCGGGTGGGCCGGTAGTCATGATGACCCCATGGGGAATGGAAGCGGCTACTCCGAGGCGGCTGCCTAAGTAAGGGGGAGGACAATGCGGATTGCTTATGGGAAGTACATACCGCGTATTGACGAATCTGTTTACGTGGCAGAAGGTGCAAAGCTGGTAGGTGACGTGACGGTGGGGCAGCATTCAAGTATCTGGTTTAATGCCGTGCTTAGGGGAGATCTTGCTCCGGTGATTATCGGGCAGCGCTGCAATATTCAGGACGGAACTGTAGGACATGTAGCCGAGGGATTGCCGCTTATGCTGGGTGATGATATATCGGTCGGACATTCCGCGATTATCCATGGCTGCAGGATAGGCAATGGCACATTAATCGGAATGGGAGCAATTGTTTTGAACGGAGCAGAGATTGGTGAATATGCTTTAATAGGAGCCGGTTCTATTGTAACCGAAAACAAAATTATCCCGCCCTACACTCTTTCCCTGGGTTCTCCTGCTAAAGTGGTCCGGGAATTGACCGAACAAGACCTGCAAAGAATGAAGCGCACCAGCGAAAGTTATGTGAACAAAGCAAAGGAATATGGAATCTTCTAAACAGCGGAGGTGTATCGAATGGACAAAATGAAGGCTACCTATGAAGTGATGCTAGGGCTTGCGGCAGAAATGGTGTGGGATGAAGCGCTTAGAAAGCGACGTACCGACATCTTGTACCGGGAGATCGACACAGCGCTGGCGGCCGGAGATAAAGCGGCTTTCCGGTATCTGACTGAAGAACTGAAGAGTTTGGCATAACGAAATGCGCTTAGCGCATTTCTTTTTTTCGTTTCACGGGGGGTGAAGTAGCTTATTATTAATAGGAATTCATGTGAGGGGATGATCCAAAATGAAGTTCAGCAGTTTTACCGCAGAGAGCTGGGAAGAGAACAACAAGTACTATGATACCTGTCTGCTTCCGTTTACGGGACTGCATGGGGGGGAGAGTCCGTCCGAAGCGGCGGCGATACTGGAGCAGCTCCGTGACCTGCTGGAGCTTGTGGAGCAGCCTTTTCAGGGACGTATAGTTACCTACCCGGCAGTACAGTATGCTACGGAGCATAGTGTAGCCACACTGAATGATGTCTGCAGGAAAGTCAAATCCAATCAATTCCAGTTCGTGATCGTGGCAACAGCAGCCGCGGAGCTATCTTCCGGCGAGCTTTATGAAAGCGATTTAGTCCTTTCCCTGTCCGGATTTGAGTCCTCGCAGAGAGGATTGGTTAAGTCTGAAATAAGCGATAAAATTCAAGCGATGTGGCAACGGGGAAAATGAGTTAAATGTGACAGAAATTCAACAATTTTAGTAAAAACCCTTTGTTCAGCCTGTCACAATTTAGACAATATTCTTGACGGGTAATAGGGCCTAAGCTATGATAAGGGTGAACTGATGTGACATGTGATTTATGTCATTGTAAACGTATTATTAACAGATAATTCCTTTGGAACACTGCAGGTGCCTTCTCAATTTTGAAAAGGGGGTTACACACCGTATGAGCAGCTACAATGAAGAGCATGAATTGAATCCGCAAGAACCGCCCAGCCGAAAAGAGATGTCACGCAGACAGTTTCTGACCTATACGCTTGGCGGTGCAACCGCATTTATGGGAGCCGGCGCCATCCTGCCTATGGTGCGGTTCGCTGTAGACCCGATATTACATAAGAAGGGTGAAGGAGAATTCATCAAGGTTGCGGAAGCCTCCAAAATAACCAATGAGCCGCAGGAGTTTAATTTTGAGCTCAAACAGCAGGACGGGTGGTACGCCAGTACAGCGACGCTGACGGCATGGATCCGGAAAGATGAGAGCGGAGAAATTTATGCGCTTTCACCCATCTGCAAGCATCTGGGCTGTACGGTCGGATGGAACAATGATAAAGCTTTTCCTGACGAATATCATTGCCCCTGCCATGGAGCCAGGTACACGAAGCTTGGCAAGAATCTTGCGGTCGCCCCGAAGCCGCTGGACCAGTACAAGACCAAGATCGACGGCGGCTGGGTATATCTTGGCGATATCATCCCCAATACCGAAGCTAAGAAGGAGGCGTGATCCTGATGTTTAAAAATGTCTACAACTGGATTGATGAGCGTCTGGATATTACGCCGATCTGGAGAGATGTTGCCGATCACGAGGTTCCCGAGCACGTCAATCCGGCGCATCACTTCTCGGCGTTCGTGTATTGCTTTGGCGGACTTACCTTTTTTATAACCGTGATTCAGATTTTATCGGGCATGTTTTTGACCATGTATTATGTACCAGACATTATAAATGCTTATGCCAGTGTGGAATATTTACAAACTAAGGTTGCTTTTGGGCAAATCGTACGCGGCATGCACCACTGGGGGGCAAGTCTGGTTATTGTGATGATGTTCCTGCATACGATGCGGGTGTTTTTTACAGGTTCCTACAAGGCCCCGCGCGAGATGAACTGGGTGGTGGGCATGCTGATCTTTTTTGTCATGCTGGGTCTGGGACTTACCGGATATCTGCTGCCATGGGACAACAAAGCTTATTTCGCCACTAAGGTTACGCTTGAGATCGCCAATTCCGTTCCGGTCATGGGACCCGTGCTAAAGGAACTGATGCAGGGCGGTACGATTGTCGGAGCCGAGACGCTGACCCGGTTCTTCGCTCTTCACGTATTCTTCCTCCCGGCGGTCCTGCTTATACTGCTCGTCGGACACTTTATTATGATCCGCAGACAGGGTATATCCGGTCCGTTGTAAATCAATTGACGAAAAGGAGGGACTCTTGAATGGCACATAAGGGCAAGGACGGCTCTGAAGAAAAGGTCGTATTTGTCGGCGATTCCCGTGTCAAGAAGGGCAACGGGTTCATTACACCGCCTGACTATACGGCATATCCTGGTAAATCGGAGGCCTTCATTCCGAATTTTCTTTTGAAGGAGTGGATGGTTGGGGTAGTGGTCTTGGTTGGCATTCTTGTACTTACAATTTCAGAGCCAGCACCGCTGGGGTTCCCTGCTGATGCCGGAGCTACAGTTATCCCGATCCCTGACTGGTACTTTTTGTTTCTGTATCAATATTTGAAGCTGCCATACGCCTCGGGTGATTATATCGTTCTGGGCACATTGGGGGTAACCGGGGTGGCGTTTGGCGCTCTGCTGCTTGCCCCGTTCCTGGATACAGGCCGTGAACGGCGGTTCTACCGGCGGCCGATCGCTTCTTCGCTGATGTTCCTGTCGCTTGTGGCAATCATCTATCTAACCAATACTGCCTGGACAGAATATCAGCATGAGATGGCTGAAACGGGCCAGATCCCCGAAGATGTGCAGCGTGAGGAGAAAGCGGCTGAGAACAGGGCCAAGGGCCTGCCCACGACAAGTGCCGTGCAGGCCAAGGATATTGCGATCGTGGACAAGGATGATCCGGCAATGGCGCTCTTCAAGCAGGCTACATGTGTTACCTGTCACGCTGTGGATTTGAAGGGCGGAGGAGGCCCGTCACTGCGCGGTGTGGGGGATACCCACGACAAGGAAGCGATTCTGACCATCATCAAAGAAGGTCAGGGACAGATGCCGCCGATGTATGAAACAGCCATGGGGGCAGGACTCACCGAACAGGATATTGACTCGCTTGCCGGCTGGCTTGCCAAACAAAAAAGCGAACAGTAAAATAATATTAGCGCAGCCTGATCGTATATGCGGTCAGGTTTTTGTCTGTGTGGAGATGAGTCTGTCATGATGTGGAGGGTGAATTTGTATGTCGGTTGTAGACAAGCTGTTCAAGCACCGGGGGATCATATGGCTGCTAATTATTGTGAATTTCCTCGGGACGATTTACGGATACATATGGTATGGCAATCAATTGGCGTTTACAGCAGAGAATTACCCGGTATGGCTGCTCCCGTTTGTTCCGGACAGTCCGACGGCAAGCCTGTTCTTTACGATTGCACTGCTCCTGATGCTATATCCCCCGAAAGGGCTTAAAGGAACACTGGTGCGTGAACTCATCGAAGCGCTCGCAGTTGTCACTTCTGTGAAGTACGGGATTTGGGCGGTTAGTATGATTTTTGCCGGCGGCTATCAGGGGGATACCGTGAGCTGGCAGGACTGGATGCTGGTAGTGTCACATACCGGTATGGCGGTTGAGGCACTGATCTATGCACGGTTCTTCTCATTCCGGCGGATGCTTCCGCTGGCAGTGCTCTGGACACTGGCGAACGATATGGTGGATTATTCAGTTGGCATTTATCCTTGGCTGCCGTCGGAGCTTGATGATGATATCCTCAAAGTGCAGAACTTCACAATCCTTCTAACTTTATTGAGCGCGGCAGCGGCCTGGGTTTTCGGGTCAAAAGCCAGGGCGGCACATACCCTTCAGCGGGCTGGCATGAGACGCTGACAGGCTGTTCTATCTCTTGTCCTTCTCCCATACATTTAGAGTAGGGGGGATGTCTCATGCGGCGCAGGAGATATATTGTACTGACAGGATTAGTGTTGTGCTGGCTGCTTGCCGGATTGAACGGCGGGAAAGTATCGGCGTACGGGGTGTATAGCCCCGGAGAAGCCGTCAATAAGCTCGGGCGTGCTTCAGAAGCAGCCGGGAGCGGTTCACCGGTGCAGACCGGCGGAAGCGGTGCGCAGCGCCTGGAACAAGCGGCTGAAGCTTTATATAATTATGTTCTTAAAGGCGATATCGCCAAAGCAAGGCAGGAGAGTGAAGAGATCTCAAAGATCTTTGTATCCTCTTCATTTGAGGGTCAGACTTCGGTTGAAGGGGTTAATGCACTGTCAGGGGTCATTGTGGACCTTAAGGCTGCCTTTGCGGCTGCGCAGATTGTTCCGGAGAAAATAGAAGCTGCGGCAGCCAAAGTCCGGCTTGCTGCAAACAGCCTGAATCATCCCCGTCAGCCTATGTGGCAGCAGTATTACAAGCTGTTTCGTGAGGATCTGAACGATATGGAGAAAAGCGCTGCGGCTGGTGATCTGGAGGGCTGGAAGGCAGCCGTAACCCGGCTGCAAAGCAGATATGACACCATCCGGCCTGCGGTTGTTATTTCCAGCCGTCCGGAAGTCGTAAATGCCTTTGATTCCTGGCTGTCCTATGCAGCGGGAGTGACATCTTCCGCCCAGCCCCCTGAGCGATCGCGGCTGCTTGAAATTATCTCTTACGGTCAGGATGCTGTAAGGGTGATGTTCAGCAAGGAACGGGATGAGCCCGTATTGTCGCTTCCGCTGTCGCCTCAGAAATACGGAGCCTGGGGCATGCTTGCCGGAGCTTTTATCCTATCCGCACTGGCTTATGCCGGATACCGCAAGTACCGTGGAGAGCAGGAGGATTTGAAGCCGGTCTAGCGGTGAAGATGGACATTATTGACTCTCTATTATATGTATAATCAAAAGGCTCTCCCTTTTCGTGTTTGTGACACGGAAAGGAGAGCCTTCTTCTTTTGCAATAGGATTCGAACCCTTGAATAGTTCATTGGAGATTCAGCCGTTAATATACCATTATGTAATCAGGATTCCCGGAAGCCTTCGCCCATAACATCGTGAACATCACTGATAATTACAAATGCCGTAGGATCAACGGACTTCACTAATTGGCTGAGCCGGCGGATTTCCTGGCGGGAGACAACGCAATACACCATATGCTTGGCCTGCTTCGAATACGCGCCGATGGCCGGGATCAGCGTCACACCGCGCTCCATTTCGGCAGTGATCAGATCCGCGATTTGTGGAGCATCGTCGCTGATGATTGTGAAAGCCTTGGCGGCATAAGCGCCTTCTTGGATGAAATCAATCACACGTGAAGAGATGAATACGGCTACAAGGGTATACAATATTTTTTCACGGGGTATGTAGAGCAATGATGCGCCGATAATGATAACGTCGACAGCTAAGATAATCTGGCCCATGCTCCAGCCGAATTTGCGCCCGAGAATCCGGGCCACGATGTCAACGCCGCCAGTGGTCCCGCCGTACCGGAAGACGATACCGAGTCCAAGGCCAAGTGTGACCCCGGCATATAATGAAGCGAGAATAAAATCGTGCTCGGTGCTGAAGGGCACCAGCCAGCCTGCGGCAATCAGCCGTTCAAAAACCCACAGGAAAAAAGACAATGCCCCAATACCGACACCGGTATAGACAATCTGATGTGAACCAAGCACTTTCCAGCCCAGAAGGAACAGCGGAAGATTCAGCAGCAGCGTAGTCAGGAAGATCGGAATATCAAAGGCATAGTTCAGCAGGATGGTAATCCCCGTTACTCCTCCCTCCATCAGCTGATTGGGGACGATAAAGTACAGGAGCCCGAACGCATATATTGCCGCACCCAGCATGATAGGCGCTACTGTTTTGCCGATATTCATTGCATTTAATGATTTCATATAATCCCTCGCCTAAGCCCTCTGACGGGCATTTTATACAAGCATTTTTCTCATGGTGTAGAGCTGCAAATGTAAAAAAGATTTGTCTTCAAAACGTCTTTACGATAACATAGGGGCAAACAGAAGGCAAGAATTTATAGGGGGGCGAAGCAACAAATTATGGATAAAAGTCTTAGTGAGATACAGCGCGAAGTCGATGCTTATATCTCACAGTTTAAGGAAGGTTACTTCAGCCCGTTGTCAATGCTGGCCCGTATGTCGGAAGAAGTGGGTGAGCTGGCCCGCGAAGTGAACCATCAGTTCGGCGAAAAGCCTAAAAAGGCAGACGAGGCGGACAATTCTATTGAACTTGAACTCGGTGATATTCTGTTCATAACCGTATGCTTCGCCAATTCTCTGGGCATTGACCTGACGGAAGCCCATAATAAAGTGATGCACAAGTTCAATACCCGTGACGCCGGACGGTGGACACTTAAAAACACCGATTAGGCCTCTATAACATATGCTGTACCAAACGAACGGGATTTAGCCGTCAGGATGGTGAGTATATGAATCATAACGATTATGTCAATGCGGCATACCGGTCTATTTTACGCAGCGACTTTGAAGAGGCAATTCAATATTTTGAAGCTGCGATATCAGCCAGCCCGGACGACGCCGAGGTAAGATACCGGTGTTCGATTACCTATGCACGCAGCGGGATGATGGATAAGGCGCTGGAGCATGCGCTCGCAGCGGTGAAGCTGGATAGCGGCAAGCCGGAATACCATTTGCATCTCCAGCATTTGCAGGCCCTTAAGCTTGTTCAGGAGGCTAAACGTCTGCTGGAGGATGAAGCAGGAGGGACGCTTAATCCATATCGGCCGGTCACACTCCTGAAAGAAGCGATTTCACTAGATCCTCTGTATGGGGACGCCTATGTCTGGCTTGCGATTGCGCATAGCCGGATGAATGAGCATGTACAGGCGATTGCCGCGATGAAAGAGGTTATTGCCCTCCACCCGGATGACTCCGGTCTCCGGCAGCTTATGAAAGACCTGCAAAGATCATTGCAAAAATATATCCACTAATGATGGAACCAGTGAAAGCGAGGAGGAAATAAAGGTGAGCGACAAGATCAGAGTGATTGTCTCCGGAGCAGGAGGCAGAATGGGTAAAGAGGTTGTTAAGCTGGTACTGCAGGATGAAGAACTGGAACTTGCGGCGGCGGTAGACCGTTCAGCAGGCGAAACAGATGCAGGCCGCATGGTAGGATTAGAGGAGTGCGGAATAACAGTTACTTCGGATCTGGAAGCTGCCTTGGCAGGAAGCCGCGGAGATGTGCTTGTTGATTTTACAATTCCGCAATCGGCTTATGCCAACACTTCGCTTGCAATCAAATACGGGGTGCGTCCGGTCATAGGGACGACCGGGTTCACCCCGGAGCAGATTGCCGAGCTGGACAAGCAATGTCAGGAGCAGGGAATCGGCGGGCTCATTGCCCCGAACTTCTCCATTGGTGCGATTCTGCTGATGAAATTCGCCGCACAAGCGGCTAAGTATTTCCCGCATCTGGAAATTATCGAGTATCATGGTGATCAGAAGCTGGATGCCCCGTCAGGTACAGCGATCAAAACGGCTGAGATGATCTCTGAAGCCCGGCAGGAGCTCCGCCAGGGTAATCCGCAGGAAGAGGAGATTATTGAGGGGGCGCGTGGCGGTTTTTACAACGGCTTCCGGATTCACAGCGTCCGTCTTCCCGGCGTATTTGCCCAGGAGGAAGTAGTATTCGGCGGTTTTGGACAATCGCTAAAAATCCGCCATGATTCATACGAGCGGGCAGGTTACATGCCAGGGGTCAAAATGGGTATCCAGAAAGTGATGGAATACACAGGCTTGATCTATGGCTTTGAGCATTTTATTGAATAGACAGGGGAGAATTCATCATGTTGAAGATTGCCTTTATTGCACACGACCGGAAAAAAGAAGAGATGGTCAATTTCGTTACCGCTTATGAGAATGTTTTTACCGGGCTGGAATTGTATTCAACGGGAACTACGGGCCAGCGGATTATGGATGTAACCCAGCTTAAAATTCACCGTTTCATGTCTGGACCGCTCGGCGGAGACCAGCAGATCGGTTCGCTGGTGGCTCAGGATGAGCTGGATCTGATTATCTTCCTGCGTGATCCGCTAATGGCACAGCCGCATGAGCCGGATATCACGGCACTGCTCCGTTTGTGCGATGTGTACGGTATTCCGGTAGCGACCAATATCGCTACAGCTGAAATTCTGGTAAAGGCGATCGACCGCGGCGATTTCGGATGGCGGGAGCTGGTACATAAATACAAGCCGGGTGTGGATGAATAATGAAACTGGACATTCTTGTATTCGGGGCTCATGCAGATGATGCTGAGATCGGGATGGCGGGAACCATTGCCAAGCATACTGCTGCCGGTCTGAAGGTAGGCCTGTGCGATTTGACTGCAGCGGAAATGTCCTCGAACGGAACCGTGGAACGCCGCAAGCAGGAGGCTCAGCAGGCCGCTGAAGTGCTAGGGGCATCCGTACGTACCAATCTCGGATTGCCGGACCGCGGCCTGTACCTGACAGAGGAGCATCTGGCTGCAGTGACTGCAGAAATCCGGGAATTTGCCCCGGCCATTGTGTTTGCCCCTTACTGGGAAGACCGTCATCCTGACCATATCGCCTGCAGTAAGCTGGTGGAGGAAGCTGTATTCAATTCGAAGCTGCGCAAATATATGCCGGACAAGCCGGCCATACCTGCACCGCTGCTCTATTTTTACTTTATTAATGACCTGGGCCGTACCGACCTTATAGTAGATGTGACTCAGCAATATGGGTTGAAGGAGCAGGCGTTGTCCTGCTACCGTTCGCAATTTGAGAAGATCCCGGGTGAGGATGTGGTATCGACACCGCTTAACGAGGGCTATATCGAACGTGTCCGCTCAAGGGATATGCTGCTCGGACAGCGGAGGCTTATTCCCTATGCTGAAGGGTTCGCAGCGAAGGTTCCCCATGCCGTTGATCTATTTATAAGCGGGGGCCATTAGGAACAAACTTTATTTCCTCCTGAGATGCAACTATAATAAACTCATATCATTACTTGAAGTAAGAGATAAGTTAACGAAGGGGACGGAGCTATGGACCGGCTAAAAATAGGCATCACCTGTTATCCGTCTCTGGGCGGCTCGGGGGTAGTGGCAACTGAACTGGGGAAGCTTCTGGCTGAAAAGGGCCATGAAGTCCATTTTATAACACACAGTATCCCGTTCCGGCTTGGAACGTTTCAGAAAAATATATTTTACCACGAGGTTGAGGTTAACGATTACTATGTCTTCCGTTACCCGCCTTATGATCTGGCGCTTGCAACCAAGATGGCGCAGGTAGCCAAGATGCAGGGGCTCGACTTGTTCCATGTTCATTATGCAGTGCCTCATGCCGTGTGTGCGTTCCTGGCCAAGCAGATGCTCGGCAATGACATCAAGGTAGTCACAACCCTGCACGGGACGGATATTACCGTTCTGGGCCAGGATGAATCGCTTAAGGACCTGATCCGCCTCGGCATCAATGAAAGTGATGCGGTTACAGCTGTCTCTCAGGATCTGATCAAGGAAACCCGGCGCGTGCTGGATATTACCCGTGATATTGATCTGACCTATAACTTTGTCGACAAGCGTGTGTATTACCCGCGTGACGTAACCGATCTCCGCGGCGATTTTGCCAATCCGGATGAGAAGATACTGATGCATATCAGCAATTTCCGTCCGGTCAAGCGGGTTAGTGATGTTGTTGATGTTTTTGCCAAGGTGAGCAAGGAGATTCCTGCGAAGCTGCTGCTTGTAGGTGAAGGTCCTGAGCTGCCGAAGATTCAGGCGAAAATTAATGAAATGGGCTTGGAGCACAAAGTCCGCTTCCTGGGTAAGCAGGATGAGATTGCCCAGGTAATCTCTCTGGCGGATCTGCTCCTGCTGCCTTCAGAGAAGGAGAGCTTCGGTCTTGTTGCGCTGGAAGCGATGGCTTGCGGTGTTCCAACGATTGGTTCGCAGACCGGAGGTATTCCGGAGCTGATCCAGCATGGCAAAACCGGCTTCCTCGCTCCTATCGGCGACACGGCCGCTATGGCAAAATATGCAGTGAAGCTGCTGTCGGATGAAGCAATGACCGAGCAGTTTAGAAAGGCTTGTCTGGAACGATCCTGCAATGATTTCAGCAGAGACAGTATTACGAACCAATATGAGGATATTTATTACCGTGTGCTAGGGCGCAAGGTGCTCGGAATGGATACCATCCGGGGGTAAGGAGTGCTTCATGGAATGGACAATGGCACCATCCGGTATGGCGGAAGCAGCTGGCAAGGTGATGACCGGCCTGCTTGAGAGCGGCCGTGAAGCTTATTTTGTCGGGGGCTGCATCCGTGATGAACTGCTGGGCAGACCGGTGCATGATATGGATCTGACGACCTCCGCGCTGCCGGAGGAGGTCATGGCCATATTCACCCGCTGTATCCCGACGGGACTTGTGCACGGTACGGTTACGGTATTACAGGATGGTTTCAGCTTTGAAGTGACGACGTACCGGACGGAAAGCGGCTATGCCGATCACCGCCGCCCGGAGCACGTCTTTTTTGTAAGCGATGTTAAAGAAGATCTGCGGCGGCGTGATTTCACCATCAATGCCATCTGCTGCGGGCTGGACGGTGTGCTGGTGGACCCTTTTGGGGGGGCGCGGGATTTAAGCGCCCGGTTGATCCGCTGCGTAGGCGCAGCGGAGGAGCGCTTCGACGAGGACGCGCTGCGCATGCTGCGCTGCATCCGCTTCGCGTCGGTGCTGGACTTTGCCGTCGCCAAGAACACCTGGCGGGGGCTGCTGCGCCAGCGGGACAAGCTGGCGCATATTGCCGTTGAGCGCGTCCGCAGTGAGACGGAGCGCATCATCGAGGGGCCGCATCCCTGGCGCGGCCTCGGCTTGCTCGCGCGCAGCGGCCTGCTATCGCGCGGCAAAGCCCCGTTCCCCTGGACCGGCAGCGATCTGGCGGCAGCCGCCGCCATCCTGCCCGGGATCGGGGAACTGCAGAGCGCCCGCCTGCGGTGGGCGCTGCTGCTCCATGCCCTGGGGCAGTCGGCCGCTTCGGCCGATGAGCTGCTGCGGGCATGGACGTTCCCGGGGGCGACGCGCAGCGCCGTCGCCCGGGTGCTGCGCGTCCGCGAAGCATGGGACGCGGCACTGGCCTCTGCGCCGGGGGGACCCGGCGCGGAGGAGGCACTGCGGCGGCGCTGGATCGCCGCTGTGCTGGCCTGCGGCACGGAAGCCGCCGAAGGGTGGCTGACGCTGCTGGAGGCGGTGCCGCAGGCCGCCTGCGTTACGCTGGGCGGCGCGCAGCCGCCGGGCAGTCAGTCCGGCTCGGGCACAGCCGGTGAGCCCGATGTGCTTTTCCGGCAGCCAGCCCCGGATTCAATCGTGCAGCGGCATGATAAGTCCGCATCAGTCGCGTCTGCTTCACAATGGACACAAGCGCCTGTCCCGGACGCACCCGGTGCGGCTGCGCCGCTACACATCCCGCCTAGCCGCCTGCGCTCCTGGATGGCAGGCATGCCGCTCAGCTCGCTGGCGGAGCTGGCAGTGACAGGAAAAGAGCTGTCTGCAGCCCTGGACAAACGTCCCGGGCCATGGCTGGGGGAGCTGCTGCAGCGGCTGCTGCATGCTGTAGCAGCCGGAGATATTCCTAACGACAAACAATTATTGCTGCAGGAAGCAAAAAAGGATGGATATAAATGAAAAGCGATGACACCCAGCACCTGACGCGGCTGAACCGTGAGCATTTCGTTTCCGGCTGGAAAGACAATATTCAGCTGCTGGAGACAGTGGTGTCTACCCAGGAGGAAGCGAAGAAGCTGGCCGAGAAGGGGGCGCCCGAAGGAACGGCGATCCGGGCTGAAGAACAGACTGGCGGCCGCGGGCGGATTGGCAGAAAATGGCACTCGCCAGCCGGAAAAGGCATCTGGATGAGCGTCGTGCTCCGCCCTGACCTGCCGCTGTCCCTGACGCCGCAGCTTACGCTGCTTGCCGGAGTAGCAGTGTGCAGGGCCATTCGTGAAGTTACCGGTGTGCCAGCCGGAATCAAATGGCCGAACGATTTGCTGGCCGGCGGGCGCAAACTCTGCGGGATTTTACTGGAATCCTCTCTAAGGGAAGGCGGCTTGCATTATGCTATCGCGGGCATCGGTATTTCTGCTAACCTGACCAAGGAAGATTATCCGGACTACCTGCAGGGAGTCGGCACCTCGCTGCTGATCGAAGGCGGGGGGATTCCTGTTGACCGAACCCGGCTTACAGAAGCTGTGCTGACAGAGCTGGAATATTTATATACGCTTTACATAGAGCAGGGCTTTAAGCCGGTTAAGGATCTCTGGGAAGCCATGTCGGTGACGCTGGGCCGCCAAATCTCGTTCAGCACGCCTCAGGGGCGCAGCGAAGGAACTGCGATCGGTCTGGATGAGAACGGCGGTTTACTGCTGCAGGACGCCTCCGGGAAGATCATCAGTATATTGTCCGGTGAAATAGAAATGATCTGAAGTGACAAGGGTTCCATCCCTTGTCACATTTTTTTGGTGTAATTGACGGCTGGATTTGCTATACTATGGACAGAGACGGTATCGCTCTGACGAACTGTACTCCGGAAATTTTTTGTTACTTCAGAAATTGCTATGGGATACACCTTCATAACTGTACTACACGGTTACGTTGGATTCTGCTCTGAGCCGTAAGGACCGAGACAGAAGGGACGATCGCGAGTGACTCTTTTTTGCCCATCGGACCTTTTTAGCGGACTATGCTAAAGGGTTTTTTTTGTTTGCGCGTTTACGCGTAATTTAACTGCGAAAAGGGGAACGGGAGCGAATGGCTGAAAAACACGCTACTAATATTGTGAAAATGAAAAAAATGAAAGCGGACGGTGTGCCCCTGAGCATGCTGACCGCTTATGACTATCCGTCGGCACGTTTAGCTGAAGAGGCAGGGATTGATCTGATCCTGGTCGGAGATTCTTTAGGGAATGTGGTCCTTGGCTACGATACTACCCTGCCGGTAACGATAGACGATATGGTGTACCATACACGTTCAGTCGTCCGGGGGGCACCGGATACCTTTATTGTAACGGATATGCCTTTTATGACTTACCACGGCAGCGTTGATGAGACCCTGCGCGGTGTGCGCCGGCTGATGCAGGAAGGCCGGGCGCAAGCCGTCAAGATGGAAGGCGGGCTGGAAATTTGTGATACGGTCTCTGCTGTGGTGAAGGCCGGTGTGCCTGTGCTTGGACATATTGGTCTTACTCCGCAGTCTGTCAACATGATCGGCGGCTACCGGATCCAAGGTAAAGATCCTGAGGATGCCCGGAGGCTGATAAACGAGGCCAAAGCGCTTGAAGCGGCCGGGGCATTCGGGATTGTGCTGGAGCTGGTAACCGAAGAGGTGGCGGAAGCCATTACGAAGGCGCTCAGCATTCCGACGATCGGCATCGGTGCAGGCCGGTATTGCGACGGTCAGGTGCTGGTATTCCATGATATACTCCGGTATGCCTCACCCTACCGGGAGAAACGGTTCGTCAAAACCTATGCTGATGTGGGAAGCCTAATCCGTGAAGGAATCAGCACCTACGTTAAAGAAGTGAAGGAGCGTTCCTTCCCTGCCGAGAATCATATTTTTAATGCGGATGAGCATGTATTGGAGTCTTTATACGGCGCCTCCGGAAAAGGAGCGAAATAAGATGAGAGTAGTCAGAACAGTAGCACAATTGCGTGAAGCGCTTGAATATATGCGTCAAGGAGGGCATACTCCCATCGGTTTTGTGCCAACCATGGGATATCTTCATGAAGGACATGCCAGTCTGCTGCGGCGGGCAGGGGAAATGAGCAGCACGGTTGTAATGAGCATTTTTGTCAATCCGCTGCAATTTGGACCCAATGAGGATTTTGCCTCTTATCCGCGCGATGAAGCCCGGGATTTGGAGCTTGCGGAACGCGAAGGGGCGGATATTGTATTTATTCCAAGTGTGGAAGAAATGTATCCGCAGCCGATCCGCACGAAGGTGTCGGTATCCTCGCTGACTACCCAGCTCTGCGGTGCTTCCCGTCCGGGCCATTTCGACGGCGTAACCACGGTTGTCAGCAAGCTGTTTAATATGGTACAGCCGGATTATGCTTTCTTTGGTCTTAAGGATGCCCAGCAGGTGGCTGTACTCCGCCGGATGGTTTCTGATCTGAACATGAATGTGGAAATTATCGCCTGTCCGATTGTCCGTGAAAATGACGGGCTCGCGCTCAGCTCGCGTAACGTCTATCTGTCGGCGCAGGAGCGCAGCCAGGCACTTGTACTGTCCCGCTCACTTCAGAGCGTACGCCAGGCCATGGAGGAAGGTAAAGTCCGTACCGTAGATGAAGCTCGGGAGCTGCTCGTTTCGGTGATATCTTCTTCTCCGCTTGCAGTGATCGATTACGCGGAAATCCTGACCTTCCCTGAACTGGAGACACTGGACGGAAGCTCACTTTTAACGGATGCTGACGGTGAAATCATCATGGCACTGGCTGTGAAGTTCGGCAGAACCCGCCTGATTGATAACAATGTATTTATCCCTAAGGAGGCTCATGCTCTTGTTTAGACATATGATGAAGTCCAAAATTCACCGTGCAACGGTGACCGAAGCTAATCTGAACTATGTGGGCAGCATCACCATCGATGAAGACCTGATGGAGGCCGCTGATCTGCTTGAGAACGAGAAGGTACAAATTGTTGACAACAATAACGGCTCGCGTCTGGAAACTTACGTCATTCCGGGACCGCGCGGCAGCGGAGTGATTTGTCTCAATGGAGCAGCCGCCCGGCTTGTGCAGCCTGGTGATACGGTCATTATTATTTCCTACGCCATGCTGTCATCCGAAGAGCTGGCCGGACATAAGCCGACTGTAGTGTTTGTGGATGCCGGCAACAAGCCGGTGAAGCTGGTTGATCATGAAGTGCACGCAACTATCGCTTAACCAGCTGTTTTTTGAGCCATGTAATCAATGGCAGGGATGAAGTACCCGTACTTTGCGAAAAATGAAGGCAGGCAAGCTTAGGCTGATTTCATTTTCAGTAAAGGGGGATGTCCCGATGTTTCAACATTTATTTGCTGAGATGAACAAGATGCTCCAGGAGATTGTCACGGACTATCCTTCTGCGGAAGGGGCGCGCCGGAATGATCTGTTATGCAAGTACAATATGCTTCACAGGCTTAGCGATGAAGTGATGGATGAGTGGCTGGCCTTTGCCGAGAAATTAAGCCAATTCCGGGAGCAGTCCGATTTTCCGGTTCAGCCGGAGGAAGCGGTGCAGCACGAAGCTCCTGAGCTTGCCATGGACTCTTTTGTCAGGGGACAGGGGTATTATAAGCTGCTGATGTACGGCAAATGTATTGAGCAGTTCAAGGAAGTGATTCAGCAGCATCCGGACAGTCTGGCAGCCCGCCTGTACCTGGCCATGGCCTACTTGCAGGAAGGTGACGGAGAGACGGCCTGGGGCCATCTGAACCATATGCTGGCGCTGATCCGCGAGAGCAAGCTCAAGGCAATGATCTATAATGCTCTGGGCTGCATCAGAGCCTCACAGGAGCGCTTCAAGGAAGCAAGTGAATTGTTCAGCCTTTCTTTGCTGCATGATCCCGCTTTACCGGAGCCGAGTGTCAATCTGGAGGTTTGCCGCAAAAGGGGCGGGAAGCTTCATTTTGGGAATCAGCTTGTTTCGCTGTTGTAATTATAGCCATTCATTTAGGCGATGCACCCACTTGAACAAGCGGCTTGCATCGCCTTTTTACGTAACTTCTGTTATGCTGATAAGGAGTCTCAAGTGAAAGGGAATAGAACTTATAATGAAATTTGCCGTGCTTGATTTTGAAACTACGGGAACCCAATCCGTGGGTGAGATCATCCAGGTTGGCCTTGCCATTATAGAAGAAGACCGGTCCATCTCCCGGGTGTATGGTTCCTATGTCAAGCCCGGAACGCCGATTCCACCTTTTATTACGGGCTTGACTGGCATAACCGATGAGGATGTAGCGAATGCCCCGGAGCTGGACGAAATGATGATGGAGCTTGTCCCGCTTTTGGATGATGTGGTGCTTGTTGGACATAATGTCGCTTTTGATTTTCATTTTTTACAGAGTGCTTTGGACCGCTGCGGCTATTTGCCGTTTCAGGGAAGAATTCTCGATACGATTGATTTTCTCAAAATTTGCTTTCCGTCACTGACGACCTACCAGCTGGGAGCGGTTAGCTCGCATTTCGGGCTTACTCATGAACGTCCGCATCAGGCGGACAGTGATGCACTGGCAACAGCCCTGGTGCTGCTTCAATGTCTGGAAGAGCTATACAGCCTGCCTCTGCTGACTATCCAGCGGCTGACTGAGCTGTTTGCTGAAGAAGACAGTGATCTCGCCTGGTATTTTGACGGCCTCCTGCGGGAACGGGAAATGGAGACCTTTCAGCCGGAAGGCGAGCTGACCTTTCACCGGCAGCTGGCACTGGCTGTAGGAGACTGGACTGAGCTTGTCCCGCCGAGGGAAGAAGGTGCCAGCAATCCTTTGGAGAATATATCCTTTGAAGACTATATGGCTGAAGTAACCAAACGCCTTAAAGATACTTTGCCGCAATATGAAAGCCGGGAAGCCCAAGAGATTATGATCGGTGAGGTGAAGACCGCTCTTCAGGAGGAGAAGCATCTGCTGATTGAGGCGGGCACCGGTACCGGTAAATCGCTGGGCTACCTTCTGCCGGCAATCTATCAGAGCGTGCGCACTGACCAGAAGGTAATGGTCAGCACCCACACCATCAATCTTCAGGATCAGCTGCGTGAGCGCGACATCCCCCTGCTTACGAGCGTGGTGCCGTTTCCGTTCAAAGCTGCAATCTTTAAGGGAAGAGGGCATTATTTGTGCCTGCGCAAGTTTGAACACAAAATTAATAAAAGAGACTTTGTAAGCCCCAGAGAAGAAGCCCTCACCGCGGCACAAATGATTGTCTGGCTGACCCAGACCCAATCGGGTGATGACGAGGAGCTGAATCTGAACGGCCGTGGCGGCGACTTTTGGGAGACTGTGGCCAGTGATACGGACTCCTGCCTGGGCCGCGCCTGTCCATGGTTCCGCAAATGCTATTACCACAGGGCCAAGCATGAAGCCGGCATTGCGGATGTGGTCATTACCAATCATTCCAAGCTGTTCGCCGATGTGAAGGCCGGACATCAGCTGCTTCCTGCTTATGAACATCTTGTGATTGATGAAGCTCATCATCTGGAGGATGTGGCAGGCAAGCATCTTGGCATGCAGATGAAGTATTTCACGGTAGCCCACACCCTGACGCGGCTGTATAAAGACAGCCGTAACGGACAGCTGCCGGCGCTGCGGCAGACCCTGCAATCCTCCGGCAGCGAAGAGGCTTCCGAGTGGAGCGGTGTGATCGACAGGATCTATCCGGACCTGCTGACGGTTAAGGAAACCTGGGATGCGCTCAGCGACAAGCTGTTTGGTCTCCTGCCTGAACGAAGTGACGCAGCGGCGGGTGAAGCCGGGCAGCTGGTGACACGCCTTCATCCCGGTAAGAAGCCGAAGGATTGGGAAGAGCTGGCAGCATTAGAGAATACGCTGAATTTAAGCCTTAGCGATATTATCCGCAGAGGCGATAAAATGCTCAGCGAGATGCGTGATACAGAAAGCCAGTCCTCCTCGGACAGTCTGGTGACGGATATTGGCGGCTTGTTTAAGGATTTAGCCTCAATCCGTGAACAGATCCGTTTCTTCATGGGTTTAAATGATGAGAATATCGTTTATTGGATGGAGGGTAGCGGCAACTACCGCGGCAAATCACTGCAGCTGTATGCCGTTCCGGTCGATGTCAGTACACAGCTCAAGGATTTGTTCTTCGACAAGAAGAAGAGTATTGTGCTGACATCTGCGACACTTTCCGTGGATAAATCCTTCCAGTTCATGATCGATAATCTTGGGCTTAACGAGGCTGCCGAACAAGACCGTCTGATGACAGCACTGCTGCCTTCGCCGTTCAAATACCGCGAACAGGCGCTGCTTGTTATTCCGCGTGATTTCCCAAGTGTCAAAGGCAGTGTGGGTGATGCCCGCTTTGTGGATAAGCTGGTGCATTCACTGGCGGAAACTGCGGTCGCAACCAAAGGCCGCATGCTTGTGCTGTTCACCTCTTATAAGATGCTGCGTCAGGTCTATGACCCGCTTAAGGAGGCACTGGCATCAGAGGATATTACGGTCCTTGGCCAAGGCGTGGAGGGAGGCAGCCGCAGTAAGCTGATCCGGAGGTTTCAGGACAGTTCGGCTTCGGTGCTGCTCGGGACCAGCAGCTTCTGGGAAGGTGTGGATATCCCCGGAGAGGCACTGACTTGCCTGGCGATCGTCAGACTTCCGTTTCAGCCGCCGAACCATCCGCTTGCGGAGGCGAAGTCCGAGCTGTTACAGGCCCAGAAGAAGAATCCTTTCATGAAGCTGTCTGTTCCGCAGGCGGTTATCCGTTTCAAACAGGGTTTTGGCCGGCTGGTTCGGACGGCTCAGGATCGGGGAATTGTCATTGTATATGATACCAGGGTCATCGAAGCTTATTACGGGAAGTATTTCCTGTATTCTCTTCCGGGTCCCAAAATGGAGCATATGCTGACTGATCAGATGGTTCCGAGAATTGAAGAATGGCTTGAAGGCGGCAATGAGTCCAACATTCAATGACCTCCTTCAGGAACCGGGAATTGCAATTATCTTGTACTGTTTTGTTCTGATCGTTTGATCATAAATGTTCTAATCTCCGCATGCGCGTTCCCGGTTATGCTGCTGGAACGCGCCTTGCGGATTTCATAAGCTGCGCATCAGAGTGATTTTATTTTAGGAGGAGAAAACATGAAATCAGATAAAATATCGGAGGCAGTTGTTCGCAGGCTCCCTGTGTACCTGCGTTTTCTGAACGATCTCCAGAAACGTGAAATCGCCACAGTTTCCTCTCAGGAGCTGGGGCAGAAGCTGGATCTTAACCCGGCGCAGATCCGTAAGGATCTGGCTTATTTCGGTGATTTTGGCAGAAAGGGCATTGGATATGATGTATCCTACCTGATCGAGAAAATCCGCCATATCCTTAAGCTTGACCAGCAAATCAACGTGGCTCTGGTCGGTGCCGGTAACCTCGGTCATGCCTTGTCCAACTATAACGCCTATCTGAAGGATACAATGAAAATTACAGCTGTATTTGATTCTTATGCGCCTAAAGTGGGACAGAAGATCAACTCCCTGACTGTTCAGCCAATGGAAGAGCTGGGCCAGACGATTCGTGAGCAGGGTATCCGGATTGGCATTATCACCGTTCCGGACAGCGAAGCGCAGAATGTAGCTGATATTCTGGTGGAATCGGGGATCGAAGCTATCCTGAATTTTGCACCGGTAATTTTAAAGACCCCGCCAACGATTCGCATTCATGCAGCGGATTTTACAACCGACCTCCAGAGTCTGGCATATTATTTGCATGATGGAAAGGAAGAACATACGGATGAGCAGCAATAAGACAGTAATCGAAAATGGACGCTTCCTCGTACCTGGTTCGGTGCAACCCGTCCTGAACGGTTATATGACTATAGAAAATGACCTGATCACATACATAGGGGAAGACAAACCCGCCTTTGAAGAGGGTGTCCTGACCGTTGACGGCAGCCGCCTGCTGTTTATGCCGGGTCTGATCAATACTCATGGCCATGCGGCGATGTCGCTTCTGCGCGGCTATGGTGATGATATGGTGCTTCAGAGCTGGCTGCAGGAAAAAATGTGGCCGATGGAAGCGAAATTCACCGGAGATGATGTATACTGGGGGACTGCCTTGTCTGTTCTCGAGATGCTGAAGGGCGGCACAACGACCTTCCTGGATATGTACGATCATATGGACCGTGTTGCAGAGGTAACAGAGCAGTCGGGCATCCGTGCGGTGCTGATGCGCGGCGCGATCGGTCTATGTCCGGAGGATGTGCAGAACCAGAAGCTTGCCGAAGCCGTAGAGTTCGCCCGGAACTGGCACGGCAAGGCAGACGGCCGGATTACGGCAATGCTCTCGCCCCACGCTCCGTACACCTGTCCGCCGGAATTTTTCATGAAATTTGTGCAGGCAGCCCATGATCTGGATTTGCCGATGCATACGCATATGTCCGAAACGCGCCATGAGGTGGAGCAGAACGTAGCCGATTACGGCCTGCGCCCTGTGGCCCATCTGGAGAAGCTCGGTATGTTCACCAGACCATCCCTGATTGCCCATGGTGTACACTTGAATGATGAAGAAATTGAGATTCTGGCCCGTTATAAGGTTGGCGTATCCCATAATCCGGGCAGTAACCTGAAGCTCGCAAGCGGAGTTGCCCGTGTGCCTGAATTGCTGAGAGCCGGAGTGAAGGTCTCGCTCGGAACTGACGGAGCAGCTAGCAACAACAACCTGGATATGTTCGAGGAAATGCGGCTTGCAGCGCTGATCCATAAGGGCGTAAGCGGAGATCCTACTGCAGTACCGGCACCGGAAGCACTGCTGATGGCGACAGAATATGGCGCTGCCTCGATCTATCTGAACAATGTCGGGCGTCTTGCCACAGGCATGAAGGCAGATTTTATCGCTATTGATATTGACCAGCCTCATTTGCTGCCGCACTCTGACCTGCTCTCCCATGCCGTATATTCGGCAAGTGCCAAGGATGTAGAGCATGTCTGGATTAACGGCCAGCAGGTTGTAAAGCACGGTAAATGCCTGACGCTGGATGAGGAAGAAATCCGCCGTAAGGCGCAGGAAACCTTCGAGAGCCTGCTCAAACGGTAATTTGAGGTTGTTATTTTAAGGAAAGGGAGCTGCACTTTGAGGAAAAGGAAAAAATGGCTTCCGCTGGGGATTGGCGTGGTGCTGCTCCTTTTGTTCGGACTCGGGCAGTTCTATGCCTATATCATGAAGGACCAGTGGAATGAACGGAATGCAGCCAAGGAAGTTGCTAAGTCCCGTGCCGGACTGACGGAGATCACAAAAGCGCAGAAATCGGTCTGGGATGAAAACTCGGTCTACTGGGTGCTAACGGGAAAAAACAGTGCCGGGACGAAGCTTATGGTCTGGGTCCGTTTTACACTTGACGGTAAGCCGGCTGGAGGCGCCAACGATATCTATGCGGAGGAGCTGTCAAAAGGGACCTCGGAGCAGGAAATCCGCGCTATTATAGCCGCTCAGCTACCGGGTGCAGCAATTAAGAGGCTCCTTCCGGGTGTGTTTAACGGTGAATACGCCTGGCAGGTCTTTTACAAGCTGGACAACAGGTATTATTACCAGTTTTACCGGTTCGCGGATGGTACGGCGATCGGCGAGGGCTACAGTTTGCCAAGCAAATAAGACAGCATAAGAGGAACGAGCGGCGGGTGGACAGGCAACTGTTTACCTGCTGTTTTCTTTTCTGATAAAGTTGTATTGATGATGCTTGATATAGAAAATGATATATATGATTGATATATAAGTACCAGTAATACATATCTTAGTTTTGCGGAGTATAGCGAAGCATCCTGCGATGATGAGGTTACAGTACAGAATGCCGGGACTTCCCCGTTTATATGACTAGTAAAATTAATATCTTGCTTAAATAATATTAACGCGAATTTGCAAATGATCGGCAAAAAGACCTGAATGAACTAATCATTCAGGTCTTTTTTGTCGATAAAGGGGCAAAGAGCAATAAAACACCCAGAAATTAGTATCGAAAATTTTAAATATATTCACAATTTTATTCGGATTCGTATATACACATATGATATACTACTATTTGTATTAAGACATGCCGAAGAGCATGTCAGAATCGGAAACCTGTTTGACACGCTATCTATTGCATTCATATAGT
This sequence comes from Paenibacillus pedocola, assembly GCF_031599675.1. Classification (NCBI taxonomy): domain Bacteria; kingdom Bacillati; phylum Bacillota; class Bacilli; order Caryophanales; family Paenibacillaceae; genus Paenibacillus; species Paenibacillus pedocola. Next base: position 4,158,987 of record NZ_CP134223.1, on the reverse strand, counting down.
TATAGCCCCAAATCTGAGAGGAGGACGTTTCTTGAAATTACGTCTTGTGCCTGTGCTTTTAACGTCTTTGTTGTCTGCTGCGCTGCTCTTTGGCGGATGGTATTCCTATCGCCAGTTCGCTGTGCAGGAGCCGCTCCAAAAGATTGTATCATCCTACGAAGGAGTCAACGATTCACATATTACTATTAACCGTAACGAGGTCACTTTGAAACTGGATCTCGCACCCGGCACGAAATTGCGTGAGCTGGTGCAGTATGTGAACACAGAGGGCAGTTCCGCTATTGACGGACGCACCCTGAAGATTGATGTGAATCAGCACTCCAGCGCCCTGCTTGACGAATATTGGGACAAGGCGATGTTCTCTGTCGCTGAAGCGATGGAGAGCCGTAAATATACACTTATCCCTGCCAAGCTGGATGGACTTATCGCGGAATATTCGCAATATAAAGATGTAACTGCAACGACAGAAATTGATGACAGCAACGTATATGTAAGCCTTACTAACGGTAAAGAGAGCAAATTTATTATTTTACCCCGGGTTCCAGGAGCGATAGGAGTGTGGAACAATGCCTAAGTATTGGAAAGAAGTTCTGACCGGATTTGTTCCGGTGCTGCTGATTTTTATGGCGTTTGTCGGTATCAATATTTTTCCGGTGATTATTGCCGCCGGCATGATCGGCGCACTGCTGCTCATTGCCCACCTGCGCGGAGGATTGACCGTAAATGCGGGCGGGGATAAGAAGCGTAAGAAGAGCGGTCCTTCCAAGCTTACCTTTGAAGAAATCGGCGGACAGGACAATGCGAAGCAGGAGCTGCGCGAAGCATTGGATTTTCTGATCCGGCATGAGGAAATCAGCAAGTTCGGGATTCGCCCGTTGAAGGGTATCCTGCTTACCGGCCCTCCGGGAACAGGGAAGACGCTGATGGCCAAAGCGGCGGCGCATTACACTAATTCCGTGTTTGTAGCGGCATCCGGCAGTGAGTTTGTAGAAATGTACGTGGGTGTCGGAGCCGGACGTATCCGTGATTTATTTAAGGATGCCCGCAACCGCGCCTTAAAAGAAAACAAGCAAAGCGCAATTATTTTTATCGATGAAATTGATGTAATCGGCGGTAAGCGTGAAGGCGGCCAGCAGCGCGAGTATGATCAGACGCTGAACCAGCTGCTGACTGAAATGGACGGGATCTACAACAACGACACCCCGCGCATCCTGCTGGTTGCTGCGACGAACCGTAAGGAAATGCTTGACTCCGCCCTGCTCCGTCCGGGCCGGTTTGACCGTCATATCCAGGTCGATATGCCTGACAAGAAGGGGCGCAGATCGATTCTCGATCTGCATGCCAAGAATAAGCCGCTGCACGCGGATGTGAATCTGGACAAGGTAGCAGAGGAAGCCTACGGGTTCTCCGGTGCCCAGCTGGAAAGTGTAATGAACGAGGCTGCGATTTACATGATGCGTGAGAACCTCACAGAGGTGGAACAGCGGCATCTCTCGCTGGCCATCGACAAGGTGATGATGGGCGAAAAGACAGACCGTGAGACGAACCAGGAAGAAAAGCAGCGGGTGGCGATCCACGAGCTTGGCCATGCAATTATGGCAGAGCTGCTGCGTCCGGGAAGTGTAAGCCAGGTTACCCTGACTCCGCGCGGACAGGCTTTGGGGTATGTACGACATAATCCGCAGACTGAGCAATACCTCTACACCAAGGATTATCTGGAGCATCAGATTATGATTGCCCTTGGAGGGGCAGCTTCGGAGGAGATGTATTACGGCGGAAGAAGCACCGGCTCACGCGGCGATTTTGACCAGGCGCTGAATATTGTGGAGACGATGATGAAATCCGGACTTACCTCGCTTGGTATTGCTAATCTGGAAATGGTTACCACAGAAGAATTAATGAAGGAAAATAGTAAAATATTAGATGAGCTTATGATTCGCACCCGAGACCTGCTGGAGAAACAGCGGAATGTGTTTGACTACTCTTTGGATATATTAATGAAGGAGGAAGTCCTCTCCGGAGAGCAATTTCGTTGTCAATTTCGTGACAGTGTGAGATTACCGGCATAATTATTTATGCCGGTTATTTTTTTTTACTTTTCAGACATGCTAAGATATTATTATATGTCGGGCTACATATTTTTTACGACAGACAAGGTACAATACAAAAGTATAGATACCTGAAAGGATGGAGACTTTTACATGAATTTTAAAAAAATCGGCGTCATCGGCGGTGGAACCATGGGTCAAGGGATTGCTGAAATGCTGGCAGCCAAGGGCCTGGATGTTATGCTGGTGGAGAAAACTGCAGAAAGACTGGATTACTCTTACGGAATGATCGAGACAAGTCTCGACAAACAGTTGGAGAAATGGGCAATTACCCAGGCTGAGAAGAAACTGATTCTGAGCCGTATTCAAAAAGTGACACATTTCGCGGAGCTCAGCTCGTGTGATATGGTCATTGAGACCATTACCGAGGACCTGGAAGCGAAGCAAAAAGTATTTAATCAGCTGGATGCAGTGTGTCCGAGCAACATTATTCTGGCCAGCAACACGTCGACACTCAGCTTGACAGAGCTTGCCAGCTCTACAATGTATCCGGAACGCGTAATCGGCATGCACTTTATACATCCTGTAGGTAAGGTGGACCTTGTTGAAATCGTGCGCGGTCTGAAAACTTCCGACAGCACTTTTGAAGATACCAAAGCCTTTGTTGATGAAATCGTTGATAAAAAAGGCGTAATGATATACGAATCCCCAGGATTTGTATCCTCACGCCTCATTTGCTTGTTCATTAACGAAGCTATGCATGTGCTTCAAGAAGGTGTTGCTTCTCCTGAAGATATCGATGATGCAATGCGAATTGGTTACCAATTCCAGCATGGACCGCTTGAAATGGCTGACCGTTTCGGATTGGATTCCGTGCTTGCCGCACTTGAAAACATGTTCCGTGAATACGGTGAACTGAAGTACCGTCCATCGACTATTCTGAAGAAGATGGTACGTGCAGGACAATTGGGTGCAAAATCGGGCGAAGGCTTCTTCAAGTATGACAAGGATGGTGACCGGATATGAACGTTTTAGTAATCAACTCGGGTAGTTCTTCTTTAAAATATCAGCTGTACAATATGACGGATGAATCCGTTCTGGCAAAAGGTCTGGTAGAACGTATCGGGATGGATTCATCCATTCTGACCCACAAACCGACCGGTAAACCGGATGTGACGGAAGTTAGTGAAATCCTGGAGCATAATACGGCGATCCGCAAAGTACTGGCGTGTCTGACCGACAGTGAGCATGGTGTAATTGGCTCCATTGATGAAATCAATGCTGTGGGCCACCGTGTTGTACACGGGGGAGAATTTTTCAAGGAATCCTCACTGGTGGACGGCGATGCCAAATCGAAGATCCGCCAGCTGTTTGACCTTGCACCGCTGCACAATCCTGCTGCAGTAATGGGGATCACAGCTACTGAAAACAATATGCCGGGTGTTCCGCAGGCTGTTATTTTCGATACTGCGTTCCACCAGACTATGCCTGAAAAAGCTTATATGTACGCAATTCCTAGAGTGCTGTACAACAAATACAAAGTCCGCCGCTACGGCGCACACGGCACATCCCATGATTTCGTCAGCAAAGCTGCAGCCGAATATCTGGACCGTCCGCTCGAGGACTTGAAGATCATTACCTGTCATATCGGTAACGGCGCAAGCGTAACTGCGGTTCAAGGCGGAGTATCTATCGATACCTCAATGGGGATGACCCCGCTTGAAGGTCTGATGATGGGTACACGCAGTGGTGACCTTGATCCCGCTATCGTTCCTTATGTGATGAACAAGGAAGAGCTGTCCGTTGGCGAAGTGAACTCCATGCTTAATAAGCACAGCGGTCTCTTGGCTATTTCCGGTGTGAGCAGCGACATGCGTGATATTATCGATGGTGCGGAGAAGGGCGAGCCTAACTCCACGCTTGCTTTTGAAATGTACGAATACCGCCTGCGCAAATATATCGGTTCTTATGCAGCCGCTATGAACGGTGTGGACGTCATCGTCTTTACAGCAGGTGTCGGCGAGAATGCATCGCTGCTGCGCGAAAGAGTACTGAATAATCTTACCTTCCTTGGCATTGAGCTTGATGCTGAGGCCAACAAGGTTCGTTCCGGCGATCCGCGCCGCATCTCTACAGCTGATTCCAAGGTACAGGTGCTTGTGGTTCCGACAAACGAAGAGCTTGTCATTGCACGCGATACCTATCGCCTTGTGCAAGGAATTAACGGCTAAATTAGAGGAGAGATCTTAGGCATGGCTAACAAGAGTGTAATCAAGAATGTGAATGAGCATGTCGGAGAGAGTGTTGTTATCGGCTGTTGGGTTAACAACAAACGCTCCAGCGGTAAAATTCAATTCCTGCAGCTTCGGGATGGTACAGGCTATATCCAGGGTGTTGTGGTGAAATCGGAAGTGCCTGAGCAGGTCTGGGATGATGCGAAAAGCCTCACCCAAGAAAGCTCATTGTATGTGACCGGCATTATCCGTGAGGAACCGCGCAGCCAATCCGGGTATGAAATGACTGTTACCGGAATAGAAGTGTTGCATCTCACCGAAAATTATCCGATTACCCCGAAGGAGCATGGCGTGGACTTCCTGATGGATCACCGTCATCTCTGGCTGCGTTCCGCGAAGCAGCGTGCGGTACTCGTTATCCGTGCGGAGATCATCCGTGCGATTCAGCAGTTCTTCAATCAGAATGACTTTACGAAGGTGGATCCGCCGATCCTGACACCAACCTCGGCTGAAGGAACCACGAATCTGTTCCACACGAAGTATTTTGATGAGGACGCCTACCTGACACAGAGCGGCCAGCTGTACATGGAAGCTGCTGCGATGGCACTGGGCAAGGTGTATTCTTTCGGTCCGACTTTCCGTGCGGAAAAATCGAAGACCCGCCGTCACTTAATTGAGTTCTGGATGATCGAGCCTGAAATGGCCTTCACGGATCACGAAGAAAGTCTCAAGGTGCAGGAAGACTTCATCAGCTTTATCGTGCAATCCGTATTAACCAACTGCCGCGCTGAGCTTGAAGCGGTAGGCCGTGATATCTCCAAACTGGAGAACATCAAAGCGCCGTTCCCGCGGATTACGTATGATGATGCGATTAAGTTCCTGAATGAGAATGGCCATGAGATTGCCTGGGGCGATGATTTCGGCGCACCGCATGAAACTGCAATTGCGGAGGCCAATGATAAACCAGTGTTCATTACGCATTATCCGGCTTCCTTCAAGGCATTCTATATGAAGCCGCATCCTGAGCGCCCAGAGGTTGTACTCTGCGCAGACATGATCGCACCTGAGGGTTATGGTGAGATTATTGGCGGTTCGCAGCGTATCGACGATCCTGCGCTGCTGGAGCAACGTTTCAAAGAGCATAATCTATCAATGGATACCTATAAATGGTACATGGATTTGCGGACCTACGGTTCTGTGCCTCACTCCGGCTTCGGCCTTGGACTTGAGCGTACGGTAGCCTGGATTTGCGGCCTGGATCATGTGCGTGAAACGATACCGTTCCCGCGTACCTTGTACCGTCTCTACCCGTAAATAACGCAAAGGGGGCTGGAGTATGGACGGCAAAGGATGGAATACCTGGGGTGAAGGCGCAGCTTTCGGTCTTCAGAACGGGATGGCCGTCATTCCTTATGCACTCTTAAAATATTACCGGAAGCTGAATCTTAGCGGCAGCGAAGCGATGCTGCTTATCCACCTGCTGTCTTTCCGGCAGGTGGAAGGCATCGAATTCCCGTCGCTGGAGGAACTGCAAAATGTGACCGGACGGAGCATATCCGTAATCGCCGGGGAGCTGCAGAAGCTGATGAAGGAAGGTTTCATCAGCATCGACGGAGATAATGACGAGCTGAGAGATATTCATTATGAGCAGTACAATTTCTCGGGATTGTACAGCAAGCTTGGTGCTTATCTTGCGGAGGCTGCACAGGAAGCTGCTCAAGGCAAGACTGCGGGTCATGCGCAGACAAGCAGGACAGCTGGGCGATATGCCGGAAATCCGGCTGCAGCAGCGCCCGGAGAAGCCGAGGAGAGCCGCAACCTGTTCAGTATTTTTGAGAAGGAATTTGGCCGTCCGCTGTCGCCGATGGAATGTGAGACGATATCCGGCTGGGTAGATCAGGACCGTTATCCGGAGGAGCTCATCCTGCTTGCGCTCAAAGAATCCGTATTTGCTGGGAAGGTGCACTTCCGCTACATTGACCGGATTTTGCTCGAATGGGCACGCAACCGGGTAAAGAATGCCCAGGATGTGAAGAACTACTCACAGAACTTCCGCGGAAGATAAGAATTGATGATATGCAATAACCCTATTGCCTTGGGTTGATCCAAGTGCAATAGGGTTATTTTTTACGGTGGAGGATTAATAACCAGACTGTATGTTTATGTGATTCGGATTGAATAGGATACACAATAAAAAACCCGCAGGCGCATCCTTAATGAGGAGCACCTGCGGGTTTTACATAATAAAGGGCAAGATTAGAGTAGTTCTTTCTCAACGGCTGCGCCCATTTCACGGGAGCGTTCGGCGCAGCTGTTCACCGCTGCAATAACCGTCTCGAAGAAATCACCTTTTTCAAGGGTTTCAATCGCGGCTTGTGTTGCACCGTTTGGAGATGTAACCTTTTTCCGCAAGGCAGCCGGTTCTTCACCTGTCTGCTGTACCATACGGGCTGCCCCCAGTACGCTCTGCACGGTTAGCTCTGCGCTCTGCTCCGGTGTCAGTCCGCCCCGGATACCCGCGGCGGTCATCGCTTCCATCATGTAGTAGATGTAAGCTGGTCCGCTGCCGGAGATCCCGGTCAGGATTTCCATCCGTTCTTCTTCAATCACGGAAGTGATGCCGACGGATTCAAAGATATTGAGCGCCAGGCGGCGGCCGGAGTCGTCAACTTCCTTGGAGAAGGCAATGCCGGTCGCTCCAAGTCCGATCGTACTGGAGGTGTTGGGCATCGTGCGCACCACAGGCTGTGTTGTGCCGAGCAGGGCTTGAATCGTACGGATCGTCAGGCCTGCAATAACAGAGACAATGAGCTGTCCGGGTGAGAGCAGCGGAGCGAGTCCGCGAAGCGCCTCAGCGGCATCCTTTGGTTTCATCGCCAGGACAATCACATTAGCATTTGCCAGAATTTCAGCTTTCTGTTCGGAATCATTGCTGCCCCTTACGCCGTAACGGCTTCGCAGCTCAGCCAGCCGTTCGCTGCTGCTGCGGTTGAGCATCGTGATATTGTCCGAAGCAATTACGCTGCGGGCTATCATACCCCGTACAATTGCTTCGGCCATCGACCCGGCGCCATAGAAGACGATTTTATCATTAATAAGTGGAATAGTCGGTTGCTGACACATGCAATAAGTTCCCCCTAAATGTATTGTTCAGCATACTGCCGCCGATAAACATCGGCAAATTTACTGCGGAAGTATGCCTGTTATCCCCGAATCTGACCGTTGCCGCGGATTTTATATTTGCACGAGGTGAGTGCGGGCAGACCCATCGGGCCGCGGGCATGCAGCTTTTGGGTGCTGATTCCGATTTCGGCGCCGAAGCCGAATTCAAAGCCGTCCGTGAAACGTGTAGAGGCATTATGATAAACGGCAGCAGCGTCTACTTCCTGCAAGAAACGTGCAGCATGTTCAGCATTTTCAGTTACGATGCATTCGGAATGTTTGGTGCTGAATTCGGCAATATGGCGTAAGGCTTCATCCAGTCCGCCGACAATCCGGATATTTAGAATATAGTCATTATACTCGGTTGCATAATCCTCTGCGGTTACCGGCACTGCCCAGGGAATCAGAGCAACAGTTTCTGGACAGCCGCGCAATTCTACATTTGCCTTGCGGAAGGCTTCGGCAAGCGAAAACATATGTTCAGCGGCATAGTCGCGGTGGACAAGCAGCGTTTCCATTGAATTACATACAGACGGACGCTGGGCTTTGGCGTTAAGGCTGATCCGTTCAGCCATTACCGGGTCACTGTCTGCATCCAGATAAGTATGGCATATGCCTGCTCCTGTTTCAATCACCGGAACGGTAGCATTGAGGACAACATTCTGAATCAGAGAGCTGCCCCCGCGCGGGATAATGACATCGAGGAGGCCATTCAGCTTGAGCATCTCATCCACAGAGGAACGGTTTGGATCTTCAATCAGTTGCAGGGCTGCGGCAGGGATTGACGTTTCAGCCAGAGCATTATGCAGGACTTCGACAATTTTTCGGTTGGACGAAAGGGCGGAAGAGCCGCCGCGCAGGACCACGGCATTCCCGGTCTTGAGGCACAGCCCGGCTGCATCTACTGTTACATTAGGGCGAGCTTCATAGATGATGCCGATAACACCAAGCGGGACGCGGATTTTCTCGATCGATAGACCGTTCGGACGTTCAATCGTTTCGAGGGTGTCGCCGATAGGGTCAGGTAAGACAGCGATTTGCTGCAATCCCTCCGAAATTGCGTCTATCCGGCTGACATCCAGTGCCAGACGGTCAAGCATCGATTCCGGAGTGCCGGCGAGACGCCCGCGTTCCAGGTCTTCCAGATTGGCGGCAATAATAGCGGAGGCTTCGCGCCGCAATGCTGCAGCCATGACAAGCAGTGCTTCATTTTTCTGGCCAGTGGTTAGGCTTGCAAGTATCCCTGTGGTCTCTTTCGCCAATGAGGCTTTAGTAACGACTTCACTCATATCTTTCCCTCCTGTAAATTGTTTATCGTAGCGTAATCCATTCATCGCGGTGAATCACCTCGAGACGGTGGACTTCACCGAGCTTCGGGACGATCTCGCGGCTGGGCAGACCCTGAATGCTGCGCAGCTGGGTGTCATCATAGTTTACGATGCCCCGGCCAAGCAAGGTAGCATCGGGACCGAGTACTTCAACCACATCTCCGGAATGAAAGCTGCCTTCGATCCGTCTAACACCGACCGGTAGGAGGCTATGGCCGCCGTGGAGCAGCGCTTCAACGGCTCCTTCATCCACATATAAAGAGCCGAGCGGAGTCGACATGAAACCGAGCCACTGCTTTTTGACGGGCAATGAGGAGAGAGTGGTATCAAAATACGTCCCTTTTCCCGTTCCTGCTGCAGCCAGCCGTAAATCTCCGGGTTCAGTGGCTCTGCCGATAAACACGGGCACTCCGCCTCTGGTGGCGATTTTGGCAGCATCAATTTTGGAGCGCATGCCGCCAGTTCCCACGCTGGAGCCAGCTCCGCCTGCGAAGGCATAGATTTCAGGAGTGATCTCCTTCACGTGACTGTAGCGGACGGCATCGGGATTCTTGCGGGGATCGCCGCTATATAATCCGTCCATGTCCGTAAGCACCAGGAGCCGGGAGGCTTTCAGGAGGTTCGCGACCAGCGCCGACAACGTATCATTGTCCCCGAACTTCAGCTCATCGACCGATACAGTGTCGTTCTCATTGAATACGGGAACAGCGCCTTGCCGGAGCAGCTCCTCGACCGTCATCATAGCGTTGTTCATCGCCCGCCGGCTGCAGAAGTCGGTGCGGGTCAGCAGAATCTGGGCGGTCGGCAGGCCATGCTGTCCGAAAGCCTCCTGATAGGCCTGCATCAGCATAACCTGTCCGACTGCGGCTGCGGCCTGCTTCTCGTGCAGGAGCTTCGGACGGGACGGATAGCCGATACCACGGAAGCCGGCGGCTACCGCTCCGGAGGTTACCAGCAGCACCTCACAGCCATCCTTCTTTAGTGCAGCAATCTCTGCGGCGAAGAAGGCCACTGCCTCGCGGTTTAATCCGCCTTCAGGGCCGGTGAGCGAACTGCTGCCTATTTTGACTACTATACGTGTCGTCAATTGTCTTCACTTCCCTTTCAGAATAAAAAACATAAACCTGAAAACGACAAAAAGCCCCCATCCTAAGACTTAGCAAAGGACGAAAGCTTGATTAACTTCCGCGGTACCACCTTCATTGATGAGGGATCATCCGACTTCATTCTCATAACGGGAGTTTCCGTCCTGCAGAAGGCAGGCCGCTCGGGGGTAGGATTCAGAAATAACAACCGTGGTAAATTCTCTCAGCCTTCCGGAATTTACTCTCTGCTCACGGATAGAGACATTTCTTACTGGTCCCGTCTGCACGTTTCACTATTTGACATTTAGAATACCATGGCAGTGTGTCGTTTGCAAAGGGTGTATACTGGAATATTTTTGGGCTCGTTACACGTCCGTCAGGCCGGCTACGGTTGTTTTGAAGGTTTCAATAAAAACCTCAGCGGCCTTGGACAAATAGCGGCCTCGGCGGTAGGCGATAACCAGTGTACGGCTGGGTACAGGCTCGGCCAGCGGCAAGTAGACAGGCACGAATTCACTGCGCGGTGCACGGGCGATGAAATGGGGGACGAGTGTAACTCCCATCCCTGTGGCGACGAGCGACTGCACTGTCTCCATATTGTTACTCTCGAAGACGATCCGCGGTTCGAACCCGGCTTCACGGCATAGCTCTACCGTCATTTTGCGGAAGCCCTGCCCTTCTTTCAGCACGATAAACGGCTCGTCCTTCAGTTCTTCCAGAGCTGTCCGGATCCCTTGGGCACTGCGGGATGCCAGCGGGTGTTCTGGCGGTACCGCCAGGTCGATCCGTTCCTCTCCAAGCACTTCATAGGCCAGCGTTGGAATCTCCAGGGGGAGGGAGAGCAGGCTTAAATCCGTCTGGCCGCTGGCAGTAAGCTTTTCAAGATTCATAGAAGAGTCCTCAAGCAGTGAAATCTCAAGCTCCGCATATTTCCGTTTGAACACAGGCAGTACATGGGGCAGCAGATGTGCTCCGGTAATCGGCATGCTTCCGACCACAACACGGCCGGTGCGCAGCTGTGAAATATCAGACATTTCCTGGCGCAGCAGCTCTACAGCACCGATTATTGCTTCAGCCTGCTCAACAAATTTCTCTCCGGCGTGGGTCAGCTCTACTGAGCTGGTATTGCGCTGAAACAGCATAACGCCAAGCTCCTTCTCCAGCTTGGACAGCTGCTGGCTGAGTGACGGCTGGGCTACATGCAGCTTGTCCGCAGCACGTGAGAAATTCCGCTCCGCTGCAATTTGCAGCGCATACTGCAATTGTCTAAGTTCCATATTTTACTCCTCGATTGATATAGATTACTTATAAGTATAGCCTATAGAAACCTGTTTTAATATAGTCTACTATGTAACATCTGCTCTTTCATATTAAGAGTTGGCTTATAGGTTAAACCTATTGCTTTTATAGAAATCATATCTTGGAATTATAAACAACACGATGTTATATTTAGATCATTCAAGAGAGACTCCACGCTCTCTTCCAAATGAACGATTCTACTATATGAGGTGAAACCATGGGCAACAAGACAATGTTTGAGAAAATTTGGGATAATCACGTAATTCATCAAGAGGAAGGCAAACCTAGCATCATCTATATTGACCTGCATTTGGTGCATGAGGTTACTTCTCCGCAGGCTTTTGAAGGGCTCCGCTTAAGCGGCCGCAAGGTCCGCCGCCCGGAGCTGACCTTTGCAACGATGGACCACAATGTTCCAACTAAGGACCGTTTCAATATTACGGACCCGATCTCCAAGCAGCAGATTGACACATTGTCGCAGAACTGCCGCGATTTCGGAGTCAGACTGTTTGACCTGAACGATATCGACCAGGGTGTCGTACACGTTATGGGACCGGAAATCGGCTTGACCCATCCCGGCAAAACGATTGTCTGCGGCGACAGCCATACCTCCACACACGGGGCATTCGGCGCACTGGCCTTCGGCATTGGAACAAGTGAAGTTGAGCATGTACTGGCTACCCAGTGTCTGCAGCAGTCCAAAGCCAAAACAATGGAAGTCCGCTTTACCGGCAAACGCAACAAGGGAGTAACTGCCAAGGATATGATTCTCGGCGTCATTGCTAAATACGGTACTGATTTTGCTACCGGTTATGTTATTGAATATACCGGCGAAGCGATTCGTGAGCTGTCGATGGAAGAGCGGATGACCGTCTGCAACATGTCGATTGAAGGCGGAGCGAGAGCTGGCCTGATTGCACCGGATGAGACAACTTTTGAATATCTGCGCGGACGTGAGTATGTGCCGCAAGGCGAAGCCTACGATGCTGCTGTTGCTTCTTGGAGAAGTCTGGTTAGTGATGAAGGTGCCCAGTACGATACTGTTGTAGAATTCGACGTGGAAACACTGATTCCGCAGGTAACCTGGGGTACTAGTCCGGGTATGGGTACGGACATCACTTCGAGTGTGCCTAACCCTGCAGATTTCACCACCGAAAATGAACGTAAAGCTGCTGAAAAAGCACTTGAATATATGGATTTGGCACCAGGTACGCCGATCTCTGAAATCGGCATCGATTATGTCTTTATCGGCTCCTGCACCAACGGACGGATCGAAGACCTGCGGGCTGCCGCTCAGGTGGCAAGAGGCCACAAGGTGTCTGATAAAGTTACGGCAATTGTTGTTCCCGGCTCCGGGCGTGTGAAGATGCAGGCGGAGAAAGAAGGCCTCGACAAAATATTCACCGAAGCGGGCTTCGAATGGCGTGAAGCAGGCTGCAGTATGTGTCTGGCGATGAACCCTGATGTTCTGCAGCCTGGACAGCGCTGCGCTTCGACGTCGAACCGCAACTTTGAAGGACGCCAGGGACGCGGCGGACGTACGCACCTTGTTTCTCCGGCGATGGCGGCTGCGGCGGCAATCAAAGGACGGTTCACTGACGTACGTGACTGGAATTATAAGACGGAAGCCGTCAACGCATAGAAACTTTGAGAGAGAGCGGGAGGAAATAACAATATGGAAGCTTTCAAAAAATTAACGGGAATCGTTGCCCCGGTCGACCGGGTAAATGTGGATACAGATGCTATTATTCCAAAACAGTTTTTGAAACGGATTGAACGGACCGGGTTCGGACAATTTCTGTTCTATGAATGGCGTTTTGACGAAGCCGGCAATGACAATGACGCTTTTGAAATGAACAAACCGCGTTATCAGGGGGCATCCGTACTGATCTCGCGGGCTAACTTTGGCTGCGGGTCATCCCGGGAGCATGCGCCATGGGCAATTATGGACTATGGCTTCAGAGTGGTGATTGCACCATCCTATGCCGATATTTTTTATAACAACTGCTTTAAGAACGGCATCCTGCCGATCAAACTGTCGGAGTCACAGGTGGATGAGCTGTTCAACCGTACTGCTGAGCATGAAGGGTACAGCCTGACAGTGGATCTGGAGAACAATAAACTCAGTGATGAGTATGGACTTACCATCAGCTTTGAGCTGGATGAGCACCGCCGCCAGTTCCTGCTGCAGGGGCTTGATGATATCGGCCTGACACTGAAGCATGCGGATGAAATCGCAGCTTATGAAGAGCGTCATGCGGCGAAGCTGTTCTCTTAATTAAGACACAGATATCCGCAAACTTTACAAATTTTACACAAAACTTCTATTTCCGGGTGTCGGAAATAGAAGTTTTTTTGCTATAATCGATATATTCATTGCCTATAGAGGCAACTTTTGGAGAGTTCTGTCGTCTAAACCTTATCTGTGTATGTATTTGTATCTATTATTTGCCAAAAGGAGAGTAAGGGATGAGAAGAGCCGGACAACGGGTGTTATTTCTATTGCTGCTGCCACTGCTATTGCTATCATTCGCCGGCCGTGAAGCCGCCGCTGCCGGAAACGGCGCAGGCAGGATTATTATGGACAACAAGGAGCTGGCATTACCACAGGGAATCAAGCTTGAAAACGTAGATGGAAGCGTTATGATTCCTATCCGCGTAGTCGTGGAGAACTTGGGATTTCAGGTGCAATGGGAGCAGAAATCGAAAAAGGTAACCGTTCAGCAGGATGGCAAAACGGTTCAGCTTGCGGTTGGCAGCAAAATTGCTGAAGCCGATGGAGTTACGCTCGCCTTGAATGCGGCTCCCAAGCAGAATGGCGGAACAGTGCTTGTGCCGATCCGCTTTGTCAGTGAGCAATTTGGCCTGAAGGTCGGCTGGGATAACGATGACAAAACGGTTTACCTCAGCGGCGGCCAGACCAGCGGTTCTGAGACCTCCGTGGATCCGCTGCCGTCTCTCAGTCCGACTCCGCAGCCTGCGGCGGCAACTTCAACTCCAAGTCCAAGTCCTAGTGCGACATCAGCTCCAGTAATAACGCCAGGGGCTGACGATGATCTGGGGACAGGAAGTCTTGGGCCAACAGCTACACCGATTCCGGGCAGTGCCGGTACAGTAGTGACTACACCGCAGGTTATGGGTGCCGTATTCAGTGAGAATCGTCTCATCGTTGCGGTAGCAGGAGGCGCTAAGCCAACGGTTACGAAGATCAGCAATCCGGAGCGGATTGTGATCGATTTTCCCGGAGCTGCCTTTGCGCCGGATTTCGTTGGCAGTCTGCCAAGTGTTGCTGCGAACGGTACTCCGCAAGGCAAGCTGGACGTTGCCGGATACCCGCTTGTATCCGAAGTGCGGTATGCCCTGTTTAGTACAAGCCCCTCAACCGTCAGATTTGTTATTCAAACGGTCAGTAACCAGCCTTATCAGCTGAGTACCGATAATAGTACAGGACTTGTCACAATTGATTTAAATGCATTAAGCAACAGCGGAAGTGCTGGTGGAAATACAGCTTCTACAGGGAAACCGGTTGTAGTACTTGATGCCGGTCACGGCGGCAAGCAATCCGGGGCTGTCAGTCTCACGGGAAAGCTGGAGAAGGACATTAATTTAGCGATCGTCAATAAAGTGGGAGCGCTGCTAATACAGGATGGCCGGGTTGACGTTGTGTTCACCCGAACCAATGATATAACGCTAGGCTTGCAGGACCGTGTAAATATCGCCGAGGCGGCCAATGCGAATCTGTTCATTTCAGTACACGGCAATTCTCTTCCGGAAGCTTATCCTAACCGGGAGAAAATTAACGGCAGTGAAACCTATTACTCGCGGACTGAGAGTCTGCCGCTGGCTCAAATTATGCATAAGCATCTGGTAGCGGGCACCAGCTTTAAGGATAACGGAATCAGAACAAAAAGCCTGCATGTTACAAGGGAGACTAGCATGCCAGCTGTGCTGCTGGAAGTAGGGTATATGAGCTCTGCAGCGAATGAATCCGCCATGCTCAGCGAACAGCTGCAAAATAATCTGGCGAGGGAAATTGTTGCCGGAATATATGAATATCTTGGGCTGTAAATGCAGTAGAATGCTGATAGATTATAAGGAAACTTAGACGCCGGTTGGAATTAATTCGCAACTTTTAAACTGAAGCGGCGTCTAAACAATGTCGAAGGTTGTCTATGGCCAGGTCATCATGAACGCCGGTTTTCTGGCGGAATACTAGATTCTTAGAGGTGAAGAATGAAGAAATTTGCTTTTATGCTGTTGCTAATGCTCTTTGTATTGATTTTACCGGAGCATGGACAGGCTGCTGCCGGAAACAACCAGATTTTTCTCGATGGAAAGGAACTGACAGCAGGTCAAGAGGTTCCTGTTGAGAATGTGAACAGCTCCATTATGGTACCGCTAAGAATGATTGCTGAGAACCTTGGCTACAAGGTCGGCTGGAATCAGACAAGCAAGACAGTTACGATTGAACAGCAGGGCAAGACCGTTAAGCTGATCGTAGATCAGACGACAGCTTCTGTAGATGACAAAACGGTCATACTTACCAATGCTCCTCTTAACAGGAGCGGGACTACCCTGGTACCGATCCGCTTCATCAGCGAGCAGTTCGGGCTGACTGTCAGCTGGGACAACACACAAAAGATTGTAAACCTTATTACCCCCGAAACCGGCGGTAATAACACTGGTTCAGAGGGTGGAGCTACTGACGGCGGAACAAGCGTTGTCGTGCCGCCGGCTGAAACGACGAATAACCTGACCATGGTGAATGGCATCAGCTTTAATGAGAACCGGCTGACCATCGCGATGGAAGGCAATGCCGTTCCGAAGGTATCGAAGATGAGCGGTCCGGACCGGATTGTGGTCGATCTGCCAAATGCTACTTTCTCCGATTTGTTCGGAACCGGGCAGGTGCTGGATCCTAACCTTAACGGCAGTCTTAGTGTAACGGATTATCCCGATGTATCCGGAGTGCGCTACTCCCTGTATAGCACTAATCCGTATACCGTCCGTTTTGTCATTGATTTAAAAACTCCGAAGAACTATAGCGTTGATATTTCTGGAGATACCTCCAAGCTGGTTGTCATTGATCTGAATGCCGTTAGTACAGGTGATACAGCAACCCAGCCCGGTAACAGCGGGCGGAAGCTGATTGTGCTGGATGCCGGACACGGAGCCAAGGACTCAGGAGCAGTAGGTGTTACAGGGAAATATGAAAAAAACTTTAATTTAGCCGTTGTTCTTAAAGCAGCTGAGCTGCTGAAAAAAGAAAGTAACATTGACGTGGTGCTGACCCGCAGTGATGATACCTTCCTTGAACTGAAGGACCGTGCTGCAATGGCTAACAATCTGCATGCGGATCT
This sequence comes from Paenibacillus pedocola, assembly GCF_031599675.1. Taxonomy (NCBI): domain Bacteria; kingdom Bacillati; phylum Bacillota; class Bacilli; order Caryophanales; family Paenibacillaceae; genus Paenibacillus; species Paenibacillus pedocola. The sequence continues at coordinate 4,142,471 of NZ_CP134223.1, read as the reverse complement.
CTTTATTTCCGTTCATGCGAACAGCAGTGCATCATCGGCTGCAACAGGGTCAGAAACCTACTATCAGCGTGCTGCCAGCAAGGCTCTGGCAAGTGTGATGCATAAGTATCTTGTGCAGGCAACCGGACTCAGCGATCGCGGCGTACGGTACGGGAATTTCCACGTTATCCGTGAAACGACTATGCCTGCCGTTCTTCTTGAAGTTGGTTATTTAAGTAATAAAGGCGATGAATCATTGCTGTTCTCAGAAGCGCTTCAGAATAGAGTAGCAGCTGGGATCGTGAGCGGGATCAAAGAATATCTGGGTTTAAAATAAGAGCCAAGCGGCAGATAAGAGCCGTAAAGCGTGGTAAGGCCAGCATAGCAGGCTGAACAGGCTTTGCAGTTCTGTCTGCCCGTATTCATCTAGAGGGGGTAATGTTGATGAACAAGAAATTAACGTATACAGCGGTCTCAGCAGTTCTTCTGATGGTAATTGCCGGATGCGGAGAAAAGCCGGCAGCCTCTCCGGATGCAAATGCAGATCAAGGTAATAATTCGGTTGTAAGCGCGGCTGGAGGGAATTCGGCCAACAGCGGAGGCGAGGTGGTTACACCTTCCATTGCTCCGCCGGCAGAGGCAACCCCTGCTCCTACAGCGACCGCTAAGCCAACCGAACCGGCCAAACAGTCTCAGGATATTGAAGTTTATTATACGGATCCGCAGCAAATGGATTTGATTGCAGCTAAAGGAACGATCAGTTTTGCGAGTGAAACCGAGAAATACCGTGAGGCGTTCAAAACGCTTCAGAGCAGCAGCAATACGGAGCAAGTTCCGCTCTGGAGCGGCATTGAGCTTAAATCACTGGACTTCAAAGACGGGCAGATTGTGATGGACATTCACAAACCGGATGAAGCCCAGCTTGGCGCAGGCGGCGAGTCTCTGGCGATAAGTGCGCTGGCCAAGACCTTCTTCCAGTTTGAAGAAGTGAAATCAGTCGAGCTTTTGGTCGATGGTGAGCAAGTGGAAAGTCTGATGGGGCATGTGGATCTGGAGCATCCGTTGACCAGAGAAAACAGCGGCCTCTAAATTCTGTGCAGGATTCGGAGCATGAATCCGCGAATAATGAATTGAACATTTACATGGATCATTGAGAGGGGAATAACCTATTGTCCGGTCAAAAAAGATCAAAACATTCGATTAAGGCCTATTCAACCAAAGCGGCATCAGCTGTTCTGGCCGGTGCTATGGCATTCGGCGGAGCCGGGGCTGCTTTTGCAGATACTGCAGTTACCCCGGCTACTACTTCTGCAGCTGCAACGACTCAAGCTGCTGTGGTATCTGCGGGTATTTTCAGCGATGTGAAAACAGGCTTCTGGGCCGAGAAACATATCTATAAGCTAGCTTCGCAGGGGATCGTAGTCGGCAATAACGGCTTGTTCCGTCCTGGAGATTCGGTCACTCAGCAGGAAGCTGTACTGATGGCACTCCGCTTCATGAAGCTGCAAGGCAATATTAGCAGTACAACGGATGTAGTGCTTCCAACCAATTTCCAGGTTTCGAATTATTATAAGCCGTATGTTGTGCTAGCTTTCCAGTCAGGATTGCTGGATAAGACGGTAGAGATGGCAGCGGATAATCTCAAAACCTCCTGGGGTGAGCGCAAAGCTTCCCGTGAGTGGATTGCTGAATTGCTGATAAGAGCCTTGGGCAAAAGCTCGCAGGCAGCATCGGTAGCTAGTGAGCCAACCGGTTTTGCCGATGATGCTAAGGTTTCGGCGAATAAACGCGGCTATATCAATACTGCGGTAGATCTGGGACTGGCTAACGGTTTGGACGGCAACCGGTTTGATCCGCAAGGTGCGGTAACCCGTGCGCAGCTGGCGACTTTTTTCAGCCGGGCAGAAGCGCATAATACCATGCAATACGACAATACGGTATCCGGCAGCATCAGCGCGTTAAAAGACGGAAAAATGACGGTTTACAGCAACGGCGCTTCCTCTGTCTATAACCTGAGTCCGAACACAGCCTACTTTACCAGCACTTCCGATACAAGAATCAATCTGAGTGATATTCAGCCCTATACAAAGGTAACTGTCATCGGAGCTACTTATAATGCGGCCTATGTAGAGTTGACTGATGCTACTCCGCAGATAGAGACTGTTGAAGGTACCTTCGCCAAAATTACGCAGGGAATTATCTGGGTGGATTCGGCAACCGGGTATGACCAGTACAGCTATGATGCCAATACAGTCTTTGTGGATGTGAATGACGCTGTAATCACGGCTTCGTCTATTACTGCGGGCAGTAAGATTAAGCTTGTGCGTGAAACATACAGCGGTTCACACAAAGTGGTTAAGCTCCAGGTAACCTCGGGGATTGTAAACAAGACAACCACGGGAACACTTCAAAGCATTAACCTGGCGGCCAAAAGCATAACCTTCAAAAATGCTGCCGGAACGGTGGAAACCTTCAACTGGGAAGAGGGGGCTACACTATTCAGCTCACAAAACGCTGTACTGCAGCCAGCCGACCTGAAGGTCAATGCAGCCGTGAAATATACAATTAAGAATAATGTTATTGCAGCTGTTGAAGTGACATCAGGAACGGAACGAACGGTGCAGGGTTCGATTGTTGAAATGACAGGCTCAACTATTGTGTATAAAAAAGCAGATGGTACACGTGAAGTTAGGCTGCTCGCAACCTCCCCAACCATTATAATTCCTAATATAGCAGCACCGGTTGCCGGGGATCTTATCGCCGACGCTACCGGGGGGGACAATGTTCAGCTTACACTGAACAGCAGCGATCAGGTTACCAAAATTGAAGTGACCAGCCGGCAGATTGAGCAATATAGCGGATCAACGGTTATTGCCTATAATACGAAATCTCAGCTGCTTACCTTTATGGACAATAATAACAAGGCACATGTGGTTCAGATTGATGCTAATACGAAGCTTGCCTATGATGGTGCGCCGACCACTTCGCTGATCAACATGGCGACAAGATTGACTGAAAACCGTAAAGTTGATGTGGTTTCGATAAATGAGCGTGCGCTGTCTGTAGAAAGTACAACCAAATACAGCGGAACGCTGGCTTCAGTGAGTACCTCAACCAAAACGATAGTACTTAAGCTTAGCAACGGCCAGCTCCTGACACTGCCTTATCCTTTGTCTGTGGATTACTTTGGCAAGACTTCAGCTACAATTACTGATGTCTCTCTTAACAGTCAAGTCACAGCGGTGCTCTCCGGAAGCCAGGATGTCATCTCTGTTCTCCGGGTTCAATCATCGGCACAGCTTGAAGTAACCTCAGTAAACAGTACTACGAACAAGCTGGGTGTGAAATGGTCAGGCGGTACGAGTGAGCTGTACACGTTAACTATTCCGATGACAAATGAAGCCGGACAGAAAATTACTGTAAGTGATTTGAAAGCCGGAGATTTTGTGAATGTGAAGTTCGAAGGAAGTGCGGCGCTCTCCATCCAGGCAGTAAAAGTAAGCCTTGGACAGGTTGCTGCACTTGACACTACAGCAAGCACTCTAACGGTGAAGGATTACACTGGAGCCACCCAGACATATTCGGCCGCCGGCGGGGTAAAGATAATCCGGGACGGAGTAACGACAACAGCGCTTGGAAATATTACAACTGCAGACCGTGTGGAGGTGCGCAAGGATGCTGATGGAGCAATCATTATCCGCGTATTGACCCAGCTGAGCCGGGCATTCTCACGTGCGGATAGCAGTAGTAATGAGCTGCAGGTCAAACGCACTAATCTGAACGATCCTTACCGCTACACATTTGCATCCAATGTATATATTCATCAAGGTGACACGACTTTATCCGTGCAATCTCTCAAAGAAAATGATAATATTATAATGTATTTCAATAATGATGTTATCGTTGAAATTGTGAAACAATAATGTTATGGTGGATTTCCGGGTGAAACACCGTCTTGACGCAGAGGAAATACTGCGTCAAGACGTTTTTTTTGAAATATAAGAATAGATAGACTGCTCACCATTATGTATCCTTATATTTCGGTAAACAATGAGAAGATACGCTCGCAATTGAAACGGATTCCTTCTTTTGTGGACAGGACAGCCGTTTCTGCTTGGTTCGAGTGTAAATACTCCGTGGAGGGGACGCTATGAAAGCTGCAGAGGTCCGCCACATTCTGGATAGTATTGGAGACTTGTTTCCTGATGCGCATTGTGAACTGAACCACAAGAACGCCTTCGAGTTAACGATTGCGGTATTGCTGTCAGCCCAATGTACGGACGCAACAGTAAACAAAGTGACCGAGGACCTGTTTCAAAAGTACAAAACTCCACTGGATTATGTTTCTGTCCCCCTGGAGGAGCTGGAGAATGACATCCGGCGCATCGGGTTGTTTCGCAACAAAGCCAAGCATATTCACAACCTCTGTATGATTCTGATTGAACAATACGGCGGTGAAGTGCCGCAGGCGCATGATTTACTGGTAACCTTACCGGGTGTCGGGCGCAAAACGGCTAATGTTGTAGTTTCCAACGCATTTGGTGTTCCGGCCATTGCCGTAGACACTCATGTGGAACGTGTTGCTAAACGGCTGGCACTAGCAGGCTGGAAGGATTCTGTGCTGGAAGTGGAGAAGAAACTGATGAAGGTGGTACCCCGTGAGGAGTGGACGCTCACGCATCACCGGCTGATCTTTTTTGGACGATATCACTGCAAGGCGCAGAATCCCGCATGCCAGATTTGTCCGCTGCTCGATGTGTGCCGTGAAGGCAAGAAGCGTATGAAAACCGCCGTAATCAGGAAAGATAAGATTACAGCGGGAGCAAGTAAAAAGTTAGAGATGAAGAAGAGGATGGGATAGAGATGAAGTGCATTTCTGTGTATACTGATAATTTTGAGGCGTTTTCTGATATTTTTGACCGTGTAGTGGAAAGTCCGCTTGAAGAAAACGAAGAGCAGGAAGTAGAAGGCATCACCATCAGCCACTCCGGCGATGTGCCTGAGCATTACCTGGAGCGTATGTCCCAGAAGCCAGAGGTTGTCGTAATGAAGGACAAGTCCCGCGGCTTGACGATTCTCCAGCATGGCAAAGTATTTGAAATTCTGCTTCCAGTATTGGAAACAGCTTAATACTATTATACTCAAAGAGCCGTCCCGTTAGGGGGCGGCTCTTTTTTGCGGTGCAAAATGCTAGTGGAAAGGATGATTATTCTCTCTAACTTGAGTGCTATGACGACAAGGATCTTAACCTTAAAGAATAAGCAATATAGACCATTAGGGAAGGTACCAGTACCATGACGCACAGCATAATGGCCACAAAGGAAAAATTCTGCAGCAGCTGTTGATTCCAGATCGTAGTTGAAGCATACCTTAATAAAAAGCTTGCAACGGTCAGCATCAGTGTAAGGAGAGCCGTAGTCCTGCTGATCCGGACAACTCTGGAGTATTTCACGTATGAGGTTTCGCGGTCGGTATGCAGGGGAACTGTTCCCGGTTCTGCTGAGAAGATATGCAGATCCCCGGAAGAACACACATGATGCCAGCCGCTGTCAGCGAAAATATCCTTGTACTCCTGTTCTTCCTCCTTCTGCAGCTGCCTGATATCGAGACAATAAATCAGCTTGTGCGGAAGTCCCTTGCGGGCTATAAAGCCGAATAGTGAAAAATGATCCAGAAACCAGCCTTCTTCAGACAATGCACTTAACTTCTTCATTTCCGATTCCTCGGCAAATGCCAGACCCTTCGAAATGACATATCTTGTCTGCTTATCACCGCTCTTCATATAATCCTTCCTCCTTCGCAGTTTGGATTGCGGCATGCCCGTGCCGTGCCATTCTTAATCTCCGCTCAATCTCAGCGGCAATAATCTGCTCTCCCTTAGCTGTCAGCTGGTAGGTTTTTCTCCGCTCATCCTCGTCCTCATTCAGTAATATATAATTGGTTTTTTGCATCTTCTTGATTAAGGTATAAAGCGTTGCCGGTCCAATCTTGACCTCTCCGTCTGTAAGCTCTTCGATATACTTCATTATCGCGTAACCGTGTTTAGGAGAATATAAGGCCAGCAGAATGTAGTACGCCGAATCGGTCAGCTGTTCAATCTGCAGTGAATTATTTCGCGACACTCGTACACCCCCTTTCTTTTCCCATTGGAATGTATCTTGTTTGGATATATCCATTATGGATATATCTGATATGGATATCATAATTCCATTAAATTACATTGTCAAGAGTATCCCCGGAAATTTAACATCAAGTGAATTTTGTAAGGGATTATAGCTGTTTTTGTAATCTGTGATTATTTGATTTATGACAAACAGGTGATAGAATGAAGATATTCTTGTACACTTTAAATTTTAAGATAACGTTTTTTAAATATTAATGAGGAAGAAAATGTAAAATAGTCCCGAATTTAGCGGCCATATCAGCGGAGAAGTACATAGACATAGGAGTAAAGACATTATGGGAGACGGCGGAGGTGGACGTTTGTGCGAGCAGAACCAGCGAAGCTGGAGCAGGTAAAGGAATCAGGGCTGTCATCGCTTCAATCACTGATGGATCAGTGGGGCGAACGGGAAACGGCCCGGGTGATTGCTGATTTGCAGGTTAAGGAACAAAGGCATGAGCTGACGCTTGCCTTTTGCGGGCATTTCTCTGCAGGTAAATCGAGTATGATCAACAGGCTTTGCGGCAGTGAAGTGCTTCCTTCCGGGCCTATACCCACAAGCGCTAATGTGGTATCCATCCGCAGCGGAGCACCGCGTGTATTGCTGTATCCTGTCACAGATAAGCAGGTTCCCTGGGAGACGACTCCTGACCGGCTGCAGGAATATTGCCGCAGCGGAAATGAGTATTCAGCAATTGAGGTATGGGAAACGGTTCCATTGCTTGGAGCTCATGGCGTGCTGATGGATACTCCGGGTGTCGATTCCACGGATGACGGGCATCAGGCGGCGACACGTTCGGCGCTGCATCTGGCAGATGTGGTGTTCTATGTGATGGACTACAATCATGTACAGTCAGAGAATAATCTGGCTTTCGCCAAAAATCTCAGTGATTGGGGAAAACCGCTGTATCTTATTGTCAATCAGATCGACAAGCACCGTGAACGGGAAATTACAATCGATGCCTACCGGCAGCAATTGGAAAGCGCTTTCGATTCATGGGGGATTGAGGCAGCGGGACTGCTGTTCACTTCGCTTAAGGTGCAGGCGCATCCGCTGAACCAGTGGGATGAATTATTAAGCCTGATTACCCGGCTGCTGGAGCAGCGGGAGGAACTGCTGGAATACAGCTTATCCCGATCTGCACATCATATCGCAGATACGCTGATGGCTGCTTATCATGAAGAACAGCGGGAAGAACGGGAGCCGCTGCTTGAAGAAGCAGGGGGGGCAAACGAAGCTTCGGTGCAGCGGGAAATAGCTGCCTGCGCTACAGAAAGGGATGAACTGGCCGAGCTGCCCGGCCAGGCCAGGGGAAGCCTTCGCAGCGGACTTGATTCTCTGCTGGGCAACAGCAATCTGATGCCTGCAGATATTAGAGAGGCTGCCGGGGCTTATATTGAGAGCTGTGCGCCCGGCTTCCGGCGCGGTCTCCTGTTCACCGCCGCCAAGCGGGAGAAGGAGCAGGCGAATCGGCTTGCCTCCTGGCACGCGCTGCAGAGCCGGGAGATTTCGGGCCAGCTGGACTGGCATATGCTGCAGCTGGTCAGGGAATGGGCAGAGGCCCTCGGCCTGTGGGAAGAGGGGGCGGAAACCCGGCTGAAGGACAGCTTCCCGGCGGTGAGCCGGGAGTGGCTGGCGGCTGCAGTGAAGCCGGGAACGGGGACGGGCGGCGAGGCGCTGCTTAATTTCTGCCGCACCCTGGCGGCTGAAATCAAAGCACAGTACCGCCGCGCCGCATTGGCTCTCGGCGATGAGCTGCTGGCGAAGCTGCCGCCGCTGCTCGAGGAGCGGCGCGCCGGGCTCGCGCGCCGCGAAGCAGCCCTGCAGCGGCAGGCGGGCGCCTTCGCCGCGCTGGCTGCGCTTAGCCGCGCGGCGGACGCCCGCGCGGCCCGGCTTGCGGCGCTGCTGCCGCCGCGCCGCACCCTCACCCCCGGCACCCTGCCGGGGGTGAGGGCAACCGCGGCCGCGCCTAGCGCAGCGCCGCGCGAAGCCCAGCCGCTGCAGCGCGCCGCGGCTGGCACCCAAGGCCCCGCCGCCGAAGGCTGGGCGGCGGGGGCAACGCCTGCGGGCGGACGCCGCAGGCTGGGGGAGGCCGCAGCGGTGCTGAACGCTGCGGCAGAGCTGCTGCGCGGCGAGCCGGCGATGGCTTCGGCGGCGCGCAGCCTGGCGGGACGGGCGGCGGATCTTGCGGGCGGCCGCTTTACGATGGCGCTGTTCGGAGCGTTCAGCGCCGGCAAATCCTCGTTCGCCAATGCGCTGCTTGGCGAAGACGTGCTGCCCGTGTCTCCGCATCCCGCCACGGCCGCCGTGGGGCGGATTCTTGCGCCGGAAGGCGGGTTCCGCCATGCTACGGCCGTGGTGACGATGAAATCTGCCGATGAATTCTGGGAAGATATTCTCCATTCCTTTGGTGTGCTGCAGCTGGCGCCGCCGCAGCGGCATTCCTGGACTGCGGCTGCCGCAGGCCTGCAGGTCAGCGGACTGCATCCATCGGCTCTGCCGCATGTCGGATTCCTGCGGGCCGCAGCGGCAGGGTGGAAGAAGGCGGAGGGCCTGCTGGGTACGGTGCGCACGGTCGATCTGCAGGAGTACCGCAGTCTTGTCGCTGATGAGACACAGGCTTGCTTTATCCAGGGGACGGACCTGTATTATGACTGTCCGCTTACCGCTAGCGGTATTGTACTCGTCGATACGCCGGGAGCAGATTCCCTGCATGCGCGGCATACTGGCGTAACGTTTGGCTACATGAAGAATGCCGATGCCATTTGTTTCGTGACCTATTACAACCATGCCTTCTCCAAGGCGGACCGCGGTCTGCTGGCCCAGCTGGGCAGAATCAAGGACAGCTTTGCGCTGGATAAAATGTTCTTCATCATCAATGCCTCAGATCTGGCAAGTGATGAAGAGGAGCTGGAGGAGGTCAAGGGGCATGTCGCGCAGAACCTGCGTGCCGGCGGGCTGACCTCGCCGCGCATTTATGCCCTGTCGAGTCTGCTGGCTCTTGAGGGCAAGACAGGGAGGGATCGGGAGAGATATGAAGCCTCCCGTTTCCGGAGTTTCGAGGACGCGCTGGCACAGTTCGCCGGCGGGGAACTGCCGCAGCTGTCGCTGGCCGCCGCGAGGGAGAGCATAACCGCTGTCCGTCTGAGGGCAACGGAATGGCAGGAGCTCGCTGCGATGGAGGCAGGGCGGCGGGAAGCAGGCATGCAGGAGCTGCAGGAGCTTAAAGCGGAAGCCGGGAAGCGGCTCATGCTGCTCGCAGCAGAACCAAGACCTGTCCGTGATCTGCGGCGTGAAGGGGAGGAGCTGCTGTATCATGTCCGGCAGCGGATCGGCTTTGCATTGGGACGGTTCTTCCAGGAATCCTTCCATCCATCGCTGCTGCGTGAAGATGCCCGTAACTTGAAAGACATCTTCACGGCCTGCGGCAGAGAGCTGGAGCGTACCCTGCAGCGGGAACTGGAGCAGGAATTGTGGGCAACCACGCTGCGGCTCGAAGCAGCGGGACACCGGTTAGTCCAATCGGCTGCTCAGTCAGCAGCAGAAGAGCTGTCCATTTCTCCGCAGGAACTTCAGTTTCTGGAGAATGAGAAGGATGAGTGGCCGTCCCCGGATAAACTGGAAGCTTCATGGCATCCGCTTGACTGGCAGTCACTCTGGAGCTGTTTCAAATCCCCCCGCTATTTCTTCGAGGGGCCTGGCCGGTCTGAGCTGCGCGCTAAAGCCGAGCCGCTGCTGAAAGAGGCTGTCGCCGGGGCGGCTGAAGTGCAGGAGAAGCTGCTGCTGGATTTCTATGCGCATGCTCTGGAGAAGGCATTAGGACGGGCAGCAGACCGACTGCGCGAAGAGTTGAACGAGCGGGAAGAGGTCATGTCAGAACTGCTGAGAGGAGGTGATTCTGCGGAGCATTGGAGCGAAGTTGCTTTGCAATTGCACCGTCTTGAACATTCATTCGACGATATCGTGGACAATGATCTGTGAAGTTTGTAGGAAAATGTCGAAGAACACTTGCAAATTAGCCGTTAATGGAAGAAAATAAAGAAGCCTGGAAATTTACAATGAAACTGCTGCGTTTACAGAAACAAAGAAAATACAGCAGTCAAATTTGCGAAAGAGGTTGGAATCGACAATGTGGGGAGCTCCTTTTTCAGCCCAAAGCCGTAAGCTGCTGCTCCTGGGCAGCGGCGAATTGGGTAAGGAAGTCATTATCGAAGCTCAGCGCCTTGGCGTAGAGACCGTAGCTGTGGATCGTTATCAAGATGCACCTGCGATGGGCGTGGCTCATCGTTCCTATGTTATCGATATGCTTGACGCGGAAGCACTTAAGACGCTTATCCGCGCCGAGAAGCCGGACCTCATTGTGCCGGAGATTGAGGCGATTGCCACACATGCACTCCTTGAATTGGAGGCGGAAGGATTCGTTGTCGTTCCTACTGCCCGTGCAGCCCGGCTGACCATGGACCGCGAAGGCATCCGGCGGCTTGCTGCCGAAGAGCTTGGATTACCAACGGCGGCTTACCGGTTCGCTGACAGTCTGGAAGAGCTGCGCCTTGCTGTGGAAGAACTCGGCACACCTTGTGTGATTAAGCCGATTATGAGTTCCTCCGGTAAAGGCCAGAGCATTTGCCGGAAGCCTGAGGATGCGGAAGACTGCTGGAATACCGCGCTTGAAGGCGCCCGCGCCAAAGGAACCCGTGTTATTGTTGAAGGATTCGTAACCTTTGAGAGTGAGATTACACTGCTTACGGTCCGTTCGGTAAGCGGTACGGTATTCTGTCCTCCCATTGGCCATATCCAGAAGGACGGCGATTATGTGGAGTCGTGGCAGCCGCATCACATGAGTGAGGCGCAGCTGGCCGAAGCCCAGTCCATCGCCAGAGCCGTGACGGATCAGCTTGGGGGACTCGGTATTTTCGGAGTCGAACTGTTTCTTACGGATCAGGGTGTATTGTTCAGCGAGGTATCGCCGAGACCTCATGATACCGGTATGGTGACCATGATCACACAGGATTTATCGGAATTTGCTCTGCATGTCAGAGCCATTCTTGGATTTCCGCTGGATTCGGTGCAGCTTTTGACACCGGGAGCATCGGCTACCCTGAAAGCGGAAGAGGCCGGACAAGCTTTTGCCATCACCGGCATCAGTGAAGCGCTGGCGTTTCCACGTACGCAGGTAAGGGTATTCGGTAAACCTGAAATTCGCCCGGGACGGCGGATGGCAGTGACTCTAAGTGCCGCGGAAGATGTACAAATCGCGCGGACGGCAGCCAAACAGGCAGCGTCTATGCTAAAAGTGGAGGTATATGAGGATGAACAGTAGTACTCAGGAGCAAGTACTGCAAATTCGCAAATGGGGCGCAAGTGATCTGGAGAGAGTTACAGCCCTGTTGCGGGAATTCGGCTATCCGACAACGCTTAGCGTGATGAAAGAGAGAATGGAAGGCATGGAGCATGATCCGTTCCATTGCACACTGGTTGCAGAACTGGACAACGAAGTTGTGGGAATGATTGATCTTCGGCAGGTGAAATCCTATTACAAGCAAGCAGACTGTATTACGGAAATTACCGCGCTGATCGTATCAGAGGAACTTAGAGGGAACGGCCTTGGCAAAAGATTGGTCTCCGCAGCAGAAGATTGGGCCCGCCAGAATGGCTGCTGCCAGCTGTTCCTAAGAAGCGGCAACCGCGTAGAACGCGCGCCGGCACATGCTTTTTACCGTCATATCGGATTCGAGAAAAGCGCAGGCTACCGCTTCAGCAAAGCCCTGCTGTAAATCTTATACGTGCAATCATCCCCATCCCGCTCTTACGGGATGGTTTTTTTTATGTTCAACTATGTAATGGATTGAGCGTTTATGTGCATTCTTAAAGTTGACCCTTGCCAAACGGGCAGACTAATATTATAGTGAAATGCCCGCTGTTTTAGCAGACATACTTATTTAAACAGCCATAGAGGGCTGTGAATCAGCCGGCGCATATTACCGGGAAACCGCTGTTAATCCATCTAATAAGGCTTGCAGGGTGCTAGAATGGTTTTAGTATATCCAAAACATTATCCGAAGAGGGATGAAGCATGTATAAATTAATTCTTGCCGAAGATGAAGAAGATGTAAGGGAAGGGATTATTGCCCAGATTGATTGGGCGAAGTATGGCTTTGAAGTGGTGGACTCGGCCGAAAACGGGCGTGAGGCGACAGAAGCCATTGACCGCCTGCTGCCGGATGTGGTTGTAACTGATATTCAGATGCCGTTTATGAACGGGCTTCAGCTGGCGGAATGGATCCGCAGCCGTCATCCTAACACGAAGATCATTATTCTGACCGGTTATGATGAATTCGAATATGCCCAGAAGGCGATAAAGCTGCAGATCGATGAGTATATCCTGAAACCGTTCTCATCACAGGAGCTGATCGATGTTCTGCTTAAGGTAAAGGCAACCATTGAGGCGGAAATCGCCGAGAAGGAAAATGTGTATGTGCTTAGCGAGCATTACCGTAAGAGCCTGCCTGTGCTGCGGGAGCAGTTCCTCTCCTCATTAGTGTCCCGCCGGCTGCCGTTCCAGGAGATCACTGACAAGAGCGCGGAATACGGCATCAACCTTGACGGGAAGCAATTTCAGGCTTCCGTGATCAGCATTGACTATATCCGTGCGGGGCAGAGCCGGGAGGCTGCTGCAGGGCGGCCCGTATCGTTGCGTGATACCGGCGACCATAATTTGCAGCTGTTCGCTATCCTCAATATTGCCGAAGAGATCTGCCAGAAGCATGGCACCGGCAGAGTATTCATCCACCGGGATGAAGTTGTACTCCTCTCGGTTAGCAAAGAACCGGACGAAACGGAAATTACCGGCCATACCTTCGCCATCCTTGAAGAGATCCGCCAGAATGTACAGCATTTTCTGAAGCTGACGGTGACAGCGGGGGCCGGGACGGTATGCCAGTCTGCATCCATGCTGTTCAACTCCTTTTCTGATGCAATGCAGGCGCTGGATTACAGGCTTATTCTGGGCAACAATAGAGTGATCTGGATTGAAGATGTCGAATCCAGATCCAATCAGATGCTGGTCTTCGATGAGCTGACACAGCAATCGCTGATCCGTACGATTAAGCTGGGGACGGTACAGGAGCTGAAGGAGGTTATGGACGAGCTGTTCGGAGGACTTGATACGGCCCATGTCTCTACACATGATTATCAGATTTTTCTGCTGGAAATCATTACCTCTATTCTGCGTGTAGCCAAGGAGTCAGGCAGCGAGACCGCTGATTTTATGATCCCTAACATGGCTACACTTACGGACATGAATAAATTCAACAATATGGGCGAAGCCAAACAGTGGATTATTAATGTATGTACCGGACTGATGGACTCCATTGCTTCTGGGCGGCAGTCCAGCTATAAGCAGCTCATTGATCAGGCTAAGGAATATATCCGCAGCCATTACGAGGAATCAGATATATCCATCGGCAGGGTCTGCCAGCATCTGCATATCAGCACAGGATATTTTAGCAGTATTTTCAAAAAAGAGATGAAAATGACCTTTGTCAGCTATCTGCTGCAGATCCGTCTAGAGGCGGCTAAGGAGCTGCTGCGCTCCACGGAGCTCAAGGCTTTCGAAATCGCCGAAAAAATCGGGTTTGCCGATCCGAATTACTTCAGCTTCTGTTTCCGCAAGAAATACGGCCAATCGCCTAAAGAATATAAGAACAGCGCCCGGGGAGGATAGCCATGACCAAATCCAAGGGGTATTTCTTTCCGCTGCGCCCGCAGCCCGGTACACGCGGCAGAATCCGCCTGTCCGCTAAGCTGCGCAGCATTCAGCTGATTATTACTCTCTCTTTCACGGCAGTAGCCGTACTTGTTGCAGTAATCGTCAGCTCCATGCTGTACAACAAATTTGCTAAAACCGCGGAGGAGAACGCCAACCTGAATATGCAGCAGATTATTGAACAGGTCAATTATAATCTGGAGCTGTATGTGAAGGGCATGAGCAATATTTTTGAAACGGCAGAGGAGCAGGTTACGACAAGCCCTTCCATTGACTCTCCGCTGCTCTATGAACGGATGGATACGCTGATGAGCAGCCGGGAAGACCTTGTTTCCATAGCTGTGTTTACCCCGCAAGGGAAGTATGTTGCCGGCACACCGGGCCAGAACATGCGCGTAAATACACAGCTGGAGAGTCAAAGCTGGTTTACCAACGCCCTAAAGTCCTCGGACATTTCCTATTCTGCACCGCATATTCAGAATTTGTTCAAAGGGCGGTACAACTGGGTGGTTTCTATCAGTAAGATGATAGAGTACAAGGAGAACGGGGAGCTGAAGCGAGGGATTCTGCTGATAGATTTTAACTTCCGCACCATCGACCAGCTCAGCCGCCAGGTTAAACTCGGGAAAAGAGGTTACGCTTACATCCTCGATTCACTGGGGAATATCGTATATCATCCGCAGCAGCAGCTGATTTATGCCGGCCTGAAATATGAGAATGTCGAGCCGGTGCTTGCCTATTCCTTCCGCAGCTATCTGGATGAATCAACGGGTGAAAAGCGCTTTATTACTGTGCGAACCCTGGAAGAAACCGGCTGGAAAATCGTTGGCGTTGCCTATTACGATGAGATTGTAACGACCAAGCGCGATCTGAACCAGTTTCTGTTCTGGTTTCTGGCGGCTGTCATTCTCTGCGCCATTGCCGTTTCCGTATTCCTGTCCTGGCTGATTGCAAGTCCCATCCGCAAGCTGGAGCGGACCGTTAAGCAGGTGGGCGAAGGGGATCTTAATACCCCGATCAATGTCAGCGGCGCTTATGAGGTCGAGCAGCTGTCGAGACGCTTTAATCTGATGCTGCAGCGGATCCGTCAGCTGATGGATCAGATTATCTATGAGCAGGAGACGAAGCGCAAAGGTGAGCTGGAAGTGCTGCAGTCACAGATCAACCCCCACTTTTTGTATAATACGCTGAATTCTGTCGTCCGGCTTGCCGAGCGGGGGAAAAATGAAGAGGTAATCACGATGATCCAGTCCCTCTCTAAGTTTTTCCGGATTAGTCTGAGCAAGGGGAATAATATCATTACAGTCCAGGAAGAATTGGATCATATCCGCCATTACCTGGTGATCCAGAGCTTCCGTTTCAAAAACAAATTCCGCTTTGAGATTAAAGCGCAGGATGAAGTACTTCCGTTCCAGACGATTAAGCTGATTCTGCAGCCCATTGTGGAAAATGCCCTTTATCATGGTATCGAAATGTCGCCTGATGAAGGACTCATCCTTATCAGTGCAGAGCTGCAGGACAACCTGATCGTGATCCGGATCAGCGACAATGGCATCGGGATGTCCAAAGAAACACTTCATAATATCCTGAACGGCGGTAGTAAAAGTGCCGGCGGTTCCGGCGTCGGAGTACGCAATGTGAATGAACGGATCGGTCTGTATTACGGGCGGGAATTCGGCCTTGCTTTTGAAAGTGAACTGGAGGAAGGGACAACGGTTACGATCATCTTCCCGGCCATTGGACAGAATGAAGGTCAAGAGAATACCGCGGGAGGGGAAACGTCATGAAGACAAAACGGTTAGTGCTGACAGTATTGATGTGCGCTCTGGTCTGGCTGACGGTCACCTCCTGCTTCAACAGAGCACCTGTTTATATCACTACGAACAAAACACGCAATATCCACATGATTGTGAAGATGAACAAGGGCGATTACTGGAATACGGTGAAGCTGGGGGCTGAAGCTGCCGCAAAGGAATTCAATGTGAAGCTGACCTTCAAAGCGCCGGATTCGGAAAGCGACATTGATGAGCAGATCTCTATGGTGGAGGATTCGATTAACCTGCGTGCGGATGCCATCATCCTCGCTGCCAGCAGCTATATGGGACTGGCTCAGGTTGTGGATCAGGCCGCCTATTATAAAATTCCTGTGATCTCCGTCGATGCAGAGGTCGGTTCTGCGCGGGTGCGGACCTATGTCGGATCGAACAGCTATGAGGCCGGGCAGAAATCCGCTGAACGGCTGATTAATCTGCTGAACGGATCGGGTGAGATCGGTATTCTCAATTTTACCAGCGCCTCTTTACAGGATCAGCGGTCTAACAGTGCTTCTATTGATTACGGGGCACGGGATGCGGACGAACGGGAGAAAGGGTTTCTGAATTATGCGGCCCGTTATCCGAATATTCATGTCGTGCAGATCTCCTATACCTCTTCCAGCACAACTGAGGCTGAAGAGCTGACCCGGCAAATGCTGGAGAATCACCCTGATCTGCGGGGTATCGCTACATTGAATGAGACAGCGTCACAGGGAGCGGGAAAAGTGATACAAAGTCTGGGGCTTAACAATCTAATTAAGATGGTCGCCTTTGACAGCTCTCCGTCGATGCTGGAGCTGCTGCAGGACGGCACCGTACAGGCCACAGTCATTCAGAATCCGTTCAGCAACGGCTATCTGGCGGTAAAATATGCGGTGGAAGCGCTGGAGGGAATCGAAGTGCCGGAACGTGTAGATACGGGGACAAAGCTGATCGATCTCGACAATATGCTGTACCCGGAGAACCAGAAGCTGCTGTTTCCCTTCGTAAGATAGAATTTTTATAACATTAGAATTTTCATAAAAGAGAGTAGTATTTTGTATTCGCAACCGTTTTCATCTGGGGCATAATAAGGATGTACCTGAGACACGGTGCACAATAAAAAAAGAAACATCACCAGGAGGTCATTTAATAATGAAAAAACTCACTTCCGTTTTACTTGCTAGTGCATTACTCGGTGCTGCTTTGGCAGGCTGCGGTGGCAATAACAACAATGCTGAAAATACAGCAACGAATGCTCCAGCCGGCAACGCGGCAACAAACACAGCAAACTCCGGCAGTACCGAAACTCCAAAAGTCGGTGTAGCCATTTACAAATTTGATGATACCTTCATGACAGGCGTTCGTAACGCTATCGATGCTGCAGCTAAGGGAATTGCAACAGTAGATATCGTAGACAGCCAAAACTCACAGCCTACACAGAATGACAAGGTTGACCTGTTTGTTACTAAAAAATACGACGGCATGCTGATCAACCCGGTTGACCGTACAGCTGCAGGCGTTATCATTGACAAAGCAAAAGCTGCTGACATTCCAGTTGTCTTCCTGAACCGCGAACCGCTTCCAGAAGATATGAAGAAATGGGATAAAGTTTACTATGTAGGCGCTAAAGCCGAAGAGTCCGGCACCATGTCCGGCCAGCTGATCGTTGACTACTGGAAAGCTCACCCTGAAGCTGATAAAAACGGCGACGGCGTGCTCCAATATGTAATGCTTAAAGGCGAGCCTGGACACCAGGATGCTGAGCTTCGCACAACTTACTCCATCCAAGCCATTGAAGATGCCGGCATCAAGGTTGAGAAATTGGCTGAAGATACTGCAATGTGGGACCGCGTAAAAGGACAGGAAAAAATGGCTGCATTCCTTGGATCCCATGGCGACAAGATCGAAGCTGTTCTGGCTAACAACGACGACATGGCACTCGGTGCAATTGAAGCACTGAAAGCACAAGGCTACTTCACTGGTGACAAATACATGCCGGTTGTAGGTGTTGACGCTACTGCACCAGCTGTTCAAGCGCTGCAAGACGGAACCATGCTCGGAACTGTACTGAACGATGCCAACAACCAAGGTAAAGCGGCAATCGTACTGGCATCCCTGCTGGCTAAAGGTGAAACTCCAACCAAAGAAAATGTTGGCTTTGATATCACTGACAACCAATATGTATGGATTTCCTACAAAAAGATCACTAAAGACAACGTAGCTGACGCTCAATAATCGTGTACACATTCACTAGGTTTGCTAAATAAATATAATGACCGGGGAGCGGGTGAAATCGCTCCCCGGAATTCCTTTCGGGTAGGGAACAGGATGGAACCGCTGTGCCTCTCATGGAAAAAGAAAAAAGCGTAGGGGGCGTAACAACATGGCTAATGCTGAGTTTTTGCTGGAAATGAACAATATTACTAAAGAATTCCCCGGCGTTAAGGCGCTGGACGGAGTAAGCCTCAAGGTTAGACCGGGTTCGGTTCATGCACTGATGGGCGAAAACGGGGCAGGGAAATCGACTTTAATGAAATGTCTCTTTGGAATTTATTCACCGGATGCCGGTGAGATTTTTCTGGATGGCGAGAAGGCCACCATTACCAATTCCAATGATGCCCTCGGGCATGGAATATCGATGATCCATCAGGAGCTGCATCCGGTACCTTTCCGGAGCGTGATGGAGAATATCTGGCTAGGACGTTTTCCGACCAGAGGAATCGGGCCGATTCAATTTATTGACCACAAAAAAATGTATGCGGATACGGAAAGTCTGTTCAAGGATCTGGATATCGATCTGAATCCTGAAACCTTGGTAGGCAAGCTGTCCGTGTCAAAAATCCAATCCATTGAAATCGCGAAGGCAGTTTCTTTTCATTCCCGCGTAATTGTAATGGATGAGCCGACCTCTTCCCTGACAAGCGTGGAAGTAGAGCATTTATTCCGGATTATCCGGGATCTGCAAAAAAGAGGCGTAGCTATTATCTATATATCCCATAAAATGGAAGAAATTCTCGAAATCTCTGATGAAGTAACAATCATGCGTGACGGTAAAAAAATCGGTACCTGGCCGTCTGCTGAACTGACGACGGACCTGATTATCTCCAGAATGGTTGGACGCGATCTGACGAACCGTTTCCCGGAGCGCACCAATGTTCCTGGCGAGGTGTATCTGAAGGTAGAAGGACTGACTTCTCCGGAGCCAAGATCCTTTAAGGATGTGTCCTTTAATCTCCGTCGGGGTGAAATTCTCGGGATCGGCGGTCTCGTAGGTGCACAGCGGACTGAAGTTATTGAAGCATTATTCGGTCTGCGGGCAATTAAGTCGGGCAGCATCTCCATTGACGGCAAGAAAGTAAATATCAATTCACCGCAGGACGCCAAAAAGCACGGGCTGGCTCTTCTGACCGAAGAACGCCGTGTAACGGGTATCTTCCCGGTATTATCTGTTCATGAGAATGGTGCAATTGCCAATCTGGACCGTTATCAGAAGCCTTATTTCCTGCTTGACGGCAAGAAGAAGAAAACAGAAGTCGATAAAATGATCGAAAAGCTCCGTACAAAGACACCAACGACTAAGGTCCAGATCATGAATCTCTCCGGCGGTAACCAGCAGAAGGTGCTGCTCGCCAGATGGCTGCTGACTGAGCCTGAAATTCTCCTGCTAGATGAACCTACCCGCGGGATTGATGTCGGCGCAAAGTTTGAGATTTATTCAATCATTGCCGACTTGGCGAAGCAGGGCAAGAGTATCATCATGATCTCTTCCGAAATGCCGGAGCTGCTGGGCATGTCTGACCGGGTAATGGTTATGTCCGAAGGACGGCTTACAGGAATATTAGAAGGCGACCAGGCTACGGAAACCGAAGTTATGCGTCTCGCCGCACAGCATTAGGATAGGAGTAACACAAAGACCGGCGAAGACAGTTTTGCATTCCGCAAAGCTGGTTCAACTCACGAAAGAGACGATAAACTTCGCGTAACACTTAAGGAGGAACACTACTCATGAACGTTAAAAAAGCTCAATCCTTTGTGACCCAAAACGCTATCTACATTGTACTTGTAATTCTCATAATGGGGATTATCGTATACGAACCAAGCTTTATGTCGATTAACACTTTGCGTGACGTTCTGATTCAATCTTCAACACGCGTCATTATTGCCCTGGGGGTTGCTTTCATCCTCATTACAGCAGGTACAGACTTGTCGGCAGGCCGCGTGGTCGGCTTCACCGCAGTTATCTCTGCATCGATGCTGCAAATTCCGGATTATTCCCGCCGTTTCTTCCCGGATCTTCCGCAAGTGCATGTCCTGCTTCCAATTGCTATCGCAATCGTGGCCGGTCTCCTCTGCGGATTAGTCAACGGTATCATTGTCTCCAAGCTTAATGTACCTCCGTTCATTGCCACTCTGGGCACAATGCTCATCGTATACGGTGTGAACTCCCTATACTTCGATATGGATCCAAACCAATCGCAGCCTATCGGCGGACTTCGTGAGGACTTCACCAAAATCGGCTCCGGCTTTATCGGCAGCGGCCAATATTCCATACCGTACATTGTCATTATAGCGATAGTCGTCGCGGCAATTGTCTGGGTACTGTTCAATAAAACCAAGCTCGGCAAAAACATGTACGCCATCGGCGGTAACATGCAGGCTGCCAAGGTTTCCGGTATCAACGTTTCCAAGAACCTGATCTACATCTACGCTATCGCTGGTGCCCTTTACGGTCTGGCTGGTGTGCTTGAAGCAGCTAGAACAGGCGGCGCTACCAACAACTATGGTAACATGTACGAGCTTGACGCCATCGCGGCTTGCGTAGTCGGCGGCGTATCCACTACAGGCGGTATCGGTACGGTTCCGGGCGTTCTCGTCGGTGTAATCATCTTCACCCTCATTAACTACGGTTTGACCTTTATCGGTATCAGCCCTTACTATCAATTGATCATCAAAGGCCTCATCATCATCGCGGCTGTATCGTTTGATATGCGGAAATATTCGTCGAAAAAATAGGGCTCGGTGACCGGGTGTAACTACGGGAAAGGTTTGGGCTTCCGGCCGCTGTTATGTTTCGATTTCCTGATTAAACCGCTGATCGCGGTAGAAATCCAAACATAAAGGCGGACGCTAACGCTCCTCCAGCTCCAAACTTTCCCTCCGTTACGCCCATCACCTCGCCAAGGTGGGGTAAGGCAGAAAGAAGCGTTTGCTAATACAGCAAACGCTTCTTTTGTTATTTCGATTGCTGCGCTCCGAAACTAACCTACACCAAAACCAATATTCGGGTCATTAGCCATATAATAAGCATAAGGAGATGTCTCAGAATTAGATTATAGAGGGAAAAGTTCCATCTAACATAATCGTTTTTGGCGGAAATTGGATTATAGATGGAAAAAGTCCCTCTAATTTCCCGGAAAACACTGTTTTTGGGCTATGTCGGAGGAATTAGAGGGAGGAAATCCCACTAGCGGCTTTCACAATCCGCACAAAGAGAATTTAGTGGGAGTAAATCCCGCTGCTGCGCTCGTCTCATCTATGAATGCGTACAATCACCTATCAGCCAATGTTCCAATCGGCATCCACCTATATATTTTAACTACAACCAAGATTTAGTTTTCTATTCCCCCTAAAATGTGTAAAAATATACAATGCAGGTTTCTTATTACCTATGAATTGATTGCAGAAAGGACGGTCCAATGCCAGATATTCAATCCCTAAAAGAGTGTCCTAACCGTCAAAATGAGCTAGCTGAATATGTCAGAGAACAATGGCCAAAAGTACAAAATGTAGTACTTCCCGTTATTCAAGAGAGTATCATCACCTCAAAAGACGGATTGCCGCTGACATTTCTGCTGTTGAAACATGGTGTGTTAATCGGATTCTATCAGCTGATTGAACAGGAGTATGTAACCCGGAAGGATCTGTCGCCTTGGATTTCGCCCTTGTTTATTGACCGGAATGAGCGGGGGAATGCACTTGGTTCGTTATTGCTGGAGCATGCCAGAAAAACCGCTGGACAATTGGGATATGAAAAGGTTTATTTGACAACCGACCATATCCTTTTTTATGAGAAGTACGGATTCCGGGAAATAGGGCTGGACAACTTCGAATGGGGACGGCCCACCAAGATATATGAACATGATTCAATAAAATAAAATCAATAGGTTGCGATGATGAAGCGAAAAACAAGGAATATTAGTGTAGGCGGGACGGCATATATATGTTATTAATCATGCGTATAAGGAGCACACAAGTAAAATTTCTCTAAAGGTATCTTTACGGGACTCTAGAAATTTGACGTGTACCTTTCAGTTTTGCACATGGGATG
Organism: Paenibacillus pedocola; assembly: GCF_031599675.1. Taxonomy (NCBI): domain Bacteria; kingdom Bacillati; phylum Bacillota; class Bacilli; order Caryophanales; family Paenibacillaceae; genus Paenibacillus; species Paenibacillus pedocola. The sequence goes on along the minus strand of NZ_CP134223.1, from coordinate 4,120,439 downwards.
ATCTTATTTTGGGTAGCCCGCTATTAGTAGGTGTTGATTTGAACAATAAAAAAACAACATTACAGAAAAGTATATTCTTCATTATCCAAGAGCCATTAGAGATTTCATAGTATATGGTCTGGAAAATGGCTGGACAGGTGACAACGTTATAGTGTTCTAAGACGGGCTAGTTAATCCAAAATCCACTCATACTGCAAGCTCGCCATTATTTGTCATGAAAAAGTACTTTATGGTAGAATTTTACCGGGATTTCACGGTATAGTGGAGAAGGAAGAATGCCATTCAACTTTGCACTGGGGGAGGAACATTTTTGAATCAACATTATCGCAAGCGTAATACCACTGCATTCACATTGGCATCATATTTTGCTCTGGCTGCAGGTCTGTTCTTATTCTGTCTGGGGGTATACAACGACACATGGGAACTGAATGTGAAGGGGTATTATCTGCTCTGTATGGTCTTAATTACGATTAGCTGCATCGTGATGCAGAAGGTTGTGCGGGACAATACGGAAGATAGAGAAATCCGTCTGGAAAACCCCAAACACAGGATGAGGAATACATCAGCTTTCACTGGTATGGCTATCGCCGGGTTAGTTATCGGGTATGCGATGTTCTTTATTGGTCTTTACAATGCTCCGTTTCAATTAAACGTGAAGGGATATTACATAGCTGTTATTCTGTTAATTTCGTATAGCGCTATTGGCGTTCAGAAAGTGACCAGGGATAACGCAGAAGACAAAGATATTCTTGCCGAGCTGGAATCCAAAAGAGATTACCAGGGCTAAGAGGATGGACATAATGTGAATTTGTTCTGGACTGCTGCATCATTTGATAATGAAGAGGTCATCTCTCGATGGCCTTTTTTAATTATGGGATGTACACAAGGAGGAGAAAGGCAGATGACACTGGACGAATATAAAGCGCGGGCGGCGGAAGAGGATGATTGGGCACCTGGCTGGGATGCGATTGATCAAGTATTTGATAAGCTATATCCGGGTCAAACCCCATCGCATTATGGGACTGAGATTCACAAGCGTGCTATTTTTGGCGGGGATGAGTATTTGGATGGTTATAGCATTTATCAGTCTCCGAATGGTTATAAACATGTACTGACCTATGGCATGACCGAGCTCTACGTTAATGAAGAAGCATTTGGCGGAGAATGGAGCGGCTGGGGATATGAAATGACCCTCAAATTAACCGAGGAGAAGGCCGAGGACTGTATATGGGCAATTAATATGCTGTCCAATCTGGCAAGGTACACCTACACTCAGCAAAGAATATTTGAGCCTTATCAATTTATTGCCGGGAATGGACAATCCATTCATATCGGCGCCCAATCCGCGATAACTGCGCTACTGGCAGTAAAGGATACAGAAGCTGGCGGGATAGATACGATCCATGGAAGGGTGGATTTTATCCAGCTCGTTGGGATCACTCAGCGTGAATTGGAAGTGTTGAAGGACGACAGCAGTCAGGCTGAACGTTTAGTGGCGAATATGAAGCAGGACAATCCCTATTTGATCACGGATATGAACCGGACTATATCTTACCTATGAATCTATTCATCTAAAAGGAGAATCTTATGTCTACCAGGCTAAGTAAACGTTTTATCTCGTTTTCGTTAGTTGTTTTATTACTACCTGCCACGGCGGTTTGGGCCGCTTCCGTGATTACGGACCCGGTATTGGCGAAAGCCATCCGGACGGAATTGAAGCTGCCGGCGAAAAAGGAGCTGAAGGCAGCTGATCTGCAGAAGCTGAAATCTCTATATCCCCAGGAGTCCAGTTCTAAAATTACCAGTGTACAAGGTCTCGAATATGCTGTGAACCTGCAGAGCCTGTTTCTGCCGAATCAAAAAATAAAGTCGATTAGACCCTTGAGCAAGCTGAAAAAGCTAACGTTTCTGGCGTTAGAAGGAAATCAGCTTACCGATCTTTCACCGGTTGCAGGGTTAAACTCGCTAACGACTCTGACATTGGAAGGTAACCAGATTAAAAGTCTGGTTCCGCTAAAAAATCTGAATAAGCTGACTTCTCTTCTGGCCAGCAAGAATCAGGTGGAAGATCTAAATCCCGTTCAGAATTTGAAGCTAGAATGGCTTTTTCTGGGCGGCAATAAAATTTAAGATCTGACGCCGTTAAAGAATCATCCGACCTTGGAGTATCTCTTTCTGGAAGATAACCTCATCCGTGATATTGAAGTGCTCGAAACGATACCAAATCTGCAGGAAGTCTCGTTGTCGAATAACCCGCTGGGTGAGCAGGCGGAGCAGGTTATTCAGCATCTAGAGGACAACGGCGTTATAGTAGAATGGGAAAATAACGGCGATTCGCAGTCTGAATAGCTTCAAATTCATTCTTGATAATTTAGGAAAAATACTCTGAGGGGGCAACGATATGACTGGAATCGCAGGGAACAATGAGGTAGTAAACTCACGGCAGTTCGATTATCCGCTTGAGCGGGTCTTTGCAGCTTGGACAACCCCGGAGCAGCTCGCGCGCTGGTGGGGGCCGAAGGGTTTCACCAATACGTTTCACGAATTCGACTTAAGGCCGGGAGGCCAGTGGCGGTTTGTCATGCATGGACCGGATGGCAAGGACTATCCCAATCACAGTGAGTTTGTGGAGATCGTACCGCATGAGCGCATCGTCATCCGTCATCTGAACGCTCCCGAGTTTGAGGCTACAGCCACTTTTGAACAATCAGACGGCAAGACAACCCTGATTTTTCGTCAAGTGTTTAAGAAACCGGATGTAGTGGAGCAAGCCAGGACGTTTTTGCTTGAGGCCAATGAACAGAATTTCGACCGGCTGAATGATCTGCTTGCAGAGTTAAGTATTAAATAACAAATTGGGGTAGTACAAAATGATCTCCATTTTCACGATCCGGTGGAAATGGAGCTTTTTTTATACTCAAATACGTATCGAACTTGTAAAAAGTGATGTGTAATTGCAGGAAATTTTATATAATCATATAACATAGCAGGATAGTATAACGTTTGGTTGTAGTATGGAATTGTTTATGCTTCCTTAGAATTAGGAACATCCATAGTAGCACAAGCTGAGAGGAAGTTAACTTTTGTTTGAAACATTACTTTTGAATTTTCTGTTTCTATTATTTCCGGTCTTAATTGTTGTGATTTTCTTCGAAAATAGAGCAAACCGCTATAATCAAAAACTCCTTGTACTCATGTCCGCCGTTACCATGGTTCTATGCATGGCCAAGCCCATCAAGCTGGAAATGGGGTACATTTACGATCTCCGGTATATTCCGTTCATTCTTGTGGCTCTCTTTGGCGGATATAAGAATGTACTTCTGTTGTATGTACTATTAAATATGACCCGCTTCTATGTTGGTGGGCCCGGGACTATTCCATCCTTCCTGTTCTCAACGGCTGTGCTGCTGCTGGTGCCGTTCTTGAGCAAATGGTTCATCAAGCTAAGCGCGAGGCGCCGGATCTCGTGGGCAACTATCCTGGCCATGATAACGATGGGGGTTTATCTGATCGTCCTTGGGATGATGAAAGGTACACTGGATGATCAATTCTGGACCCTTACCGTGTATGCCTTAACGACACATGCGGTTGTGATGAGTATTATTATGATTCTAATAGAGCAGATCATCACCAATATTAAGAACCGGGACCGGGTACTGCAATCAGAGCGTCTGAACGTCGTTAGTGAGCTGGCGGCAAGTGTGTCACATGAAATGAGGAATCCGCTCACGGTGACCAGCGGCTTTCTGCAGCTGTTAAACAAATCCAAGACCATCACGCCCGAGGAAAAAAGGTATGTGGAGTTTTCATTGCTGGAACTGAACCGTGCGGAGAAGATCATCAGTGATTATCTTTCTTTTGCCAAGCCGCAGTCCGACAACATGGTCTTCTCTAATATGAAAGCAGAAGCAGAGTATACCATGAACATCATCAAGCCCTTCGCAACTACCCACAAAGTAGAGGTCCATTTCAGTTTCAGCAATACGCTGAATAAAAGCTACGACAAGAATCAAATTCAGCAAGGCCTGATTAATCTTTACAAAAACGGGATTGAGGCCATGAAAGATAAAGGCGGAGGGATCCTCACGATTCATTTCTCGGAAAAGAAGCAGGACATCGTGATCACGATCCGCGACACGGGAATTGGTATGACTAAGGAAGAAATCTCGCGCCTCGGCAAGCCGTATTATTCGACCAAGGAAGAAGGAACAGGCCTGGGTATGCTTATGGCTTACAGCGCTATCGATAAGGTAAAAGGGAATATAGAGGTGGAGAGCGAGAAAGGCAAGGGTACAACCTTCCGGATCACGATTCCTACCTGAGTCGGATCGAGGAAGCGAAGCATACGTCGATCTGAACCGGATTTGCCATAGAGACCTGGAAATAACTATAAGCCAAGTAGGAATACCAAGCAGAGCGGTAGTTCTCCTTTAATTTGGAGGACCACTGCTCTGTTTTTTTTGGAACTGGCTTCCTGCGAGAATGTAACATTAACGAAATTCCCAATTGAACTACATTTCTATACTACGGCATAGTGTTTCCATAAGTGGTATCATCAACTTCACGGAGGCGATCAGGAGTTTTATGATTAAAACAAAATGTTTATGTAGAGAGAAAACCGAAGAATGGACCATTGATCAGAGTATTTCTGTTTGGTACGTAATACGCAACTGCAGCAGCTGCAACTACTATTGGGAAAATGGGGAACTACGGAGCTCCTAGATTTTCAACGTTCAATAAAAAAATATTGTGTAAGAATTTTACTGAGAATTATGCTTATAACCACGCAGTATATTAAGCCAATTTTGCCTACACCTTAAATTTATTCCTCATGCCCTCTACTTCCAATCTCAAGCAAATTACCTTCAGGATCCGCAACATAAAAATTTCGTATACCAAATGGATACGTTACAGGTTCACCTGTAAATGAGTTTACTCCAAGTGTCATTAATCGCTCGTATTCTCTGTCAACATCAGAAAATTTTGGAAGCCAAAGGCCAATTTCCATTGTCAGGTTAATTCCCTTCGGCGGGTAATAGGACTCGCCTACAGCTTCTGCAAAAGCTTTTCGATCATACATAAATAATGATAAAGGACCACTGTTTGTTTTAAACTCAGCAAATAATCCACCGTCCCAGTCGGTCTCAAATTCCATGATGTTTCTATAAAACGAAACCATCTTTCCGATATCTTGAACCAAAAGACCTACACCGACATTAACATTCATACCCTTCATAAACTTTTCCTCCAGTAATCATGTTTTTTATTTATCATAACACGCTAAAAATGACAACAGTATGTCCTGTTCAAAATATCAATAATCTGTTTGCATGACCCGGAGGCCGGATCACGGTTTCAGTTTACAATCCGGGTAGAGGATGTAGACGCTGAGATTAATGAGCTGGCGAAAAGCGGAGTGGAGCTGCTGAATGGCCCATTGAACCGACCATGGGGAGTACGAACAGCTGCCTTCGCGGATCCGGCGGCCTGAACCGTAAGAAAAAAATAATCCGTGTATAGGCAAATGCTATTGACTAACCAGCTACTACGTGTTACTTTGTAGTAGTAGTAAGTAATACTTCATACCAGTCATACAGAATAGCGAAGGGTGATTGTATTGGAAAACATAACAGAAATGCTCAAAGGCGTGCTCGAGGGAAGTGTACTTGAAATAATCAGCCGCAAAGAAACCTATGGTTACGAAATCACGCGGCAGCTGAACGCTCTCGGCTTCACAGATGTTGTAGAAGGAACTGTATACACCATTCTGATCCGGCTTGAAAAAAACAAACTGGTGGAGATCACCAAAAAGCCGTCCGACATCGGACCGCCGCGAAAGTTTTTTGCAATCAATGACGCAGGACTTGCCGAGCTGCAAAGATTCTGGGAAAAGTGGGAGTTCGTATCATCAAAAATTAGCGAGTTAAAGGAGAAGAGATCATGAACTTTTGGGAAAAAATCACCGGCAGCGACATGACTAAAGAATTTAAAGCTTTTGAATCACGAGCCAAAAAACTGCCGGCAGATTATCAAGCGGCATGGGAAGAAGTTAAAGCCAATCTTTGGACGCACTCAGATTTCACCGGCCGCAACCTCATGCCCATTCTTGACGGTGTGCTTGGCCTGCTGGAAGAAACGGCGGCAGACGGTCAGGGTGTAGAGGAGGTTTTGGGTGAGGATATCAAAGGATTCTGCTCCGCGCTCGCCGGCGAAGAAGGGGCAAAATCCTATCGTGACAAGTGGCGCGAGCAACTCAACCATAATATCACCAAAAAATTAGGTAAATAGGAGGACGGTAAAAATGAGAATACGGGACATCATTGAAGGCAAAAAAGAGTGGCGGGCGCACGTGGCGCGTGTCAAAGCGCTCCCGCAGGATTATCAGATTGTCTATAAAGAGATTCAAAAATATCTGTTTAAAGTCGGTCCTGTTGAACTAACGGAGGGAACGGGTTTGCTATCGGGAATTATTGATCTGTTTGAAGAGGGCGCGGCCTTGGGAAGAGGCGTGCTTGAAGTAACCGGAAGTGACGTAGCGGCTTTCTGCGACGATCTGATCAAAGACTCCAAGACTTACGCTGATATCTATCAGGAATCTGTTAACCAAGAAGTGAACAAGGCCATCAAAAAGGCTACGGATAAAACAAAGTAAAGGGGGAATATCGGATGGAAAAAGCAATCCAAGTGAAAGGTCTGCGAAAATCCTTCAAGAACACAGAAGTCTTAAAGGGTGTAGATTTTGATGTGAAACGGGGTGAGATTTTCGCCCTGCTTGGCTCCAACGGCGCGGGTAAGACAACGATTGTCCGAATCCTCAGCACGCTGCTTAAACCGGACAGCGGAACTCTCACCGTTAATGGATTCGATATTGCCTCAAAGCCAGATCTCGTCCGGCAATCAATTAGTCTAACCGGGCAATTTGCGGCGGTGGATGAGATTTTGACCGGGCGGGAAAATCTGATCATGATTGCCAAGCTGCGGCATCTGGATCAACCGCGTCAAGTTGCTGACGATTTGCTGAAACGTTTTGGCTTAACCGAGGCAGCCGACCGTAAACCATCTACTTACTCGGGCGGTATGCGCCGCAGGCTCGATATCGCATTGAGCCTTGTGGGAAAACCGCAGGTCATATTTCTTGATGAGCCAACCACCGGGCTTGACCCCGAGGCACGTATCGAGGTTTGGAAGATTGTAAAGGAGCTGTCTGGCAGCGGCACGACGGTATTCCTGACCACTCAGTATTTAGAGGAAGCTGAGCAGCTTGCCGACCGAATTGCCATTCTGCATGAGGGCAGGATTATCGCTGGCGGCACGCTCGCGGAGCTGAAAAAGCTGTTTCCGGCCGCAAAGGTAGAGTATGTTGAAAAACAGCCGACACTCGAGGAAATATTCCTCGCGATCATTGGTAACAAGGAGGCCATCTAATGGAAGCTGCAAAAAAATATTTTATCAGCGACTTGAGAGTGATGCTCGGACGTTCTATGCGCCATATTTTCCGGAGTATGGACACCATCTTCACGGTCTGCGTCACTCCGATTGCTATGATGCTGCTGTTCGTCTATGTGTTTGGCGGCGCCATCCAATCCGGCACGGATAATTATGTGAACTATCTGTTGCCGGGCATACTGCTTATGGCTATTGCCAGCGGGGTGGCTTACGTGGCATACCGTCTGTTTTTGGATAAGCAACGGGGCATTATGGAGCGGTTCCACTCCATGCCGATTGCGCGTTCCACGGTGCTGTGGGGGCATGTACTGACCTCAGTGGTGTCCAACGTCATTTCTGTTGCCGTCATCATTCTCGTAGCGCTCCTTATGGGCTTTCGCTCCTCGGCCGGGGTACTGTCCTGGCTTGCCGTAGCAGGTATACTAGTGCTGTTTACACTGGCTTTGACTTGGATCGCGGCCATTGCCGGACTGTCTGCAAAAACGGTGGAGGGAGCAAGCGCCTTTTCCTATCCGCTGATCTTCCTGCCGTTCATCAGCTCAGCCTTTGTACCGACCGACTCGATGCCGAAGGCCGTACGCGTGTTTGCTGATAACCAGCCGGTGACCTCAATCGTGGAGGCGATACGTGCGCTGCTCTCCGGTCAGCCGGTGGGCAATGATATATGGGTTGCTTTGGCCTGGTGCTTAGGGATAATGATTGTCGCTTATCTATTTGCAGTGCGCGCGTACAAACGGAATGCAGCTTAAAATTTGCAGAAATTAGCTTTAAACAAAATCATTAAGTAATGGGAAAAAATATAACCAGGGATCAGACTATCACGGTAGCTGTTCCCTTTTTCATTGAGTCAGTTGTCAATTTAGACCAAAGGTTTACATTACAATAAACACTTTATAACTCTGCTTAAGGCAGTATTCCAAGGTCTTGATTCAATTAATTCTATCCCCTTCTGTTTACAGGTATCTGCTATCCAATCTCCATATGAAATACTTACTTCAGCTCTGAAATGTTGTAATTCGCCACCTTCTCTTGATAAATAATTCTGCAATATTTGGCTTTTGTCTGATTCATGTACAAATATTGATTTTACCTCTGGGTTATCGAAAGATAATGTAAATTTGGGATGGATAAAATCTCCTTCAATAATAATAGGCAATTTATCCTCAATATGCCTGTTTGCGAGTTCTTTTAAGACAGGGGATATTTCATTGCTTACATCAATCAACCAATTTACATTGCCGTCAACTCCAATGTCCTTCCAGTCTACTCCAGAAGCCCAATAATGAATTGCCGGAAAATGTTTCTTTGTTGTAACTGTTTTTACTGATAGGTGAACATCATCTACTTCCAATACATTCACACCATAAAATCGAGCAATTTCATAAGCAATACTTGATTTACCTATTCCTGATGCTCCGCCAATAAATAAAACGGTCCAGTTTCTATCATTATTCATTTTTCCAGCCCCAACATCGAGTATTTAGTAATGTAGTTCGACATTATTTAATTTTCACCTCTTGTACCACTGTCAAAAAAGGAATCAGCTATTTAGAAAGAGCAAAGCGCAGCAGCCCTTGACCCACCCGGCCACACCCTTCACAAGGGTGTTTTTGTGCTGCACTTAAGCCGTTCATCAAAGATAAGGGGAAGTGACGGAGCGGATTTTGGAACTGTAGGAGCGTTAGCGTCCGCCTGAAAGCTTTCCGCAGGAAAGCTCGCTTCGGAAGCAATACTGTCTTCGGATTTCACCCGCTGCCAGCGGTACAAATTGAAGAAATCCGAAGACAACAGCGGCCGGAAGTCCAAATATCCGCGCAGGCCCGGTCATACCCTCATCTCGTTCTTTGACCACCTTTGACCACCTTAGGCACATAAACACCCTTTCACCCTCCATCTCATATTCTATAGGCAAAAGCCTTTGTAAGGGAGCGACTGGAATGCTGAGGATTAAGCTGAATGAGCTGGCAAAAGGAATGGATAGCGGCCCGCTGCAGGCGGAAGTGTGGAAGTGGGACGGGATCGGGTGGAACGAAGCGGTTGCCCAGCAGGAAGAGGATTTCATCCGTGCAGATGATGATCTGTTCGTCACGATCCCCGCAGAGGAGGGATTATACCGTATAGACTACTCCATAAAACCGCTGGAGCCACTATACCTCCTGACGGAATGGGAAGGAAGCGGACTGCGGGCAGAAGTGCTCCATCCGGCGCCTTTTAAGCTAAAGGAAGGGACGCTGTGGGGATACATCAACAACGAAGGGCGGACGGTGATTGAACCGAGGTATGATTATGCCGAGGATTTTCAGGATAACGGTCTGGCCATCGTTCAGCGCAGGGACAGCAGCGGTCTGATTGACAGCAGCGGACGCGAGAGGGTAAAACCGGTCTATTCGTTTATCGCTCCGTTTGCGGAAGGCCTGGCGGTCGTTTCGGATGCAAAGGGCTACACCTTCATTGATGAAAAAGGTAAAGAGGTAACTTCTGCGCGGTATGACTATCTGAATTCGCTGCATGAAGGCAGGGCGCTTTTCTCTAAACAGAGCACAACAGGGAATTCAAGGTACGGGTACCTGAATGCGCAGGGCAAGGAAGTGCTGCCCCCGGTGTATCTGGATGCGGGCGATTTCATGAACGGTACAGCACTCGTCAAAGTCAGCGAAGGAGAATATGCGCTAATAGATCCTGAGGGTAATGTACTGCATACGTACAAACATCCTTTTGTCGGCTATCCGGGGGATGGACTGCTGGCTTATCAGGAGACGGAGAACGGTAAATACGGGTATCTCAATCTGGACGGCAGTGTCGCGATCAAACCGCAATTTACAGCTGCGTTGCCCTTTTCCGAGGGGAGAGCGGTCATTAACACAGCGGAGGATTACGGCAATGCCTATGGTTTAATCGATAAGCAGGGCAAGCAGATTGTTCCGGCCACCTATTATGAAGTGCTGCAGCTCGGTGAAAACCGGGTCGCTCTGGGAACTCCGGTCTATGCAGACCAGCCGTACCGCGGGTCCCGCTATGTCATTGCCGATGCCGGAACCGGCAGAATTCTCAGCAATCATCCCCTGCTCGGGGTGAACAATTATCAGCACGGGCTGGCCTCTGTTTATGATGCTAAAGACACCTATTTTATCGACAAAAGCGGCAAAAAAGCATCGCAGCCACCCGTCATTGCCGGAGCAGGCACACTCTCCTTCAACGGCAGCCTGATCCGCGCAGATATTGATCAGCGGACAGCCTATTACGACCGCAAGGGCAAGCAGGTGTGGCGTCAAAATGGGGTTATCCCGCTCAGACCGCCTTACTCCGTGCTGGAGAAGAAATATAAACCAAACCGGGACTATCTGGTTTATTATCCGGTAATAGAGGGGATTGCCAGCACAGAAGTATCCAGAGCCGTTAATGACAAGCTGCGCAGCCTTTCCCTTGCCGAGGGGGTGGGAAGCGGAGGGCCGGCGCAGGATTTCAGCTACACGGGTGATTTTGCCGTAGAATTTTTCCGCAAAAATCTGCTCGTGCTTGAGCTCAGCGGTTATAACTTCCCGTTTGGCGCTGCACACGGCATGCCTACACGGAATTATGTGCATATCAATCTGCGCAGCGGCAGGTTTTATACGCTCAGCGACTTATTCAAGCCGGGCAGCAAATATGTGGAGAAGCTCAGCGAGATTGTCGGCAAGCAGATCGCTACTGACCCGCAGTATTCCTACGTTTTCCCGGATACGTACAAAGGAATTACGGCGGATCAGCCTTTTTATGTGGATGAAGCTGCGCTGTATCTGTATTTTGCACCTTATGAAATCGCACCCTACGCCGCGGGATTCCCAACCTTCCGAATTCCATATGCTGAGATTATGGGCCTGATCTCCACTGAAGGAGACTTCTGGCAGTCTTTTCATTAAGTGAAATAGGCTGCTGAGCCGATAAATACAATAAGAAGCTTGAATGACAAGAAGACTGCCGTTCCTGAATAGGGCGGACAGTCTTCTTAACCATGTGCAGATGTATAGGTGTTCTCTCTTAGCTGGACAAGACTTCCTAGAGTCTAGTGATGGAAAAACTTAGAGGCGCACAATTAAAAGGATTTATGCTACAATGACTGAGGAACAGATTACAACTTTGTAATATTTGCCGCCAACACTCTTGGCATCACAGCAAATCCAACAACCAGAACAAGGAGATGGCAGAATGAAGAGCAAGACTGTAAGAGCAATGATAGGTGGTAGCGTAGCAGCTGTTATGGCGCTGAGCATTTCTCTACCATTACAAGCGGATGCTGCAACCAGCAACGCAGTTGAAGGAACAACAACGAGCTTTGCCCAATTCATGCAAAATTTCACTCAATATAGCAATAAGGCATTTTCTTTTAACGGTACGACAGTAACGGTATTTAAATTCAAACCGGTAGTTATACCTCAGAAGACCACGACACCTGCAGCAACAGCAAAACCAGTGGCAACACCAGCACCTGTAGCTACACCAGCACCGACAGCAACGGCGAAACCAGCGACACCAGTACCGACAGCAACGGCGAAACCAGTAGCAACACCCGCACCGACAGCAACGGCGAAACCAGTAGCAACACCCGCACCGACAGCGAAACCAGCGGCAACAGCAGCTCCGGCTGCAGCAGTAAGCACTCAAGCTACGTATGTGAAGCAGATTGTGGACCTTGTGAACAAAGAACGTGCCGCGGCCGGATTGTCTCCGGTAAGTGCGCTGGACAGCCTGAATAAGGTGGCAGCTGCTAAGGCAACAGATATGCGTACTAATAATTATTTCTCCCATACTTCACCTACGTACGGTTCACCTTTTGATATGATGGCGACTTTCGGTATTACGTACCGGGCAGCAGGCGAGAACATTGCCATGGGCCAGAAATCACCTCAGGAGGTAATGACTGCCTGGATGAACAGTGAAGGTCACCGTGCCAACATTTTAAGCGCGAACTTCAACTACATTGGTGTGGGTTATGACAATAACTACTGGGTACAGGAATTCATCGGCAAATAAGCAATACTAACTAAGTTGAGATACCAAAAGGGACTGTTCAGTTGGCCATGAGATGGCTGGCTGGAACAGTCCCTTTTTGGTTGGGCGGGTTGTTAATACGGCGGCTTCTAATGAATTCAGAAGAGTGGCTCAGGAGATAATTCCTGCCTCCCAGATCGGTTCGGCGTACAGATTTTTCAGCTTGCTGCTGCAATCCTTACCTGTGTCATACGAGCGGTCGCCCAGCACCTCTTTGAACTTCTCCAGTGCCCGGGAGGCATCGGCCGGTACTGAACTGTTTAGCCACGAGCCGAGCGCCCGCAGTACCGTCCGTCCTTCTGCCAGCGCTTCCTCCCACAGCTCCCAGACGCTTTCGGTCCGCACCTCCGAGTAGAGCGCCGAATGACGCCATTGGCCATGTTTTTCATTCAAGTAATCGAGCTTCTCCTCGGCAGGGGACAGCTGCTGTGAGAAAAGACGGCGGGCTTTGCCCCATAGGAGCGATTTCTTCCAGCCCCTCGGATCGTACAGGCATTTATGCGCCAAGAGCATGTCGAGATAGGCCTCATGCCACATTTCAGCAGGCAGTTTTTTCGTGTCAGGATACCATACAGCTGCAGTTTCGTGAAGAATGGTGTGAATTGGGAGAGGCAGATGGGAGCCGACATTGATTTTTTTCCAGACCGAATGCCGCCAGGTATCAATCCCTTTCAGCCGCTTCATGAACACCGTATCAAGAACGATCTCGAAACGCTGATGGTCACGGTGCTTGTAGCCTGCTTTCCAATTGATATAAGGATGAAGATTACGGTCCAGCAGATGGTGGGTGAGGAAGCCCAGGAAATATTGCTGCACATTCTTCAGGTCGGCAGAGGGCAGGGATATGGCCCGTTTCCAGAATTCAATCAGCACAGGGCCGCAGTTCTCTGTATGCATAAGATCGCCGAGCCGAAGCGCACGGTTCTCTTTTTTCCAGGGCAGAAAGCTGTGATACAGCAGAAAATCCGGTCCTTGGCAGCCTAGCTGGTACAGCTCAGGACAGGTCTCCACATCCTCCAGAAAAGGAAACTCATTCTTGAATTCCTCCGCAAGCTGCTTACCGTACTCCAGATGCATCCAAATATTAGGCATCTCCTCACCCCTCCTGAATCGTAGTTTCCTCCAGCATACAGGCTATATATTAAAAGAAAGTGAAACGCGCTATAGCGGATTGTAATTCCCGGTAAATATAGAGCAACTGTGCTCTGTTTTCCTTCTTCTTTAGGGTACTCCTCACTCTAATCTTTTTCAATAATTCTGCGTTAGAGGAGGGCACTTTTTCGTGCGTGTATAGGCTGCTCCTATTCTTTGCATATTAGCATTTATTCGTAACGCCGCAAGCTCGCCTGCGGGAGGAATCCGCGCATGCAGGAAGGCGTCACGTGTATTTGCAAAATGCTTATAGAAGAATTATGTTTAATTACATAGTTAAGAAGTTTGTAAAATGTGGAACAATGGAGAATAGAACGTACGGAGGGATAGCTTTGAAGGATTCCAAATGGACCTGGCGAAGTGTGAGCCTGATTTCCATAGCAGCAACAATAATATTGATTGTGGGATTTGTTTCTGCAGTAGGCGATATTCTTAACCCGCAGGGAGAAGCTCTGTCAACCGCTTTACCTCAAGAGACAGCAGTTCCTGCTGCGGCAGCCGGAGATTCGATGAGGATTCTCGCGCTGGGTGATTCACTTGCCAAGGGAACGGGTGACAACGACGGAAGCGGCTTTGTTAAGCGCACGCTGGACGGTTTGTCGGCTGACGGAGGATCTGCCGAGCTGCTTGGCAATATGGGGATTAACGGACTGACAACGGCCGGACTGCAAACCAAGCTTAAGGAAGAGGGCGTCCGTTACGCCCTGCGGCAGGCCAATATTATTCTGGTTTCCATTGGCGGCAATGATCTGTTCCGCGGCTCGGATATTCTGGGAGATGCGACTGAAGGCCAGGGAGCGGCAACACCAGGCCCGTCTCCATCGGCAGCCGCTGAGAAGCAGGATGCTGCAGGCTCAATCCAAGCTACAGGAACCATTGACGGGAAGAACCGCGCTCTGGTTACTTCCACACCTAAGCCGAGTGAAGATGAGTTAACGCCGGAATCGCTGCTGGCTGCCTTGCCGGATGCCGCGAAGCGGCTGGGTGAGATTCTGCAGACGATTTCTGAGATTAATCCGCAGGCGCAAATTTTTTATGTGGGGCTGTACAATCCCTTCGGAGATATTAAGGACCTGCTTGTGCCCGGGAATCAGGCGGTAACAGCCTGGAATAATGCCGCGATGGATATTATCAATACGCACAGTAATATGACCCTTGTTCCAACCTTTGATTTATTCAACCGCCATTTGGACAAGTATCTCTCGGGCGATCATTTTCACCCGAACGGCGACGGCTATCAGCGGATCAGTGAACGGATTATACAAGCTGTTCGATAAGAGGATTAGAGGTTTTCAATGCAGAATTGAACGCAGGCAAGGAGTTGTTGGATATGACAAAAGAGACAGGCGGAGGCACCGGAAACGTTGTATTGTCCGTAGACGGGGTCCGCAAAAAAATAGGCCGTAAATGGATCATCGACGATGTTACCTTTGACGTGAAGCAGGGGGAAATCTTTGGTTTCCTGGGTCCGAACGGCGCCGGAAAAACGACCACCATCCGGATGCTCGTGGATCTGATCCGCCCTACTGAGGGAACCATCACCGTCTGCGGCTACAATGTCAACCGTGATCCCGAAAAGGCACTCCAATACGTTGGCTGTATCGTAGAGAACCCGGAAGTGTACACCTATTTAACCGGGTGGGAAAATCTGCAGCACTTTGCCCGGATGCAGCCTGGAGTAGGTACGGACCGGATTGCCGAGGTGGTGGAGATTGTCCGGCTGGATCAGCGCATCCATGATAAGGTAAGCACCTATTCGCTGGGCATGCGGCAGCGGCTCGGCATTGCCCAGGCGCTGCTGGGACGCCCGCGGCTGCTCATTCTGGATGAACCAACAAACGGGCTGGATCCCAAAGGCATCAAGGAGCTGCGCGAATTTATCCGGGAGCTGGCTGAAGGCGGCCTTGCCGTATTCGTGTCCAGCCATTTGCTCAGTGAGATTCAGCTGCTGTGCGACCGCGTCGCAATCATCAGCAAAGGGCGGGTCCTGGCTGTCGGCGGAGTAAATGAACTTGTTGCCCGTAACTCCCCTTATGTGCTCTGGGATTTGGAGCCGCTTGAGACTGCGAGAGGCATTCTGGAAGAACGCTCGGATATCCGGCTGCTCCGGCTGGACGAGGTTACGCTGGACGACTCCATTATTGCCGGTATGGGCGAGGGCTCTTTGATCACAGCTATGGAGGATGACTTGATACCGGAGATTGTGGCTGTCATGGTTACAGCTCAGGTGGAAGTTAGAGCCGTGCATAAAATTAACCCCACACTGGAACAGCTATTCTTGAAGCTAACGGAAGGTGAATCTATTGACTAATCTGCTTCCGCTCATCCGTAATGAGTGTACGAAAATTATAAAAAAGAAACGGTTCTATGTTATACTGCTGATTCTGCTTGTACTCGTGCCAATGTTTACATATGCGCAAATGCGGATAGCTGAACGCAGCCGGGACAAGTTTAATTCGGACTGGAGGCTGGAGGTTCAGCAGCAGATCACCGATAATCAGAACTCGCTCGGCAGTGACCGTATTCCAGAGGAGTGGAAGTCGTACCGGCGGATTTTTGTCCAGCAGCTGCAGTTTTATCTGGATCATGATGTGAATCCGAATGAGCCGAGCGGAGTGACGTTTACCCGTGAATTCCTGGATAATTCCGTCTCTTTATTCATTCCGCTGCTGATTATGGCTGTCGCCTCAGATCTTGTATCCGGGGAACGGACCACGGGCACAATCAAAATGCTGCTTACCCGGCCTGTCAAACGCTGGAAGGTCCTGTTTAGCAAGCTGGTGGCGCTGCTCATGTTTGTTTCCCTGATTGTGCTTTCGGTGTTTGTGATCAGCTACCTGATATCAGGGCTCGCCTTCGGATATAAGGGCTTTAGTATCCCTGTTTTTACCGGATTCCAGCTTAGTGGAGATACGGTGGACATGACGACCGTTCACTCAGTGCCGCAGTGGAAATATCTATTGATGCAGGGCGGACTGATCTGGTTCGTCAGTGTAGTTGTTGCTGTCTTGGCCTTTATGGTGTCGGTTCTGGTGCGCAGCACGGCGGCGAGTATTGTCGTAATGATGGCGGCGCTGATTGCCGGAACCATACTCACCAATATGGCCGCGGCCTGGACGACAGCGAAATATTTGTTCATGGTTAATCTGGGGCTGACGGGATATTTGGCCGGCACGCCGGCGCCAATTGAGGGAATGACGCTGTCATTTTCCATGGCTGTTTTGGGCGTTTGGGGGATCGCAGCCATAATCATTTCATTCGCCGTCTTTACGAAACGGGATATTTTGAATTAGAATGTACAAAGTGAACGAAAACGTTTGTTTGCATTTCAGAGTAAGTGAGACAAAGAAGGAGGAGCATGAATGCTCGAACAGATCGATATGTTTGCAAAAGTCTCTAAGAACGGCGAATCAGGCCGGACTGGATACGATGCTGACGACATTCAGGTGCTCGAAGGTCTGGTTGCGGTCCGCAAACGGCCCGGCATGTATATCGGAAGTACGAGTTCCTCGGGACTGCACCATCTAGTATGGGAAATCGTGGATAACGCCGTTGATGAGCATTTGGCCAAATTTTGTTCCAAAATTGATATTACCTTGCGTAAGGATGGTTCAGTTACAGTAATCGATAACGGGCGGGGCATCCCGACCGGAATGCATAAGACAGGAGTGCCAACCCCTCAGGTAGTCTTTACAATCCTGCATGCGGGCGGCAAATTCGGCGGCTCCGGCTACAAAAAATCGGGCGGTCTGCACGGCGTAGGTGCTTCCGTGACCAATGCACTGTCCGAGTGGCTGGAAGTCGAAATTTACCGTGACGGCAAAATCCACCGCCAGCGCTTCGAATACTGGGTGGATAAAGCCGGCAAGGAGCATGTCGGCGAGCCAGTAACCGGCCTTGAGATTCTCGGGAATACGAATAAGACCGGTTCGAAGATTACCTTCAAGCCGGATATTCGCGTCTTTGCAAATGGCATTGCCCTGAACTATGACACCCTGGCAGAGCGGGTACAGGAAATTGCCTTCCTGAACTCGGGACTGCGTATTAACATTAGCGATGAGCGCAGCGGCCGTCAGGATGAATATTTCTATGAAGGCGGAGCCAGCCAATTCGTGCAGTTCCTGAATGAAGGCAAGGATACCCTGCATGATGTGATCCATTTCAGTTCGGAGAAGGATGACATCGAGGTTGAAGTGGCCTTGCAGTATAACGCCGGATACACAGAAACGCTGGCCTCCTTCGTGAACTCTATTCCTACCCGCAGCGGTGGGACACATGAGACAGGTTTCAAGACGGCGTATACTCGTGTGCTGAATGACTACGCACGCCGGACACAGCTGCTGAAGGAAAAGGACAAGAACCTTGAAGGCAATGACCTGCGCGAAGGCATGATGGCCGTAATCAGCGTGAAGATGTCCGAGGTGGAATTTGTCGGCCAGACGAAGGATCAGCTCGGCAGCGCCTCTGCCCGCAGCGCCGTCGATTATATCGTGTCCGAGAATATGGCCCGGTTCCTGGAGGAGAATCCCCAGGTGGCGCAGAGTCTGCTGAAGAAGTCCATTCAGGCTTCCAAGGCGCGGGAAGCGGCCCGTAAGGCCCGCGATGAAATCCGCAGCGGCAAGAAGCGCAGTGAAAGCTCTAATCTCGGCGGCAAGCTGTCCCCGGCACAGTCTAAGGACGTTACGCGTACCGAACTGTTTATCGTCGAAGGGGATTCCGCCGGAGGATCGGCCAAGCAGGGCCGCGACTCCAAGATTCAGGCTATTCTGCCGCTAAAGGGCAAGCCGATGAATCCGGAAAAGGCTAAGCTGCTTGATATCCTAAAGAACGATGAATACAAAGCCATTATTTCAGCAATTGGTGCAGGGATCGGCCCGGATTTTGCCGTGGAAGACAGCAATTATTCCAAGATTATTATTATGACCGATGCCGATACGGACGGAGCGCATATTCAAGTGCTGCTGCTGACCTTCTTCTACCGCTACATGAAGCCGCTGATCGATGCCGGGAAGGTCTTTATCGCCCAGCCTCCGCTGTATAAGCTGACGCGCAAATCAGGCAAGCTCGAAACGGTGCGTTACGCCTGGAGCGACGAGGAGCTGCAGAATTACCTGAAGGAATTCGGCAAAAACTTTGAGCTGCAGCGTTATAAAGGACTCGGGGAAATGAACCCGGATCAGCTGTGGGAAACGACGATGAATACCGATACCCGCACGCTGCTCCAAGTGCAGATTGAGGATGCCGCCAAAGCGGAGCGCCGTGTCTCTACCCTGATGGGTGACAAAGTCGACCCGCGCAAGCGCTGGATTGTCGAGAACGTCGATTTTACGGAATTTGTGGAGTAGGGCAGGGCAGGGATTTAGATCTCTTGGCTGAACTTATGGCGGCTTACAGCCCAGCGGGCCAAATGCATGCCGCTGATTCTATACGGCATGCAGATTTTATCGGAAGTGACGATTACTTCCGTTTCTAAAGAGCTTGGTGATTAGAGGAACAGAGGGGAATTTTGGAACTGTAGGAGCGTTAGCGACCGCCTTTGTCTGCGGATTTCCACCGCGAAAAGCGGTATACATTCAAGAAATCTGCAGACAACAGCGGCCGGAAGCCCAAACATTCTCCGGAGTGACGGTCAGATCACCACACGCTTTTGAATCAGATAGATTGAGGAACAGAAGGTGAGCCAAGTGAGCAGTTTATCAGAACAATTTTCGCCGGCTTTTCTGGAAGAGGTCGTCGGTGACCGCTTTGGCCGGTATTCTAAATATATCATTCAGGACCGGGCAATCCCCGATGTGCGGGACGGGCTGAAGCCCGTGCAGCGCCGGATTCTGTACGCCATGTACGACTCCGGCAATACCCCGGACAAGCCGTACCGCAAATCGGCCAAAACCGTAGGGGACGTAATGGGGAATTATCATCCCCATGGGGACTCCTCCATCTATGACGGTATGGTCCGTATGGCGCAGCCCTGGAAGATGGGGCATGTGCTTGTAGACGGGCATGGCAACTGGGGATCCATGGACGATGACCCGGCGGCAGCGATGCGGTATACAGAAGCCCGCCTGTCACCGATCGCCCTGGAGATGATGCGTGACATTGAGAAGCGGACTGTGCTGTTCAAAGACAACTTTGACAACACCGCGAAGGAGCCGGTAGTTGTACCTTCACGGTATCCGAATCTTCTGGTTAACGGCACGAGCGGAATTTCTGCCGGCTTCGCTACGGAGATTCCGCCGCATAATCTGCGTGAGGTTATCGACGCCTGCATCGCCGTGATGCAGAAGCCGGACATCGAACTGGAAGACATCATGACCTTTATCAAAGGCCCTGATTTCCCCACTGGCGGGACAATTATGGGCGGTGACGGAATCATTGATGCCTACCGCACCGGCAAAGGCCGGATCTACCTGCGCTCCAAGACCGAGATCGAGAATCTGCGCGGCGGCAAGCAGCAGATTGTCATTACCGAGGTGCCGTTCCAGATCGTGAAATCGCGTCTTGTTACCTCGATGGAGAATATCCGTTTGGAGAAGAAGATCGACGGTATCGCAGAAGTGCGGGACGAGAGCGGCCGGGATGGCCTGCGTATTGTGGTAGAACTGAAGAAGGAAGCGGATGCTCAAGGTGTTCTGGCTTACCTGCTCAAGAAAACCGATCTGCAGGTTACTTATAACTTCAACATGGTGGCGATCGTCAACAAGGCGCCGCAGCAGCTCGGGCTCAAAGCGATCCTGGAGGCTTATATCGCCCACCAGCGCGAAGTTGTTACCCGCCGCACCCAGTTTGACCTGGAGCGTGCAGAAGACCGTGCTCATGTCCTCGAAGGGCTGGTCAAGGCGCTCAACATTCTGGATGAAGTTATTGCAGCGATTAAGGCTTCCAAGAACCGCCAGGATGCCCAGAATAACCTGGTCTGGATGTTTGGCTTCAGTGAACGTCAGGCTGATTCCATCCTTACCTTGCAGCTGTATCGTCTGACGAACCTGGAGATTCACTCGCTCCAGAAGGAATTGGACGAAATGATGGCCCGGATTGCCACGCTGCGCGGCATTCTCGACAGTGACAAGAAGCTGGTGGCCGTTATCCGCAAGGAATTACTTGAGATCCGCGACAAATACGGCATCGACCGCCGCTCGTTGATTCAAGGCGAGGTCGAAGAGCTGAAAGTCAGCCTCGAAGTGCTGGTTAACGCAGAGGATGTCCTGGTGGCGCTGTCAGCTGACGGTTATATCAAACGCACCAGCATGCTGTCCTTTACACGATCAGGCGGCGAACGGCATGCTTCGGGCGTTAAGGAAGGCGATCATATCGTCAAGCTGCTCGATCTGAATACCCGGGACAGCCTGCTTATCTTTACCCGCAAGGGCCAGTACTTCCTGCTGCCGGTTCACCAGATACCGGAATTCAAGTGGAAAGAGCCGGGGACTGCGGTCGTTAACGTCATTGGTCTGGCTAAAGGCGACAGCATCGTCAGTGTACTGCCGGCCCCGAATTTGGAAGATCCGAATGCCAGTCTTGTATTCGTCACCCGCAAGGGCCAGGTGAAGCGTACGGAGCTCAAGGAGTACTCTACCAGCCGTTCCGGAGCCGTTGCGGCCTGCAAGGTCGCTGAAGGTGACGAGATCATTACAGTGGCGCTGAGCAGCGGAGACAAGGACATTGTACTTGTAACCCGTGAAGGGATGAGCATCCGTTTCAAAGAAAATGAAGTGAATCCGATGGGCCGTGTGGCCAGCGGGGTAAGAGGCATTCAGCTGCGCGAGGGCGATGAAGTAGTATCCTGCTTCTGGGTCAGTGAAGATGAGGGAGAGATTCTCGCCGTCACGGATATCGGTTACGCCAAGCGTACCCTGTTGGTGGATTATCCTTCACAGAGCCGCGGAGGCAAGGGCATGCCGACCTTCGAGTTCAAGGAAGGCAAGCGTGTCCGGCCGAACGGCAGCCGGATCGCAGGCGCATTCCACTGCAAGGAACCGCTGGAACTTATCGCAATAACCCGCGATGGACTTGTACACACCCTCTCTTCAGAAGCTGCACCGCTGAGTGAGCGGCGTTCTACAGGCAAACAGCTAGTTCCTGTGGAGAAGAAGGATGAGATCCTTACGCTTTACCCGGCGATTAAATAATCCGGATCAACACACATAGATATAAACCCCAAACGGCGTGTGCGGCCGCTCTCTAAGAGCTGGCTGCCGCGCCGTTTTAAATGACTCAGAACTAACTACTCCCTGGTAACGGAGGACTGTAACACATTTTTATTTTTTTCTTTTGCAGGAAATGGAATTTTTTTCTCGAAAATGTAGGTATACCGGATAGAGATCCGCAGGGAAAGGAAGGAATACGTGTGCACTCCTCTGAATTCAGTAAAATCTGGCATAAAATATTGAAAGACTATAAACTACATATGGACAGCAAGCTTGCCCCTACACTGACGGATGCCCAGCTCACCGTACTGGAACTGCTTCAGGAACGTGACTCAATGAAACCTTCTGATCTGGCTCCGCATCTGGCAACTAGCCCGGCAGCGGTAACTATGCTCCTAGACCGGATGGAGAAAAACGGACTGATTGTCCGTGAACGTGATGCCGGTGACCGGCGGATCGTATGGGTTAGTATTACGGAGGTCGGGAAGAGGGAGACTGAACGGGGCCTCAAGATCCGCAGTGATTTTTTTGCCGAAGCGCTTGACCCGATTTCGTCTCATAACCAGCAGCTGCTGCTTTATCTAATGGGCAAGATGGCGGTTGCTCCGGCACCCGAAGGTTCTACGCCGTAATTACAATGATCTGAAATCTTGAACAGAATGAATTCCTATAAAAAAAGCAGGTCATCCGTCAGCGGATGGCCTGCTTTTGCAATTGCTGGGGCCACAGACTCCAGGGATGGGTCTGGGGCGGTAATGAAATCAGTTCGATATCGTCTTTGGTTACCGGATGCGGAAAGCCGACGAGTGATGACCAGAGGGCGATTTGCTGGCCCGGTCTGTTCACGGCGGAGCCGTATTTCTGGTCGCCGAACAGCGGGCAGCCGATGCCGCTCAGCTGCACCCGGATCTGATGTGAGCGTCCGGTCAGCAGATCGATCTTCAGCAGGCTGAAGCCCTCAGCACTGCCAAGAACCGTATAGTCAAGAATCGCTTCCTTGCCGCCGGGTGTACCTTTGCGGACAATGGTGACGGTGTTGCTCTTGGCGTCCTTCAGCAGCGTATTGACCAGGCGTCCTTGGGAAGCGGAAGGCTTGCCGTGGACAACGGTCAGATAGACCTTACGGAAGGCGTGGGTACGGACACTCTCGGAGAGCCGGGAAGCCGCCTTGGAGGTTTTGGCGAAGATCATCGCGCCGCCTACAGGACGGTCCAGCCGGTGAACGAGGCCCATATATACATTGCCGGGCTTATTATAACGTTCCTTCACATCTTCTTTGAGCAGGGTCAGCAGATCGGGATCCCCGGTTGCATCTTCCTGCACGGGAATATTAACGGGCTTTACAATGCCTAACAGGTGATTGTCTTCAAACAATACCTCGAAGCGGGATTGTCCGCTGTACGGCTCTTCACCAGCGCTGCCATGCTGAATATTCATGGCTTACGCCTCCCAGCGGCCCAAAATTCCGCAAGGCAGGTTCATGCCGGAGGAAGTGATCGGCAGGCCGATTTCACCGGAAGTCAGCTTGCCGCCGTAGCGTTTGCCCATGGTCATGGAGAGCATATTCCGCAGAACGGTCGGCGAAATGCCTGTTGTATAGGAATTGATCAGCATGAAGAGCGGTCTGTCACTCATGATTTCCATACAGCTTTCGAGGAACGGATAGAGGCTGGATTCCAGCTTCCACATTTCGCCTCCCGGGCCGCGGCCGTAAGAAGGCGGGTCCATGATGATTGCGTCATATTTGCTGCCCCGGCGCTGTTCGCGCTGCACAAATTTGAATACATCGTCCGTAATGAAGCGGACCGGACGTTCGCTAAGACCGGACAGCTGGATATTTTCCTTGGCCCATTGCACCATGCCTTTGGCTGCATCCACATGCACGACAGAAGCTCCCGCACTGGCTGCTGCCACAGTTGCTCCGCCGGTATAAGCGAACAGGTTGAGTACAGAGATCGGACGGTTCGCTCCGGCGATCTTGTCCATCATCCAGCTCCAGTTAGCCGCTTGTTCGGGGAATAAGCCCGTATGCTTGAAGTTGGTCGGACGCAGGTGGAACTTCAGCTTACCGTAGCTGATCTTCCAGTCGTCCGGAATCGTTTTTTTCATTTCCCATTGTCCGCCGCCGGCGGAGCTGCGGTGATAGTGTCCGTGCACATCGCGCCACTTGGCTGTCTCATTTGCCAGGGGCCAGATAATCTGCGGGTCCGGACGGCGCAGGATAATATCGCCCCAGCGTTCCAGCTTTTCTCCGCCTCCGGTATCCATAACTTCGTAGTCTTTCCAATCGCCTGCTATATACATCTTTTATCCATCCTTCAAAAAATTCATTTAGCCTTTATTGTACAACATTTAACCCGGAGGCTACAAACAAAAAGGTTGCAAAGCTGCGACTATTGTCAGTCTGTCCTTACTAAGTCTGGTACATAATATTTCCAAATATACCGGGAAGATTTCTTAGAACGCCCGTAATCTGGCGCTGGCGTCATGGATTGTGTATGATCAGGAGTAGCTGTATAACGGGGGAAAGCGGAGGCGGAATCGTGATGTATAACCTTGCTAAGCTATATTATCCGATAACGGCAAGACCGGATGGAGCCGGAGAGTTCACTCCATGCAAGGCGCTGCAGCCGTATATCCGCTGTTTCTGGGGCACTACGGGGGAGCTGGACGGTCAGACTGTGGGGCCTGCTGCTCAGCTGGACCAGCCGCCCAGTTCGCTGACAACGCGGGAAATGATCATACCTGATACCTGCATGGACATCATTTGGGAGTGGGATGCAGCTTCAGGCGCTGCCGGAGGTTTTTTTTGCGGGATTAATGATACGCCGTTTGAAGTTGAAGCATCGGGGATGCCGGAACCGAAGGTACGCTTTGCCATCCGTTTTCATTTCTGGGCGGTGCATCTGTTTGCGGATGATCATCTGAGGGATGTGCTGAACTTTAGCGGTGAAGTGGAGCAATACTTCCGGTCGTTCCGCAGGGAATTAGGCGACAGGCTGCCCGAAACCCGGACGCTGGGGGAACGCATTGCTGCAGCTGAGTACTATCTGCTGCACCGGCTGGACCAGGCGCGAACCAGCAATAACGGGCTGATGAATGCCATACATACCATTCTCCACCATAAAGGAGTCGTGGCGGCAAGCGGACTGGAGAGCAGTACAGGTCTGAGCAGCCGCCAGCTTGAACGGCTGTTCCGGGAGTATATCGGGATCTCGCCCAAAAAAACAGCTGATCTCGTCCGGTTTCAGAATGTATGGCTGAATTTATGCCGTCCATCACCACACATCCGGAATGTTCAGGATCTGGTATATGCGTATGGTTACAGCCACCAGTCCCATTTAAACAACAGCTTCAAGAGATATGCAGGCCGGACTCCGCTGGAAGCATTGGCCTATGCACGGCAGTGAATGTCGTTTTTTTGCAATACAAAGAATCCGGCAGCAGGTAAACTATCTACAATAGCCGGTGTCCGGCTTACATTACAGGAGAAGAAAGAGGGGAACTTTATGATTTCTGCTTTTGAAGGCATCAATCTGTACACTAAGGATACGGCGGCACTTGCGGCATTTTATGCAGAGATTCTGGGGATTCC
Source organism: Paenibacillus pedocola (assembly GCF_031599675.1). NCBI lineage: Bacteria > Bacillati > Bacillota > Bacilli > Caryophanales > Paenibacillaceae > Paenibacillus > Paenibacillus pedocola. The sequence continues at coordinate 4,095,074 of NZ_CP134223.1, read as the reverse complement.
TGTTCCATTTGAGGGATTCGGTAATAATGACGGGGCGAAGATCGGCTTTGAACGCGGTGTACCGGGTCTGATCATCTGGGACGAGAACAAATGGGGCAAGCATACAACCGGTGTCGTTAATCTGGTGTTCTCCTGCAGCAGCCTTGATGAAACTTATGCTCAGCTTAAAGCCAGGGGGCTGGATTGCGAGCCGCCGGTTACGATGGAATATGGAGGCAAGGAAATGAATTTCCGCGATCCGGACGGCAACGGGATCACCTTGCTGGAAGGTGCCTACTGAACTTGTGAATCAGCCATACAATGGGCCTAGGGGAGAAAAGCGAACTTCAGCTGGAAGGACAGGCTGCTATTCGCTTTTTTTATATATTGACAATGAGAATCATTATCAAATAGAATGGGGATAGCAAAACATGGTTTCGTTTACGAAGTAGGACCATGACTATACTTCATGTTTATCTTGGGGAGGACGGAATAAATGGCTAAGGTGCTTGTGGCATACGCCAGCTTGACCGGTAATACGGAAGAGATAGCTGAACTGATTGCTGAAGGGATTCGCGAGGCGGGCGGAGAAGCCGTTTTGAAATCGGTGACCGACTGCAACGCGGTTGAGATAAAGAACTATGAGGCTGTATTGCTGGGTGCATATACTTGGGGTGACGGTGAGTTGCCGGATGAATTCCTCGACTTCTACGAAGAGCTGGATGAGCTGGATCTATCTGCCTACAAGGCCGCTGCCTTCGGAAGCGGGGACACCGGATATTCGATCTATTGCGGGGCGGTGGACCAGATTGAAGAGAAGCTGAAGGAACGCGGAGCTGAGATTGTTCAGGCCAGCCTGAAGATTGAATACGGACCGAATGCTGCGGAAAAAGAGGCCTGCCGGAATTTCGGGCGCCAATTTACCGAGACCTGCGCGGCGGTTTCTTAAAGATGGGCGGCGCGGCAGGAAGCTTGGCGGAGGGAAGAACATCTGCACCGGTTACACAATATACCCGGCTGAATGATTTCCGGATGGAGCACATCATGCTGGGCGGGGCGGCAGTACCGGACAGCGGAGCTGCAGCCACCACACTCCCGCGCTGGAGACAGCAGGTGCAGTATGCTATTGGCCACACGCTTAACGATTTCTACAGTCTGCAGCCTGAGGTGCGCCGGGAAACGCCGATTCAATTTCTGCTTGAACGGCGCTGGCCGCCAAAGGGGAATGCTTTTCCGTCGCTGATGCATTATTGGGATGTGAAGACCGCGGTGGGCGATGAACTGATGCGGATAGCAACATGCAATCACATCCGGGAAATACCGGTAATGCTTTATGAGCAGTGGCATATTCCGGTCCCGGAGCTGGCTATTGAGCTGGCGATGATCTTTCAGCTGGTCTGGAATTCAGAGGTTAGCGGACGCTGCCTGAACATACAGAAATTTATGGTGTCCGGCAACGAGGATGTGATCACCGGATTTCTGCATATGTCCAACGTATTTTGCCACAAGGCTTATGGGGAACCGGCTGAAACGATTGAAATCTATTCGCTGATGGATGGACGGAGGCATATATTTGACGGAGCCGGTGTACCGCTTGCGGAATCCCTGGATTACGTGCGGCTGCTGTCCGTGTTCTTAACCCAGGAGGATTCGGCGGACCAGAAGGTAAGTGTCGGGGACCGCAGGAATGAGAAGAACGAAGCTTCTTTCGGCGGATTCGGCCTGATGTAATCCGGATGTTTTGTGCTTGCCAATAGGGCGGAGGAGAGATAAGGTAGTGGCAGGAGGTGCGGAACCGATGCCTGAACCGATCAAAACCTTTAATACCGCGGTGGAAGCAACGCTTGAAGTAATCGGAGGTAAGTGGAAGCCGGTTATTCTTTTCTTCCTTACCTTTGGCAAGAAGCGCAACGGCGAGCTTATGGCCCTTATGCCAGCCGTTACACAGAAAGTGCTGACTCAGCAGCTGCGCGAATTGGAGGCCGATGGTGTTATTCACCGGATATCTTACAATGTAGTTCCTCCAAGAGTAGAGTATGAGTTGACCGAATACGGATGGAGTCTGCGGGACATTCTTCACCTGCTGTGCCGATGGGGAGATTCTCATATTGAACGGACTTATGGCGACAAGGCTATTGTATTGTCTGAACGCGAATGGATTAACAAAACAGCCGGTCTCTAATATAGAGACCGGCTGTTTTGTTGCAATCTAAGGATGACTGGAAGGGATTTATGGGATGATTTTGCGTTGACGCAGGAGATCGAAGATTTCCTGGAACATGAGCTCCGTGTCTACGAACTCATGGAAGCCGGCACGGCGCGCCTTGCTGCTGTCCGCAAAAAAATCGTAATCCCAGGAGAAAACAAAATCCCCGAATGCCCAGGAAGAAACACTCTGGTAGCTATTCGGAATCAAATCGTATTTTTTAAGCATTGCGTCCCACAACGCCTCTTTATCCTCCATGACAACAGACAATGACATCTGAAGCGGCGGTGCTGTTTCCAGCTCAAAGTAGGCGGCTATTTTTGGCCACAGCTCGTCCCAGCGGAACAGGTCGCCATTCGTAATGTTGAAAGCCTGATTGGCACAGCGCTTATCGGTGGCGGCCCACACGGTTGCTTTGGCCAGCAGTCCGGCGTCGGTCATTTCCAGCAGGCTGTGATAAGCTCCAGGCTTGCCGGGGAAACGCAAGGGGATGCCAAGTTCTTTCGACATAGAAGCATAGACAGCAATGACCATGGCTAGGTTCATGGGATTACCCAATGCGACTCCACATACGACGGAAGGGCGCAGCGCAGACCAAGTCCATTGTTTCCCCGCCTGCCGCTGCTCAAGGAAATTCTGCTGATCTATATTGAATTCAGGCGGCATATGATTGGCGTCTGTTTCCCGTGCCGGAGTTTTGAAAGGTCCCAGATGCGCGCCATATACTTTATAGCCTTGCATCAGACTGATGTGCTGAAGTCCGCGTGCTGCCGGTTCAACGGCTTCTACTACATTGACCAGCATGGCGAGGTTCGGAGGCACTAGCTCTGCCCAAGTTGGACGGTCCTGATAGGCTGCGTAGAAGATATGAGTCACCTCCACAAGGCTCCCGAGCTTCTGCCGGGTATCCAAGGCATCCAGCAGATCGGCGGAGATATAACGGATACGGTCCGTATTATCACCACCCCGGCGTGACACGCCGATAATATCCCATTCCGGCAGAGTAACCAGATGCCCGATCAGATTGCTGCCAATGACCCCGCCGGCTCCGATCACGAGGGCTGTTTTGCGCGTTGCCGTTTCCTGCTGATTCATACGATTGTTCCTCCCTTTGTGTGCTGGCTTCTTCTGCATTATGAGTCTCTGTACACAGGATGAACAGTACGCACTTTGAAGTCATATAGGTACTTTGAAGTAACATAGGGAATGCTCATTGCATGGATAAGGCAGCAAAAAAAAGCCCCTAAGCTCAGCAGGAAACTGCCAAGAAAAGGGGCTGTGACTTTTATAACCAATCCTCAATTTCGAAAAAAAATTTTGGGATCAGCCGGTATATCTGTAGTAATCCTGCTTGTTCAAAATCACGAAGCCGCAGCTTTCATACAGCTTCAGCGCGTTGGGGTTATCAAGCGCCACCTCCAGGTTCACGCCATTATAATTGCGGCGCTCCCGTTCAATGGTCTGCTGCAGTGCGCTGCGTCCGATTCCGAGCCCGCGCAGCTTCTTATCCACGGTGAAGCCGTAAATCCAGGTCTCGTTGTTCTCGGTCCACAGCCGCATTTTGCCGGCAGGTTCTCCGTTCATTTCAATCATAATGTGCTCCTGCAGTGCTTCGTGCTGCTGCTGTTCAAACATTTCCGCAGCATCCTCCTGCGTCATGTTAAACCCTTCGCGGTCCAGCTCAATGAGAATATGAGCCTCGTCTTCACGGGCAGGGCGCAGGATGACAGTTCCGGCCGCAGAGCTTGCTTCAGCTGAACCCTGTGGCACAGCTGAAGCATCCCATTTCATCTGGTATTCGGCATGATTGAATACGAGCGGCAAGGTCTTCAGAAAGCCGGAAGCAGACAGCGAAGCGGCTGGTGCATTCAATAGCAGCGTCGTGATATTGTTCCGCTTGATAATCGTCTGTGCCCGCTCCCAGAGCGAGGTGAAGATACCTCTGCGGCGGTAGCCCGGGCGGACCATCCCGCATACTTCCATCTCGCCGCCGAAGCCGTATAATCCGATGAAGCCGACCAGCACATCTTCTTCGTAAGTCACCAGCCACTCTGCTCCACCGGCTTCCGGGGAGTGGCGCAGCATATCCCAATTCAGCTTCAGCGATATGCCTTCGTATTGTTCGCAGCGTTGCTGCAATTCCTCAATATCTTGTAAAGTATCAGCAGTAGTCAAATCCGTTTCCTCCTTGAGCCTTAGAGAACTCTTATAAATTCATATTCCTCAAGGAAACGGGCGCGGTCCTAAGATGAGCTTCCGTCTCCGCTGAGTACATCCGCATACTCTTTGTGCCGCTGGAACTGCTTGGCAGCATAAGGGCATTCCGGGATGATTTTGACGCCGGCTTCACGGGCCTTGTCCACGACTGCCCGAACCAGCTTCTCGCCTGTACCTTGCCCGCGCAGGTCTTCAGAGACATAGGTATGGTCAACGATCCAATTTCCTGTTGCCTCTTCCAGCCTGTATGTAATTTCAGCAAGGTCTTTTCCGTCACCAGCAATATACAAACGGCTTTCTCCCTGTTCAATTTGATCCATATTCTTCACTCCTGCCTTCTTGTAGTTCCTTTATTTTACTACCCTGAATTGGAAAAAGCGAGAAAACGCAATAAGGCGACCGGCAACAAGTTGCAATAACTTAGCCTCCAAGGACTGTGAAAATGGAATAGCTTGCGCATCCTCCGCTTTTTGTCCTAAGATTAAGACACTAACGCTGTAGCGAAAAGAAGTTGCATCAGGAGGAATGTCTGTGGAATATGAGGTTGAAGTGCAGTTCAAGCCGATATATGAATTAGTGAGCAGCATACATACGTTTATCTGTAAGAAATCCAATAAAAAAATCGATCTGGGAACGGCCTGGGCCAGTGAAGTTGCCAAGGGTCTCAGCGGTGAGCTCTTGTCCGCCCTGGAAGAAACGGAGCTCGGGAATGACTGGAAGCTGCTTAATCTGCTGATATATTGCTGTCCGGCCAAAGAGAGTGTAGAGAGTGTGCTGAACTGGCTGGAGAACCTGTCTGTAGGGGATATGTATGAGACGCTTGCCGCATATGTTAGCGTGTTTCCCGTTCACATGGAACAATTCCGCAGCCGGTCGCTGTTTCTGTTAACCGAATGGAACCGGCAGTATTTCAGCAGCAGCGACCCTGAGATTCTGAGCCGGCTGCAGCATCATGCAGGAGAGCGGAATCAGGAACTGCAGGGAAATCAGACCTCTAATTTTGTGAATACGACGACTAACGGTTTCTATTTCCTGCCGGTAGAGGGGCTGCGCAGGCTGGTGCTGATTCCGCAGTTTCATTTTCAGCCCGCCAATATTATTTATAGCTACGGCTCCCTTACCATTTGCCATTATGCGGCCAGAATTTCTGTTACAGACGAAGAACTTTCCCCGTTTATGTACAGGACGATCCGCAGTCTGGGTGAAAAAAGCCGGCTGAAAATCCTCCAGTCACTCGGCGGAGAACGCAGATCCTTCACGGAAATCGCCAAAATGGCCGGAATCTCTAAAGGGATTGTTCATGACCATATTTTTAGCCTCCGCTGTGCCGGTCTGCTGCATGCCTATATCGAAGGGGAGAATGTTACCGCCTACAGCCTGCGTCTTGAAGGAATACACCGGATGAATGAGCTGCTGTTTGATTATTTGAAATAAATGCTAATATCACAAAATAATATAAAAAACTGTAACATAAAGCTAAGAATTTCTCTGAACCGGGAGAATATTCTGGCTTTTTTTTGCTATAAAAGATAATTATAACTTCCGTATAAAAAGAAATTATTTGTTGTTCTCTCTTTACAGAACAGTATTTACTTTCTATAATGTGAACTATCGGTCTTTATTCACACTTAGTGGGTAGGAATTATAGTATTTCATTATACGGAGAGAAGAGAGATGATTGTATGAGAAAAAGCACGATTTTATTGTCCTCGTTATTACTTGTAGGTTCCCTGCTGCTTACGGCCTGCTCTAACAACAGCAATACGAATAACGCTGCGGCAACGGACAATTCAGCTGCAGCTACAGCTGCGGCGGATGGTGCAACGGGTTCTGCTGCTTCGTCATCGCCGGCACCGGTTCCGGCAGGCGCGCTAAGTGAGCCTTATACGGCAACTGATTTGACGAAGCTTCCGGCAGTCGCCCAGAACCGGACAGACACGATTATCGTCGGCCTTACCGATCCAAGCGGGGCATTCACACCTTATTTCCAGGAAAGCGGCTATGACGGCAACGTATCCTCACTGCTGTATGCTTCACTGGTGACGGTAGATGAGAAGGGCGTGCCTGCACCTGAGCTTGCGGAGAGCTGGGATGTTTCAGAAGATCAGCTTACATACACTTTCCATTTGCATAAGGAGCTGAAATTCAGCGACGGTTCGCCGCTTACGGCGGATGATGTAGCTTTTACCTGGACGATTCAGTATGACAAAGCCTATGACGGCGGTTCCTCGCTGCCTACGCTGAATGTAAAGGGCGGCCAGGCTTATAAAGAGGGGAAAGCCACAAGCATCGAAGGAATTAAGGTGATTGATCCGCAGACCATCTCGGTCACACTGGAAAAGCCTAATGCGACTGCACTCGTAGTCCTCGGCTCCAACGTGCTGTCTAAGGCTTACTACGGCAAGGACTATAAGTTCGGCCAGCTGGAGTACATTAAGAAGCTGCATGAGAAACCGCTCGGTGACGGCCCTTACAAGCTGGAGAAATTCATCCCCGGACAGGAAGTCCGGCTGGTAGCCAATGAGAATTATTTCAAAGGCAAGCCAAAGACAGAGCATTTCATCTACAAAACCTCTGAAGGCGATGTGTGGCAGTTCCTGGAGACCGGAGAGGTCGATTATGCTTCCTTCAGTGCAACAAATGAGAATATCGAGAAGCTGAAGGCGCTCGGCTATGTCAACATCCTTCCCTATACCCCAAGCACTTACGGCTACATGCAGGTCAACCTGAAGCATGAGCAGCTTAAGGATAAGCTGGTGAGACAGGCGATTATGTATGGTCTCGACCGTCAAAGTATCTATGTGGATGCCCAGCAGGGGGCAGGTTCGATCGCCAACATTCCGGCTTCGCCAATCTCATGGGCTTACACGGAAGAAGGCATCAACCCGTACAAATACGATCCGGAAAAAGCCAAACAGCTGCTCGATGAGGCGGGCTGGACGGTTGGAGCAAACGGTATCCGCGAAAAAGACGGCAAGCCTTTTTCAATTCACTATCTCGGCTCGAAGAGCAAAAACACTGACATTTTCATCGCTGTAGCCAAAGAGAACTTTGCGGCACTAGGTATCGACTTCCAGCCGGAAGTGTTCGCAGACTTCAATTCGCTGGTCTCCAAAGTGGAAGGCGGAGATTATGATCTGGTATCCTTCTCTACCAGCATGCTGACTGATCCGGCAGACGGCTTCATGCAATTCTTCGACGGTGAAATTACCGACTACGAGAACCCGAAATTCCTGGAGCTGTACAACAAAGCGCTGGCAACAAGTGATATAGAAGAGCGCAAGGCGGTCTATAAAGAGCTCTACCAGCTCTTCAATGATGAACTGCCGATTCTCTTCACCAGCTATAAGAAAACAGTCTACGCCTACAACGGCCGCATTCAGAACCTTTCGGTCAGCCCGTTCATCGGACTCGCCGGCAGCCTGCCGGAATGGACGCTGAAATAATGACTACTTCGTCCCCTTCCCGGAACTTAAGGGGAGGGGACGAATCCTTGAGGAGCGGATCATGAGCACTTATCTGACAAAAAGACTGCTGTATATGCTGATTATTCTGTTTGCGGCGTCGCTGCTGATTTTCTGCCTGTATGCGCTGACTCCCGGGGACTTCATTACCGGGAACATCAAGCTGACAGCGGAACGCAAAGCAGAGCTGCGGGAAATTTACGGGCTTAACAAACCGGTATTGGAGCGTTACGGCCTATGGATGAAGGATGCATTCCACGGGAATTTCGGATACTCGCTCGCCCAGCAGAAGCCGGTGCTTCAGCTGTTTAGTGATTATATCTGGAATTCTTTTTTGCTGGCTGCCGTTTCAACCTTTCTGACCTGGGTGATCGCGGTGATTGTCGGCGTCATTTCGGCGTATAAGCAATATTCCTGGTTCGACACGCTTGTGATGGTGGCGATCTTTGCCGCGATGTCGCTGCCGTCGTTTTTTATCGGCCTGTTCCTGATCAAGATACTGGCCGTGGACCTTAAATGGCTCCCTCCGGGAGGGATGATAACTACCGGAAGCAATGCAACGGGACTTGCCTATCTCAAGGAAGTGGTACGCCATATGACGCTTCCTGTAGTTGTCATGGTACTGCTCGGTTTGGGCTCGCTGACGCGTTATTTCCGCAGCAATATGATTGATGTGCTTCAGCAGGATTATATCCGCACGGCCCGGGCAAAGGGGCTGAAGGAGCGGAAGGTGCTGTTCACCCACGCGCTGCGCAATGCGCTGCTGCCGGCGATTACGCTGGTGGGCTTCGAGCTGCCCGCGTTGTTCGGCGGGTCGCTGATCATCGAGCAGATCTTCAACTGGCCGGGCATCGGCCAATTGTATATGAAGTCCTTCGGGCTTAGGGATTATCCTTTACTGATGGGCTTTACGATGTTTATTGCCATTCTGACCGTCATCGGAACGCTGCTCTCGGATATTCTGTACCGGGTAGCCGATCCGCGGGTCCGGTTATAGTGAGGAGGATACCGCTTTGGCAGCTGACAGCAAATTAACCAAGCTTCAAAGGCCGCAGGCTAAGTTGCAGAAATCCTCATTGTTCCGGCAATCGCTGAGAAAGCTGATGCACAACAAGCTGGCGGTTTCGGGTTTTGGGGTAGTCGTATTTATGTTCATACTTTGTTTTATCGGACCGTTCTTTTCACCCTATACGGATAACAAGATCAATATGGCGATGATGAATAAGGCGCCGAATCTTACACACTGGCTGGGAACGGATGCGCTGGGCCGGGATATTCTGACCCGTGTAATGCAGGCCGGACGCATCTCGCTGACGGTCGGCCTGGCCTCCATGGTGCTGTCGGTGTTTCTCGGTGCGCTGCTGGGAGCGATTGCCGGATATTACCGCGGTTTGGCAGACCAGATCATCATGCGGGTGGCCGATCTGCTGATGACAATTCCGGGTCTGCCGCTGCTGTTCATCTTCGGCGCTCTGTTGTCCGAATGGAAGATCCCGACGGATTACCGGATGTATATTGTGATGCTCATGCTCAGCATTGTGAACTGGCCGGGACTGGCGCGGATGGTCAGAGGGCAGATGCTCAGCCTGAGGGAACGCGAATTCATGCAGGCCGCCGTTGTACTTGGACTCCGTGACCGCCGCAAGCTGTTTAACCACCTGCTGCCGAACATTGTGCCGCTCCTGATTGTAATGGCTACGCTCAATATCGGCGGGGCGATTCTTAGTGAATCGGTGCTCAGCTTCTTCGGTCTGGGCGTCATGCCGCCGACGCCAACCTGGGGGAACATGATTGATGCGGCGAACAATATGATCGATTTCCAGGACCATCCGTGGCTATGGATTCCGCCGGGGATGTCGATTTTCGCTACGGTGATTGCGATTAACATATTTGGTGACGGCCTCAGAGACGTGCTTGATCCTAAACAGAAGAGGTAGGTGCCATCATCTCATGAAGGAGATCATGAAAATAGACGGTCTCAGTACCGTGTTCTTCACCGAAGAAGGAAAAGTGAGAGCTGTCGATGATATCAGCTTCCGGGTACGCGAAGGGGAAACGGTCTGTATTGTCGGTGAATCCGGCTGCGGTAAAAGTGTTACCGCCATGTCGATCATGGGCCTGGTTGAAGAGCCCGGCGGGAAGGTTAGCGGAGGGAGCATCGATTTTCTCGGAGAGGATTTATTGCGGCTGGACAAAAATTCGCTGCGGGCGATCCGCGGGAATGAAATTGCTATGATCTTTCAGGAGCCGATGTCCTCGCTGAATCCGGTCATTAAGATCGGCGAGCAGATTATGGAGCCGCTGATTGTTCATCAGAAAATGAAGAAAAAAGCAGCCCGGCAGCGGGCGGTCGAGCTGATCTCGCAGGTGGGGATTTCCCGCGCTGAACAGATTGCTGACAGCTACCCCCACGAGCTGAGCGGCGGGATGCTGCAGCGGATTATGATCGCCATCGCGATCTCCTGCAGTCCCAAGCTATTGATTGCCGATGAGCCGACAACGGCGCTGGACGTAACGATCCAGGCGCAAATCCTCGACATGCTGCGTGAGTTCAAGGAAAGCTCCGGGATGTCCATGATGCTGATCACCCATGATCTGGGGGTGGTAGCAGAGATGGCCGATTACGTTATCGTGATGTATTCCGGCAAAATCGTAGAGGAAGGCGAAGTGGTCCAGCTGTTCCAGAACCCTAAGCATCCGTACACACGGGGCCTGCTGAAATCTAAGCCCGTGATGGGGCAGCGCCGGGACGAGCTGTATTCCATTCCGGGGCAGGTGCCAAATCCGCTGGAGCTTGCACCCTCCTGCTATTTCCATGACCGCTGTGAACACTGCATGCCAGTCTGCCGGACCCGCCAGCCTGAGCTGAAGGAGGTCAGCGGTGGGCAAAAAGCAGCCTGCTGGCTGTATGAGGAGGCGGAAGTGCATGTCTGAGGCGCTGCTTGAGGTCAATCATCTGAAAAAGTATTTTCCGGTTACCCAGGGCCTGCTGGGCCGTACGACCGGACATGTTAAAGCTGTGGACGATATCAGCATCCGGCTCGCGCCGGGTGAAACCTTTGGCCTGGTCGGTGAATCCGGCAGCGGCAAGAGTACAGTCGGACGGACGATCCTGCGGCTGACCGAGAAAACGGAGGGTGAAGTGAAATTCAAAGGAGTTGACATTCATAGTCTGTCGCCTTCCGAAATGCGGCTCCTGCGTCCCCGGATGCAGCTGATCTTTCAGGATCCCTACAGTGCGCTTAATCCGCGGGTCCGGGTGGGGGATGCCATCGGTGAAGCCCTGCTTGATCATGGGCTGTGCTCGAAATCGGAGGTGCGGGGACTGGTGCTGGAGGCGCTGGAGGCCTGCGGTTTGTCTTCCTATCATATCGACCGTTTTCCGCATGAGTTCTCCGGCGGACAACGCCAGCGGATCGGGATCGCCCGCGCTCTTATTCTGAATCCGGACCTGATTATCGCCGATGAGCCGGTATCCGCGCTGGATGTATCGATTCAGGCCCAGATCATTAACCTGTTCAGCAAACTGCAGCAGAGCAAAGGGCTGACTTATTTATTCATATCCCATGATCTCAGTGTAGTCGAGCATTTGTGCTCCAGGATTGGCGTGATGTATCTCGGTTCGATGGTGGAGACAGCCGCCAGGGACGAACTGTTCCAGCAGCCGCTGCATCCGTATACGAAGGCGCTGCTCTCTGCGGTTCCGGTGCCGATACCGAAGCTGAAGCGGGAACGGATTGTACTGAAGGGGGATATTCCAAGCCCGGCGAATCCGCCTTCGGGCTGCAAATTTCACACCCGCTGTCCCTTTGCTGTGGACGTATGTGCAGCGGAAATTCCGGTCTTCCGCGATGCGGGCGGCGGCCATTTTGTAGCCTGTCACTTAGCATAATTTATTATAAAAATGTATGATAATTGAAGATTACCCTTTTTTGACTTGATGTTACGTCAGTGCTATACTGATTCCACAACAGGCAAATATGGTTAATAAGAGACTGATTAGACCTTTACATCTAATTGGTCTTGTTTTTTTAATACTCACAACCTTTAGGAGGAATATCATGAATACTACAGTTCGTTTGACTGAAAGATCCGGCTCGACTTCTTCACAGCGGAGAAAAGGCTTTGTACCGGTTGTCGTCTACGGTGCAGGTTCAGATACGCAATCCTTTACTGCAGATGCTAAGGCCCTTACTGAAATTATCGGCAAGAACCCCCGGGCGATTCTCAAAGTAGAACTTCCCGGCTCTGGTATCAAAAACGCGGTAATTGCTGAAGTACAGCGCCAGCCACTGTCACGCAAGCTGCTGCATGTGGATCTGCATCAGATTGACATGAAGGCGGAGCTGGTTACAAAGGTTGCATTCCACTTCACTGGCGACCCTGCCGGTGTGAAGGACGGCGGCATCCAGCAGGTAGAGTTGTATGAATTGGATATCCGCACATTGCCGGACAAGCTGACAGCTACCTTCGATGTGGATATCAGCAGCCTTAATATCGGTGATCAATTGCTGGTTTCGGATCTGCCTAAGCATGAAGGCTGGGAAGTGCTGACACCTGAGGATACGCTGATTCTGCGCATTGCGCCACCGGCAGCTCTGGAAGAACCTGCTGAGGCCGAAACTGCTGAAACTGCCGAACCGGCAGCCGTAGCAGATACGGATGAAGGCAAGACAGAAGAGTAAGCATCATCATATTGTTAAAATAGTATAGACAGGAGCAGACCATTCCTAGCCGGGAGCGGTCTGCTCCTTTTTGCATTTCGGCATATGGAGCAACACTGGTAAAAAGTAGGTTTAGCGGATGAGCGAAAATCCACCCCGGGGCGGAGGCCTGCTTTTGTGGCATGCTGTACAATCTTAAATGCCATGAAGCGGAACAAGGTAAACGAAAGTTGTGAGGATGGGGTAGTCAGGTGTTCACAACGTAACAATGTTATGTTACGATAGCGCCAAGGAGTGGTCAACATGGAAGAAGATTTGATTTCCAAGAAGGAATTGCTTGAATTAACGGGGATTTCTTACGGGCAGCTGTACCGCTGGAAGCGGAAGCAGCTTATCCCGGAGGATTGGTTTATCCGCAAATCAGCGTTTACCGGCCAGGAAACCTTTTTTCCGAAGGAACGAATGCTTAGGCGTGTCCACAACATAATCAACATGAAGGGCGATCTCTCCCTTGATGAATTGGCCGAAAAGCTGGCGGATACGACATCTTTTGCCCATGCCCATCTATCCCTGAGTGCTGCCCAGCTGTTGGAACGTAACATTGTTTCGAAGGCAACACTGGACAGATTCGGTGATGCAACGGCTGGCGGTAAGAAGTACACCTTTGATCAGGTAGTGCATCTAGTCGCAGTTGACGGGCTGATCAGCAAGGGGGACATGAATTTGGACGAAGCGGATGGGATGTTCCGCACACTTACCAACAATACGGCAAGGTTTGCGGGAAAGAGCTGGGAGCTGTTTTTTATCCGCAAAATGGGTGCCAGCTTCTTTCTCCTGGCTGCCGCACCGGCAGAATTGATATTTGATGAAGGCACAAGGCTGGTCAGCCGGCTGAGCCTTACGGATCTGGTGGAACAGCTGAATGGTAAGCTGAATTAAAGATGCTGCATATCTATTTAGGAGGCATGAGTGATGAATAAACAGCCGCTGCCGGATTTACAGCTCACGGGAATCACCGGAGGAGCCGGAGGCATCTATGACCAGGTGATTTTGGAAGGGGTATGCAGAGTGAACGGGGCGGTCCGCGCCCAAGTCATTAAAGCAAACGGAGTCATAACATTTAATGGTAATGCTACGGCAGAAGAAATGCGGGCAAACGGTAAGCTGAAAGTGGGCGGTACGCTCCAGTTCGGCAGCATGGAATTTGACGGCATGATGACCATTGACGGGGACCTGCGGGGGGAGAACTGCAGTCTGAATGGAATGCTTAACATAAAAGGTGACGGTGAGCTGGAGAACCTGTCCGGTGAAGGAGTCTTTACGGTGAGCGGCCTGCTCAGTGCAGGACATGTGGATTACCGGCTGCAGGGTCAGGCTAAGGCGGGTGAAATTGGTGTTGAGACGCTGGTGGTCCGTAAGGCAGGCGGAAGCCTCTGGAACAAGCTGGCTTCCGGATTGATCCCCAAGCTCAGAACTGAGCTAATCACGAGGTCGATTGAAGGCGATGTCCTTGATCTGGAATTTACGACTGCAGATGTTGTCCGGGGCGGTATTGTGAAGATTGGTCAAGGCTGCAGGATCGGCCGAGTGGAATATCTCACCGAGCTGTCAGTTCATCCTGACGCCAGCGTAGGAAAGGTGGAGAAGGGCAGTGAATGAGATGATAAACCGGAGTAATCTGAAGGTGCTGGGTACCTCCTCTTCGCTTGGCGGATATTTTCTGGAGATAAAGGTAACCGGAGAATGCAAATTCGCCGGAGATGTGGATTGCCAAAGTCTCAGCTTGACCGGGCAAACCGCAGTGTCCGGCAGCCTGCGGATGGAGAAATTGAAGATGACCGGTGAGCTTTCGGTAAAGGACCGGATGGAGGGCGGTATGCTGCGCGGCCATGGAGAGGTTCAGGCCGGCAGCCTTAGTGTCGAACAGCTGAAATTCAGCGGCAGTCTGGAGGTAGGCGGGGATTGCGAAGCGGAGGAGCTTCAGGTGAGTGGTGCGCTGCAGGTTAAAGGTCTGCTGAGTGCAGAGACGCTGCAGCTGACATTGTACGGACCGTGCAGTGCGGCAGAGGTTGGCGGCAGCAATATTTCGGTCAAACGCAGCAAGACCAAAACGCTGCTTCATCTGGGACAGGGGCAGGACATGGTGTTCACTTCAGGGCTGATTGAAGGGGATGACGTGGAGCTTCAGAATACCCATGCCGGGACTGTACGCGGGGAGAAGGTTATTATTGGCCCGGGCTGTGTGATTCAACAGGTGGAGTACAGCGACTATCTGGAGATTCATAAGAGCGCAACCGTGATAGAGCAGAGGAAGTATGTGAAGTAGATAATAACTCGAAAAAAAGGAGCGGGTCATATGAACTCAGCCAAAGCAAAAACGCCTAATCTGGGCATCGTTATCGCAGGTCTGCTGCTGGGGATTCTAATGGCCTCTATGGACAGTACGATTGTGTCCACAGCGATGGGCAACATTGTCGGAGAACTTGGCGGAATGGATAAATTTGTGTGGGTAACCTCGGCTTATCTCGTTGCGGAAATGGCGGGGATGCCGATCTTCGGTAAGCTTTCGGATATGTACGGAAGGAAGAAGTTTTTCATTTTTGGCGCTATTGTGTTTATGGCCGGTTCGGCGCTTTGCGGTACGGCAGATACGATTACCCAGTTAGCCGCTTACCGTGCTGTTCAGGGAATCGGTGGCGGTGCGCTCGTGCCGATCGCTTTTGCGATTATGTATGATGCCGTGCCGCTGGAGATGCGCGGCAAGCTGGGCGGGGCCTTCGGCGCGGTCTTTGGCTTATCCAGCATCTTTGGACCCTTGCTCGGTGCTTATATTACCGATCATATCGCCTGGCAGTGGGTGTTTTATATTAATCTGCCGCTGGGGCTGCTCGCCTTGGTTATGGTAGTGAGCTTTTACCGTGAGTCGGTGGAGCATTCGAAGCAGCCGATCGACTGGCTGGGTGCCGGAACCCTGCTGGGGGCGGTAATCAGCCTGATGTTTGCACTGGAGCTTGGCGGTAAAGAGTATGCCTGGAATTCTCCGGTCATCCTGGGCCTGTTCGCGGCCTTTGTGGTTCTTACGGCGCTGTTCCTGCTTGCGGAGAGAACAGCAAAGGAGCCGATTATATCTTTTGCCCTGTTCCGGAAACGGCTCTACGCCTTCAGCATCCTGTGTGCCTTGTTCAGCGGAGCTGCGTTTATCGTAGCCTCTGTGTACATTCCGATCTTTATCCAGGGGGTGCTAGGCGGTTCGGCTACGAATTCAGGGCTGGTGCTGTTGCCGATGATGGTAGGCTCCGTTATAACAGCTTCAATGGGCGGGTTCCTGATGGTTAAATTCAGCTACCGCAGCCTGATGCTCCCTACACTCGCATTGCTGGTGCTGGGCATTGCACTTGTCACTACACTGACCCCGGATTCTTCGAGGCTCCTGGTGACGCTGTATATGATCATGATCGGCCTGGGTGTGGGGGCTTCGTTCTCGGTGCTCAGCACGGCGGCTATTCATGGGCTGGCCGCGCAGCAGCGCGGATCCGCCAGTGCGACACTCAATTTCCTGCGGTCCCTGGGCATGACGATTGGAATCACTACTTTTGGCATCATCCAGAGTCATTATTTTTCGTCTAAGCTGGCCGGCATGATCTCAAGCGGCGGAGGATCGGCCTCCGCACCGGCTCTTGATATTAAGGATCCTCATGCTTTGCTGTCCCAAGATACGCGTGCACTAATTCCGCCTGACATTCTGTCAGTTATTACATCCGGGCTGTCTTCCTCGATTGTGAGAACCTTTGCCTGGGCTGTAATTCCGGCTGTGCTTGCCCTGCTTGCCGCCAGCTTCATGGGCCGTCAGAAGATGGATGCATCCGCTGAGGAGCCGGCTGTATCGGGGCATTAGCCGGTAAACGGCTGGCTGGAAGTGGAATATCCATGAAATCGCAGGTAGAATAGACGGGAGTGAAATTTGACCGAGTGGGTTAGGAGGATTTCAAAGTGGCGGGTCAAGCAGAATTGGTTGTAGACGCACAGGCTTTGCTGGGGGAGGGCCCCCATTGGGATCATGCGGCCGCCAGGCTGTATTGGGTGAATATAGAGGGTAAGCAGCTGCGGAGCTATGACCCAAAGACAAAGAACGAGAAGATCTATACCTTCGATAAAAAGATCAGTGCCGTAGTCCCGGCAGCTGCTGGCGGCTGGATTGTTGCACTGCAGGACGGGTTATACCGGTTCAGCGAAAATGAGCAGGAGCAGCGGATTGCTGCGGTAGAACCTGAGCTTCCGCGCAACCGGCTGAATGATGCCAAATGTGA
The DNA here is from genome assembly GCF_031599675.1 of Paenibacillus pedocola. Classification (NCBI taxonomy): domain Bacteria; kingdom Bacillati; phylum Bacillota; class Bacilli; order Caryophanales; family Paenibacillaceae; genus Paenibacillus; species Paenibacillus pedocola. Next base: position 4,078,237 of record NZ_CP134223.1, on the reverse strand, counting down.
CAGCAGCGGCAGGCTGTGGTTCGGCACCATGAGTATGGATTTCACAAAGGCGGCGGGCAGCCTGTATGTTATGGAGCTTGATGGCCAGGTGCGCCGGGTCTTAACCGGCATCAGCATCTCCAATGGTCTGGCCTGGGATGACCAGCGCGGCCGGATGTATTATATTGATACGGCAACCCGGGGGGTGGACGTCATGGATTATGATGTACAGTCCGGCACCGTTGACAACCGCCGGAGGGTCTTTCTTGTTCCGGAGGGAGCCGGTGACCCGGACGGGATGACGATTGACCGTGAAGGCATGCTCTGGGTTGCGCACTGGGGCGGCGGCTGTGTATCGCGCTGGAATCCCCACACCGGGGAACAGCTCGCCAAGGTTGAAGTTCCGGCCAAAAATGTCACCTCCTGCACCTTCGGCGGCGATGCGTTAGATGAGCTGTATATTACAACGGCACGGGACGGGATGAGCGAAGAAGAGCTGCAGCGCTGGCCGCTTACGGGCGGGCTGTTCAAGTTCAAAGCCGGAGTGCAGGGTGTGGAAGCTAATATTTTCAAAGGTGTAGCTAAATAAAATCGGCAGCAGGCCTCTCGTCCAGACGGGGGGCCTTTTTTTTGCAATACGCCGGGAAAACGGTTCAATGTACCGTGAAAATGGTCCGGAACCCTGTGACCGTTCTCCGCAAACGGGTTGCTGTCCTCTCTCCCGGTTCGGATTTCCTTTCTGTTAGGATGAAAGCGTAAACAAAATCTGGATATAGGAGATAAAGGCATGGGAGTACCTTCTGGCAAGCTGCTGCGCAGTGTGAAGCCTGTTCACCCGACCCGCAGGAGGATACAGAACAAACACAAGCTGTTCCTGATGGCGTTACCGTTTCTTCTGATTACTTTTATTTTCTATTATTTGCCGATCAGCGGCTGGATTTATGCCTTTTATGACTTCATCCCGGGCATACCGCTATCGGACACGCCATATGTCGGTCTAAAATGGTTCCGCACGATGGTGGAGAACCCTACGCAGACTGGAGAAGTGCTGCGTGTGCTGAAGAATACGGTAGCGATGAGCTCGCTTGGACTGGTCACCTCGGTATTTCCGGTAATCTTCGCGATTCTGCTCACGGAGGTTAAGGCAGGCTGGTACCGCAAGTTCGTGCAGACGCTGACGACGATTCCGAATTTTATCAGCTGGATTCTCGTGTATGCGCTGGCATTCTCGCTGTTCTCTGTGGATAACGGAGTCGTGAACAATATTCTGGTACAGCTCGGTATAGTGGACGAAGGTTTTAATTTTCTCGCTTCCAGCTCACATATCTGGGTGACCATGATTGCCTGGTACTGGTGGAAGTCGCTCGGCTGGGGCGCTATCCTGTATCTGGCCGCGATAGCCGGCATTGACCAGGAGCTGTATGAGGCGGCAGAAGTGGACGGCGCCAGCCGGTTCCGCAAAATCTGGCATATTACCGTTCCCGGCATCATTCCAACCTTCTTCGTGCTGCTGCTGCTCTCCATCGGGAATTTTGTCAACAACGGGATGGAGCAGTATTTTGCCTTCCAGAATGCGATGAACAAGGATGCGATAGAAGTGCTGGATTTATATGTGTACAATATCGCCTTTGCCAACAATTTCCCGTTCGCTACAGCTGTCAGTATGCTGAAGTCGATCGTCAGTGTAGCGCTGCTGTTCGCGGCCAACACCCTGTCGAAGGCGGTACGGGATGAATCCATTATTTAAAGGGGTGATTCCATTGCGCAAGAAACTGAAGCCAGGCGATGCCCTGTTCCAGGGAATCATCTACGTGCTCTTCGGCTTGTTCACACTGAGCTGCATTTATCCGTTTTATTATCTGTTCATCAACACGATTAGCTCCAATGATCTAAGCGCGGCGGGGTACATCAAGTTTTATCCGCGGGAAATTCATTTTGACAACTACTCCAAGGTACTGCGGATCAGCGGGCTGAGCCATGCGGCGCTTGTATCGGTCTACCGGACGGTTATCGGAACCCTTCTGACTGTTGGCGCGTCAGCCTTCCTCGGCTACCTGTTCACCAAAAAGGAAATGTGGGGCCGCCAGATCTGGTACCGCAGCGTTGTGGTCACGATGTATTTCAGCGCCGGACTGATTCCCTGGTACATCACGATGCACAATCTCCATCTGACTAACAATTATCTGGCTTATATTCTGCCGACGATCATTACCCCGTTTAACATCATTCTGGTCAAAACCTTTGTGGAGGCAATTCCGCCTTCTCTTGAGGAATCCGCAAGCATCGACGGGGCAGGGTATCTGCGGGTGTTCTGGAGTATTATTGTGCCGCTGACCACGCCGATTCTGGCGACGATTACCATTTTTTCGGCGGTCAATCAGTGGAACTCCTTCATAGACACCGCGTTCCTGATGACAGATACCAAATACTTTACACTGCAGTTCCTGCTCTGGCGGTATTTGAACGAATCGAGCTCGCTGGCTGCCCTGATCCGTAATTCCCCGGATATGGCGGCGAGTGTCCAGAACATGCAGACGCCAACCTCCGTGCGGATGACGGTGACGATGATTGTGGTGCTGCCGATTCTGATTGTGTATCCGTTTTTCCAGCGGTTTTTTGTGAAAGGCATTATGATCGGTGCGGTCAAAGGCTGATCTTGTATAGCCGCCTGAACGCCTGAAATCCTGAGGATTTGGAGTGCTGCTCCGCCGGCAGGCAGAGCTTGTACTTATAGAGTTCATCATCTGATTCAATGCTGTATATGTTCACAAACTAGGTTGATGCCCACAAAACTTTTAGGGGGAATGAAGATGAGATTTAAAAGGTTGTCGCTGATGCTGCTGTGCGCGGTAATGGTGTTCGCGCTGGCAGCCTGCGGCGGGGGGAACAATAACGGCGGGAATGCCGGTCCGGCGGAGAGCACGGATAAGCCGACGGCTGAAGCAACGAACAGTACGGAAGCAACAGCGGCGCCGGATGACGGCACACTGGATCATACCAAGCCGCTCAAGCTGACTGTCTTCTCAACGACCGCCAACTATGCCGGGCCGCAAACCGGCTGGTTCGCTAAAGTGATTAAGGACAAATTCAATATCGAGCTGGATATCGTTGCCTCCAACCTGACTGGCGGGGATACCAAAATCTCCGCAATGATGGCTTCCGGTGATCTGGGCGACATCATCATCTTCGGGGATGACAAGAACCACTACCCGAATGCGATCAAAGGCAAGCTGCTGCTGGACTGGACACAGGACGGCCTGCTCGACAAATACGGTACAGATCTAACGAAGCAGTTCCCGAAAGCTGTAGAGAAGGCCAAAGTTGCTTTTGGCGGCGGCAGTGCGGTCTACGGCATCGGCAACAGCGTGGCAACTAACCCCTCCGGCCCTTCTGAAGGTAAGGATATGACCTGGGGACCGGATCTGCGCTGGGATCTGTACCAGCAAATCGGAGCACCGGCGATTAACTCGATCGAAGACTATCTGCCTGTGCTGAAAAAGATGCAGGAGCTTGAACCGAAGAATGAGCAGGGCAAGAAAACCTATGCGTTCTCGCTCTGGTCGGACTGGGACGGCAACTACAAAATGACGCTGGCGAAGCAGTTCGCCAACATGCTGGGCTATGATGAGATTCCGGATACGGCGCTTTATGTCAAAGCCGATGAAGAGAAATATTATGATTTCCTCTCCGAAGACAGCTGGTACATGAAATCGCTGAAGCTGTATTATGAAGCCAATCAAATGGGGCTGCTTGATCCGGATTCCCTGACCCAAAAGTTCGATGATGTTGTAGCGAAATACAAGGACGGCCGCCTGCTGTTCTCCTGGTTCCCGTGGCTTGGCGCAGCTAACTACAATACAGCGGAAAGAACAGCTGAAGGCAAAGGCTTCGCACTGGTACCGTTTAAGGATGAGCTGATGTATTCCACCGGATTCAATGTTTACGGAGGCAACGGCATTATTTCGATCGGCGCTAAGGCGAAGGACCCGGCGCGGATTATGGAGTTCATTAACTGGATGTATACACCGGAAGGCGCGATGCTCTCCGCAGGGAGCGGAACGGCTGTACCGAATGGTCCGAAGGGTCTGACCTGGGATATTGACGCAAGCGGCCAACCGGTCGTTACTGACTTTGGATGGAAAGCCTATACGGACCAGCAGAATACACAAGTGCCGGAAGAATACGGCGGCGGCGACTATTACTACGGCTCTAATCAGATGAACTTCTCATTTGTAGTTCCGGCGATGGTGAATCCGGAGACAAACGAGCCGTATGACCACAACCTGTGGAAGACAACGCTGGAACGTAATCCGTCGAAGCTGGACAGTGACTGGAGAGCGAAGATGGGCGTGCTGACGGCCAAAGAATATTTTGAGAAAAATAATCTGCTCGCCGTTGCTCCTCAGGGTTTCACCGGGAAAGAGCCGCTGACGATGGATAAAACACTGGAACAGAAAAACAAACAGATCGGCACCGTGATCCAGCAGATTTCCTGGAAGATGGTGTTTGCGAAGAATCAGGCGGAATTTGATAAGCTGAACAAAGAAATGCACGATAAGGTGAACGGCCTCGGCTATGCCGACGTGATGGAGTTCTCGGTTAAAAAGGCTGAAGAGCTGTTTGAAGCCCGCAAAAGTGTAAAATAAAACGGCTCTAATCATAGGTATAAGGCAGGGCGGCAAAAAGGCTGCGCTGCCTTATTATATTCAGCCCGGGAAGAATCTGGTATTCTGATATCATATGATAAAACGCTTTCATTAAAAGAGGAGAGCAAGCGGAATGCGCAGAACGAAGCTAGGGAGGAGCCGTGCTCCGGCAGTCAAATCTTTGCGGACTACGCTGGTCATTTATTTGCTGATCGGCACGCTGCTGCCGCTTCTGATCGTCGGAATTGTATCCTATACTTCCATTTATTCGATTCTGTCCGGCAAAATCGGCAGCGGCATCAGCGCGAGTCTGCGCCAGGAAGCGCTCAGCCTGGAAAATGCGATTGACAATCTGGATTTCGCCTCTAAGCAGTTCGCGCTCGACGGGCAGATTGTGGAAGAGATGAATTCTTTTCTGCAGGAGAAACAGATTTACCGCAAATCGCAGATTATGAATTCGATCAACCAGAAGATTAATCTCGTCAATTTCACCAATCCCTATATCGGATTGACAGCTTATATCATGCCCGGCAGCAAGGACCCTGTGCTGTTCACGAACATGAGCACCCGGCAGGGCTTCGATGTTAGCACGCTGCCCTCTTTCATGCGCTATAACGGAGCCGACTATTTCGGGCCGCATAGCACGATGTATGCTGTCGGTGACAATGTCGTCTTCTCCGAGCAGCGGATTGTCCGGGTGAACGGCCGGGATGAATTGTATATTTACCTGGAGACGAATTACAGCCTGCTGCGCAAAATTTTCAATCAGGAAGCTTATGGCATGAAAGTGAACCATCTTCTGGTGAACCAGAGCGGGACGCAGACCCATATGATCGACGGCGAGGTGCCCGGCAGAATTGTCAAAGCCGCCGGAACAAGCGGAGGTGAGGGCCATGAAGTGCTGGATGGCTATCATCTGTTCCGTTATGAAAGCCCGCAGGGCTGGAAGCTGGTGGCCGTCGTTAAAAAATCAGTGTTCAACAGCGAGATTTACACCTGGTTCTACAAAATGATTCTGTTGGCCCTTTTGACGTTGCTGTTCGCAGGAGTTCTGGCCTGGCTGATCTGGAAGAAGATCTATGGACCGCTGCGCAAGGTCAACGTTGAGATTATCCGGATGGCCGAAAATGTCACCGCGCCGGTTGCGTTTACGAATGTGGAAGAGTTCGATTTCGTGCTGAGCAATTTCCAGCAGATGAAGGATCAGGTGAATGAGCTGATTCAGGCCGTTGCCCGTAATGAGAAGCAGAAAAGCCAGTATGAAATCGAGAAGCTGCTCAGCCAGATCAACCCGCATTTTCTGCATAATACACTCAACACGGTACAGTGGCTGGCCCGGTTGAACGGGCAGAAGGAAATTGACAAGCTGGTAACCCTGCTGGTGAAGGTTCTGCATTACAATCTTGGCAAACAGAGCATCATTGTGACGATTGGCGAAGAAATTGAAGCGATCCGCAATTATATGGAGCTGCAGCGTATCCGTTATGATTATGAATTCGAGTTCAATGTGCAGGCGGAAGATAATGTGCTTGCGGCGGCAGTGCCGCGGTTCCTGCTCCAGCCGCTGGTGGAAAATTCGATTTATCACGGACTCAGCGACAACGGGAGAGTGGATGTCATTATTAAGGCGCACGGCGGCACTGAAGTACAGCTGTGTGTAAAGGATAACGGGGCTGGTATGAACGACGCACAGATTGAAGAGCTGCTCTCGGATGACAGCGCTAAAAAGCGGGGGCTCGGCATCGGGTTCGCATACGTGATGCGTATGTTGAGAACCTACTACGACGGGCAAATGGAGCTGCAGATCAAAAGCGGAGAGGGCGAAGGAACAACGATATCGATCATTATCCCCCGTAAAAGCAAGGAGGACTTCGATGATTAAAGCTGTTGTTGTCGATGATGAACGCCTGGTGCGCAAAGGCTTCATCTCGCTGATTGACTGGCCGTCCTTCGGTGTCGTCATCGTCGGCGAAGCCGGAGACGGTAATGCTGCGCTGGCCCTGCTGCGGGAGCAGGAGGCGGATCTGCTGTTTGTTGATATTACCATGCCGGGCATGTCCGGATTTGATCTGATCCGGCAGGTGAGGCAGCGGTTTCCCGCCATCCGCTGCGTGGTGCTGACCTGTCATCATGAATTTGACTATGTGCAGGAAGCGCTTCGCCTCGGGGCAGTCGATTATATTGTCAAAACGCTGCTAGAGGTAGAAAATGCCGATGAAACGATTTTTCGGCTGGTGGAACGGATCAAATGGGAGGACAGCACCCGGGAGTCACTTAGCCGCGGGGCGGGCATGGCGATGACCGCGGATAGGGCTGTGCTCTATCTGCCCTTAAAGGCTCCAATCAATGAAGAAGAGCTGTATCAGCTCTCTCTGGTGAAGAACCAGCCGCTGATTGCCCTGAGGGAGCAGTGGATGTCGCCGCTCCCTCAGCGGTTTAGTGAACAGGAGCTGCAGCGGGAGCTCAGCTCTGTTCTGGAAGGACGCTGGCAGACGGCGCTGGTGAGCGGGCTGCGCGGCCAGAGCCTCCAAGAGGTGGAAGAAGTCTTGGCTAAGGCAGCACGGATGGCGCTGTTCTATTACAGCGGGGAGGAAGAACCGGCCAGACTGAATTATCCGGAGCTTAAGCTGTCCTGGGCCAGTGAAAGGAATGCAAGCGGGAAGGAACCAGTGCTCCAAGCTGCGCAGAATCTCAGGTGGACAATTGAACGGGCCGACTGGGAGGAGTTCACCGCTGATGTACTGTGCCAGCAGCCTTCCCCCGAGGCAATAGCCGCCTTCGGCCACGCTATGCTTCAGAGCTGGAGTCCGCTACTGCTTACTGCGGACGAAGCTGTTGAGCTGGCGGCTGCGGCTGGCGGTAACGTGAACTGGTGCCGCTGGAAGCAGTGGCTGCGGCAGTTCGCCGCTCATATTCAGCGGCGCATGGTTGAGCTGGGACTGAGCAAGGAGTTGATGTTTTGCCTCATCCGCGCCGTCCGGTATATGAAGCAGCATGCCGGGGACAAAATCAATCAGGGGGATGTCGCTGCGTATATCAATATGAGCCGGGGCTACTTCAGCCAGTGCTTCGCCCGATTTGCCGGCGAGAGCTTCGGCGAAGTCCTGCGCGGAATGCGGCTTGAGCTGGCCAAATCGCTGCTGCTGGAGACTAACTATCCGGTGCATGAGATCGCCTGCAGATCGGGATTTGAGGATGACCGGTATTTCAGCAGGCTGTTTCGGGAACGGGTCGGCCGGCTGCCAAGTGATTACCGTGCAGAGAGGATGAAGCTATAAATGAAGACCCGGCGTGTGATCCTCTCAGTGCTGGCGCTGCTCAGTCTGCCGGCCTGCGGCAGCACAGACTCTCCTGGAGAGTCCAACAGGGCCCAGCAAGGCAATGCTGCCGAAACTGCCGCTTACAGTAAATATGAGCAGCCGGTTACGATGCGGATTGGCTTCAAGGTTCCGGATTCCCGGCTCAACAACGGTGACAGTAATGATAATAATCCGGTTTCCCGTTACATGGAGAGCCTGTCGAATATCAAGGTTGTTCATTCCTGGGAAGCCAAAGGCGAAGAGCTGTACACACAAAAAGCACAACTGGCGATTGACAGCAACGATCTGCCGGATGCGATGGTTGTCGACCGGGATCAATTAAAGAAGCTGATCGACAGCGATATGATCGCCGATCTGACCGGCACTTTCCAGCAGTACGGCTCTACGCTGATCAAGGAGATGTACAGCTCAACCGGAGGCGAGGCGCTGGATGATGCCTCCCGCAGCGGCCGGCTGTACGGCCTGCCGAATGTGGCGATCAATGCGGATTCTCCGATGCTGTTGTGGGTCCGCCAGGATTGGCTGGACCGGCTGGAGCTGCCGGACCCCAGCACTTTCGAGGATATTGAAAGAATCGCCAAGGCATTCATCGAACAAGACCCTGACGGCAACGGCAAACGCGATACCTTCGGCCTTAGCGCCTACAAAAATATCGTGTATGGAACGAAGCCGCATATTAACGGCCTTGATGCGGTCTTCAGCGCCTTCCATGCTTTTCCGACCAATTGGATAAAGGACAGCAGCGGCGCTACTGTATACGGTTCGATTACTCCCGAGACAAAAGCGGCATTGGCCAAGCTGGCCGACTGGTACAAGCGCGGGCTGATCGATCCCGGCTTTGCTCTATATAAAGAGACCCAGGAGCCGATTATTTCCGGCCAGTCCGGCATGTTCTTCGGTCCTTGGTGGATGCCGTATTACCCCTTATCTGAGGCAGTGGCCGCCGATACCAAGGCAGAGTGGCGGGCGTATGCCGCTCCGCTGGATAACAGCGGCAAATTCATTGCCCACATGGCCCCGGTGACGGACCGCTACCTGGTGGTCCGCAAGGGTTATGAGCATCCAGAAGCGGTGGTGAAGCTGCTGAACATGTTCACCCGGCTGGAGAGAAGACGGGACCCCAATATGGCAGAGGTCAATAAACTGGATGATTTCTCGGCCGAGACCGGCATCCAGCTGCGGGCCTACTACCCGTTCGACCTGCTGATTGACTACAGCGGTGCTATTGAGCAGCATTATACCGATGTGCAGCAGGCACTGCATGGTAAAATCGATCCGGATCTGCTGGATCCGGACACCCGGCTGCTCTATGACCGCTGGCTTGCTGAGGAAGAGCAGCCCAAGAAGAATCTTGAGGGCTGGAAGGCAACCAATGCTTACAAATACGGTGTCGCTGTATTAACCACGACGGCAATCGAGCAGGTGCGCAGTGTTTTTTACGGCAGTACACCCGGTATGGCGGGCGTTTGGCCTAAGCTGCAGACACTGGAAAGCGAGACCTTTCTGAATATTATCGTCGGAGAAACTCCGGTGAGCGAATTCGATGATTTCGTGAAGGACTGGAAGCGTAGGGGGGGAGAGCTTATTACGCAAGAGGTAACGGAGATCGTCAACACCAAGGGCGTAGAATGAACATCCAGTGAAGCCAACGCAAAAGCAGGCCGGAGTCTCCTCCAGGAGACTCCGGCCTGCTTATTATGTTCCGGCCAGTCCCGCCGGACAACCATCATTACGGAGCTGCAGTAACATCGGCCGCAGCGGTGGCAGAAGCGCTGCGGTTTTATCCTCATGAGGCTTGATCATCCCCGTTTCCAATAACTTCTGCCCAGTCTTTACATACATCTACCCAGTCTTTGCTGCCTGAATACAGAGCAAGCTCCTCACAGGTTAGCTCGATAGCGGAATTAGCACTGCCGCAGGCAGGGAACAAGGTACTGAACCGCTTCATGGATACATCCAGGTAAACATCCAGCTCACGGGCCAGTCCAAACGGACAAACCCCGCCGATTTCATGGCCGGTCTGCTCCAGCACTTCATCCGGACTAAGCATCCGGGCTTTGAGCCCGAGGGCTTCCCTAAATTTCTTATTGTCGATTCTGGCGTCTCCGGCGGCAACGATCAGGATGGCATTCTCCCCGGAACCCCGGAAGGACAACGTTTTGGCGATCCGGGCCGGAATAACACCGATCGCGGCGGCAGCCATATCCACTGTTGCGCTAGATACCGCAAATTCCAGAATGTCTTGCTCCTTGCCGTAGGCGCGGAAATGTTCCTTTACTCTGCTAATAGACATGACCGGTGCTCCTTTCTGCACATTCATTTTTTTTACAGCTGTGTTTCAATCAGTTTTCATATTGGATCATATTTTAACCTCTTTTTGTGGTTTGGGCAAAGTTAACCTTAACTATTATCCAAGCATTTTGTCTGTCAGGCGCATTTAATATTGAAATATCAGCAGTGGGGTGAGTCGAATGGAATTGGCAGAACTAAAAGGGGCGTATGACTGCATCGTCAGTCTGGGAAGCTCTTGTGAACCGGCTGCTTAGCAGCCGCTTTTCCGGGGATATGAATCTCCAGAATATGTCGCCGATCGAAGGAAATGATGTGTTTGTCGAGAATGAGGTGGTGATGCCGGTCAAATCATATTTTGTGAAGGATTATTATTATAACGTGATCCCAGTCCATGATTTCCCGGTTCTGGATGGGCAGGAGTGGAGTTCTGTCTATCCCGGCTTTAAGAACAAAACCGAGATGCGCAGCCAGCGTTTACTGGATCAGCTGATTGCCAGCCGCAGGGCGTTGTTTATCCGCTGGGGCAGTACTTACGATGAAGCGGTTGCTCTACAGCAGGTGCTGAGACCATTAACCGGCGGGGAATATCTGATTCTGATCGTCAACGGGGTTGACGGGCTGGAATCAGTCACCGACAATGCATGGGGCCTGCCGGGAATCAGTTCGCTGAGTATCCCGAACCGCGTGGGGGATTCGGAGACCTGGGATTATATTCTGGACGGCATCAGTCTGGCTTGATCCGCTCTCCGTACAGACCCATATCTGCAGCGCAAAAAGGCCCTTTACAGGTAAGGGCCTTTTTGATGTGGAGACATTAAGGCGGCTCTAAGACAGTCTCTATCATAAGCTTTCGGAAGTACGGGTAACCTTATGAAGCAAAGCCACCAGTGTGTCGGCTTCCTCCTCCGTCAGATTGGCAGTCAGCTTGCGGTTATGCTCATCAAGAATGGATTGAAATACTGGAGCAAAGTCCACGGCTTTGGCTGTAGGATACAAAAGAGAAGAACGCCGGTCTTTCGGATCGGTTCGCCGTTCAATATATCCCAGTTGCTCCAGATGCTTCACGGAACGGGCTGTTGTCGCCTTATCGAATTTCATTTCATTCGTCATCTGGTCCTGCGTAATGCCCGGATGGCCGAGAATCAGCTTCAGAAAACTGTGCTGTCCGCCGCTGCCAAGCCCGTAGGGTGCAAGTTCTTTGCTCAATATTTTTGTGTTCTGGCGGTGAAGATAGGCAACCAGCTTGCCGATCGGTTCTTTTCTCAATACGGACACCTCTTTAGATTCATGCGCTGCTGTTAGTACTCTCTTCAAAAGCTTACCGTAAAGTTGTTGCGCACGCAACTAATTTGCTGTACACTGGGGAATGCAGATTGTTGCGCACGCAACTAGTTCTGAAATTCGATTCAAGAGGGTGTTCTTCCATGAGTGCGATTAGTGCAACCTATCAGGAGGATGCAGCGGTTCAGAAGAAGCGCTGGATTATTCTGATTGTTCTAAATTTGTTTACTTTTATGTCTACCCTGGACGGAAGTATTGTCAATATTGCCTTGCCGGTGCTGGTGAAGCAGCTGAATCTGCCGGTTGCCCAGGTCGAATGGGTCACTACAGGGTATCTGATGGCGATTTGTTCGGTTATTCTGTTTTTTGGTAAGCTGGGGGATATGGTCGGTAAGATCCGTGTGTTTAGAATCGGGACAGTGATTTTCATTCTCGGTTCTCTGCTCTGCGGATGGAGCACAAGTCTTCCATTCCTTATTGCCTCCCGTGTCGTTCAGGCCATTGGTGCTTCGATGACCATGGCGAACAGCCAGGGAATTGTGACGGATATTTTTCCGGCTACCGAACGCGGCAAGGCGCTTGGCCTGATCGGGACCTTCGTGTCTCTCGGCAGTATCGCCGGACCTAGCCTTGGCGGAATTATTGTATCCACCCTGGGCTGGGAATATATTTTCTGGGTGAATGTGCCGATTGGCCTGATTGCCTTCGCGCTCGGAATGAAGGTTCTGCCGAAGGATCTGGTCCGGGTGAAATCGCGGATTGATCTGCCGGGCAGTCTGCTGTTTGCGTTCTTTATCATTACACTGTTTGCCGGACTGCTGCTGGGACAGCAGCTTGGTTATGGGGACAGCAAGATCGTCGCTGCGCTTATCGCTGCCGCCGCCTCGTTCATCGCTTTTATTGTCGTGGAACTCCGCAGTCAGGCACCGCTGCTGCAGCTGTCGCTGTTTAAGAACTCCCTATTTTCACTTAGCATTCTGTGTGCCTTTCTCGTATTTGTGGCCAACTTCTGCTTCAATATTATCTCGCCCTTCTATGCGCAGAATATGCTGGGCCTGTCACCGTTCTATGCCGGATTTCTGCTGATGCTCTTTCCGATTTCGATGGTTGTCATCGCTCCGCTCAGCGGGGCTCTGTCTGATAAGATCGGCTCTGAGTTCTTAACCTTCGCCGGGCTCATCGTCATGGTGATTGCCCAGTTCGGGCTGGCCCGGCTGCATGACGGAAGCTCCGTTATTCTCGTCGGACTGTGGATCGCGATGCTCGGGATCGGCAGCGGGCTGTTCCAGTCTCCGAACAATTCACTGATTATGAGTAAGGTCCCGCGCACTCAGCTTGGTTCTGCGGGCAGTGTCAATTCACTTGTCCGTAATGTGGGGATGGTCGTCGGGATCACCATTGCCACATCCATCCTGTTCAATGTGATGAGCAGCAAGGCAGGGCACCGGGTAACCGGCCTCGTTCCGGGCCGTCCGGATATTTTCCTCTCGGGCATGCACGTGGTCTTTATGACTTCTTCGGTCATTTGTCTGGTCTCGGCACTGCTGACAGGCTGGCGTCTGATTACGATCAGAAAGAGCAAGCGGGCAGAGGCTTAAGACTGGCTGCGGCGTTTGTTAAAGATAATTGTCACAAAAGATATCCCTGCATTGTCTCCACTATTGAACCTAATTCATGGAGGCGATCAACAATGAGTTTAAGATTTAATTACAGACAGGTAAATGCACCCGCGTTCCGGGCAATGATGGCAGCAGAGCAGCATAATGCAGGCAGGGGACTGGACAAGGTGCTTGCCGAGCTGGTCAAAATACGGGTATCGCAGATCAACGGCTGCGCATTTTGTCTGGATATGCATGCCAAGGATCTGCTGAAGCTGGGGGATTACCAGGATAAGCTGGTGCTGGTCAGCGTATGGCGGGAAGCACCGGTGTTCAGCGGCAAGGAAAGAGCGCTTCTTGAGCTTGCGGAGTCAGTAACCCTCATCAGCCAGGGCGGGGTGCCGCAGGCAGTCTTTGATAATGTCCGCGAATATGTTAGCGAAGAGGAATTCGTCGACTGGATAATGAGCATCAATACGATTAACAGCTGGAACCGGATCGCGATCTCCACAGGCATGTATCCGGGGGTATCGATGTAACAAACGGTACAAGGGAGGGGGAGCATGGTGTTGAATGCCCGGAACCGTAAAGCGGAAACCGCGCAGTCTGCGGAGTCGGCGGAGCTTGCGGAATTATACCTTAATTACAGAAGGTACGCCTTCTCTATTGCTTACCGGATGCTAGGTACAGTGGCGGACGCGGAGGATGTGGTTCAGGACTGCTTTGCTGACCTGCAGCGGCGTGACCTCACTAGTATTGATAACATCAAGGCTTATGTGGCCAAAAGTATTACTAACCGCTGCCTGAATCTGCTGAATTCCGCGCACAGCCGCAGGGAGACCTATATCGGCGAATGGCTGCCCGAGCCGGTGAGCGAGCTGTATGACGGACCCGAAGCGGTAGCAGAGCGTAAGGACACCCTTTCCATGGCATTCCTCGTGCTGCTGGAGAAGCTGTCACCTGTCGAACGGGCGGTGTTTGTGCTCCGGGAAGCTTATCAATACGAATACGAAGCGATTGCCGGGATGGTCGGCAAAACAGAAAGCAACTGCCGGCAAATATTCAGCCGTGTGAAGCGGACTCTTCAGGCTGATCCGGCCGGCGAAGCGATTTCACCTGCAGAGGAGCAGGTTCGTACGGGAATGCTTCAGCGGTTCACCGCCGCCTTTGCCGCACATGATGTGAGCGGGATGCTCGCTCTCCTCACAGAGCAAGCCGTACTCGTTGCTGATGGAGGAGGGCAGGAAGTACATACAATCCTCCGGCCGATGGTGGGCCGCAAGGGTGTACTGGCATTGCTCACCTCGCGCAGGGTACTGGTCCGGATGCGCAGCTGGACTTCCTCGATAGAACTCATTAATGGCGAAGCTAATCTGGTCTACAGAGATCAAGGCGAGGTTAAGGCCGTACTATGCCTGGCCTTGAGCTCCAGCGGGGAGCAGATTCAGAGCGTTTACCTGATCATGGGACCGGAGAAACTGGGTCATGTCTGGCCTTCTGCCGTCCGGTAGCCGATTAAGACGTACGCAAAAGCGCCGCCCGCCTGAAATCAGGGGGCGGCGCTTTTGCGTAAACTTAATTCTTGAAGCTGTGGATCGGTGCGGGAATCCGTCCGCCGCGGTTCACGAACCCGGCACAGTTGAACGGATTCACAGCCATCACAGGCGCATAGCCGAGCAGGCCGCCGAATTCGACCATCTCGCCGACGTCCTTGCCGATTACCGGAATGACGCGTACCGCAGTCGTTTTGTTGTTGACCATACCAATCGCAGCTTCATCTGCGATAATGCCGGAGATGGTCTCTTTGCTGGTGCTGCCCGGAATAGCGATCATGTCGAGTCCGACCGAGCAGACACAGGTCATTGCTTCCAGCTTCTCCAGGGTCAGTGCGCCGCGCTGTACCGCCTGAATCATCCCGTGGTCTTCGCTGACCGGAATGAAGGCGCCGCTGAGTCCGCCGACATAGGAGGAGGCCATGACGCCGCCTTTTTTAACATTGTCGTTGAGAATGGCCAGCGCTGCAGTAGTGCCGGGAGCGCCGGCTTCCTCCAGGCCCATGACCTGGAAAATCTCAGCGATCGAGTCTCCGATCAGCGGAGTCGGGGCGAGGGACAGATCAATGATGCCGAATGGCACACCCAGCCGCTTGGAGGCTTCCTGGGCGACCAGCTGGCCGACCCGGGTAACTTTGAAGGCGGTGCGTTTGATCGTCTCGCAGAGCGTCTCGAAGTCCTGGCCCTTCACTTCCTCCAGCGCACGCTTGATGACACCGGGACCGCTGACGCCGACGTTAATGACGAGTTCACGCTCGCCTACACCGTGAAAAGCTCCGGCCATGAAGGGGTTGTCCTCCACCGCGTTACAGAAGACAACCAGCTTGGCGCAGCCGATGGAATCTCGGTCTTTGGTGCGCTCCGCAGTCTGGATAATGATGTCGCCCATCAGCTTCACGGCATCCATGTTAATTCCGCTGCGCGAGGAGCCGACATTCACAGAGGAGCATACACATTCGGTTACAGCCAGGGCTTCAGGGATGCTGTCTATCAGAATCCGGTCGCCTTTGGTGCAGCCTTTCTGCACAAGTGCGGAGAATCCGCCGATAAAGTTAACACCGACCTCTTTCGCCGCCTTGTCCAGAATTTGCGCAACCGGTACATAAGAATCCGTATGAACGGCACCAGCCGCAATGGAGATCGGGGTGACGGAAATCCGTTTGTTGACAATCGGCACACCGAATTGACGCTCCAGATCTTCACCGGTCTTCACCAGCTTCTCGGCGGAGCGGGTAATCTTATCATATACATTCTGGTTAAACACCCGCAGATCGGTATGGGCGCAGTCCATCAGACTGATACCCATCGTTATCGTGCGGACATCCAGATTCATTTCAGAGATCATTTGATTGGTTTCCTGTACTTCGCCACGTGAAATCATTGTTCGCTCATCCTTTCGCTGCTAAATGCGGTGCATAATATTGAAGATATCCTCATGCTGAAGTTTGATTTCTACGCCGATATCTTCGCCCACATGCTGCAGATCCAGAACAATCTCCTCAAAGGATTTGCTTGGCGCTGAAATATCTACAATCATCATCATGTTAAAATAGTCCTGCACAATCGTCTGAGAGATATCAAGTATGTTCAGATTGTGTTCGGCAAGGTATGTACAGACTTTGGCAATAATCCCTACTTTGTCTTTTCCCAGTACAGTAATAATCCCCTTCAATGAAAAAGCCTCCTATGTGTCTATTCTTTGTTCATCCGCCGCATTAACGGAATGAACCGTTTCAATCATTATTGCAAATGATGACACAGGCGGCAACCAAAGGTTTTTTGTCAGTCTGATTATCTATTTGATCTTCAAGCCTATATTCATTAGAATAAGTTGACTGAATGTGTAAATTAGGATGTCCTTATAGATTGATATATTTGTTTAAGGAGTAAATATGACAACTAGAAAATATAAAGCGCTAGTCGAACAGCGGACTAGGGAGACTCTGGAGAAATGGTCGGGCCAGCAGTATGTCGGGGAAAGGGAGATCTACCGTTTTCTGCATAATCTAAAAGGAACTGCGGGAACCGTCGGCCTGGACCGGGTAGAGAGGTTTGCCAGCAGTACGCTGCTCTATTTCTCGGATCATAGTGATAAGGTCTGGATGGAGGCGGAATGGCGCGAGGTTTTACACCCTGTACTGGACCTGTTTAGCGGAGAAGAATCCTCCGGAAGCGTGCCCGACCCTGTGCTGGAAATCAGCCTCTCTACCGGCTCCAAGCAGCAGAAGTATGAAATTCTGCTTGTGGATGATGATGTGGAGCTTGTCGCTTTTTTGCGGGAATCTTTGGAGCAGCAATCTTATTATGTGAATATCGCGATGTCGGCGGAGCGCGGGCTGAAGCTGTTTTATGAGAGCAGGCCGGATCTGATTCTGCTGGACATTCTGCTGCCTGATCAGAGCGGAATTGATGTCCTTCACCAGATTATCGGAAAAGCCAAAAAAGAACGTATCCCGATTATTATCATGAGCGGCGAGCATTCCAAGGATCTCCAGTTGTACGCATATTCACTGGGTGTGATGGATTACATGCCGAAGCCGGTGGACATCGACCTGTTTCTAGTTCTGATCAAGAACCGCTTTGAGCTGAAGAAGGAGTGGCAGAAATCGATTATTATCGATGAGCTGACCGGTGCTTATAACCGCAAATACTTTAATCAGACGATGAAGCAGCTGGTATCCGATTTTAGAAGGACCGAACGGATTTTTTCACTGGCGCTGCTCGACCTGGATTATTTCAAACATATAAATGATACTTACGGCCATCTGGTCGGGGATGAGGTGCTGCAGGCTTTTTCAGAGCTGGTGCGCAGCTCCATCCGTGTCGAAGATACCTTCTGCCGTTATGGCGGGGAAGAGTTTGCCCTATTCATGCCTAATACGGATGCGGCTTCCGCACTGCTTGTCATAGAACGAATCCAGAGTCAGTTCGCAGGCATGGATTTCTGGGCTAAGCAGCAGCAGTTCCGTGTGACCTTCTCAGGCGGAATCACAGAGATCAGAGCCCGGCGGGATGATCCGGAGGAGCTGATTGAGGATGCGGATCAGGCCCTGTATGCCAGCAAACATGCCGGAAGAAACCAGACAACCCTCTATAACGAGTATCTTCCGGCAGGTAAAGTGGAACAGGTGCTTAAAGTGATCGTTGTCGATGACGATGCGCTGATCCGCCGGATTGTCGTCCAGCAGTTCAGGGAATGGGAGCCGGCAAATAATCTCAAGATGGAGGTAAGCAGCTTCGAAAACGGAGCACAGTTCCTGCAATCGGAATGGTATTCACCCGAAGATAAATTTATCATTCTCCTGGACGGAATCATGCCTGAACTGGATGGACTGGAAGTGCTCAAGCAGCTCCGCAGCAGGTATCCGGAAGTGAATATTCTCGTTATTATGCTTACCGGCCGAAATAATCAGCAGGATATTATTCACGCGCTGCAGCTAGGTGCCGATGATTATATTGTAAAGCCGTTTCATCTGCCGGAAATGCTGACAAGGGTTGAGCGGCTGGCACACAGATTTTTATTCTAAAAGATACAGCGCCCGCGGTGCATTTTGAAAGGTGAGAGAACGATGCAAAAAGTGTTGATTGTAGATGATGAGGATGTTTTACGCATGCTGATCGAAGATACGCTGGAGGATCTGGAGGAAGTCGAGCTGCATACCGCCGAGAACGGGCGTGAGGCGATGACGAAGCTGTCCCGGTACAAGTTCGATCTGGTGATACTGGATTACATGATGCCCGAATTGACCGGGATTGAAGTGCTGGGCTTGATGGATGAAGAGATGAAGGCTGCAACACCCATTTTAATGCTGACTGCCAAAGCGCAGGATGCCGACCGGAACATAGCAAGAGAAGCGGGAGCCCGTTATTTTATGCCGAAGCCGTTTAGCCCAATGGAACTTCTGCAGATCGTGGAGGGCATTCTCAGTGATAAGAAGAAGCCTCAGTAATATGAGTATCAAACATAAATATTTCCGTATTATTGCAGGCTTAATCATACTGGTGATCTTGACGGGGGCCGGCTTGTATTTCTACATCAATGCAGAGCAAGAGCGGCTGAACCATAACCAGGAAGTGCTGCAGCATAAGGCCGGAACCATCAATGAAATGGCTGCAACGCTGAAAGAGGTATTCTTCCGTGTCAGAGGATATTCCCTGCTCAAAAGCGACAATGAACTGAAGCTGGCCTATGAAGCGCTGGATAAGCTGGAGAATGTTCTCGGGGCCTACTCCAAATTGAATCTTTCACCGGAAGAGGCGGATTTCAGAGAAGATCTGGAAGCGTTTGTGGTTCAGTATCAGAATGTGACGCTGCCCAAATTCATCGCTTATGTTGAGCAGGATGACTATGCCGGGCTGCGCGTACTGGCCAAAGACGGAGTCACGCAGGCCGTTAATGATTTCCTGGCGTATACGAAGAATTATGAGACACGCTCTAACCAGCAATTGAGCGATATGGTCGACCAATCCCTGAAACAGGCGAATGATTTTACGATTCTCGCTTTTCTCCTCAGTATGGCGCTGCTGCTGCTTTTCACGCTGATGATCTGGAGGATTCTCAAAATTGTTATTGATCCGATCGTTCAGCTGGAACAAGCTACGAACTCGCTGGCCGCAGGGGAGGCTGTGCTGCTGAGCAAGCTGCATAAGCAGGATGAAATCGGCCGTCTCTACGAGGCATTCCTCAACATGACCCATAGTATACAGGATAAAGAAGAAGAGCTGATGATGCAGAATGAAGAGCTGCATGCCCAGCAGGATGAGCTTCAGGATCAGCAGTTCAAGCTTGAACGTTCGCTAAGCGAAATAGAGAACATGATGAAGGCACTGGACCAGTCCTCAGCAGTTGCCATCCTTTCACAGAAGGGGATCTTCACCTATGCCAACGAGAACCTGAGTGACTATACCGGCTATAAGAATGCAGAGCTGGCCGGCTCTACCTTCCGATTGTTTGATGTGCAGAATCTCTCGGACTCCCAGACACAGCAGATCATCCGCAAGCTGAGCACCGGCGGGGTGTGGAGCGATGAAATCCGGATGAACATGAAGAATGGTACTCCGGTCTGGCTGCACATGACGATAATGCCTTATCTGAATGATGACGGGGAGATTTACCAGTATATCCTGATTGCCAACAATATTACCTCTATGAAGAATGTACAGCAGGAGCTGGCGGAGACGCTCAAGAATACAGAGCAGACCAAAATCATGCTGGAACGCAGCAACCAGCTGAATCATGACATCACATATACGCTGGACAAACAGGATTTTGCCGAGAAATTCATCGAATTCATGAATAAACAGTATGCCTTTGACTCCAGTCTCTTCCTGCTTGTCAAAGACAACATCAGCGCGGTTAAAGGTGTGCCGCAGGAGAATGTTGAGCGTTATCTAGGCAGTGAAAGCGGCAATATGCTGCACCGCATGCGGACGGAGAAATCCTATATCACCAAGCGGCCGTCTACGTTAAGAGAGCAGGGAATTGCACCTGAAGGTACAGATTCGTATGACTTTTACTCGACAGTTGTGAATGCGCAAGATGATGTCCTCGCTGTATTCTGCGGCACCCGGATTGGGCATTCCTTCAGTGAAGATGAGATCAATGAAATCCAAGGTATGATGAATCGTGTAGCGCTGGCCATAGAAAGGCTGTTCATGTATGAGGAAATTGAATACGGCCGCAGACTGAACCAGGATATTGTCAACAACGTCAATGAAGGAATCCAATTTGTGCAAATGGACGGCAGCATGCTGCATATGAATCAGGTTCTAGCCCAGATGTTCGGCTATAATGAGTGGTCCGAAGGTGATCTTATTCCAAAAGAACGCTGGAGCGGGCATTTCATCCATACAGCCAATGAATCGGATGAGCTTGAGCTGTTCTACCAGAAGGCAATGTCCGAGCATTTCATCGAATCCAGCTCCATGAAGTATTCGCTAGGCAAAGAATCGCTGAAGCATATCGACATGTACGCTATACCGGTATACCGGCGGGAGACCCGCTTCGGGACGCTGTTCGTCCACCGCGATATTACCCGCGAATATGAGCTGGATCTGATGAAATCGGATCTGGTCAGCACGGTCAGCCATGAGCTGCGGACCCCGTTATCAAGCGTCCTCGGCTTCACAGAACTGCTGCTGTCCAAAACGATGAAGCCGGAGAAGCAGCTGAAGTACCTGGAGACCATCCACAGGGAAGCTCAGCGACTAACCGAACTGATCAATGATTTCCTTGATCTGCAGCGTATGGAATCAGGAACCCAGCAGTATAATCCGGAGCCGCTTAACCTTAGTGAGCTTGTCCTTGGAGTGATAGACCAATACAAGCTTAGCGGGACACATCATATTCTGCTGGAAGATGAAGCGCAGAATGCCGAGGTTGACGTGGACAGAGACAAGATCGTCCAGGTGCTGACGAATCTGCTCAGTAATGCGATCAAATTCTCGCCGGGCGCCAGCGAGATCAAGGTAATGCTGCATAATGAACCGGAGCGGGTTGTTGTGGAGATTCAGGATCACGGGCTGGGCATTCCCAAAAATCAGATCGGCCAGCTGTTCCAGAAATTCAGAAGAGTCGACAACAGCGCCTCCAAACGGATCGGCGGAACAGGACTTGGACTTGCTATCTGTAAAGAGATTATTGAGAAGCAGAAAGGTTCAATCGGCATTGAGTCGGAAGAAGGCGAAGGCTCAACGGTCTGGTTCAGTCTTCCCCTTCGCAATGCTTCAGGCAACCGGCATGAGGATGAGCCCATTAAATTAAGTGCCGACAAGGACCAGAAACCGAACGTAATGATTGTGGAGGATGATTACAGCCTGTCACTGCTGCTGTCTGAGGAGCTGAAAGGCAAGGGCTTCCGCGTAACTCATCATTACCATCCGCAGGAAGCCTATGAGCAGGCGCTGAAGACGCCTTTTGTGGCAATCGTTGTAGACCTGATGCTGGGGGAAGAACTGGACGGCTGGGATCTGATCCGTATGCTGAAGGATGACGTCCGTACAGAGCATGTCCCGATTATTATTTCCTCTGCTCTGGACAAGGCGGACAAGAATATGCTGGACAATGTCCAGAAATATTTAACCAAGCCTTATCCTCCCGGGGAGCTAACGGGAACTCTGCAGGAAATAGTGGGAATTAGACAGCGAAGCGGAGAAGTGCTTTTTCCGGATAGCAGTCCTTGGGACAACGAGGAATAACGGGGAATAACGATGGCCTTATACTAACAAGTCCTGTTTTCAGGGCTTGTTTTTTTATCGTATAGGAACATATCCAAATGATTTCAGGCGGATTCCGCGGTGGCCTGCAGCCGAGATTGGAACCAGTTGATTATGGGTTAAGGATGTATTAAAGGTGCTTATACTAACGCCATTCATGAATCAAACCCGTGGCACCGTAAGCGGGTAAGAGGATAATTCAGGAGCAGAAGTATACACTAAAAGGAAAACTGTTGCAAAAAAAGGAGACCTTATGACGGAGAAAATAGAAATAAGGGATGCTGGGTGGAATTTAGACAATAGTTATGCCAGCCTGCCGGAATCATTCTTTTCAAAGCTCAAGCCAACCCCAGTCCGCTTGCCGAAGCTGATCATTCTTAATGAGCACTTAGCAGCAGCCCTGGGATTGAACCATTCAGCACTGCGAAGCAATGACGGCGTTGCGGTTCTTGCAGGCAATGAGGTTCCTGAAGGTGCGGTGCCTCTTGCTCAAGCTTATGCAGGGCATCAATTCGGGCATTTTACCATGTTAGGTGACGGCCGGGCAGTATTGATCGGGGAACAGATTACGCCGCCGGGTGTGCGCGTTGACATTCAGCTCAAAGGCTCAGGCAGAACACCATACAGCCGGAGGGGCGATGGCCGGGCGGCACTGGGGCCGATGCTCCGCGAATACATCATCAGCGAAGCCATGCATGCGCTTGGCATTCCGACGACCCGCAGTTTGGCGGTAGTCACAACCGGTGAATCCGTCATCCGGGAAACGGAGCAGCCAGGTGCGGTTCTTACCCGTGTGGCTGCCAGTCATCTTCGTGTCGGTACCTTTCAATACGCCGCCGCAAGGGGGAATACCCAAGATCTCCAAGCCCTGGCTGATTACACATTACAACGGCATTACCCGGAAGCTGAGGGTGGAGTGGACCGTTATCTTTCCCTGCTCAAGGAAGTGATTAACCGTCAGGCTGAGCTGATTGCCAGATGGCAGCTCGTCGGCTTTGTTCACGGGGTGATGAATACCGACAACATGGCCCTCAGCGGAGAAACCATAGATTATGGCCCATGCGCCTTTTTGGATACCTATGATCCGGAGACAGTATTTAGTTCCATTGATCTTCAGGGCCGCTATGCCTATGGCAATCAGCCACGTATTGCCGCCTGGAATCTCGCGAGATTTGCTGAGGCTCTTCTGCCGCTGCTTCATGACAATGAGCCGCAGGCTGTCAAACTGGCCGAGGATGCCCTTTCAGATTTCACAGAGAGGGTTCTCCGGATTTGGCTCACGGGAATGAGGGCGAAGCTGGGCATCTTTAACGAAGAACAGCAGGACGAATCACTTATTGACGGACTTCTCGGGATGATGCAGAAGAACCGGGCGGACTACACCAATACTTTCCGTGCCTTAACTTTGGGCAGACCGGAAGATACGGTCCTGTTCGGGAATGAGGATTTTGCGAAGTGGAAGGAGTTATGGGAGGCGAGGCTGAGCAGACAGGAAGAATCTCAAGCGTCCTCCCGCCTGCTGATGCGCAGCAGCAATCCAGCACTGATCCCGCGCAATCACCGGGTAGAAGAGGCCCTGGAGGCTGCGGTAGAACGGGAAGACTATAGTGTAATGGAGCGGCTGCTTAGTGTTCTTTCGAACCCTTATGCGTACACTCCAGAACAGGAGGAATACTCGACACTGCCTGAGAGCTGCTCCAGTCCTTACCGGACATTTTGCGGTACCTGATTTGGATAACAGATGAAACTAAACGAACAAAACAGCCGTTCCTCAGGTGATCTTGATCACCGATTGAGGCGGCTTTTTTTTGATTATCGTATATCGGGCAGTTGTGAGCCTGAAAAAAATCTTGCCTTATAGTGGACTCTAAGGGGTATAGTGAAAATGAATTGCGGACAACCATTCAGGGATTAAAGGGAGGAAACAAGTGTGAAGTACAGTTATTTGGGTAAATCAGGCCTCAAGGTCAGCCAGCTCTGTCTCGGCACGATGAATTTTGGCCCGGAAACCGAAGAGAAGGAAGCTTTCCGGATTATGGATGCCGCGCTGGATGCGGGAATTAACTTTTTTGATACAGCCAATGTCTACGGAGGCCAGGAGCGCCGCGGCTGGACGGAAGAAATAATCGGCCGCTGGTTTAAGCAGGGCGGCGGACGGCGCGAGAAGGTGGTGCTTGCGACCAAAGTATACGGCGAAATGTTCGATGAGCATGACGGGCCTAATTCCGGTTCCGGCTTATCCGCTTATAAAATCAGACGTCATCTTGAGGGATCGCTAAAGCGCCTGCAGACTGATCATGTTGAGCTCTATCAAATGCACCATGTCGACCGCAATGTATCCTGGGATGAGCTGTGGGGCGCTTTTGAGATTGCTGTAGCTCAGGGCAAAGCGGGTTATATCGGTTCCAGCAACTTTGCCGGCTGGCATATTGCTGCCGCCCAGGCACAGGCGAAAGCCCGCCATTTCCTGGGCCTGGTCTCCGAGCAGCATTTGTACAACCTGCTTGAACGGACGCCGGAGCTTGAGGTACTGCCTGCTTCGCAGGAGCTGGGCCTCGGCGTAATTCCATGGAGTCCGCTTGCCGGTGGGCTGCTGGGCCGCAACGCGCTGTCCAAGACCGGCGTGCGCAGCGCCCGCTCGGCTAAGCTGGAGCAGCACCGCGGCCAGCTGGAGCAGTTCTCTGCCCTGTGCAAGGAACTGGGCGAGCATGAGGATCAGGTGGCTTTGGCCTGGGTACTGGCCAATCCGGCGGTTACGGCCCCGATTATCGGGCCGAGAACGATGCAGCAGTTCGAGGATTCGCTGCGGGTAACGGAGATTGTTCTGGACGAAGAGACGCTGAAGAAGCTCAGCGAGATTTTCCCGGGACCGGGCCGTCCGGCTCCTGAAGCCTACGCCTGGTAATCTGCCCGGCAAGCTATGGCGGAATAAAGCATGATTACCAGCAGAGCAGCGCCCTTCCATTACGGGAGGCGCTGCTCTGTTTTTATGCCATTAATAGCCGGATATTAGTGCGAGACAGATGAGATTACGGCCAGTTCACCTTCTTCAGTGATTTCGGCGTAGGCTACAGACTGCGGTCCGTTATAGCCCTGCTTGCGCAGCTCACCGGCCAGCCAGGCATCATCCTGACCCAGGTTACTGAGGGTCTGGCGCTGCACAATGCCGTCTTCGATAATGCTTAGCGGCAGGGTGGACTCCGGAACCGGCACAAGCAGATCCTCACGGGTCGCCGGTTCATGCTGTGCTTTTTTGAGAATGCTGAGTGAGCCGTTCGTCTCATAAATCGCGTAAGCGACCTCGCTGACAGAGAACGTATCCTTGGCCCGCAACATCATCCGCAGCTGTTCGAAATCCAGGTTGTTTTTACGCAGCTTACGCAGATCGATCTTCCCGTCACGGATTAAGACTTCAGGCTCGCCCTCCAGCGGCTTGCGGAGCTTGGGAAGATGGAGGGTGATTTTTTCAAAAGTAACGGACAATAACGTCCAGACAGCCAGCGTAAAAATCAGCATCAGCACGGAGTGCTCTTTTTCATATATAGTATCCCCAACAAGATCACCCAGAATTACCGCCGAAATGAAGTCAAAGGGCGTAAGGGCGGATATTTCCTTTTTACCGAGCAGACGTGTCATCGCCCACAGCCCGATAAAACCTGCAATCAATTTGATTGTTATAAGTCCGTATTCCATGCGGCAGCCCCTCCAGTTGGTCTTTGTAATCTAAGAATGTTTAACCAGTAAGCTTTTGGATGTAACATATTGACTGTTCTACAGAAGTGCAGAAGCACTGAAATAGGACGATGATGCTAACGGGCACCAGTCTGTGATAAGCTGGGGGAAGCAGGGGTCTGCAGCAGGATTAAATGCACTTAATACAGGGGGGCGCTGGTTTTGCTATTTTATCTGATATCCGTATTGGTCGTTGCGGCGGACCAGGCTGCCAAGTGGATTGTGCGGTCGAATATGCGGCTTGGGGAGATTGTTCCTTTCTGGGAAGGGCATCTGGTATTTTCGTATTATGAGAACAGCGGAGCGGCCTTCAGCTCCTTTCAGGGGTACGGGCAATATTTTGCCATTGTAGCCGCAGGATTTGTCGCAGCGGTCTTCTATTACCGGCATAAAGGAGAGCTGCGGGGTCCGCTCCTGGAAGCGGCCAGCGGTTTTCTGGTAGGAGGGGCTGTCGGCAACGGAATTGACCGTGTATTGTTTCATCAGGTTACGGACTTTCTCGTATTCGGGAAGGGCGGGGGCATTCTCAATCTGGCCGATCTGGCGATTAATGCCGGTGGAATCCTGATTGTCATTCATCTGATTCTCGGGCAAGTGAAGAGCAGCAGGATCAAAAGAAAACAAATCAAGCAAAACTGAACTCCTTCAAGGCGAGTGCCCTTTAAAAAGAGGTCAACAACAAAATTCTTATATCATTTTATCTAATGCAAGTTATCATTAAATGTAATGAAGCTGCTTAAATCGGAGTTATTTACTATGATTTAAGCGGCTTTTTTGCGTTTTATTTCATTAAATACCTATAATGCCATAATTTAGTGAATCGGCAACTCGTTGAAGGTTTCTTATAATTATGTTAGCCTGAGTTCATGATGTTAATAGAGTAGAAGATTTTTTTGCTAAGGAGAGGTCGATATTGGTGCAACTACAAGTTACGAACAGCCCGTTTAGCGAGAGCCAGGTTGAACTTCTGAACCGGCTGCTGCCTACACTTACGGAATCGCAGCAGATTTGGCTTGGCGGATACTTATCCGCAATGTCTCTGCGGGGAACTACAAACCTGGTCCCGGCAGCCGGTGAGCAGCCGGTGCTTGCGGCAGCCTCTCAGAATGCAGCAGCTGCTTCTGCAGCGGTAGCACCCCAATTATCCCGTGAGGTGACCATACTGTTCGGCTCCCAGACCGGAAACTGCCAGCGGCTGGCGTCCAGCCTGTCCCGCAAGCTAGAGGAGCAAGGCTTCCAGGTAACCGTGGCGGCGATGAACGCCTTCAAAACAAATACACTCAAAAAAGTCGAGAATCTGCTTATCCTGGCCAGCACCCATGGGGAAGGTGAACCGCCGGACAATGCCCGGGCCTTCCATGAATTCCTGTACAGCAAAAGAGCGCCTCAGCTGGAATCGCTGCGTTACTCGGTACTTGCCCTGGGCGACACCTCCTATGAATTCTTCTGCCAGACCGGTAAAGACTTCGATCAGCGGCTGGAAGAGCTGGGCGGCCAGCGGCTCAGTCCGCGTGTCGATTGCGATCTGGATTATGATGAGGCGGTTGCAGACTGGTTCGAGCAGGTCATCAGCGCGCTGAACGGCCCGCAGAATGTGACAGCGATCGCAGATGCAGCCGTAGAGGCAGCTGAGACAGCAGATGCACCTGCTTCACCATACTCCCGCAATCATCCCTTCCACGCAGAAGTGCTGGAGAATCTGAATCTGAACGGACGCGGCTCCGACCGCGAGACAAGGCATCTCGAGCTGTCGCTTGCCGGCTCCAATCTGAGCTTTGAACCAGGCGATTCTCTTGGGGTCTATCCTGAGAACCACCCGCAGCTGGTGGCAGATATTATAGCCGCTATGGGGTGGAATCCTGACGAATCCGTTCCGTTAAATAAGAAAGGTGAAGAGGGGACGCTGCGTGAAGCGCTGCTGCGCCACTACGAAATCACCGTACTGACGAAACCGCTGCTGGAACAGGCGGCGAAGCTGACCGCTGCTGCAGGACTGCATGCTTTGCTCGTTCCGGAAGCTGCGGCAGAACTGAAGGCCTATATCCATGGCCGTGACCTGCTTGATCTGATTGTTGATTTTGCACCTTGGGGGGTTCCCGCCCGCAGCTTTGTAACCATTTTGCGCAAGCTGCCTGCAAGACTGTATTCGATTGCCAGCAGCTTTAACGCCAATCCGGATGAGGTTCATTTTGCGGTTCGGGCGGTACGTTATGAATCCCATGGCCGTGAACGATACGGCGTCTGCTCGGTGCACTGCGCAGAACGGGTACAGCCTGGCGATACACTGCCGGTGTACATTCAGAGTAATCCGAATTTCAAGCTTCCGGCGAATCCCGATGTTCCGGTGATTATGATCGGGCCGGGAACAGGGGTTGCACCTTTCCGTTCCTTCCTGGAGGAACGGGAAGAGCAGGGCGCTGGCGGCAAGACTTGGCTGTTCTATGGCGACCGCCATTTCGTGACCGACTTCCTCTACCAGACGGATTGGCAGCGGATGCTGAAGGACGGCGTGCTGAACAAGCTGGATGTGGCGTTCTCCCGCGATACGGAAGAGAAGGTATATGTGCAGCACCGTATCCTTGAGCACAGCAAGGAGCTGTATGCCTGGCTGAAGGAAGGCGCACATGTATATGTATGCGGTGATGAGAAGCATATGGCCCATGATGTCCACGCGGCACTGGTTACCGTTATTCAGGAAGAAGGCGGATTAAGCCCTAGTGACGCTGCAGCCTATCTGGATAACATGCAACAAGAACAGCGCTATCAGCGCGATGTATATTAAGGGCAGCGGATGGAAGCGGAAGGAGACGATCAATCGTGGCAAATAATGAATCAGCGGTGAAGCCGATCGGCGGGCCGCCAAGCGATGTTGAACATATCAAGCAGGAGAGCAACTACCTGCGCGGTGCGCTCGAAGCAACCCTGCGCAATCCGATCACAGGCGGACTGCCGGAGGACGACAACCGTCTGCTGAAATTCCATGGCAGCTACATGCAGGATGACCGGGACCTGCGCAGCGAACGCGAACGTTCCAAGCTGGAGCCGGCATATCAGTTTATGTTGCGGGTTGTAGCTCCTGGCGGAGTGGCAACGGCTGCACAATGGCTGGTGATGGATGAGCTGGCTCATAAA
The DNA here is from genome assembly GCF_031599675.1 of Paenibacillus pedocola. NCBI lineage: Bacteria > Bacillati > Bacillota > Bacilli > Caryophanales > Paenibacillaceae > Paenibacillus > Paenibacillus pedocola. Next base: position 4,049,489 of record NZ_CP134223.1, on the reverse strand, counting down.
TACGGAAACGGGACGCTTCGTCTGACGACAAGACAGGCTTTTCAAATGCACGGTGTGCTGAAATGGAATCTGAAAAAAACGATCAAGACCATTAACGATACACTCATGACTACACTCGCAGCTTGCGGGGATGTCAACCGTAACGTAATGAGCTCCCCCAATCCGTATCAGTCGGAGGTTCATACGGAGGTCTATGAGTGGGCCCGCAAAATTAGCGATCACCTGGCCCCGCGGACGCCGGCTTATCACGAAATCTGGCTGGATGGAGAGAAGGTTGTGGACAGCAAGGCAGATGTAGAGGTCGAGCCGATCTATGGACCGGTCTACCTGCCCCGTAAGTTCAAGATTGGCCTGGCGGTGCCGCCATCTAACGATGTCGATGTATTCTCCCAGGACCTGGGCTTCATCGCCATTCTGGAAGACGGCAAGCTGGCCGGCTTCAACGTCTCCGTAGGCGGAGGCATGGGTATGACACATGGCGATACGAACACATATCCTCAGCTTGGACGGGTAATCGGCTTCGTCCGGCCGGAGCAGATGATTGATGTGGCCGAGAAGACCGTGACCATCCAGAGAGACTACGGCAACCGCTCGGTCCGTAAGAATGCCCGCTTCAAATATACAATTGACCGTCACGGGCTGGACTGGTTCAGAGGCGAGCTGCATCACCGGCTGGGCTGGGAGCTTGAAGCAGCACGCGCGTATCATTTCGACCATAACGGAGACCGTTACGGCTGGGTGAAAGGATACGACGGCAAATGGAATCTGACCCTCTATATCCAGAGCGGCCGGATTCAGGATCAGGAAGGTTATCCGCTGATGACCGGGCTCCGTGAGATTGCGAAGATTCACACCGGAGATTTCCGGCTTACGCCGAACCAGAACCTGATCATCGGTGGTGTGAGCAGTGCCAAGAAACGCAGGATTGCCGAGCTCGCGCAGCAATATGGCCTGACGGACGGGGCGCATCATTCTGCTCTGCGGCGCAGTGCCATGTCCTGTGTGGCCCTGCCGACCTGCGGCCTCGCGATGGCAGAGGCAGAGCGGTATCTTCCGGTCCTGCTGGATAAGCTGGAGCTGATCATCGACAAGGCAGGCCTGCGCGATGAGGAGATTGTCATCCGGATGACCGGCTGCCCGAATGGCTGTGCACGACCGGCCCTCGGTGAAATCTCCTTCATCGGTAAAGCCCCGGGCAAATACAATATGTATCTGGGAGCCGGCTTTGCCGGCGACCGGCTGAATAAGCTGTATAAGGAGAATATCGGTGAACAGGAAATACTGGAGACGCTGGAGCCGATCATTCAGCGATATGCCAAGGAACGCAGAACCGGGGAGCATTTTGGGGATTTTGTGATCCGCAGCGGATACGTAGAAGCTGTTACCTCAGGCCTGAATTTCCACAAGTAATCCTATAATACAAAGAACCTGTTCTCCCACGAGGAGGACGGGTTCTTTGTTGTGTCTTTTCCTATCCCATAAATGTAAACTTGGATGGTTGTACTATAGCCATCTTCCAGAAGATACATATACTATAGCAACACAATTGAAAGGGATGATAGCCTTGCCAACCTTTGACAATGTACTGGTTACTGGCAACCAAACAATACAGCAGGATCTTCAAGTTAACGGAAACGAGACGGTACAGCAGCACCTGAACGTTAACGGCAGTGAAACGATACAGGGCGATTTACAGGTTAACGGCAATCAGACTATCGTTAATAGTCTTGTAACAGGGGCAGATGTAGATGCCGGAGGCAGTCTCTGGTCCAACTATCGTGTAGGGTCCAGTAATCAGCCGGTTCTGCCGGCCGGAGGCGCAAGCCTGCAGCAGATAAGATTCTATGCTACTGGTGCAGTGTCCCAGCCGGGGCTTATGTTAAAAGGCACGGATGGACTTGATTATGTGCTGTTTATTGATGTCAGCAGCGGCACACCCAGTCTTGCCATCCAGCTGGCTTGACTAAGTTTCAGAATCCACGGCAGGGAAAGCTCCTGCCTGCTCCAGTGCCTTCTTGACCTCCTCCAGATAGCGGAACTGATACCGGCGGTCAGGCTCAAGAAAGGCGCCTTCTGCCCATTCGTTCCAGGCGTTGATAAACAGATAATCGCTTTGATAGAGGGATTTCGCCCGCCCAATCTGCTTGGTGAGGTACCAGCCGAACTTGCGCGGAGAGGCTCCTATAGCGCTCTGTCCCCGTTCACCGAGACGAGGTGTATTATCCCAGTTGACGTAGGCTCCTGGGAATATTTTTTCACCGTTTCTGTGGTGGGAGCGGTTCAGGATCGACAGCCATGCCTGATCATAATCAAATACAAGATGTTCTTTACCGCCGAGATCCATGTAATGCCAGAGACGTTGTGTGTCTCCGTGGGCAAAGGTATAATGCGGTTCAAACTCAACGCTCGCATCAAACCCGTTTTGGCTGGGAATTTCAAATCCTCCCAATGTTCTGACAAAAAAAATTCCGTCCAGGCCATTCTTGACTGCCAGCCGGTTCCACAGGTTAAGCATTTCATCACACCGGGGGATTTTCCCCGGTCTATAGATGATAAACACAGGCTTGTTATCGATCCTGATATACCGCTCATCACGAAATGCCTTTAATAGTTCGTAAAAATGAATTTCCCAGTCCTCTTCGTCGCCGTATTCCTGTCTGATCAGAAGTTCGTTGTCTCCGCCATCCCATTTACGCGTCCAGGATTCGTTGGCCCAGGACAGGCAGAACGGAAACTGCGGCTCACCCGAGGTTAAGACCTGATTAAATGGACGTTCGAGCAGAGGTTTACCCTTGAACCAGTAGTGATAATAGCAGAACCCGTAAATACCATAGGCTTTCGCTACCTCTGCCTGCCAATTCCTCGCTGCCCTATCCGTCAAATCATAGTAATACTGCTCAAACGGCTCCTTGGGCTGCAGGTGGCCGGGATAAAGCGGGACCGCCTTTTTAGTATTCGTCCATTCCGTAAAGCCTTCACCCCACCACTGGTCATTCTCGGGAATGCGGTGAAATTGCGGCAATAAAAAAGCGATGAGCTTCAACTTACATACCTCCTGCATGGCGAAGTTCCAGGCCAGCTAATCTTGCCCAGGAATGCTTTATGAATAGTTAAATATGGTATGAAGGAGCTTTGTAGCCATTTGCAGAAAAGAGTAATCATACGTGCTCTTCCATAAGGCCCGGCTGGCAATCGCTCTTTTGGCATCCGCATGATTGGAATAATAGTGCAGCTTCTCCAGCAGTTCATCGGCAGTATGAAAGATGACAATATCCTCACCTGGATTCATATTTTCATAAATATTGGGATGGCCTTCAGCCAGCTGAAAAACCCCGCAGGCAGCGATATCAAAGACCTTAGCGGTAAGACCGCCCCAATGGATGACGAGTTCCGCACCGTTGTAGTAATCCTGCAGCTCAGCATCAGGTGCCAGCACCTTTAGTCCTGGATACTCCTCCCAGCCTATACCGGCAGCAGCTACTTTTTTTATAGCGAACAAGTGCTTTATCTTCTCCGCGTATTCTTTACCGGCTCCCCTGGCGTCACCAAGCAGAAGTAAATAGGATCTGTACTCCGCATTCACGGATCTCGGAGAGAACAGGCTGCGGTCGGCGGCAAAAGGGAGGTAGCGGACTTCCTTGCAGCCGGAATGCTGATAAAAGGGAATATGAAGGGTGTTCTGGGTAAAGACGTAATCGAATAATGCAACCAGCCGGGCGGTGGATTCACTGGTAAACGCTCCATCGGAGAGCCAGATCGCTTTCTTCAAAGGAGCCTTGGCGATGATCTCCAGATCTGTACCGGAGAAAGATTCTTCATTCCCTACAACCAGCAGCAGATCCGGGTTAAGCTGGACAAGCGCTGAAGAGAAGCTCTGAAAAGCTTTGATGGAAATTAGTTCTTTCGCCAGAAGCCGGAACTGCTCGGCAATCATTTGTTCCACCTGCCACATGGATTCTCCGGTCAGGGAGGATACCATCAGAATCCGTATTTGTTTATGATCAACGAATCCTGAAATCGACGGAAGTTCTCTGCGGGCTTCAGGCTGCGTGGTATTCATCTTTCGGAGCGCGCTTACTACCGTTTTAGCAAGAAGTATTCGGGTTTTAGGATGCAGCCGAACGGTTATTCCGGAGTTTCTGGGGCGGTGTTTCTTCTTCCTGGTCATGAAATTCTGAAATCCCTCCTTACATCCCTGCACTGTCTTATTTTATGCAAAACCGGGGAAATTGATAATAAACACAGAATGAATTTGGATTTCCGGCAGTTTTCTTACATAATATAGAGGAGCACCAAAAAAACATATTCAAGAGCCATTATAGTGAGTAATGTGTTCTGTACAGAAGAGGCGAATGAAATGATCATCATGAAAACGATGGAAGAGATTGAAAAGATGCGCGCGGCCGGTAAAATTCTTGCCGAATGCCACCGGCAGATTGCCGGAATTATACAGCCCGGAATCACAACGTGGGAAATTGACGAGTTCGCTGAAAAATTCATCCTGTCTCATGGGGCGACGCCGGAGCAAAAAGGATACCACGGGTATCCCTATGCCACCTGTGCTTCTGTGAATGATGTAATTTGTCATGGCTTCCCCAAAAAAGAGCCGCTGAAAGATGGAGATATTGTAACGATCGATATGGTCGTCAACCTGAACGGCTGGCTGGCGGATTCCGCCTGGTCCTATGCTGTCGGGACAATCAGTGAGCAGGCCAGTAAATTGCTGGAAACGACCAAGGAGTCCTTATTCAAGGGCATTGAGCAGGCAGTCGCCGGTAACCGGATCGGTGATGTTGCTCATGCAATTCAGGTGTATGCCGAATCGAACGGTTTCTCCGTGGTCCGCGATTTTATCGGCCATGGCATCGGTTCAGAGATGCATGAAGGGCCTGAGGTGCCGCATTATGGACCCGCAGGCAAAGGTCCGCGCCTGAAAGAAGGCATGGTGTTCACCATCGAGCCGATGCTGAATACCGGCAGCTACCGGACAAAGGTGGATGCAGACGGGTGGACAGCCCGGACCATTGACGGCGGTCTCTCTGCTCAGTATGAACACACTCTGGCAATTACGCCGCAGGGAACGATTATCCTGACGGAACTGTAAATATCAATCCAGCGTTCTGCTGGGTTCTATAGTTTGCAATTTTATGGACAGCACGGATTCTGAGTTACAAATAAGGCCCTCCTTCTGCTGGCTGCAGGGAGGGCCTTGTTCCTATCGTGGCGGTTAGTCCGTTATATTCCGTGTGTAATATTCAATAATATCTTTGCGGCGGATAATTCCTAGAAAGACACCCGTGCTATCGACGACCGGTACGAAATTCTGGTCTGCGGCGAGCGTCAGCATATCCTCCATTTGAGCGTTGATTTCTACGCTCTCATTATGCACATGGCGCTGAATGTCACTTACTTTAACCTGACCCATATTCTCAAAGCTGAGCCCCTCTGTATTCTTGAGTTTCCATAGCAGGTCTCCCTCAGCCAAGGTTCCAACGTATTTATTGTTTTCATCAATAATTGGAATGGCCGAATAATAATGCTGTTCCAATTGCTGCATCGCCTCAAGCATAGAGATCGAGGAAGTGATGAATGCGACCTGGTCTTTAGGCAGCAGGAAAGCGGATATTTCCATGACTAGTCTCCTTTACAGTGGAATTGGTTAGCAGTGTACACTTATTAAACCACAATTCGCACTGAAAGCGCATTACTTAATCTATACCAACATGCACAAAAGAGGATATAGATTCATTGGACAGTGATCGTATCCCTGCCAAGATTGCTGTATCCTCTGTATTTGAAAATATGTTTTCAAGCTAAGCTGCTTACATTCCGTTTTCTCCGTTATCCAGGCTGATCTGCCAATCAATGCCGAATTTGTCTTTCAGGCTGCCGTAGCTTTTGCTCCAGAAGGTCTCCTGCAGCTCCATGGTAACCGAACCGCCTTCTTTCAGCTGATCGAACCAGGTTCTGACTTTTGCTTCATCAGGAGTGACTAGAGTAAGGCTGATATTATTACCTACGGTAAAAGGCATTCCGGGAAATACATCGGAGAACATCACATTGCTGCCGTCAATGTTCAGTCTGGCATGCATCACCAAAGATTTGGCTTCTTCCGGCAGCGGATAATCAGGATTCGGCGGCGCTTCGCCAAAGGTCATGATTTGGGGAGCTCCAGTTTCAAATACCTTTGCATAAAACTCAACAGCTTCGCGGCAGTTCCCATTGAAATTCATATAAACATCAACTGACACACGCTTCACTCCTCATATGCTAAATTAAGGAAGGCACTTGATTTCCATATTGTATCATGGCCTTGTCCAAAGATAAATATTCTCTCTTTTGATAGAATATTCAATTATGTAAACTTCTTAAACAGGAGGGATTAGATGAATGAGCAGGGGCAGTCACTGACGGTTTACGGCTGCGATTTCAGCGGGGCGAAGAATCCGGAAGGGAAGATATTCATCGCCTCCGGCAGTCTGGCCGCCGGGAGCTTCACGGTTAATCAGGTGTACAGCTGCGAGGACAGGCTCGATTTATACCATTATATCCAAACGAGCAGAGCCCCGTGGGGGATGGATTTTCCCTTTTCTGTACCAAAGTATTATTTAGAGCGCCAATATGCTTCTTCCTGGGACAGGTTCATTCAAGGGGCATATGAGGATACAAGAGAACAATTTAAACAGCGGTTTGGTCAAATACATAGCGGTAAAAACAGCCGGGATCTCCGGGAGACGGACACCGCGGTAGATGCCAAAAGCCCTGTATCCTCGACTCCCATAGCCATGCATGCGATGCTCTACGGCGGTCGTAAGCTGCTGTACAATTTGCGGGGGGCTGCTTCGGTCTATCCCTTCGAGCCCTATAAAGAGACTTCCTCGCGTCTGTATGAGGTATATCCCGGATACGGCTGGAAAGCGCTGAAATTGAAGAGCAGCGATCCGGAGGCCTTTGACAAGTTACATACCAGCTTCAAGACGCTCATAGACAGCGGGTTTGAAGTTTATATTACCGCAGAAGCGGCAAAAGCCACGCTGGATCATCATGGAAAAGCCAATCTTCATGCCAGGGACGCTGTAATGGCCTGCATCGAGATGGCATACTGCATCCGTAAATACAAGCTGGAGAGCGGTGAGCATACGCAGCCGGAATTTGCCACAGAACAGGAATGGAGGCTGCGTTCGCTTGAAGGACTGGTTGTACGAATGTGTAAACAGGGAAATGAGCCGGGCTGATCTCAGGGACCATTCAGAATTCCGTCAACCCATGTATAACAGCACTCCAGCTGCTCCGGGGTAATCAGATCAGAGCGGTGCTCAAACATGATTTTGACATTAGGGTTTTCTGCACGGATGATCCGCAAGTATTCCTCAACCGGTGCCCAGCCCTGATCGACACTTAATTCCGGCAGCACCGGATAATGGCTGTTCTGCACGGTATCCGTAATCTGTACGTTGGATAAATGAATCAATGTTGCATATTTCGAGTAGGTGCCGAGTATTTTTGTGGCGTCAAAAAAGGGGTCCAGCTTGTCCTGCAGAAACAGTCGGGCGGTATCCAGGCACAACCTGATCCGTGGATACTGAATCAATAGCTGCTCCAAGAAATCATGCTCGTAGATCAATCTGCTAATGGCGTCGAACTCCAGGACTGGCATGAATTGATACTTGCGGCTCTGCCTGTCAAGCCATTCGAACAGCTGGGCCGTGCGTATGGTCAACTCCTCAGCTGTAATTTCATGTTCATGAATGAATTCCCGGCTGTCTCCGAACCGCCAACCCGCCCAGTTCACCCGCTCATCCAGAATTACAGGTTTCGGGTAATGGAACAGCACGTACTCCGGCTGAACTGAGGTAAGATATTCAAGCTCCTCCTGGATATGCTGAAAAGCTTCATAGCGCACCTTGTCATCACCGGCGAGAACCAGCGGATCGCGCAGTCTTTCAGTATTGGCCCGAAACGGAAAATGAACGCCAATCTGAAACCCTCTGCTCCGGGCTGCTTCGATTAACAGCCCGGCATCCTCCCGGGAGGCAAATAAACATGCTTCGATACCATAAAATCCGTTCCGGAAATCTTTAAGATATTTCTTCTCATCAAAGCCTCCATATTGTCCGATCATAAACTGCTGCAGGAGAAGCACCTCGCTTAAAGTAAGATATTGTAAATCATACTATGGGGATTCCTGATAGACAATCAGCAGACTTGTTCAATATACTGGAGGAAAGTACCATTGATCATAGCTGGCGGAACTATTGCAGCTTACAGGGATCAGCAGAGGAGGGGAGCCGAAATGAACAGGGAGATTGCCGGACTCCGGCTGTTGAACCAGCATATTACCAGCTCTGCCATTTTGGAGCCTGGGCAGGTTGTCCGCGCGCTTGGCGCGTTGCAGGCGCAGGATTATATGCAGGCCGCCTGGGCCATCGGGCTGCGTACGCCTGCCGCAGGGCTGGCCGGTGTGGAGCAGGCGATTGCCGGCAGGCATCTTCTGCTAACCTGGAGCCTGCGGGGAACCCTTCATTTTGCACCGCCGGAAGACGTGAAATGGATGATTCAGCTGAGTGCACCGCGGCTGCTTAGACAAGCCGGACGCCGGCTGGCGCAGCTTGAACTGGATGACAAAATACTAGGCCGCTGCAGGAAACTAATCTATCATGCATTAAAGGGCGGTAAATGCCTCACCAGGCTTGAACTGCTAAACCTGCTTGAGGAACAGGGAATCAGCACTGCAGGCCAGCGTGGTTATCATATCCTGTGGCATAGCGCGTTTAACGGACTAATCTGTTTTGGCCCTATAGCGGGCAAGCAGCAGACCTTTGTACTGCTGGACGAATGGGTGCCGCAGTCGCGGGAATTGTCCTATGAGGAATCGCTGGCTGAGCTGGCGCTGCGCTACTTTACCACCCGGGGACCTGCTACTGTGCATGATTTTGCCTGGTGGGCCGGACTCACGGTTACGGAGGCCAGAGCCGGGCTGGAGGCGGTAAGGGCTGGGCTGGCATCCGAGGTGATCAGAGGCAGCGAATACTGGATGCCGGACATACCGTCCGCTGCCGGTAGACATCCTGCAGGTGTCCATCTGCTACCCGGCTTCGATGAATATATCCTTGGCTATAAGGACCGCAGCGCCGTGCTTGAGCCGGAGCTCGCACCGCGGATCGTGCCGGGCAACAACGGAATGTTTTTGCCTGTGATTGTGTCAGAAGGACAAGTGGTTGGCACCTGGAAACGGAATATTAAGAAGAAGGGCGCCGAACTGCTGCTTATTCCTTTTGAACCTTTGCAAGAATACAGCCGGGCAGAGCTCCTCTCCGCTGCTGAAGCATATGCCGCATTTCTGGGGCTGCCGTTAATCAAGCTTGAGTATCAGGAGATTCACTTGTTATGAATCTTTAAATAACCAAAGGGAGTGCTGCAATTTGGAAGATTACAGCTCGTTATTGGAACAGATTCTCCAGCAGGAGCAGGATTTTCAGTTCACAAAATTTACAAACCAGACGGCCATAGAGCTGGGCAATGCCATTCTGGAAAGAGCACACAAGCTGGGGAAACTGATTGTAGTGGATATCCGAAAAAACGGGCAGGTGCTGTTCCATGCCAAAATGGATGAAACAGGACTGAACAATGACCGCTGGATCGCCCGCAAGATCAACGTCGTCAACCATTTCGGGCACTGCTCTTATTATATGAATGTGTTGTATAAATCGTGGAACACCACTATTCAGGACAACGCGTTCGTTGATCCGATGGAATATGCGGCAGAGGGCGGATGCTTCCCGGTGTTGATCCGGAATGTCGGGCCGGTCGGGACAATCTCCGTCTCCGGATTATCCGGTGAAGAAGACCATGAGATGATCGTGGCTGTGCTGGAGCAATTTTTGAAATCTGAATAATTATCACGTACAGGATCGCTCTGCTCGAAGTTTTAATGTGTCCCGGTAGCCCTCTTTTTGGCTTCCGGGACATTTTGCTTATTTCATTTGCCTTCGCGGGGACTTTTTTGCAGAAACACAGGAAAATATAAGCAGGAATAATCTGGAGCCGTATCGAATAGATAGCGGAATCAACAAAATTCGACTTTTAATTTACTTATCAAAGGGGATTTCATGAAAAAAGAACATAAGCCATTATTCTTAATCACAACGTTTGTTTTGATTTTCCTGTTGCCCTTATTCGGCAGTTTGACTAAATGGGGAGGCCTTCCACCCGGTTATGGTGTTTTCCCTGCGCAACAGGTTGAAGCGGATCCCGGATTCAGCCTGCTTTATTTTACACTCGCTTGTATAGTCGCCGTGTTCATCACGCTGGTGCTCGTTATTCCGCGTATATTCGGTTTTAGGAAGCTTCCGCAGGAGCCGCAGCCCCAGCCGGCTAGAGCAGCTTTTCCTGTGTGGTTCTGGTGGAGCCTGCCTGTTCTTGCGGTCAGCTGGTTTTTGATGTGGGCACGGATCAGATTATTTGTGCCGCTGGAGAATTATACCTTTGTCCCGCTATGGTGGTCCTTTATACTGATATTGGACGGACTGGTCTTCAAGCGGACAGGCGGGAACTCCATCATTTCCCGTAAACCACATTTAATGCAGCTGCTCGCCGTTGTGTCCTGCTTCAGCTGGTTTGCCTTTGAATACCTTAATTTTTTTGTGATGGAGAACTGGTATTATCCGAATGAAAATGTCTTCTCTAACTTTGGCAATGTGTTCTGGTTTTCCTTATCTTATACTACTGTTCTTCCGGCGATCGTTGAGTGGTATCTGCTGCTGAAGACATTCAAAACGCTTAGTGAGCGGTACAGGAACGGTCCTAAAATAAACGTCAGCAGAACGCTGCTGATTATTTACTTTATCATTGGAATGTTTCTGGCTTTTGGTATGGGCTATTATCCGTATCTGCTGTTCTGGGTGCTATGGGTAGCACTTGTGCCTATGCTCTCGGCTGCGATGGCGCTTTGCGGTTACTGGACTCCTTTTACACCGATCAGGATTGGTGACTGGTCCAGGATTATCCTGATCGCATTAGCCACCCTGTGTAACGGATTTTTCTGGGAGTTTTGGAACTTTGGCAGTGAGTGGTTCCATGACTCCTTGCCCACCAACCCCAATTACTGGAAATATTCTGTACCCTATCTGGACAAAATTCATATTTTCTCGGAGATGCCGATTTTGGGCTATTACGGATATCTCTTTTTTGGCGTGAACTGCTGGATTGTGTGGCTCATTGCCGCTTATGTGTTTAAATTTGATGCTGATTTTGAATTAACGGGAGACACTCGCTAAAGGTGGAATGGGTATGATTACGTTAGACAACTATCTAATTCTGGAGACCATTTCCGACAATTATACGAAATCGGTATACAGATGCGGAGATACGATATCAGAGGAAACGGTAATTTTAAAAGTACTGAAATCCGAATTTACCGGGCCTGAGGCGGTTATGCGGTTTAAGCAGGAATACAGGCTGCTGAAGGAGCTCAGTGAACATATCGAAGGCGTAATCAAACCCCGTAAGCTTGAAGAAAAAAACGGCTATTATATTATGGTGCTGGAGGATATCCACGGGCGGTCCCTCAAGCAGATTATGGAAGAGGATCCGCCGGATCAGGCAGCTCTTGTGAAGCTGGCCATCCGGATAGTGGACATACTCGGTGCGGTGCATGAACAGAATGTTATTCACAAGGATATTAAACCTTCCAATATCATCTGGAACAGGGAGCAGGACGTAGTGCGGCTGATCGATTTCGATCTGGCCGTGAAGCTGCCCAAAGAGAAGCGGGAATTTCAGAATAGCGGGGTGCTGGAGGGGAGCATTCAGTACATATCGCCCGAGCAGACCGGCCGGATGAACCGCAATATTGATTACCGGAGCGATTATTACTCGCTGGGCGTCGTTCTCTACGAGCTCATGACCGGTAGCAGACCCTTTGTAAAGCAGGAAATGCTGGAGCAGATCTATTCCATTATTGCCAAGGAAGCAATTCCGCCCCATCAGTTAACCGGCGGCAAGGTTTCCAACGGGCTGTCAGGTATCATCATGAAGCTGATGGCCAAATCGTCCGAAGAAAGGTACCGCAGCGCCTATGGGATCAAGGCTGATTTGAAGAAGGTGCTGGATGGTAATACGGATTTTGTGATCGGGGCCGAAGACCGGCTCAATATATTCAGGATTCCGCAAAAAATCTACGGCCGTGATCAGGAGCTGACAAGGCTCGTGCATGCTTTCCGGCATAGTGTCCGGGGCCAGTCGCAGCTCATGCTGGTAACCGGTGAGGCCGGGATGGGTAAAACGGCTCTGGTGCATGAGCTCCATAAGTCAATCAGTGAGGAAAAGGGCTTGTTTGCCGAAGGGAAATTTGACCAGTATAACCGCAATATTCCGTACAGTGCGATTATTCAGGCCTTCCGCCGTTTGATCAGCCAACTGCTGGAAACCCCTGACAAGGAATACAAGCAGCAGATTAGGCAATCTTTAGCGCAATCCCTGGACGGGAACGGAAGGGTCATAGCCGGACTGATTCCAGAGCTGGACGGATGGATTGGTAAACAGCGTGAGATGGAGCCGCTTAATCCTGCAGAGGAAACTAACAGGTTCTTTATAACCTTTGCCAAATTTATCGAAGGGATAACCTTGAATGAACGTCCGCTGGTCCTGTTTCTGGATGATTTGCAGTGGGCTGATTTCTCGAGTGTGCAGCTTGTTGAACGCTTAATGCTTGATCCTCACCTGTGCAGACTGTTCATTGTCTGTTCTTACCGGGCAAATGAGATTCATGAGGGGCACCCGCTGTTTACCTCCATAGCCAAAATTGAGAAAAGCCGGGATGTAGGCGTCATCGCTCTGGAGCCGCTGGCTACCCATGATGTGCAGAGCCTGATTGCCGATACTCTTTACAGTCCGCCGGAGCGGGTGAATATGCTTGCGGAAGTCATCTACAAAAGGACTAAGGGCAATTCGTTTTTTGTAAGCGAGCTGCTCAAAGAGCTATATCGTAACGGGCTTTTACATTTTGACGAGAGACAGGGGATCTGGAGCTGGCAGCTGGACCAGATTCTAAAATTACCGGTCAATGACAATGTGGTCGAGTTCCTGATGATGAAGCTGAACAGTTTACCTGAAGAGGTCCGTTCGATTCTGATGCTGAGCGCTGCCATCGGGAATGTGTTTAATTTCGGAATGCTGAAACTGATCAGCGAAGAGCCGCAGAGCTTTGTCACCCGGGCTATTGCTGCTGCGGTTGAGGAGGAGCTCATTGTTCCGGCAGATTCGGGCTATGCCCTGTTCTCCGGTTATTTGGACGAGAAGGATAATGAGCCTCTGCTGCAGGCGGCAGTCTCTTTCCGGTTTGCCCATGACCGGATCCAGCAATCGTTCTACCAGATGATTGACACAGATACAATGAAAGAACTGCATCTTAGCATCGGCCGGCTGATGCTGAAGAATCTGGCACCGTCGGAAGCGGAAGAGTTTATCGTTGATATAGCGGCTCATATGAATAAAGGCTTGGAATTAATCAGTGACCGGGCAGAAATGAACGAGATGATAAGACTTAACCTGAAGGCAGCCCGTAAAGCAAAGGCGGCCTTCGGTTATGATTCAGCTTATACACTGCTGGAAACGGTGCTGCCGCAGCTGCCGGACAACGTCTGGCAAAATAATGACATTCCGGCAGCCGAGCTTTACGCGCTGCTGGCACAATGCGGCTACTTAACCCATCATATCGCGGAAGCAGATGCCGCATGCGCGGTGCTGCTTGAGCATATATCCGATAAACGGGACCGCGCGCAAATTTATGAGATGCAGGCCAATCATTATATGTATCTGGGAATGATGAAGGAATCGATTGCTTCCGGCAGACAGGGTCTGCAGGTGATGGGTATCCAAATTCCGCGCCTGGTCGGGATGGTTACCGTGCTGGCTGAGCTTGTGAAGATTAAAGCCGCACTCCGGGGAAAGACACCTGAGGATATTTATACGTCCCGGCAAATGGAAGACCCGGATATGCTGCTGATCATGCGGCTGCTGATCAACTTTATCCCGCCGGCCTTTATCTCCGGGGAAACTTCGCTGTTCGGCTTAGTTGTGCTTAAACAAGTTGGTTTGACCCTGAAATACGGCAATTCTCCTGAATCGGCACTTGCCTTTATTGGGTACTCCATGCTGTTGTCCGGGTTCGGCGACGTGAAGGGAGCTTTTGAATTCGGCAGGCTGGGCATCCGGATCAATGACAAGTTCAACGATCTGCAGTGGAGAGGTGCAGTTCATGTCCTATATACCCTGTTCAGTCATGTCTGGACAGAGCCGTGGGACACTTTGCATGACTGGTTTACGACTTCGATTGAAGCCAGTTTTCGGACCGGCAATTTACTTTATCTTGCCCATTCCTGTTTCTATGTAAATTTATGGAATCCTGAGATGGATCTGGTCACGCATCTGCAGGAGAGCAGCCGGATGATCGCGATGATTGAGAACACTAAATACAAAGAGTCACTGGCGACAGCTCAGCTGGTCCGGCAATATTACCGCAATCTTCTGGGGGAAATGGAAGACCGCAGCTCTCTCAGCGACGAGTCATTTAATGAAGAGAACATGCTGCATGATTTGGAGCTCGCGAAATATAACTCCGGAATAGCTATTTACTATATTTACAAAATGAAGCTGCTGTTTACCTATGAAAGCTACAAAGAAGCTTTAGTGTATATCGACAAAGCTTATCCGATTATTGGCGCACTTTCCGGTTCTGCTTTTATGGAGGAATTCGCCCTTTATACCTTCCTTAATCTGGCTTACAGTTATCCGCAGCTGAGTGCCAGTGAACGGAGGAAGGCAAAGGCCAGAATGCGTAAGGAACTCGGCCGGGTCCGCAAATGGGCCAAGCACGCTCCGGATACCTTCAGGCAGCATGAAATGCTGATGAAGGCGGAGTGGTCTCGGATTTTCGGGCGGGAGGATGAGGCGGGATACTATTATGACCTGGCAATTCAGGCCAGTGAGCACGGGAAATTCGTCAGATATAAGGCACTTGCCAACGAACTGGCTTCTAAATTTTATAACGGTAAGCATTTCAACGAATTTGCCGCTTATCTGCTCAGACAATCCGTTTATTATTACTCAGTGTGGGGCGCAAAGGCGAAAATTGAGTTCATTAATGAACGTTATCCGGACCTCGTCCGCAAGATCAATTCGAAAGAGTTCCTGTACGGGCGGAGCGTATCAGAATACTCCGAGAGTATTGATCTGGACTCGATGATTATGGCATCCCAGGCGATTTCCAAGGAAATTGAGCTGGATAACCTGCTGGAGGCACTCATGGAGATTGTCATCAAGAATGCGGGGGCGCAGAGGGGCTGTATCCGGATGTCAGTAGGCTCGGGCTTGCTGGTGGAAGGTGAATATCAGCCCGGAGAAAGTAAAATATCAATCGCCGTGTATAGCCAGGGACGTTACGACAACCTCCCGGAAGCTATTTTGAGACAGGTAGAGGAGAGCGGAGAAACACTGATCTATAATGACGCTTTCTCTGAAACACAGTTTGTGAATGATCCCTATATTGTAAGGCAACGCCCTAAGTCCGTGGTCTGCATGCCGCTGATTAATCAGAATAAGACCGTTGCCGTCATTTATCTGGAGAATAATCTGGTAACAGGCGTATTCACCAAAGAACGGATGAAGATCATCAATCTGCTGTCGCGGGAAATGGTGTTCTCGCTGGAAAATGCCAGCCTGTATTCAGAGCTTGAACGCTCGGAAGAAAAGTACCGTGAGCTGGTCAACAATTTGCAGGATGGTATCTTTATTACCCAGGGTTATACCTGTAAATATGCCAACGAGGCATTGGCCAAGATGCTGGGCTATGAGGCAAAAGAGATGCTGGAGCAGCCGTTTGAGAATTTCCTCAGTCCGACGGAGCGCGAAAAGGTCATGCATTATTATGACCGCAGAATGGAGAGCAAGCCTGCACCCTTTGAGTATGAAACCCGCTTACTGCACAAAGACCAGGTGCACGAGATTATTGTGATTCACAAAGTGACGCTGATCAACTATATGAATAAGCCGGCTATACAAGGGACCGTAAAAGATATTACGATGCGTAAGCATGCGGAAGAAGAGCTTTTACGGCATAAAGAGCATCTGGAAGAGCTCGTCGCGGAGCGTACGAAGGAGCTGGAGCTGAATAACGAGGAGCTAAACAAATATATTGGCTTAATCGAGCAGATTTCCATTACCGACGAATTAACAGGACTTTACAACCGGAGATATTTCAATAAAGTATTCGTGGAGGAAGTTGAAAAAGCCGCCGCAGGCCAAAAGTATCTGACCTATCTGATGCTCGACATCGACTATTTCAAAAAATATAATGACACCTATGGTCATTATGAAGGGGATTCGGTGCTGCGGAGAGTAGGGAAACTGCTGCATGAGCTGGCTGAACGTGCGGATGGCTTCGCCATCCGGCTGGGCGGGGAAGAATTCGGTATTATCGTCACCGGATTCACTCCCAAGCAATCGCGTGATTATGCAGAGGGTATTCGCAGAAGCATTGAAGATTTGCAGATACCGCATGCCATGAGCCCGCAGTTTGGAATCATTACAGTATCTGTTGGTGTTGCAGCAGTCCGGGTCGAGCATGTCCGGGAAGAAGATATTTACAAGCTCGGCGATAATGCGCTTTATCAATCCAAAGCGGAAGGCAGAAACCGTGTAACGCTGTTTGAATAACTATATTTAATTTAACCCTCCGGCGCTCCTCCAACCGGAGGTTTTTGTTGTATTTTGTTACAACCATAGGATGTATCATGGGTAAAAACCCCGGGTATTGCAGATACTTTGCTAAAAAGACCGGAGGCTGTGTTAATGAAACAGGGGGAAAAGGGTTTATCGGTATGGCAGCTTACTATGCTGGCGCTTGGAACGGTAGTGGGGGGCTCATTTTTTCTCGGTACCTCGGTGGCGATCCGTGCAGCCGGACCCTCTGTCTTGCTGTCCTATGTGATCGGAGGTATTCTGGTCTATTTTATTCTGTCGGCATTATCGGAGATGACTGTTGCCAATCCGGTTGCCGGATCATTCCGCACCTACACGGAGCAGGCTTTTGGCAAGGGAGCGGGCTTCACCGTAGGCTGGGTATACTGGACAGGACTTGTGCTGGCAATGTCCAGTGAAGCTACAGCGGTGTCTATTTTGCTGCGCAGCTGGTTCCCGTTTCTGCCTTTGGGGCTGCTGGGGTCGGGAATCATTATCGGCGTAACCTTATTGAATCTATTGGGGGCAGAGCGGCTCAGCAAACTGGAGAGCGGTCTGGCAGCCTTTAAGCTGCTGGCCATCGCCGCCTTTATCCTCATTGCAGTCTGTATCGCAATCGGGATAGGGACAAGGGGGGCGGGGGCAGTCGGCACACAGGTTCTGCGCAGCCAAAGCTGGATGCCGGGAGGGTTGGCCGGCATTGCCGGAAGCATGCTGATGGTCATGTTCACCTATGCCGGCTTTGAAGTGCTCGGACTCGCTGCTTCAGAAGCAAGGAACCCGGGTGTGACCATCCCGAAAGCGATCCGCTATACCCTCTTGCTGCTGGTAGGGCTATATATCGCGGCCATGACGGCTTTGTTCCTCCTGCTGCCTACAGCAGCCGTATCTGAACAAATCAGCCCGTTTGTGACAGCGCTGAGCCGCTACGGCCTGGGCTGGACGGGTACGGTGATGAACATAGTGCTGGTGTCGGCGATTCTTTCGACGATGCTTGCCTCCGTCTTTGGCCTCGGCCGGATGCTCCGCTCACTCGCGGAGGAAGGGCACACTCCGGCCTGGATGCGGGACCGCACAGATATCCCTTACCGGGGGATCCTCATTTCCGGCGGAGCCATGTTAGCCGGTCTTGGTCTTGGCATGCTGCTGCCGCAAGGGGTATACCTGTTTCTGGTCAGCTCCGGCGGTTTCTCGCTGCTGTTCTCCTATCTCATTATTATGGCGAGCCATTACCGGCTGCGGAAACGGCAGGGCAGTTCGCTTACCCAGCGGCAAGGCTTGCGCGGTTATCCGTATACTTCATGGATTGCCATGGTCAGTCTGCTCGCCATTCTGGCAAGCATGCCGCTGATTCCGGGACAGGGCGGCGGACTGGCTGCAGGAGTAATGTTTGTTGTGTTCTTTGCCGGAGTCTACACGGTAGGGAAACTGCGCCGGAAAGGCAGAGAAGGAGTGCGGAAGCCGCTGCTGCGGATTCCAACAGCTGCGAGAGCACAGATGGAGGCCGGGGAGGAGCTTGGAAAAGAACAGAAAGATACCGAGTGAGCGGGAAGCCTCTAATAAATTTGAGCACAGCCAAGCTTTTTACGAAATGAAACCCGCCCGTGACTCACACGGGCGGGTTTATGCATTACCTGTCAGTACACATTGAACATAGCGGCGATTTCATCATAATGTGTGGTTTGTGTCAGCGCCAGCGAGAGCAGAATCCGTGCTTTTTGCGGCACCAGACTGTTGCAGGGAATGGAATTAGCAGAGAGGTCAATGTAAGAATCTTTAAGCGTTATCCCGCTGGAAATCCGCGAGCAGCGGACCACCGGGATATTGTTGTTTTTCAGCTCGCCTACCTTATCTATCCACGGTTTGCTGTATATCCCTCCGCCTGCACCGGCGATAACAATTCCTTTGGAAACCGTGGACAGGTAATCCAGAATACCAGGGTTGGCATCTACATGGAAATAGGCGACGGATACCTCAGGCAGTCCCGTCAGGGAGGAGACGTCAAACTGTGCATCTATGGTGTGCTTTTTCAAAGAACGGGTGTAAAAGAAGGCTTGGGCATCCCGCATATATCCGAGACAGCCGAAATCCCGTTCATCAAAAGCATTCGCCTTAAATGTGTTAACCTTCTGAACATCCCTGCCGCTGTAGATCCCCTCTGCAAACACGACCATTACGCCCTGTCCGGAAGCGTCCGGATTGGCAGCGAGCGCAACAGACTGGAAGAGGTTCAGCGGTCCGTCTGCACTGATTGCCGTGGCCGGGCGCATAGAGCCTGTGATAATAACCGGCTTATCCGTCTTGATGACCAGATTCAGGAAATAAGAGGTCTCGTCCAGAGTATCTGTTCCGTGAGTAATCACAAACCCGTGGACATCCTCCCGCAGGGCCAAGGTATTAATGATTGAAGCAAGTGTCAGCCAGTGATCGCTGGTAATGTCGGCACTGCAAAGATTGCTTACCTGAATTCCTGCGCAATTAGCTAACCGCTCCAGGTGGGGGACACTGTCCAGCAGATCTTGTATCGGGAGGGCGCCGGGTTCATAATTTAAGGTTTTATGGGCTTCTCCGCTGCCGGCAATCGTTCCTCCGGTGGCGAGAATGACGACATTTTTCAGGCTGGGATTATAAAAGGGAGAAGCTTCGAAATTCACTTCCGGAGTTGGAATAATCATCTGCAGTTTCCTTTCAATCTAAACTATATATGTGAGAAAGCTAACGTAAATCAAGTAAGAAGTCAATAGAATTTTCTAAAAGGGAAATATTACAGCGGAACACTTGATAATCTATAAAGGATGATGATTGTAACCGGCAGGGAGACAGGATTCATACTCATACTTGTGTCCCGGAACTAGCCGTCTTCTAACACTCTTTGAACTGTGAACAATCTAATGCTCAATAGTTTCCAGTTTATAGTATAATGGCAGTTAATTTTATTGTCACATTGGGGGAATGAGATTGAACAAATTCTTCACCTTGCATTCAGTAGCTTCAGGCGTGTGGGCGGCAATTGTTATTCCGGGCAGCGGAGCGTTGGGGAATGCTGCGGTAGTTGATTTAGGTGATATTACAGTTGTAGTAGATACGTTCTGTCTTCCCGAAGCGGCTGGGATATTGCGGGAATCTGCCCTGGAGCTGACCGGGAAACCGGTGAAGTACATAGTCAATACGCATTTTCATGGAGATCATCATTACGGGAATCAGATGTTTGCGGACAGTCTGATCATCACTACTGACCTTACCCGGGAGATTCTGACTAAAGAGGGTGCTCCGGAAGTGGAAGTGTGGCAGGAAGGATTGCAGAAACAAATCGAGGGATTAACGAAAGGCATGCATGCGGCACAAGACCTCAGGCTGCAATCTGCATTTGCCTATGAAATTGCGGATAAAGCTGCACTGCTGGCGGCCGTTCCCGGCATCCGTAGAAGGACCGCGGCACTAACCTTTTCAGACAAGCTAATGATTCATGGGACTGCGCGTTCGCTGACTCTCCTGACCTTTGGCGGCGGGCATACGGATAGTGATGCCTTTGTATACATTGAAGATGCAAAGGTGTTGATCGCCGGAGATCTGGTACTAAGTAAATCACATCCGGCTATGCTTAGCGGGTTCCCGGCCGCATGGATAGAGATTCTGCAGCGGATCGGACAAGAGCTTGATTTCAGTCTGGTGATTCCCGGCCACGGGGAAGTTACAGACCACAGCAGCATTGGTGAGATGATCAGTTATCTTACTGAAATTCAAATCTATGCAGAACAAGCCGCAGCAAGCGGAGAATCAGCTGATTTCTGGATGGCTCGGGGTATACCTATACCTTTTGCTGAGTGGCAGATGTCTCATGTCTTTGAATGGAATTTCCGTTGGCTGTATAAACAATTTGTTAACGAAAAGCGAGGAGAAGGCAATGATTGAACTGAAAAGCAGGGACTATTACCTGGCCTTACCGGTGCTGGATCAAGTAAAAATAAACACGTTATTCGCCAGAAGCGTCCTGGAGCAGAATATTGGCGGGAAGGTGTTTGCGGATTGTGCAGACAGTCCCCGCGCTTTTTATGTGGTTCATTCTTATGGCATGTCACTTTTATTTGGAGAAAGAGGCGATGAAACCTTTGAACGCTCGCTCTTTGATTACGTGACCAATAAATCCGAAACCAGACGGGCGGCGGAGTGGCTGCAGGCAGATCCGGCAGGAGACTGGACCAGCCTAACCGATTCTATTCGGACTATGCATAATGGTATGCTTGTCAACGGATCTGACTTGCCGGAGGGCAGTAACCCCCGGGCCATTCAGCTGAATACAAGGGTTAATTTCCGCTTCGACCGGCAGGCTTACCTTACTGCCAGGGAGCAGTTTTTTAAGCAGGATGAATTGATCGTACAGACCACCAAAGAGCAGTTTGGCGCGCTGGCAGAAGGTGTGGTGCCCCGTTTTTTCTGGCGGGATGCGGCACATTTTGAAGCGGAGGGGATAGGATACACTTTGCTGCGGGACGGCGAAATAGCCGCGACTGCGTTCTCAGCCTGCTGCGCACAGAATCAGCTGGAGATTGGCATTGAGACGGCGCACAAATACCGGGGAAAAGGTTATGCATTCTCCGTCAGCTCGGCCTTGATTGATTACTGCCTGGACCGCGGGCTGGAACCCGTCTGGGCCTGCCGTCTGGAGAATGAAGGATCGTATAATCTCGCGCAGAAGCTGGGCTTTGTGCCGGTACTCAATCTTCCGTATTATCGGTTAGCCTATTAAAAATGCGGGGAGGAGGGTTAGTATATGCCCAGGATTCCACTTCTTTGGCTGTTGAGTGTGCTGATACTTTGTGCTTTAACTGCCTGCAGCTTCTCGAATCATAAGGATGAACCGGCATCTTCTTCGATCACGGTAACAGCAGGCGGCAGTAATATCCCGGCAATGATCCAAATCATAACCGAAGGGCATACTGCAAATACATCCGGGGAAGCCCCGTTCAGAGCTATTCTTGAAGATTCAAAAGTCAGCATCCCTTATGTGAAATTAGGTGAGTCTGTTCAAATTCAGCTGGAGAAGGGGGCTCCTGCCGTATATGAACTGAGTGATGTGCTGCTGAGTGAAAACGGCGGCTATAAATACAGAATGCCGGAAGACAAGCCGATAGTCATGGAATTTAGCAGCGGATCAGGTTCTTTTGTACTTAAAGAGAATATGGCAGCTTTTTTAAGCTCAAATACCAAGGACTATGAGCCCGGTGCCACCATTCGCGGATTCAAGCTCACGAAGCAGGGTGGCGGGGAGAAGCAGGAATATTATTTTGTGCTCAGAACTGACGCAGGGTCAGTCAGCCAGAGGCTATAGATGTGCTATTGAAGAAGGATGAATCAGCTAATCTACAAGTACAAGGACGCTGCCGGGCGTTCTTTTTTTTTATTGAAAATATTATAGACAATGATTATCATTATCAATAGTTCGAAAACAGTTAGCGGATATGGAGGAGACTTCAATGGACCGGATAGAAGCGCTGAATATAAACGATACCGGAAGCAGAGAACCGATTCTGCATCAGGGCTGTGAAGAATATGTAATAACTGCGGGTGAGCGTAAGCTGGAGTACCGGATTTTGCTCTCGCACCCTTCCGGCGAAGCCCCGCCGGAAGGGTATCCGGTTATCTATGCCCTGGATGGCAACGCCGTATTTCACACCCTCGCTGAAGCTGCCCGGCTGCAGACACGTAAGCCGCACGGCTTTGATCCGGTGGTCATTGTCGCCATCGGCTACCCGTCAGATGAGCCCTTTGACATGACAAGACGCTGTTATGATTTCACTATACCGGTGCTCGAGCAGACCCTGCCGAAACGTCCGGATGGCAGTAACTGGCCTGAGCATGGCGGGGCGGACAGCTTCCTGGATGTCCTGCAGGATGAGATCATGCCGATGATCTCAAGTCTATTTCCGGTAGACGTCAGCCGTCAGGCCTTGTTCGGCCATTCCTTAGGCGGGCTGTTCGTTCTGCATGCGTTATTTACCAGACCAGAGCTGTTTACGCACTATGCAGCAGGCAGCCCCTCGGTCTGGTGGGGGGACTACTCCGTATTGGCTGAGCAGGAACGTTTCTCCGCAGACTACCCTCAGCGGCAACTGCAGCGGAAGCTGCTTATTACCATCGGTGCTGAAGAGCTAGACCACATGGTTCAGGATGCAGAGAAGCTGGCGTTGCTGCTAGAGCCGCTATCGGAGCAGGGACTGCAGGTCAACCGGGCCAAGTTTCCGGAGGAAAGCCATGTCAGTGTCCTGCCGGCTGCGCTCAGCCGCCTGCTGAAATTCGCACTGGAGAAGAAGTAAGAGTTCATTGCACAAGAGAATGTACAGTATAAACACAAAGTCCCCTGCCGGAAACACAGGGGACTTTGCAGCATAGTGAAACCATTTTAATCAACCGTTCAGGCGTTTGTGGTTCTCATGCGCGATGCTGATGAGTGCGGTGTACAAAGGCTGTACATTGAATTTTTTGGAAAATTCAAATTTATAGACGGCCGTCTGCAGATTATTCGTTTTATGATACGGGGAGGTAATATAATGCAGATTGATTTCACAATCATCAAAACCGGTGCCGCCAGTCTCCATAGTGACTTCAAATATAGAGCTGAGGTGGATTGACGCCACGCGCGTTTTCTTGCCGGTGACACCTTGATGATCAATCAGAATTAAACGTTCATCCGTAATAATAAAAGCATCGCGGATCAGTTTGAAGCCTGAACGGATTTGTTCTTCAGGCATTAGATATGCCCCATACTGGTTCTTCAGCTCCGGAAGGGTCACCTCCGAATAATTGCCAAGTAAACCGCCGAACAAGTTAGCCATTTTATTCCCTCCTGAGTTCCACATACTGATGTGGATGTATTGTTGCTTTATTAATCTCTGTTAATATTCTCCAAAAACCGACATAATCCTGCTGTACTATAATGCTAAACTTATCTCAATAACTTTAAGCGTGGGATTAGAATGCCGGATATTCACGAAGAGGCAGACTGCTGCTGGTGATGGAATTGTTCAGGCGCAGGTTTTTGTGCCTTTTTCATTCTGCTTAAGTATATAAATTGAATGCATGGTGAAAAATATGGAAGAATGATAAAGAAGGGAGTGGCAAAGCTGGATATTACAATGGGATCAGATGAGGTCATTAACCGGATCAAGCAGCTCCAATCGGGTGGGGGAACGGTCAATAAGAAGCAGGTTAAGCAGCAGGATCCGGAATTAATGCGGAGCGCACTGTATTATTTTCCAAGCTGGGAACATGCTGTGAAGAACGCGGGACTGCTATAAGCAGCCCGCTAATACAAAGAGCCGGGAATCTGCAGAATTTAGGGTCTGCAAATCGCGGCTCTTTGTGCTGTCAATCAGATTCGTGAATAGGTATTCCGGACAGTCACGATTTTTGAACGATCGTTTGGCGTTCGATCGCTTTTTGATTTAAATGAAGCTGGTTCATATAATCGTTGATTTTTAGCTGCAGCTTGTGGAGAATCTCGATCTGCATCTCATTGATCCGGTCTTCAATACAAAAGGCTGAACAGGAGAGCTGGCCAGCCGTATATGACTTGGATTCATCCACCACGGTATTGAGCTTCTCTTTATAAATTCGCTTTACCGGGCCATCCTCACCTTTAATCTCGTAATAGCGGTTCGTCTCCAGCAGCAGTCTCCAATGACTTACCTTGACGTCAAATTCATCTTTTTCAATAGCCGCGGATACTTTCACAATTCTGATGTGACTGTCCATGGTGATAGATCCTCCTACAAACCCATAATATTAATGGGTTTTAATTTCGTGGTAAAGCCATTAGCGATTATATCATGTCAGTCAAGGTATTCCCACTGGAAGTTATGGTAAGATAGTTCAATCGGACTAAGTCTTAATACCCCCGAATGTTAAATAATGGGACTGCAACTTTTTTCTATTTTTTGAGTCCAATAAATGTATGAAAACAGGAAATAAGAGGAAGGGGTTGATCGTTCATGCGAAAAATATGGCTTGTTTTACCTTTGCTGGCCTTTTCACTGATTTTTGCTTCGGTCTCGTCTGCTGCTTCGAACGCTTATTTCAGCTATACATTGGAAAATGGGGGGTATGCTACCGGACCAGCACTGCTAAAGGATGGTACTGTTTATGCCCGGGCTACTTTTTTGGAATCGGCTGGCCTGCAGGTTACCTGGAATAAGTCCCACCGTCAGGCTACTTATACCGGATGGGAGAAGTCGGTAGTGATCACAGTAGGCAGCAAGACGGGGAAGCTGGACGAGAAAACTGTACAACTGGGCGGAACGCCTTTTGTATACAAGGATGAATTATATCTTCCTGCCCGGTTTATGGTCTATGCTCTGGGAGGCGAATCGGTAAGCTGGAATGCCAAAAGTGCAGTTTATACCGCTAAAGGTATTCAGACCTTCGCCAGTACCAATGCTTCCTATGCGGGTGTGAACTATACGGTTGATAAACAAACAGGGAAGCTATATGCTTCTACTCCCGCGGGTCGGCCCCGGCTGATTGCCAATCTGGGCTCAGAGCTATATGACATGGTTACTTTCGATTTTCAAAAGACAGCCGGAGGCTTAATATATCTGACCATATCAGATATTTACGGAGAGCCGCATATCAACAATAAATGGTATACGCTGATTATTAAGGACGGTATGGTGATCCGGCAGGCAAGCGTGGGGTACTGGATCCGGTTCGGAGATAATGTGAACATGTATGGAAACAAACTGATTCTGACGGATGGCAAGACTCTGCGGATAATCGAAGATGGGACAGGCAAAGTAGCAGAGACGATGGATTTAACCAAGCTTGGCGGTGTAGACGATAAGTATCTGATTGAAGGAATGGATGAGGATTTCCTGCTGATTCGTCCTAATCAAAAAGGCCTGCTTACCCTGATCGACCGCAAGACTGGCGCCAAAACATTGTTGTACAAAGCATTACTGGATGCAGACCAGCAACTTTATGCTGAAACGAATGATATTCCTTTCTATGGGGATCAGCTTGAATTTGTTGAACGCAAAGGCAATCTGCTGTTGTTCAAGAACCAGGCAGTCCGCGACGGCCGGATCTACGAATATGATCTTTCCAAGACTCAGCCTTAGGCTGAGTTTTTTACAGGCATGGTAGAGATAGAACCTTTATAGAAAGGTGGTATTCCAATTGGATTATTTATATCATTACTATGAGAAGGCAATCGGACCTTTTCGAAATCTGTCAGATCTGCCGGCGGATGAGGCCGCAGAAGTTCTTGACTCGATTAAACACAATAAGGATGTTATGGCGGGGCGCAGAGCTGCAGGATATATGAAAAGAAGATACGAGCTGGAGCAGCTGGCCAGAGCGATGTTCATTGCCAAAGGAGGGCAGCCGGTCAGAAAAGTCCCGCATTATATGGTAGTCGGCGAATGTGAATGGCTGAATAGCTGGTATGAGGAAGGCGCAGCAGTGAAAATCCATATCTCCAGTTTTAACACCGATACTTTATCCTTCTCGTATGGAGATTTATTTCCGACCTTCAGCCCGAAGGTAGACGACGGCAAGGAGTATCGCGGAAATATTTATACATATAAAGAAATGGTACAGCTTATACATAAATATGGTCTGCCTCAGGTCTGGAACAAAGAGGGTACAAAGGGTCCGGAAAGGTATATTGAAGTGCAGGTCTGGGACGATGAACCTCTGCAAATAAGTAGAATTAAAGGAGAGAAGTAATGACAAACACCCGTAAAAAGAGTCATCCCGTTATATTCTCGCTTATGCTTGGTATCCTGCTGACGTTATTGATTTCCATAGCTTCGGCAGCCGCAAGCATTATGGAATTAAGTGACAACGGGATATTGGTTGCCCAGGCCGGAGCCTTTCTAGTCATGGCTGTGATCGTTACCGTATACATGACCAGAGGCAGCAGGAGCTTAGCACAGTTCGGGTTCAAGCCGCTGGAGGGAGCCTCTTCCAAAGATGCACTCTACTATCTCCCCCTGCTGATCATTGCCTTGGTTCAGCCGTTTATAGGCGGTATAAACGTGAAGCTGACCACAGCTGAGGTATTGTTCTACCTGGTGTTCACTCTGCTGGTTGGTTTTACGGAGGAATCGGTATTCAGAGGTATTATCAGAGACAAGCTAAAGTTCAAAGGCTCCGTATTCTACATCGTGTTTTCGTCGATCTTCTTTGGAATCTTACATATGTCTAATGCTTTAAACGGAAACGACCTTGCACATGTTCTGATGCAGGTTATCAATGCGCTGCTGCTCGGCTGTATTCTCGCCCTGCTGATTGAAACAACGGGCAATATTATTCCGCTGATTGCTTTTCATTTTGTGTATGATGCCTTAGCGTTTATGACAAAGGAGAATTCGGACAAAGAACTCCTGGCCGTTATTATATTAAACCTCTTATATCTGGTGTATGGCATTTACCTGGTTTACAATTTGCGGAGACGTAAGAAGCTGAATACAGCTCCGGGGGAATAGGATTCATGCAACATAAAATTTTAGCTGACATAACCGTGTTAAAGCTGAAAATAAAAGTGGAGCACCATTTGCGGCTTAATATTTTTTTACATTGTAAATTGCACGTAAAACCACAAAAAAAGGAGCAATTCTTAGGCTATGGCGGCCATATCTCCGGGAATAGGCTTTTCCAGGAAATACGACAAAATATGAAAAATTATGAATGTTTAAAATCCAGCGGTTATGCGCTAAGATAGTGTCATCACCAACAAGTAGCTGCAACACATGTTTTTTAGAAGCTTACTTGCAGGTGATTAATTGAAGGAAGGAGAGATTCCCAAAGAAACCATGAACAAGGAACAAGCTTTTCAGGCAAGACACATCTTGCAGTCGAAGGAGCGTGATTCCGTTGAAGCAGGTTAGCGAAGCGTACAACTGCGGTTGACACAGTAGGGAAAACGTCCGTGAAAACGTTTTTCGTGTAATCGTGTACGCGGGGAACTCATCCCATATGCAGGACATGGAGCAATACTCCGATTACGGAGCGAACGGGAAATACCGAATATGAATTAACAATTACCATGTCAGGGATATGGATTGTTGCTGGAGGAAATGATTGAATTGAATATTGGATTGGACACATAAGTCCCCGTTACCTAGGTTTATAAGGTAGACGGGGATTTATGCATTTTCCGGCTGAATTTTATAGGTGAGGGTCTTTCTCAGAGGGATCCTTCACTGAGCAGCGGAGCGATCCATTCGCGGAACACATCTACAGGAGGTTTCTTCTGCTTGCCCTGGTGATCTTGTGTTAGAACAACAACTGTCTCAAGCGCAGGAAGTACATAAACAAATTGCCCACCATACCCTCTGGCGTAATAATAGTGCAATTCAGATCCTGTTGTACCGCCTGCTGCAATAGCATAGCTGTCTGTCCACCAATGCCAGCCGTAGCCGCCGCGCCGGGGAGCTTCCGCCTGTATGGCGGTTTGCGTGGAGCGGGTGATCAGCTCTGAAGGAATCAGCTGCCGCTCCGCCCAATTCCCTTGCTGCAAGTAGAGCTGCCCAAACATCAGCAGATCGGATGGCCGCAGGCGAAGCCCGAATCCTCCGGTATGAATCCCTTGCGGATCCTGCTCCCACTCATACTGCTCAATTCCAAGTGGCCCGAACAGGTGCAACTCAGCAAACCGGGCAGTGGGTATCTCTGTTCCTTGTACCAGAATAGCCGACAGCAGCTGTGAGACACCGGAGTTGTATTCCATATGCTCCCCTGGATTATGCGACAGCTTCTGCTGCAGCACGAAATTCGTCCAGTTCTCTGACCGGGTCATCCGGGGAAAAGAGTTCTGTCCGCCAAATTCAGTCCAGTTGAACCCTGCGGACATCGTTAACAATTGCTCCAGGGTGATTGCTGCCTTACGCTTATCTGTGTCCAGCTGAAGTTGGGGATAGAAATGCGACAGGGGAGTAGAAGGCTGTGGAAGCAAGCCCTGCCCGATAGCGATGCAGATCAGCGCGGATAGAATGCTTTTGGTACAGGAGTTGATTTTGGCAATCTGGGTAACAGTGTGAGGCTCTCTATATTGTTCATATATAAGCCGGCCTTCCCGGCTGATCAGACAGCTGCGTAAATTCTGCGGCGCAAGTGCTGCGGACAGTTGAGATATATTCATTGCGGAATTCCTTTCTTATGCCGTTGGATTGCTGTCTTTTTCGTTTCATTGTACATATCTGATAAAGAGTGTACCAGTCCGCATGGGAAAAAGCGAAATAACAAGGTGAAATACCCCTATCATGATCTGAGTTTGGGGCTGATTAAGGAATATTCAATGATTGTTCCTAAGGCTGAACTGGAAAAGTGGACCAGAAAAGGATGGATTGGGGATAGAACCTTATGTCTCATATGTGACTTAATCAGGCGTCAGTCCGGACGGATAAATGGTATATTTTAGCTCTGCATGGATATTTTTACACGCTTTTTTTGCGCTTTCATGTAGTGACACAAATTTGTGAAAAACATCACGTGATATTTTTCAAATTTTAATATATAATATGGTTATTAAAAAGAAATAGGGGGATTTAAAAATGAAATTTGTTAAAGTTTTGCTGGTTGCGGGTGTTTCTGCTGCATTGTTGTCAGGTTGCGGTTCGAATGGTAACAATGAAGGAAATGAAGCGGCTGCTACAGCTACAACTGCTCCTACAGCTGCTGCACAGACAGATGCAGTATCTACAGCATCCATTGTTAAAGAACAAGATCCATTCCTTAAAGCAGTAAGCGCAGAAGGTAACTGGATCGTAGCGATCCTTAATGACCTGACAGTAGATCAGGATGTTGTTGTAGCCGGGGAATTCCATGATAAAGGCGCTGCCGAAAATGCAATTTACCGCAAGCTTGCCCTGTATGCTCAGGATGCTGACCACAAAGTTACAGCCAGCTACACTCTTACTGCACCTAAAGTGACTGTTCAAAGTGAAAACTTCAGAGTGCAAGGCGGAACGATCAAAGGTGACGTTTACGTAGAAGCTAACGGCTTCAACCTGTATAAAGATGCTACAATCGACGGTAACCTGTACTTTGCAAATGCAGATGTACAAGCATCCGCTGTTATGGAAGGTAAAGTGACTGGAGCAACTGAAGTTAAATAATTACTTCACACTCCGCAAGGTAGAATAAATAGAGCCTGCATACTTAATCCCTATACTAGGAGGTTGAGTTAGCAGGCTTTTTTCTTGTCTCTGCAGAAATATATGGAAAGGTTATCCATCAGAGTCCAAGATAAGGAGGAACTAGGGTGCGAATATGGATGTTTCTGCTCTCCTGTATGCTGTTATTTGGAATTCTGGGCTGCAGTGAACCTAAAGTGAGAGAGGTGGATAAGATACGGCTGGAGTGTGTGGATTTATGTACCAGTGATCAGCAATCTACCGTACCCTTTACAGAGAAAACGTATACTGGAGCAGATGAAATTAGAACCTTCGTTAGTGCCATCGATAAGTCGGTCAAAATGAGCGGGGTATTGGATTACGGGACTTATTTTCTGATGTATGTGTCCTATGAAGATGACAGCCAGAAGACTTATGTCTTGAATATTTCTGATTCCGGTCAAAAGGGGATTAGAGGCCTGCTGGTCGATACTGAAGATAGCGGGCAAGGTTATGAGATCCCGGCAGCGATTCATGAGGAACTGAGAGAGCTGATTTACCGGAAATAATGCTGAGAAAGGATAATAGATGTGACAATTGTAGTGAGACGAGCCACAGTTGACGATGCCGAAGACCTGGCCAGGCTAAACTTTGAGTTTAACGGCGGGGAGCCACGGCTATGTCAGGATATAATAGCGAGCTTAAGGAGCAATCAGGAATTGGTCGCAGTAGCTCTAATGCTGGATGAAGTTGTAGCATTTGGGTGCGCACAGAGCTAGAGGTCTTTCTGTTATCCCGGTGCATACGGGGAGATTACTGAAATGTATGTATCAGAAGTTGGCCGAAGGAAAGGCGCTGCGACAGCGCTGATTGCTTTTTTAGAACAGGAGCTAAGCTATCAAGGTGTCACCAGTGTTAAGATTCTAACCGGCAAAACTAACAATCCGGCGCTGAAGACATACCAAGCAAGTGGCTATATTACAAGTGCTGAAACGGTGTTGCTAAAAGAGGTAAAGAGAGCATGAATAAACTTTATTTTGCCATTACTCGTTCAAGAACTTGGCGGAACTATTAACAGCGGCCCCCGGCTGTTTCCGATCAGCCCGACGTATTATGCATTGTATTTCGCCGATCCCTGCGGTAATCAATATGAGCTGGTGCACCGGCTTAATTAATATTATTCTTGTACAGCGATCCCCTTGCCGGGGGTCGTTTTTGGTTTGCGCTCAGAGATATAAGAGCCGCATAACGTGAGCAGGGTACCGATCAGGATGGCCCAAGTGAGCTGTTCATGCAGAAACAACGCAGCGGCAGCCACAGTTATGACCGGAACAAGATAGATATATACGCTTGTTCTGACCGCTCCCAAAATGCCGACAGCACGGTTCCAAGTCACGAAGCATAATGCTGAAGCTCCCAGACCTAAGTACAGAAGATTCATGAGACTGGCTGCATCATATAATCTGTCCAGACGGAACTGGAAATCCATCAGGGGTAAAGCAGGCAGCATTCCGAGCAGTCCATAGAAAAACACTCTGCGGGTTACGCCGATAGTGTTATGCTGCAGTGCACTGATTTTGCGCATCAATACTGAATAAATAGCCCAAACCACAGGAGCCACTAAGGCCAGCAGGTCGCCGAGCGGATTCAGCTCCACCCGGAAACTTCCGTTCAGTAAGAGGCAGACAATTCCGCTCAGCGCAATCAGAAAACCTGTGATGAAAGAGGGGGTTAAGCGTTCCTCGTGTAACAGGAAGTGGGCGAGCACCGCGGTCAGAAACGGGGCAATCGACACAATTACACCGACGTTGGAGGCCAGCGTGTAGACCAGGGCAATATTCTCGATCAGAAAATACAACGTGACTCCGCATAGCCCGGCGGCAATAAACAGAACTTCCTCTTTGATGGATTTTGTCCGGATCCGGTGCGGATGAAGCAGGGACAAGACCAAATACCCCAGAATAAACCGGAAGAACAAGATTTCAAGCGGAGTAAAGTCAGTCAGCAATATTTTGGTCGAGATAAAGGTGGTTCCCCAGATCATAATTGTTAGGAAGGCAAGCATATGTCCGGTGGCCGCAGTGTGTTCGTTTTTCATGATGAAGCGACCTCCGATGTTTTCTCTTCCGCCTGTTGTGTAAATATCCGCAGATACTGCTTGGGCGTTAAGCCGATCAATTTTTTGAAGAAATTCGTAAAATGGCTCTGGTCGCTGAACCCGGTCTGCAGGGCGACTTCCATCGGCAAAACCCCTTGCTTCAGCAGCCGTTTGGCGTGGTTAATACGAATCGTCTCCAGATAACGGTACGGGGAGATGCCTTTTTGCTTAGTAAACAACCGCAGCAGGTGATATTTGCTCAGACCTGTCAATTCTGTCAGCTGATTTAGTGTAATATTTTCAGTATAATGACCCTCTATGTATTGGCAGATCATTTTGATTTCTGTCGTAAGCTCCGTAGCGGGAATAGGTGTACCGGCGTCCGAATATTCCCGCAGCAGCTGCTCCAATAGGAACAGGAACAATTCTTCTTTCTGAAAATCCGCCTGTTCGTCCAGAAGCATCTGATGCAGATCATGCAGCGGCGAAGCCAGCTCACTCTGGAAGAGTACCGCCTGTGTGAACCGCGGCAGATAGTCTTTTCCCGTAATCTCTTGCACATACTGGCGCATAATCTCAGGCTGGACATTGATGCAGCGGTAATCCAGGGTTCTTCCATCCACCTGTTCACAGGAATGGGGGTCCTGCGGGTTGAAGATGATTACATCTCCGCTGTTCAGGATATATTCCTCATTGCCGCATAGCAGATATCTTTTACCTTGTTCAATATACCCGATAACGTAATAGTCGTGAAAATGATTGGGGAATTTCTGCATAATTCCTTCAAAACGGTATGCCTCCAGCGTAAGCTCTGTATCAAAAACGACGGTCCGGACTTCACGAGCCAACTGTGTTCACCTTCTTTTCCGATAGTGTATAGCTATTATAATACGAATTTTATGGATGTTCTTGAATGATGTTGCGCTGAAGGGGAGCGGACATCGTCCGTTATTTACCAGATTATAGTATAATGATGGGAGTTATCGGGATCGTATTGTTTGACAGGAGGAATTATGGAGAATACAACCGTATACAAAGCAAGACGTCCCTCGTAAATATCGCTGCTGATAGGATTAAGTTTGAGTATGGGGTTATGGAGCTATTTTATCATTATCGGCGCTTGGGATTTTCACTTAGCTTTTGCATGCCAGTGACATCAAGACTGTGTTTGTAAAAGGTTATTTCGTGCCTGTCATCGGTATTAGACCTAAGGGGAATTTACTTGTGCCTTACAAGAATTGTTTCCGTTTAGAAAATGATAATTACATAAAAGACCTGACGGAATGGGCGGAGCAAAGGAAAATCAAAGTATCCCATAAGCGGTTTATGCGATGGCTTTAAAAATAGATTCATAATCAGTATTATTAATCATGCATTGAGATTCGAAACGGGGTGCCTTTTTTGTTCAAAATCATGTTGGTCGAAGATGATGTTACTTTATTTAAAGAGATAAGGGAGCGCTTATCCCAATGGTCCTATGAGGTATACGGCATCACGGATTTCTCCAAAGTACTGCAGGAGTTCACGGCGGTTAAACCGGAGCTTGTCATCATTGATATCCAGCTGCCGCTATATGACGGGTTCCATTGGTGCCGGATGATCCGGGCGCATTCCAATGTGCCGATTATTTTTCTCTCCTCCCGCGATCACCCGAGTGATATGGTTATGTCCATGCAGCTTGGCGCGGATGATTTCATGCAGAAGCCGTTCCATTTCGAGGTGCTGATCGCCAAAATCCAGGCTACCCTGCGCCGGGTGTACAACTACAGCAGCGAACGGACGGAGCTGAAGACATGGCGGGGGGCGACGATTGAATATGTGAAAAATACAGTTACAAATAGCCTCGGTGCCGCTCTGCTCACCAAAAATGAAATGTTCATTCTAAAAATACTGGTGGAGCGTAAGGATCAGATTGTCGACCGTGAGGAACTGATCAAAAACCTTTGGGACAATGAGCATTTCGTGAGCGATAATACGCTGACTGTGAATGTGAACAGGCTGCGCAAAAAGCTGGAGCCGCTGGAGCTGGACGCTTTTATTGAAACCAAGGTCGGGCAAGGTTATATGGCGACCGAAGAGGCGGCGTTATG
Organism: Paenibacillus pedocola; assembly: GCF_031599675.1. NCBI lineage: Bacteria > Bacillati > Bacillota > Bacilli > Caryophanales > Paenibacillaceae > Paenibacillus > Paenibacillus pedocola. Next base: position 4,015,452 of record NZ_CP134223.1, on the reverse strand, counting down.
ATCACCAAATACATAAAAGAGAAGCGGAGCTGGCTCTGCCTGCTTGCCGGGATTCAAGTGATGATCCTGTTTGTTGCTTTCGTGGATGCTTCCATACCCTTTCTGCCGCTTCTCTATATTGTTCTGCTGAATGTGCTGGTTTGTACGGCGTTTGTGTTCATCCGATTTCAAAAGGAGACCCGGTTCTACAGGGCCGTCAAAGCCTGGGACCAGGTATATGATCTTGAGGCGTTTGACGAAGCGGACAGTCCGTTTGAACAGATTGTGCAGGAGGCAGTAACCGCCCAGACAGAACGCTACCGCCGGGAATCCTCTATGAGCTTCCGGCTGCTGGAGCAGGAGAAGGATGACCTCCTGTCGTGGATCCATGAGGTGAAGACCCCGCTCACTGCGATGCAGCTGATGATTGAACGCCTTCCGGATGAAACGCTGCGGAGCCAGATCATGTACGAATGGCTGCGGATACATCATCTGCTCGACCAGCAGCTTCATCAGAAGCGTATTCCGTTTATGCGCAATGATCTTTTCATTGAGGACACCGGACTTGAACCAATCCTTAATCAAGAGATCCGGGCGCTGAAGTCCTGGTGCATTCCCAAAGGAATCGGGTTCGATGTGTCGCTAGAGGCGAAAACGGTGCTTACTGACGGGAAGTGGCTCGGGTTCATGCTCCGGCAATTGCTGACGAACGCCGTGAAATACAGTGAAGCTTCGGATATTGCAGTTAGGAGCTGGGAAACGGATGGACATGTTGTACTGGTCATTGAAGATCAGGGGAGAGGGATCGATCCCAAGGATCTGCCGCGTATTTTTGACAAGGGCTTCACCTCCACACTGGGCAGGCAGGAAGGGGCGGCTACCGGCATGGGCCTCTATTTGACGAAGCAGGTGGCGGAGCCGCTGCTGATTGGCATCCGGGCGGAGTCGGCACCCGGGAAAGGCACAACATTTACACTGACCTTTCCGCGGGAGAATGATTTCGTGAGGCTTGCCGGCCACTGATTGCAGGCATTATCTTCGGAGTCCGGTTTCACGGATATCATTCAGCTCATTCGCCGACATTAACCCGGAGCTGTACAGATTCAGATATTCTTCGGAAACACTCTGATTAAAGATCAGCATATCGTCAGAATTGATAGTTACGGGTACTCCGGCATCATACAGGGCCCGGACGGGATGGGTGGAGTAATTATCTGTCCGGCCGAGCATCACATTGCTGGTCGGGCACACATTTAAGGTAATGTTATGCCCGGCAAGCCAGTTCATGACTTGGGGAGACTGCGCTGCGGCGATTCCATGATGAATCTCCTGGAGCTCCAGCTCTTCGACGGCTTCCATTACATCATCGGCTGTGCCGAATTCACCGGAATGAGCTTTTAGAATGAGCCCGGCCTCCTTGGCCCGGCGATAGAGAGAGCGGAAATTTCCTATCGGCTGGGCCAGCTCAAGACCGCAGATATCAACGGACTTGAACCAGTGATAGGACAGGATTTCATCCAATCTGTCCAATGCTTCGTCAACATTATCACGGCTGTCAAATGCCAGCTCCGGCAGGAATTGTGTGTGCGGCGCATAATGATGACTCAAGCCGTCCATTGTATGTATGAATGACTCCATACCTCCGAGGGCATCAATTTCATCTATCCCGTAGCTCAGGGCCAAGCGTTCAATCCCGTCATCAGCAGCCTGGACGAAGGAAGCCTCAATTCGTTTCAGATAGCCTTGGATACCCGGGCAAAGGCTTTTTACATTACTGACGAACCACTCCTGCATCTCACCCAAAGATCCGAATTTGGAGGAAGGCGGCAGGATAGTGGTATTCGCCCAGTCTCCGATATACTTGATATTGCCTCCGCGCCCGGCGTGGTTATGTAAGTCGCTTTTGGAGATTCTGCGCAGCTCATCCAGCGAATGATTTTCTAGAGCATCAATGAATTGATTTTTCATTGTAACCTCCTAAGATTAGATTTGCTAACAGGTAAATTTAGGATGTGACATTTTGAATATAGCACACCAGCTATATTAGTGGAACTTGACCTTACCTGAATGGGCAGAAGTGACGGAGGGGAAGTTTGGAGCTGGAGGAGCGATAGCGACCGCCTGTAAGCTTTCCGGAGGAAAGCTCGCATCGAAAGCATAAACTGTTCACAGATTTTAACCGCATGGCGATTCAAATCAAGGAATCTGTGAACAACAGAGGCCGGATGTCCAATCATTCTCCGCAGTTACGGCGTATGCCCATTCCCCACCTTATTTAGATAACGGGCATGTGACAATAATGTCACATGCCTGTTCATATTGTTCGGCGAATCGCAGGAAAAGAAAGCTGATCCCGCTTATGATGAAATTACAGAAAAGGAGTGGGTGAACATGGTCATTTTGCAAGCCAATAAAATCTACAAAACCTACGGAAATAAATTTAACAAGCAGGAAGTGCTCAAGGGAATTGATCTGCAGGTGAACAAAGGTGAGTTCGTCGGCATTATGGGAGCTTCCGGGTCAGGCAAAACGACTCTGCTGAATGTTCTATCCTCTATTGATCGGGTCAGCCAGGGGACGATTGAGATCGAAGGTAAGGAATTTACGGGGATGAAGGAAAAGCAGCTGGCGGAGTTCCGCAAGCATCATCTCGGATTTATTTTTCAGGAATATAATCTGCTGGATACCCTGACGGTCAAAGAAAATGTGCTGCTGCCGCTCTCGATTACCGGAATCTCCAAGAAGGAAGCGCATGGGAAGTTTGAGCAGGTGGCCGGGGAGCTGGGGATTTTCGAGCTACAGAACAAATATCCGGCGGAAATCTCCGGGGGGCAGAAGCAGCGGACCTCGGCGGCGCGGGCGTTCGTGCATGAGCCGAGCATTATTTTTGCAGATGAACCTACGGGAGCGCTGGATTCCAAATCCGCCTCGGACCTGCTGAATAAACTTGCCGACATGAATAATAAGCGCCAGGCTACGATCATCATGGTTACCCATGATCCTGTAGCGGCTAGTTATTGCAGCCGGGTGGTTTTTATCCGCGACGGACAGATTTACACACAGCTGAACAAGGGTGAAGAATCCCGCCAGTCCTTCTTCAATGATATTATCAAAACCCAGGGTGTATTGGGTGGTGTTCAGCAATGAGCCTGAACTATATCATTTTCCGTAATCTGAAAAAGAATCTTAAAAACTATTACCTGTATGTCTTTGCCCTGATTTTTAGTGTGGCGCTGTATTTCTCCTTCGTTACGCTGCAATTCGATCCTGCGCTGGATGACATTGAGGGTTCGGTCAAAGGAGGGGCAGCCATCGGCACGTCTTCGGTGCTGCTGGTGGGGATCGTCGCAATCTTCCTGCTGTATGCCAATACGATCTTTATCAAGCGGCGCAGCCGGGAGATCGGGCTGTTCCAGCTGATCGGACTTACCAAAGGGAAGATTTTCAGACTGCTGAGCGCTGAGAATCTGATGCTTTATTTCGGATCAATGATTCTCGGTATTGCTGCCGGGTTTGCTGTTTCACGATTGATTCTGATGGTCCTGTTCAAAATCCTGGAGATCGAAGCTATGGCGAAGCTGCGGTTCTCACCTGATGCACTGGTGCGGACGATTGTCGTCTTTGCTGCGATCTACCTGCTGATTATGCTTATGAACTATCTGTTCATCAAAGGGCAGAGTATTTTATCCCTGTTCAAAGCGGGCGCAACGACCCAGACACGCGTCCGCAAAATGCCGCTGTGGGAAATCATTCTCGGTCTCCTGGGCATCACTTTTATTGCTGTGGGGTATTATATTTCAACTCAGCTCTTCAGCGGCAAATTTAAGGAAATGTCCGAACTCATGACTGCGATGATTGTCATCCTCGCTCTTGTGATTATCGGTACGTATCTGTTCTACAAAGGTTCGGTCAGCTTCCTGTTCAATGCCATCCGCAAGAGCAAAAAGGGTTATCTCTCGATCAATGAGGTGCTGTCACTCTCCTCGATTATGTTCCGGATGAAATCAAACGCGCTGCTGCTGACCATTATCACTACGGTATCGGCGCTGGCGATTGGTCTGCTCTCCCTGAGCTACATATCCTATTATTCAGCAGAGGCAACTGCCAAACAAAGCTCACCGCATGATTTCGGTTTTGCCAGGGCAGCAGTGAAGGAAAAGTTTGTACAGGCCCTGGATGCGCAGCATATTGAGTACAAAGAGATAGACATGCATCCGGTTCGGATGGAAGTCGATGCTTCAAAGATTATGGAACATTCGGAGTTTACAGCTCCGGGGGATAATATACTTACGACTTCTGTGGTTAGTGACAGTGATGTCGAAGGGTTGGATCTGAAACCGGGTGAAACCCGGATAGTCGGCTACGGCGGTGCGCTGGAAAAATTCATGTCACTCAGTAAAACCGGTGAGGTGGGGTTCCGGACTGTTAATGACACGATCAAGCAGCAGCTTAACGGGATATCCGAGACGCCGGTGCTGCCCTTCTATTATGGGGAAGGCGGCGGAATCTTCATTGTGGATGAGACTGTATTTAAGGAACTGGAGCAAGTGCGGGATCCTAAGCTGCAGAAAAAGCAGGAGGTGGCGGATTATTACGGCATTGAGTTGACCAACCGCTCACAGATCGATACCGCGAATCAAATCTATATGGACCAGAAACCGCAATCACCAGCCTTCTCCCAGTATGAATATGCGCTGAACCAGCGGACCAATATGGGAATGATTATGTTCATTGTCGGCTTTCTCGGACTGACCTTCCTGATCACCTCCGGCTGTATTCTGTACTTCAAGCAGATGGACGAAGGGGAAGAGGAAAAAAGCGGGTATACCATTCTGCGCAAGCTGGGCTTCACCCAGAGTGATCTCCTGCGCGGAATCCAGTATAAGCAGCTGTTCAACTTCGGCATTCCGCTGGTCATCGGGCTGTGCCACAGCTATTTCGCAGTCAAATCGGGATGGTTCTTCTTCGGAACCGAGATGCTCACACCGATGATACTGGTAATGCTGCTGTATACGGTGTTGTATTCGATTTTCGGATTCTTATCCGTACTCTATTACAAGCGGGTAATCCGGGAATCGTTGTAAATATGTGAGGTGAATAAGGGCAGTTCAGAACGCTTAGGGCGCTTTTGGACTGTCTTTTTTATGTCACAGAGGCGGCAAATATCATAGACATATTTCCAGTAATTACATATCTTTACGAAGACAAGCATGCAGAATTTGGAGGATGAGAGATGTCCATTTATTTGGTTAGACATGGCAGGGATGATGAAGGTTACCGGGGAGGCTGGAGTCAGCGGGGATTGAATGCGGAAGGGTACAGGCAGTCGGAACGGCTGGGGATCTATTTAAAGGAAAATAAGCAACTCTATAATATACACCGGATTGTCAGCAGTGACCTCAGCCGGGCGCTGGATACAGCAGGCGAGATTGCTGCGAAGCTCGGACTTTCGGTAGAGCGGGACAGTGATTGGAGAGAGGCCAATAACGGGGCTGTTGCAGGTATGCCAAATGAGATCGCCGATAAGCGGTATCCCGGTCTATATTTTGCAGGGCTGCGGATGGATGAACGTTATGCAGGCGGGGAGAGTCCGCTTGAATTTTATACACGGATTAAGAATACTTTCGAACGATGGCGCCGGGAGCAGGAGGAGCAGCTTCATCGTGAAAATGTATTAGTCGTAACCCATGGCGGTGTAATCAATGTGGTTTATCATCTGGTGCGGGAGCTGGAGTGGACGAATCTGTCCAAAGAATTCCCGTCTTCGTACACCAGCGTTCATAAAATTGAGCACAGCAGTGGGAAATGGGAGATTGAATTAGCGCATCAAGAAAGAAATACATAGGAGGAACACAGGCATGATTGAGGAAATGATCCAGCTCGGCTCTGTCGGCATAAACGTCAGATATTCGTTACAAGAAGATAAAGAAGTCGTAGTACTTCTTCATTTTAGCGGCGGTAATTTGCATATGTGGAATGGGATTATCCCGCAATTTGCAGAGAAGTACAGCATCATTGCACCTGATTTTCGCGGACACGGCAAATCGGATAAGCCGGAGACCGGATATCATATCGATGATATGGCTCATGATTTATGGTTGTTACTGAAGCTGCTGCAGGTTGAGCACTGTCATATCATAGGAAGCTCGATGGGGGCTGAGGTTGGTCTCAGTCTGGCTGCGGCACATCCGGAACTTGTGCAGTCGCTGATCTGCGAGGGTGCTATCTATAATGAATTTGGTAAGTACGGATTATTTAACGGAACCGCAGCAGAGATTGAACAGAAGAAAACGCTGATGCTGGCCGGGTTGTCGGATAGGCAGGAACGCGTATTTTCAACCATAGAGGAGTATATTGGCGGAGAGCGTGCAGAACTGACAGAGCAAGGGTTTTGGAATGAACATTTTCAGATATTCTTCGAAAATAGTCTGCAGCAGCGGGAAGACGGAAGTTATACCTGCTGCTATAAGAACCATGTGCGAACCGAGTATGTTCAAAAATACTGGGACGTGAAGTTCGAAGACTACTACCAGAACGTAAAATGCCCTGTACTGTTTCTTCCCAGTGAGAAAGAGTGGGCGAATGAGCAAATACGAAGCAGTCTCTATTATTTTGCCGGGCTGCTCGACCGGTATGAGATTGAATGTATAGAAAACTCTGAGCATGCCTATGTCTGGCTGATGCAGCCGGATGAAGCGGGTCAAGCGGCATTGAAATTTATCAGTAAATATAACATGTGATCTGGAAACCGGATTGCTTTCTGAAGAATGCAATAAATAAGGCTGATGTGGATCAGGCAATCCGGATTTTATACAATACACAGCTCCCCTTCAACGGTTATTTGGCAAGCCTTGGTCTGATCAGTTTTTATCCGGCCAGGCAGCTTGGCAGGTTTGCTCTTCAGGATAAAGGGACTGTTACCGGGGGCGGAACAGCAACCGGACAGAATCCGGGGCTGGACTGACATAATTGCCGGGTGAATTCCGGGTCAAGCTTGGCGAGCTCTGCAAAATAGCTGCTGATGATGTGATTAAGGCCGATAGCGCCATTCTGGAAGGTGAGCGTGTTGAGCGCCGGAACATGACTGTAGTAGTAACGTTTTTCCCGTTTGGGCAGCTTATAGATGGTCGGGGGAGCATAGGTTACGGCGTCAAAGGTATTGGCGATACGGTAGCTGCTGCGTACATACATAGTGAATGCTTTTTTGAAGGCCGGATCACCGACACGGGGTGAACCATAGGTGTACAGCAAGGGTGAAGAGAAGACAGTGTTGGCTGCAACATCGACTGCACAAAGGGTAGCAAGTGCTGCACCGAGGCTGTGGCCGGTGATGATTAAGATTTTGCCGGGTGGCAATCCGGCGAGCACTGAGATGATCTCACTCCTGGCTGAAGAATAGATGTCGGTGAACCCGCGATGGGTCAGGCAGTCTTCCTTGATATATTTGAACCTCTTTTGCGAAGCGATGATGTCGGATATCCAGTTGGTGGTCGAGCTGGTTCCCCGAAAGGCAATAATAATTTCCTCTGGCGATTCCAGGATGAACCCGAACCTTTCCCAGATGTTTCCTACTGACTTGGCCATAATTGTATATTGCAGCGAGTAATTAAACGGCACTACGAATGATCCGTCGGGATTACTGAATTGCTCATAGGTCTGACTGCATACAGCCGCCAGAAAGGTTGCCCGCTGCTCAAAGGTTATATTGTTGCCCACCTGCATCCCGCCCTTCTATCTTCCAATTTTGTATGCTGGAATAGGCGGATAGGTGCGTGTACTCTCTTTCAACCGGAAGCCGCTTTGATCACGATTCTTCCGGCCGGGGAATTTTCCAGTACTTCCTGCCGTCAGAGGTTCTGCCCAGAAGGTGGTTGTCAACCAGCTCTCTCCGTAAAAAGCAGTGATCATTAAAGGTGTGATTGTCTTTGATAATCTCATTGATCTCTGCCTCGGTATACTCCACACCTTCTGCAAAATTTGAACTCAAATACTCCACAACGATTCTTTGATTGGTACGTTTGGCGGGCCAACTGCGCAGCTTGCGGTCACGGTCCAAAAAATTATCCAGTTTACTCTTCATGATTGTGTTCCTCCATTTTAATCAATATTTAATTTTATTATAATCTAATTATATATACATCTAATTATAAAGCAAATGTATTTTTCCTGGCATAGTTAAAAATTAAATTTTTGTAGACTTCATGAATGTTTAGCTGCACTACACACGTTCATATGGGATACTTATCCTAAGTAGAACAAGCAATGGAGGATGAAAGGAATGCGGATAGCCAATAAAACAATGGTTGTAACCATTGCTTTAGTGTTAAGTCTGACCGGGTGTTCTAATTTCGGAGTGGAGGGGGACGTTCAGGCGGATCATCAGGAAGTTGGCTCTACGGTTGCTGCTGTTCAGGAGTATGACTTATCTACTCTTGCCTTGGAGCTGCCTGCTGACTGGGAGCTGGATACGGGAGATCAAATGAATTATTTGCTAATAAATGACCGGGGTGAAAAAGTAGGGCGAATCTCTTCAAGTCCATATGTAGCTGATTTTGAATTTAAGCACGCACTGCCCAATCACAGCTCGGTCATTAACGATGAAACGATAAACCTGCCTGCGGGAGTATGCAGATTAATTACTCTGGATGCTGATAACGGGCCAGCAGCATCCGGTGCGACCGGAACTCATAATACATACTACGGGATTGTAACCATCAAGGATAAAGTGATATATATTCTGGAGTTTACGAATCTGGATAAAGATCCGCAGAGCAAACAGCAGTTCATTGATCTCCTGAACAAGATTTCGCTGAAGGAACCGGTCAGCCGGCAGTGAGCCGAGCTTAATTATTCACTTCATTCCACTGCGCCTCAAGCGGAAGCGGGGCGTGATAGGAGGTGTTCGCCTGAATGACTTCAATGAATTTAGACAAGGCGCTGGTCTTCAGCGAAGCCTTGTGGCGGATAAAAATGGTTTTGGTAGAAGCGAATTGGACAGGTACAGTAAAGGATTTCAGCAGCCCTTTTTCTTCATAATTCTGTATAGCCGAATGGGGGATGAACGACACGCCAAGGTCGGCAAGCACCCCGTGGATGATCGAATCCAAATGGTTAAATTCCATGAACCGTACCTTGCCGACTCCCTTGAATTTGAGCCAGCTTTCCAACTGGCCCCGGTTCGGGCAGCCGGAGGAATTCATCAGGAACGGTTTGGTGAGCAGGCTTTCTATATTTTCGTATTCCGGCCGGGCGACGATCACCAAATCCTCGTTTATTTCAAGCTCTTTGATGATATTGTCGTCGTTAATGGCCTGAAGCTTCACGAAAGCGCCATCCAACTCATAACGAAGAACCTTATTCAGCAGCTCATCGGTTGACCCGGTGAAGAGTGACAAATCCACTTCAGGATAAGTTTTATGATATTTAGCTAAAACTTCCGGGAGGTGCAGGGAAGAAATGCTTTGATAAGCGCCCAGGGCCAGACTGCCCGAAGGGCCGGCGGTTTCGCTAAGGGCTCTGCCCGCATCATCCAGCAGATGCAGAATCTGCCCGGCATAGGTCAGCAGCATCTCTCCTGCAGGTGTCAGAATCATTCCGCGCTGCCGGTAGAAGAGAGGTGTCTTCAACTCAGCCTCCAGCTGCTGAATTCTGGCGGTAACATTAGATTGGACATAGCCCAGGCTTAAGGCGGCTTTGGTAATGCTGCCCTCAAGCGCGACAGCACGGAAAATTCTCAATTCACTGCTTTCCATCCTCTCAGCTCCTTCGATGTATCATTATTTATGAATGTTAGAATCATTTATAATCATTTTACGTGATGCTTGTTATGTTGTAAATTAATAATCAAGACACAGTCCTCCAAATCCTTGGCAGTTACAGAATACCTGGCCAAAGCGCACTAAGGTGGATGAAGGTAAGGTATCTATTTAGAGAGTATTGATTTTTATCATTAGTAGAATGATTGTTCTCAAAAAAAGCGAGGAGAGATGAAAATGAAAACACTAGTTATCGTTGCCCACCCGAATTTGGGGGATTCAAGAATTAATCAGGCCTGGACCCAAGCGCTGCAGGCACAGGAGGATGTGACCGTACATGTACTTTACGGCGTATATCCTGACGGTAAAATCAATGTTGCGCGGGAGCAGCAGCTGCTGGACAGCCATGACCGGATTATTTTTCAATATCCGCTCTACTGGTACAGCACCCCTCCACTTCTCAAGCAGTGGTTCGATGAAGTGCTGGAGCATGGCTGGGCATTTGGAATCGGTGGAGATCATTTACAGAATAAAGAAATCGGCGTCGCTATCTCTACTGCCGGTACTGCGGCATCTTATCAGCCTGAAGGCTCCAACCTGTTCACCATACAGGATATAACTAAGCCGGTAGCGGCACTTGCCAACTATGTCAGTGCTGTTTACCTTCCGCCGTTCGTCCTGCATGACGCCCGTAATGTGACAGATGAACAGCTGCTGGCTAGCTCAGCTGCCTATTTACAGCATCTTGCTGAGGTTCAGCCGTTACATGCTGAGTTAAGATAAAATCTCCGTACCGTCACTATTTTTATAGATCGAACCAGAAGTCATAAATAGTATTGATGTAGTCTTACAGAATGCGATAGAATCATATATCCAAGACAATTCCGTCAATACGGTGCACGAACTATCGGAGTCGAGCGGCTTGATTTTGTTAATCTGGACTTGAGGAAAGGAGGAAGCTGCATGAATCCGCTGGAGGATATGAATAAAGCGCTCGCCTATATTGAGGAGCAGCTGTCGGGTGAAGTTGACTATAAGGAAGCAGCAAGGCGGGCGATGTGCTCGGAGTATCATTTTAAGCGGATGTTTTCTTTTCTGGCCGGAATCCCGCTGTCTGAATATGTGCGCCGCAGACGCTTGACGCTGGCAGCCTTTGAACTGCAGCATAGTTCTTTTCGGATCATCGACATCGCTGTCAATTACGGTTACAGTTCACCCGATGCCTTTACCAAGGCTTTTCAGCTCTTTCATGGAGTAACGCCTTCCGAAGCCAGAGTGACCGGTCAGCTGCTCAAGGCCTTTCCTCGGATGACGTTTCAATTAACAGTCCAGGGAGGAAATGAAATGAATTACCGTATGGAAGAGAAGGAAGCATTCCGCATTGTAGGTCTTCATAAAAGAGTGCCGATTATTTTCGAGGGCGTGAATCCGGAAATTGCGGCCATGTGGGGTAGTTTGAATATGGAGATGATCAGCCAGCTTAAAGCTCTCTCCAACACAGTACCCCAAGGAATGATCAGTGCTTCTGTGAATTTCTCAGAGGGCCGGATGGAGGAAAAGGGAGAATTGGATCATTATATCGGCGTGGCTACGACACTGGATTGTCCGGAGCCCTTCTCACAGCTGGAGGTGCCTGCCGCTACCTGGGCTGTATTTGAAGCCGTGGGTCCTTTTCCGGATACACTGCAAAATGTTTGGGGAAGAATCTACTCTGAGTGGTTCCCTTCCTCACATTATGAGCTGGTGGAAGGGCCGGAGATTTTATGGAATGAAAGTAAAGATACATCATCACCCGCATACAGAAGCGAGATTTGGATCCCTGTAGTGAAAAAAACTGAGTAGCACAAATAGAAGCTCCCGGATGATCCGTTGATCCCGGGAGCTTCTGCTGGTTACCGCTAAGAATACCGTTTAGTTAAGCTGTGACATATATTCGTACGCGGTAACGCCGAACATGCTTTTAAAATGCCTGTTCAAATGGGTTAGATCGAAAAACCCGCATTCCGCTACAGCTGCATAGATATCTTTGGTTTGTTCGATGGAGCGCTTAGCGTATTCTACTTTGCAATTCAGAAAAAATTGATAAGGCGAAATGCCGGCATGCTGCTTGAAACCGCGGATAAACTGGAATTTGGATATGCCGAATTCGTTGCTGAGATCTTCCAGCTTCAGCACCTGGTTAAGGCTGCCCATCATCATCTCTTTAGCCCGTTCGACAAACTGGTTATCCGTTCTGTGAGCTGTATCTGCTGACGTATGGGCTAGACGCTCAACAAGGGAGAGCAGCAGTTCACTGCATAAGGACTCCTCTTGGCCGGTTTGGACGGCTTCCGCGAGCGAGCAGATGCAGCGCGCTAACCACCGGTCATATACAATAGGGGTGTTGAACCGGAGCTCCTTACTTCCGAGTATCTCTGAGACCAATTCGGGCCTAAGATAGAGCATGACATAATCAATGCCGGCCCGGTCATAAGCGCTGCCGTCATGATACTGCTCACGGTTGAAAAGCATAACGCCATTCCGGTACGAAGACTGAAAACTGCCGCTCAGATTGTACTGCTGGATGCCGCGTAAGGTCACACCGACTGCATATTCTTCGTGGCAGTGCTTTTTATAGGTGAAGTCGCTCATGCTGGCGGACAGAGCCAGGATATCCTCCGATTTTTTATAAATAAACTGTTCCACTGCGTGCACCTCCAATCGCTATAGAAGCCCCGAAACCATTAAGGCCGAGTATACCAGAAAAAGCGCCATAATCGTGTTCGCCGCCCGCTGGTGATTCAGCAGAAACGATCTGAATAATGAGCCGAACATAAGCCAGGCTACAAAAGCCAAAAATCCGATAACAGTTATAATAATAACGAATACAGTCAAGATAAGCGGCGAACTGTAATAAGGCAGCACATAGCTCGGGATCACGGTTAAGGTAAATAAGATAACCTTGGGATTGACAAACTGCATCAGTAAGCCGGAAGCGAAGCTGGACGGATGCTGCTCCCGGGATTCCGCCGAACCCATCCGGCAGATTTGATACGCCAGATAGAGCATGTACAGACAGCCAACGATCTGCATGATGCTAAGTATATTTGGCAGGATACCGGCAAGCATCCGGTTCAGGATGGCGGAAACGCCAAGCAGCAGGCCGAAGGCCATCGTCGCACCGATCACATAATTCATTGCCTGCCTCATGCTGTAATGCTGGACGGATGAAAGAATGACGATATTGGTGGGCCCGGGGGTAAAAGTAACAATAATACAGTAAACGAGAAAAGCGGTTAGATTCATGCTGACCTCCTGATTGATAGTCAACAAGAATCGTACACCTTCCCGCCTGGAGGCTTATAGTATATTATTGCAGAATATCTACTCCACACACCAGATCATTTTGTGTACACTTACCTTAAGCAGCAGCTTAATCTGGTCTAGAGGTGTCTTAGAAATGCATATGAAGCTGACTATAAGCAGGCTAACGCCTGAGGATAAAGAGGCGGCAACCCGGATTTTTGAAATTTCAATTACGGATGCCTTTGAACAAGAGGGGCTTGGCGATTTGTACGAGGATATTCAAAACGAAATTGAGTGGAAAAACAAGCTTGTGCTAAGCTCGCTCTCGGGTGACAACCCGGACAACTTTTTTATGCTTGCCAAGCTGGACGGTACAGCTGCCGGAACTATTTCCTTCGGTCCCTGCGGCGAGGATATCCGGGGGTGTACAGGCGGTGAGCTGAATGATACAGGTGAGCTGGGCAGTTTATACGTGTTGCCGCAGTTTCAGGGCCAGGGTGTGGGCTCAGCGCTGATTAAAAGCATGGCTGCGTGGCTTAGGAGGCAAGGGATACAGCAGTTTTGCCTGGACAGCGGCTATAAGCGCGCGCAGCAGCGATGGCTCAGAAAGTTCGGGGTGCCGTATAAGACGGTTCAGCACTACTGGGGCCGTGGTAATGATCATATGATATGGTTATGCAAAGTGAAGGACTTTACAGAGACTGCCGAATAGCAATCAACGATACTCTAATTGAAGATTGTCACTGTCAAAGTACACAAGATCTCCCTGCTCATAATGCCATACCGCTTTTAGGTGCGTGGGCTGCCGGATGCCGCCAGTAATTTTATAATCATCCATATAGGCGGTCCATTTCACCTTGTGTTTAGAGCCGTCCATCCCGATAGCCGTGCGGTCTTCCGTCGAGAAGGAGCTGCATTCCCCGTTCTCACGAAAACTGAAGATTCCGCTGGCGGTAATGCCGTAACGGGAGATAATAGCTTCCGCATGCAGATCGTCTACCCTCTTCCAGGTAATGTAGCTTTGCAGTGCAGCGCTAGGCAGCAGCATAACCTCTGACAGAAAGGTGACCAGACTTGCCTGATCCATTTCACCGCCACGCTGGTTAAACAGAGTAAACGTTTTGCCGAGAACGCCCTTCATGCCGCCTTCACCCCCTACATAGGAATCAAGCCCCTGAAAAGGAACACCATACATGGAAGTGTCAATAAAAGCTATTCTGGCGGGCAGCTCTACAAAGTTGTATTGAGTATAATCTATGTTGATAGGAGTTTTGCGCGGACTCAGGATGAAATCAACCTTACGGAAATCGGCCTTCATCGAGGACATCTGGGGAATTCCGGTAAATCCGGCAGTTTCAAAATACTTCCGGACAGGCGGCGGCAGCACAGCCCAATCCTCCTTGGTGAATACTTTATCCGGCACAGCTGGTGTACCCTCAAGCAACCCGGAGGCTAACCTCTGAAATTCAGCCTTGGTTTTGGAGTAGGGAATATGCCAAAAGACAACTATAGCGGTAACGAGACAGACAAAAATAATGATCAGCAGGATCATAATTGTTTTACTCCTTTTCTTCATCTGGGGATCCAGCTTCCATCCGGGCAATGTTATCAGTGAGCTTGGTCAGACCCGTGAACAGTCCGCCAGTCAGTTCGGCATTGAAATCCTGGAACAAATCGTCCATGAACTGTTCTTCCTCCCGGTTTCTACCCGCAAAATAAACCATACATTCTTCGGTAAGCCGTACACGCAGAATCCGTGCATCTTTTTCATCCTTCGAGAGCACCACAAATCCCTGCTTCTCCAGCAGAAGGGCCATTTTCTTGACATTCTGCCTGGAGCTGCCGATCATCGCAGCCAGATCGCTTAAGGCGGGTGCTGGTGAACCGCTCTTTAAAATAACAGCAATCAGCAGCCACTGTTTCATTGTGATCTTCTCATCCAGCTTATCACCCAGCACCTGAAGACGGTTGGCGAGCGTAAGGAAGGCGCCGAGGATGTAAGCTTGCTGTTCTTGTTCGTCCATTAGGTATTTCTCCTTTCATAAAAGGTAACCTGTTACATATTTATTATATGTAACAGGTTACCTTTTTGTCTATAGTTATTTATTCCGTTTTCTACGTCCGGGGGCGGAGGGCAAAATGGTCTTGCAGACCGTTAAGCAGCTCAGTAATCAGGCTTATAATGAACAGGACTGATGGGCCGAAGAATACATACACGTTTATATTCAGTTTAAATAAGGGATTTATGATCCTTATATATTAGTTGTGTAGGAGGAGTAGCAAATGAGTCAACAAACCAAAAAAGCGCCGCAGCAAGCAGAATTAGCCATCGATGCTCAGGGGCTGGTCAAGGTGTTCGGAGACAACCGTGCGGTAGATGGGGTGGATCTTAAGGTAGCCACCGGTTCCATCTACGGGGTGCTCGGGCCTAACGGGGCCGGGAAAACGACAGCGATCCGCATGCTGGCTACCTTATTGCGCCCGGATGGCGGATCCGCCAGAATCTTCGGGCATGATGTGGTGAAGGAGCCGCAGATCGTACGGCAATTGATTGGGGTAACCGGACAATACGCGTCCGTCGATGAGTCGCTCAGCGCAACCGAGAATCTGGTGATTTTCTCCCGGCTGCTTGGACTGGGCCGTGCGGAGTCCCGGCGTAAAGCAGCGGATCTGCTGGAGGAATTCGGACTGACCGAAGCCGCCAAGCGTCCGCTCAAGCATTTCTCCGGCGGGATGCGCCGGCGGCTGGATCTGGCCGCAAGCCTGATCGCCCAGCCGCCGCTGATTTTCCTGGATGAGCCGACTACGGGGCTTGACCCGCGGACCCGCAACCAGATGTGGGATACGATCCGCCGGCTGGTGGGCTCGGGTTCAACGGTCCTTTTGACCACACAGTATCTGGAGGAAGCGGATCAGCTGGCAGACCGGATAGCGGTTATTGACCACGGAAGAGTGGTCGCCGAAGGTACCGTTGATGATCTGAAATCCTCTGTCGGCAGCTCATCGCTGCACTTAAGAGTGGAGAATCCGCAGCAAATTATAGTTGCCCGGCAGACTGTTGAACGGGTGCTGCGGGTTCAGGCCGCTGTATCCGCAGAAGCCGCCAAGATTACTGCGCCGATGGGCAATGCGGACGAGGTAACCGATTTGCTGATCGCCCTTCGTGCAGCGGGAATCCCCTTATCCGAAATGAGTGTACAGAAGCCGACCCTGGACGAAGTATTTCTGTCCCTGACCGGCCATGGTGTAGAGGATAGTGCAGCACAGGTACCAGGAAAAGATAATAAAGCGGGGGGACAACAATATGAGCACATTAATTAAGCCGGGGGCTGAGCGCCAGTTGAAGAATCACTCCAGCTTCGGCCAGGCGGTCCGCAATTCCCTGACCATGGCTTACCGGGGGTTGTTAAAAATCAAGCGTACCCCTGAGCAGTTGTTTGACGTAACGTTTCAGCCGATTATTTTCACCCTGATGTTTACCTATATTTTCGGCGGAGCGATCTCTGGTGACGTGGTTAGCTACTTGCCGGTAATCATTCCAGGAATCCTGGTGCAGACGGTCATCACCACCTCCATCGTTACTGGCGTGCAGCTGCGTGAGGACATGGAAAAAGGAGTGTTCGACCGTTTCAAATCACTTCCGATCTCGCGGATTGCACCACTTGCGGGAGCTCTGCTCGCAGATACGGTCCGCTATACCATCGCAACGGTGCTGACCTTCGTTATGGGGTATCTCATGGGCTATCGTCCTGAGGGCGGGATCGGTTATGTTGCGGTTGCTGCATTGCTGGTAATCGCCTGCTCCTGGGCTATCAGCTGGATCTTCGCGTTCTTCGGTGTAATCGCCCGTACAGCTTCAAGTGTGCAGGGGATATCCATGATCGTGCTGTTCCCGCTTACGTTCCTCTCCAATGCCTTTGTGCCGGTCGATACTATGCCTGACTGGCTCCAGTGGTTCGTCAATATCAACCCGATTTCCCACCTGGTAACGGCTGTCCGTGAGTTAACCAATAACGGAACAGCAGGTTCGGATCTCGTCTTCTCCCTGGTCGGTGCTGCGGTTATTGTGGCTATCTTTGCACCCATCACCGTCCGCGCTTACATGCGCCGCACCTAATTTTCAATGGCCATCCAGAGGCGGTAATTAGAAGCAAAGGTAACGACAACACTCAGAGGTACTCCAAAAAGCTTCTGCAGCATCTGCTGCAGAAGCTTTTTTTTGCGGGATTGACAGATGATGGAATGAGGGGTATTATGATTTTGGATTTAGTAAATTAGTAATTTAGTAAATTAGTAAATACAAATGGAGCGTGTAGAGATGAAAATTCCAACTACCTTAAAACATAAACCTGTGATCGTATCCGAAAATTATGAGCAGGTAGACGGCCGTTATGCCGGCAATACTGATGCCCAGGGGCTGTCCCTCGGCTTAGCCCAGTGGAATGACCGGGGAAAGGTCGATATCTCAGCTAAAGTATGGAGACATACAGGGGAGAAGTGGTCTAGACAGTCGGAAGAGCTGCCGATGCACCGTGTGCTGGATCTGGCGATCCTGATCTGCAGAAGCAGCTTATATTTCCAGGATGCTTACCGTATGCCCAAAATGTATGACCCGGAGGACACGACGATTGACCGTATAGGTCTGCAGGGAGATGCCATGAATGTGGCTGTGTGTACCGATAATCCAATGATTGATAATGATATTAAGCTGTTTGCCCAAGCGCTTGGCGAAGACGGTGAAATGATAGGTGAACGGCTAAGTGTATTATCCCGGGTACTGAAGGAGATGGGCTATTAGGACATCCGCTGACCAACTTAAGCCTGAAGCCTGGTTATAGAAGTAATCCCGACAAAACTTTGAGGAGAGAATAACGTGGACAAGAGCAAGCGTAAGGAGCTACAAGAGGAATTCAAGCAGATTAAAACATACATGGGTGCCATCCAAATCACCAATAAGCTCAGCGGTAAAATCTACATTGATACCTTTTCCAACCTGAAGAACAAATGGCTTACCCTCCAGATGCAGCTGGATATGGGCCGGTTCGCAAATGCAGAGCTGCAAAAGGACTGGAAAGAACTTGGGGCAGAGAATTTCGGCTATGAAGTGCTGGAGGAGAAGGAAACTGACGAAATCGCCGATGTGAAATGGGAATGTAAGGTGATGCTGAAACGGTGGCTGGAGAAATTGCAGCCCTATGAAGACAAAGGCTACAATAAACCGCTGCAGAGATAATAGGTAAAACGGCTGTAAGGGCTCCTCCGGGAACACCAGCGGCCGTTTTTTTATTCTACACTCCAACACTCATACATGAGATAGTTCAGCATATACCGAAACTTCCAAATTTAGGAGGCGTATTAATGGGAAAGGCGCTAGAAGGAGGCATCGGGAATGGCAAACGGGGCAAAAAGGTTTTTTAAGATTTTTTCCAAAAATATGAAAGAGTTAACAGCAGCAGCCCCCTATCAGGTGAATGGTCTGCGTGTGATCTGCGTGCACTGTCAATATGATAAATTCGATCATGGCTATGCGCAGTTGAATACAGCTTTACTAAGTTTCTTGAATCTTGATTTCGCTAACCGTTCAGCGAATATATTGACCTGCGACCGCTGCGGGTATGTTCATTGGTTCAACAAAGACATTAAGAAGGTGCGGACATGAACAGCAAGCGCAAATTTGCCGGATTCGGTGCGTGTTTACTATCGGTAATCCTGCTGTTCACCGCATGTGATTCCAAGTCCGAAAAGCTGTCCGTTAAGGAAGCTGAAACAATTATTCAGGAGTTGCTGGGTCAGCAGGAAGCCAGTCTGGTTAGTGAGCTGAATGAGATTACACCTCCTGAGGTCTGGTCAGAGACTAAACATCAGATTTTTAAAGACAGCAGCAGCTTAGAAACCTTTGTTGTCGCTGAAGGGAAGGCTGCGGTGCTGGGAAATGGGTTCGGTGCTTATGGGGTAACGAGTGTTGTGCCTTACGATATCAATAATGACGGGACCATGGATCTCGTGTATGCTTATTCCTTCGGGTCCGGAATTCACCGTTCGCTGGTTTCCTGTATGGACTTAAGCACGATGAGTGAACGAGGCATCCGGAGTAAAAACGAACATACAGGCTTCCGCACCGAAGATTTAATTTTGAAGCGGGAAGGCCGCAAAATAATTGCTTATCAGATTGATAACAAGCAGAATAAACAGGACGTGAACGAGGCTCTGCTGAAATACCCATCGAAAAAGGATATTCAATCGATGAAGCTGAAGCAGGACAGCGTTCTCTTCCTTGAGAATAATCAGCTGTTCTATGAAGCTGTAGACGTGAAGTAACCGGGACACTGCCTTTTCATAACATAGGTTTGGAGATGATTACATGTTCCTGCGAAGTGTGGAGATTCTACCGAAAAATGATACGGATCTTTCCCGCTATCCATTTACCATATCAGCCCTGAAAAATCTGCACCGTCTTGAATTCAAGACGAATGTTACCTTTCTGGTTGGCGAAAACGGATCCGGAAAGTCCACCCTGCTCGAGGCAGTCGCTTATCAGTGCGGATTTAATACCGCAGGCGGAGGCAGGAACAATACTTACGAGGTAGATGCTTCTCATTCGGCGCTGGGGGATCACCTGCGTTTATCCTGGCTGCCCAAGGTAACCGACGGTTTCTTTCTCAGGGCGGAGACCTTCTACCACTTTGCTTCACATATCGATACAATGCCTTCAAGTTTAAGGTATTATGGGGGGCAGTCATTACATGAACAGTCCCATGGTGAGGCGTTTTTGTCGCTTTTTAAGCACCGTTTCGGAAAAAAGGCGATCTATCTGCTGGATGAACCCGAAGCTGCGCTATCACCAGCCCGGCAATTGTCATTGCTTCGAATCATTAAGGATCTGGAGAAAGAAGCCCAGTTTATCATCGCAACGCACTCCCCGATTCTGCTGGGCTATCCGGATGCCCAAATCCTGAACTTTGACAGTCAGCCTGCTTCAGAGATTCAGTATGAAGACACACTGCACTACATCCTTACTAGACGTTTTCTCGAAAACCGGAAGGCAGTATTGCGGGAGCTGTTTAGTGATGAATAGGGCGGAGGAATGTTATACAGCAAACGAATGAGACCCATCAATAACGCATAGGAGGCTGAGGATGAAGCTGTACAAGCTAATCATGTTTCGACTGTCCAAAAAAGACACACCGCCAGTGCTGGCTGCAAAAGTACTCGAAACACTTAGGGAACACGGTGAGCAGACGGCGGATATTAAATTTTATCTCTCCGATTCATCTTCTATGAGTGCTTCTGGAATAGAACGAGTGCTAAAACATGCACCTATGCTTAATAAATATAAGTTTCCGGTACCAAGTGAACCAGAGAGGTTTGAACCCCCTTATGCTATGTCTAACTTGTCTGAGGATTGGGACAGCTGTAATTTGAATGGCTGCACGGACCCGCTGTCGCCAGAACTGATGGTTGAGATTATTAATGGGATACCCCGGCGGTTTCCTATAAATGAGGCGACTTTCATTATAGACAGTCTTTCCATTCTGCGGTCGTCCCCAGAGAAGGCTGCAACCCGTCCGGTTCCTTATCACGCAAAAGGAGATTTTAGAACGGACTGCCGATTTTATGCGGGTTCTCCAGTTAACCTTAATACATATCCCTCACCATGCATTATTTTACAGAGCAATTGGTGGATTACAGGGAGGCAGAACTTTCTGTATGCTATTGTTGAACTGGACGAAGAAGATATTCCTGAAGGGGCAGACAGTCTTCAAGCGAAGACAAGTACGTTTGTTAAGAATCTGGGGGAAATAGAGTATGAAGCGCCGTTTGCGGTTCCTTCTACGCTCGCAGAGAGTACAATTATAAAGGACAAACTCCTTATAGGGCAGCAATGGATTGAGAGCAAATATTCAGATCAGGGCCATCTTCCCCAATTCCAGTACCCTCACTCATTGGCGGGCCTGTCTCTTCAAATTCACAGGGAAGGACCCATTTCCGTAAAGAAAGCTGTTATACATAACTTCAGCCGGCTAGGCTTCGCATATATTCCAAAGTATAGCGGTCATGGACGGAATACGATGGTTAAAAAGACGGGAAACTATAACCGGATCATGTTAACTTTTACAGTTGATAAGTGGGGACACTCATTATCTTGTGAATGCAGTATTGAAGGCCCGTTATGGAAACATCAGATGAATATTCCCTGTTCGAATAACTGGTATTTAAATGTCTATTTAAATAAGCAGACCGATGTGGAGGAGATTGTTGAGAATATGGCGGCTGTATATCATAATCTGGAGCTGGATCTTATACCAAAAATAGATGAATTATATGGTGAAGCCCCTGCCTGGTATACCTATTAATAAAGCTTCCCTTACTTATCCTTTATAGTTCATAAACGAAAATAATTCTGATAAAAGCCGCGCGCAGTGCGGCTTTTTTTATGCGGATTCGGCAATTTACCTGGTTAGCCTATGATCTGACCCTGTAGATTTAGTGCTGGCCGGTGTTTCTGCTACATAAAGTTTCCTTAGGTTTTGAAAAAAACAGAAATAAGTTAGTTTAATTTATATGATTTTTAACGAAAAAAGTTGATAATTTGTCGAAAACGTAAATTTTGTTAGTCTAAAATTATTATGAATAGTTATACTAACGGAAATTGAATTCCATTTTTTTCTTGACATGAAACAGTAATAAAATTACAATTGAAGCGGTTACATAGGTATTATACGGGAATAAATGTTAGGTTGTGTGTTATTATTGTCAAATCGTGTTTGCGATTAATTTAGGAGGTGAGTATGCGGAAGTATCATATTGATAGTATAAATGATAACGAAGTGATAACGTGTTAGGTTTATTTTGAGTAACATATTTAAGGGGGATCGCTTGAGGATGAAAAAGAAGAATGCTATTCTCGCGCTTATTCTGTCATTTGCTATGCTTTCGGTGACTGCATGCAACAACAACTCAAATAATGCTAACGGCAATAGTGGCAGCGGCAATGATGGGAGCAAGCCGGCCAGCACCAATAGTGCGTCTAACACGAAGAATAATTCAGGAGAATCCGCTCCTAAAAATGAAAGCGCTTCTGATCCAGAGATTAAGGCAGGAAGCTCGGTGACTGTTTTCAATCCGAAGATGCCTACACTGGATCCAACGCAGTGGCAGGGCCAGATTCTCGTTGAACAAGGTACTTTGCTCGAAGGCCTGTATGGATACAATCAAAACAATGAAATTGTCCCTAAGATTGCTACAGGATATACAGTCTCTGAGGATAAAACGACCTGGACGTTCACACTCCGAAAGGATGCCAAATGGTCCAACGGTGATCCGGTTACTGCCAATGATTTTTATTATTCCTACATGTACCAGCTGGATCCTAAAAATACGACCGCACAGCTGTGGCTTAGCGTACTTAATTTTGTAAAGAACTCTTACGCTTATCACGCAGGTTCGGTAAGTAAAGAAGAAGTCGGACTCAAAGTAATTGATGATTATACTTTAGAGATTACTACTACGCTGCCTCATGCGATTCTGGGAGATCTGGTGCTGGCCGGGGCGATGCCGATGAATCCAAAGGTTGTTGACGCGCATCCGAGTGACTGGTTTGCACCAGAGAACTTTGTCAGCAACGGTCCGTATATGGTCAAATCATTCACACCTAACGGAGAGCTTGTAATGGTAAGCAACCCTAATTATGTGGGTGTGAAGGATCAGCTGAACCGCGGGAATGTGGAAACGATCCATGTGCTCCCGGCCACAACCGTACCGGTAGAAGATTACATGGCTGGTAAAACCGAGGTAGCACTGGTACAGACCACATCGGATTTGCAGTATGTGAAGTCACATGACCTGAATTCAGAGCTGTTCACAGCACCAAACTATGCCATCAAGTACCTGGAATGGTCCAACCCGACTACGGAATCCCCGTACGACAAGAAGGAAGTCCGTCAGGCGATTGCCAAAGCCATCCAGCGTAAACCGATTGTAGAATCGGTTCTGAATGGTATGGGCGGAGTAACCAATGTGTTCGCATCACCAGGCTGGCCGACGGAGAAGCTTGAAAAAGGAATTGAAGAGGATCTGGATGGAGCTAAACAGATGCTCAAGGATGCCGGATTTGAAGGCGGCAAAGGTTTGCCGAAGCTAATTCTTTATATTGGTGTTAAGCAAGTGGATCCGCAAGGGGAATCCATTGCCCTGGCGCTTGGTCAGGAGTTGCAGCAGGGACTCGGAATTACAACGGAAATCAAACAGTTGAACGAAACCCAATTCAATGCCTATCAATATAACGGCCCGCAAGCGGATGCCGAACCAGGATTTATCCTGGCTTCCGGGGCAACGAACTGGAGCGAACCGGGAAGTCTGGATATGGGTGCAACGCAGCAGCTGTATTCCATCGGTACACTGGATGCACCGCTGGAGGCTACGCAGAATTTCGTGAACTGGAGCAAGGAAGTCTACTATAAACCTGCTATTGAACAATACGGAGATCCTAATGACGCGAAGGTTGGCGTGGAATGGAGCGATTGGGCTAAGCTTGAACAGGCGGCCAAAGAAGATATCGCTTATTTGGATGAATGGACTGCGAAACAGCCTGCAGAGTGGCAGCCTTATCTGAATCCTAAGGGAGTGCCAACACGCGCCGAGCAGTGGCAACAGATCGTGGATGTATGGAAAAATGCGAAGACGAATGATGAGAAACATGCCGCTTTTGTGAGTGCTTGGACCTTTATTGCCCCGAATGCGCCGGGCGGAAAACTGAATCAGAATGCGCTGGATGTTCAGGTGTACTATAACAAGACACAATCGGATGATTTAAGAGACTTGAGAATGTGGCAGGCAGAGTTCGTCAATGCATTGACTGTTGAAGATGCAGCACCATTTGCCGCTAAGGTTATCAATAACCTGATTGACAATGCCTACGCCATCCCGCTGTTCTATCAGCAGCAGTTCTTCCTGGTGAAGCCGGGCATTACGGGTGTGCAATCGAATCCTTGGGCATGGGGTAACTTCTACGGACTGCACTTCTTATCGGTAAAATAGTCAAAGAAAACTGAATAGTCACCAATCAGGGGCACCTCTTCCGGTGCCCTCTGACCGGTAAGGGAGGCTCGGGAATGACTGTAGCAAAGTTTGTGTTAAAGCGCATAGTTCAGATCATTATCACATTGATGCTTGTCATCACAGTCAGCTATATTATGATGTATTACTCGCCAGGCGGCTTCATGAACAGCAATATTATGGCTACGGTACTTGCTCCGCTGCAAGGACAAAACCCTGTTCTTTATCATAAAATCATGGAACAATTCGAAAGCCGGTATGGTTTGAATTTGCCGCTTTGGCGACAGATCCTAAAGTATATTTGGCATGAATTAACCTTCAATTTCGGAAATTCGATGCAGAATCCTTCCCTGAAAATTGCAGATCAGCTGAAGCAATCTTTGCCGATCAGTGCACTTTTAGCCTTTGGTTCAGTGCTTTTGTCCGTAATTATTGGTGTTCCGCTCGGCATTATAGCCGCCTTGAAACGGAATACATGGATTGATTATGTAGTTAGTACAATCTCACTCGCGGGTCAAGCCATCCCTGCGTTTGTTCTCGCGGTAATTATGGTTCTGCTGTTCGGGGTTGTTTTTCAAGGGATATTGCCTGTAACTGGCTGGGGGACATGGAAGGATGTCATTCTTCCGGTGATCTGTCTGGCTGCGGGGAACATTGGTGTGGTGGCCAGATACATGCGGGGAAGCCTGATCGAAACCTTGCGGCTGGATTACATCCGGACGGCGAAAGCCAAAGGAGTGAAATACTGGCCGATGGTTTTCAAGCATGGTGTTAAAAATTCGCTGACAGCGATGATTACCGTCATTGGACCCCAGTTTGCATTTACGGTCATGGGAACGATCTGGGTTGAGCAGATTTTTGCCATTCCGGGGCTCGGACAGGTGATGCAGACGGCGTTCACCAGTTTCGACTATCCGCTTGCGATCACTTCAGTCTTTTTGCTCGGTTCCATGATTATGGTCATCAATTTATTGGTGGATATTGTTTATGCCTTGATTGACCCCCGGGTCAAATTATAAACCAATGGAATGCATACGATCTTAGGAGGGGGAGCGGGCAATTGGCAAGCTCAGCTGTAATAAAGAAATCAGATGCTGTCGTAAAGAAAAGAACCTTTCATCGGTCTCCATTCTATCAGGGATGGAAACGCTTCAAAAACCATAAGCTTGCGGTTATCGGTATGGTCTGGGTTGTCCTTTTTTTGATTGCCGGGATTATTGGACCTTATGTGGCCCCTTATGACTATCGCACCGGAGATTTTCTGGCGATTAACCAAGGCCCTTCATGGCAGCATATCTTTGGTACCGATAATGTCGGGCATGATATGTTCAGCCAAATTCTGTACAGTGTCCGCAGTGCGCTTATTATTGCCTTTGGAGCAACAGTAGTCAGCTTCGTGATTGGAATTATCCTGGGCCTGTGGGCAGGCTTGCGCGGCGGGATCGCAGATATGATTATTATGCGTGCTGTGGATTTCATGATGACGCTGCCGGGATTTCTTTTTGCCCTGATTCTGGTTATTCTGTTAGGACGAGGGTATACCTCGCTGATTCTTGCTATTGGTATTCCCGGCTGGGCGGGTTATGCCAGACTGATCCGCAGTCTCGTTCTGGGGATGCGGGATGGTGAAATGGTAGAAGCGGCAAGAGCCCTGGGGGCTTCCCAGGCACATATTGCCAGACGCTATATGTTGCCGAATGTTATTGGCAGCATGGGGGTTGCCCTTGCTTTCGGAATCCCCGGCGATCTCACACAGATTGCTGGACTGAGCATCTTTGGTATGGGGCTTCAGCCGCCAATCCCTTCGTTCGGGAATATGATTGCCCAAGCCAGTGACAATATTCTCGGCTTTCCGTGGCTGTTATATTTTCCGGCGGGCATCTTTGCCCTGACACTGCTGGCTTTTCTGTTTGTTGCAGACGGGCTTCAGGAAGCGTTCAGTCCGAAAGGGGGAAATTAACATGCAAGAACAACCGTTGCTCTCCATTGATAACCTTCATGTCAAATTCTCCAGAAGTGAGGATGAGGTTTTTGCCGTTAACGGTGTCAGCTTTGCGATAAATGCCAATGAATCATTGGGAATCGTCGGCGAGAGCGGCTCAGGCAAATCCGTCACCTTAATGTCTTCCATCGGACTGCTCCGTGAAAATGGGAAAATCACCTCGGGAACGGCTAATTTTCTGGGGAAGGATTTACTCAAATTACGGCCGAGACAGTTAGAAGATATCCGCGGGCGCGATATCGGCGTTGTGTTTCAGGACCCGATGACCAGCCTGAACCCGGTTATGCGCATAGGGGATCAGATTATGGAGGCTATGCTGACGCATCAATATGCAGGCCGCAGGGAAGCTTTTGAGCGGACGATTCAACTGCTCCACGAAATGGGTATTCCCGATCCGAAATCCAGATTCAAAAATTATCCGCATGAATTCTCCGGCGGGATGCGCCAGCGGATCATGATCGCCATCGCACTGGCCTGTGAACCTCAGCTCCTGATTGCCGATGAGCCGACTACAGCGCTTGACGTGACGGTTCAGATGCAGATTCTCGCACTGCTGCAGGACCTGCGCAGAAAACACGGGATGAGCGTAGTGATGGTAACGCATGACTTTGGCCTCGCCACCAATTTTTGCGACAAAATTATTGTGATGTACGGCGGGAAAATCATGGAGATGGCGACGACGGATCAGTTCATCCGCAAGGCGACACATCCGTATTCCATCGGGTTAAAACGCTCTATTATTGAGGTTGGCCATAAGGGGAAAGAGATTATTTCCATTCCGAAGTCGGCAAAGACGCTTACCGAGACTCCTGCCGGCTGCCCGTTTGCCGAACGCTGCACCTACAAAACGGAGCGGTGCCACCATGAGGTGCCTGAGCTCCGCACATTTGGCATAGATCATCAAATTGCCTGTCATCATGCCGAGGAGGTAGCTTCCTATGCCGTCTAGTCCACTTTTGCAGGTAGAGAATGTCTCCAAAACCTTTCGCGTACAAGGCAAGAAGCTGCATGCTATCGAGAATGTATCCTTTACCCTGGAAGCCGGAAAAACGCTGGGGCTTGTCGGGGAGAGCGGTTCGGGAAAATCAACACTGGGACGGATGGTCCTGCGTTTGCTGGAATCTGACAAGGGTAAAATTCTTTTTGAGGGAAATGACCTCTCCAGCATCAACAAGAAAAAGCTGCGTGAATTGCGCCGGAATATGCAGATTATATTTCAAGATCCCAAGGCGAGTCTCAATCCGAGGATGACTGTAGGGGAGGCCATCGAAGATGCAATGGCTATCCATAAAATAGGAACAAAGGGGAGCCGGCGGGAACGGGCGGTCGAACTGCTGGAGCGTGTCGGTCTGCCGGATGAGGTTCAGTATGCATATCCGCATGAATTGTCCGGCGGGCAGTTGCAGCGTGTCGGCATCGCCCGGGCGCTGTCGCTGAATCCGAAGCTGATTATTTGTGATGAACCCGTCTCGGCACTGGATGTGTCCATTCAGGTTCAGGTCATTCAGCTGCTGCGTGATTTACAGGAAGAGTTCAACCTTACGTATATTTTCATCTCGCATAATCTGGCGGTTGTTGAGTATTTGAGCGACGATATTGCTGTTCTTTATTTGGGAGAGGTCGTTGAGCAGGCTCCGGCAGATGAATTATTCAAGACACCAACCCATCCGTATACTCAGGTGCTGCTTAATTCGATTCTGAAAATCCCGGATAAGCCGGAAAATAAACAAGAGATGTTATCGATTCAAGGAGAGATCCCCTCACCGCTTAATCCTCCTGGCGGTTGCACCTTTCATCCTCGCTGTCCTTATGCTTTGGATACATGCAAGGTGGTAAAGCCGGAACAGAGGAAGGTAGCCGAAGGCCATTTTGCAACGTGCCACCTGGTTGAATAGGTAAATACAGTCTCAATACAGCAGCAGTCCTCCAGATCGTGGAGGACTGCTGCTTTTTGCTTCTAGCCCACTATATAAATGGAATTTGAAAATATACAATTAGGGAAAAGTGGCGGAAGAGAAGTTTGAGCCTTACGGAGCGATAGCGTCCGCCTTTATGTTTGGATTTCAACCGTGCTCAGCGATTAAATCAGGAAATCCAAACATAACAGCGGCCGGAAGTCCAAACATTCTCTGCAGTCACGTTCAATCCCATAATAGAATTTCTCGAGTTCAATTAAATCACCTCCCACAAGAGAATGGTATAATGGACAAGAGAATGAACACTGCAGGAGGAAAGAACAACAATGTCTAAAGAATATTCGCGCATGTATATTGAAAGTGTAAAGCAGGAGCTGCTAAGCCGGCTCGGCCTAAAGCAGGTGTATTTCAAGGGTCAGGCGGGTGACGATTTGCTCTATGAGGCATCCGGCTTTGACAGAGGGACGTCGCATAAATTTTGCGTCAGAACCAAAACAGGAACCGTCGATGAATCGGTTGCCGGGAAGTGGATGAAGGTCCGCGGCTTTACGATTAAGAGCAAGGAACTGAATTAACCTGAGGGATATCAGAGGAACTCTCCGAACAACTGGTTCAGAACTGCTGTATTAACACCAAGCTTACCCTGCCAGCCGGCCCATGGCATCTCCATATCGGAGCGTCCCCGGGTATTGTTCAAATGAAGCTCCCCATTCAAAATTTCTTCTGTATTCGTCCATTGAGCGGGAGTAAGCGTCAAGATTTGATTCGGCAGCACACCCAGCGCAGCAAGCGATTGCAGAATACCCCGGCGTGTACCCGCAGTACCTTTTATCAGCCGGGAGGAAGTCAGCCGTTTCTCAAATTGACCGGGTGTTTCGTCAGGTGGTGCTGAATCAAGGCTTTCGATAAGCTGTCTGAAAAGCTCAATATCTGCTGCTGCCGGTACAATAGGGCTGTGCTCCAGCAGCTCCGCGATCTCCGTTAAATCAGCGTATGCTCCTGTAGTGCTGCCATATACATTGCCTAAGTGGAGGGCATAACGGATGTAAGAGATATTCACCCACTGGTCTTTATGAAATCCGCAGGTTTTGCAGCAAATGAAGTGCTCTGCTTGAACATATTCATGTTCCTTCATCTGGAGCATCCTGTGATAGCTCATTAGTGGAGATATGCCTCTAGGAAAGCTTCCGCCAACACCTGCTATGAATGCTCCCGCTATCCCTGACCATGACAACCGCTCATCCGATTGAAGGGCCATCAGCATCCGGTTCCCTTCATCATGGGTGATCCATTCCAGTTCATTTGCTTCCCATCCATAATGCGTAAGTAGCCTGCGCTCTTCAAGGCTTAAGCTCTCCAACCGGTACAGACTGACACCGCGCTCTGCATCATACCCGGAATTGTCATAACGGTACAGCTTCTTTAATGCAGCCAGCGTTTTTTTGTCCATTAGCAATTCCTCCTGTGCCATACGGGATCTATTGACTACTAGAATAATGGAAGATTGGGTTTCTTACAAGAAAGGGGGCTATAGATGAACACTTTTAAGCTTGAGACGAACCGGTTAATCATTAGGGAATTCACGCTCGAAGATCTGGAAGAAGTGCATGCCTATGCGTCAGATCCGTTAGTGGCCAAATATATGATCTGGGGCCCGAACTCTGAAGCGGAGACAAGAGATTATCTTAAATTAACTATTGATATGCAAAAGCAATCTCCCCGCCGGGGGTTTGAATTCGCAGTGGTACTGAAAGCAACGAATCAGCTGCTGGGCGGATGCGGACTTCATCTTAGTGACCCGAAGCAGGGGGAGATCGGATATTGTTTTAATCCGCTGTTCTGGAAGCAGGGCTATACGAGTGAGGCAGCGGAAGCTCTGCTGAAGCTGGGTTTTCGTGAGTTTGGACTGCACCGGATTTACGCGACCTGCCGCCCGGACAATATCGGTTCTGCGAAAGTGATGCAAAAGATCGGTATGACTTACGAGGGCCATTTGCGTGAACATATGTGGCATAAGGGTGGATGGCATGACTCTTACCTGTATTCGATTCTTGAACATGAGTATAAGAGATGACATGGGCTACATAACACCCGATGAGCCTGGCTATTATACGTATACTTTATCGACGGTGTGGGATGTAAGAAATACAGCTGCATTCTACTTTGGTATTCAAATCAACTAATAAGGTATTGCGGCCGGTAATCAGGGTTATACCGTTTGAGTAGGAATGCATAACGGATTGAACCTTGGAAGACGTAGACATTAGAGAATGGATAGAGATAGTGGATTGGAATAAGTACAAGGAATAATAAGCCGTATTCTTTAAGGAGGAACTACATGGAAGTTTTTGCAGAGTATTTAGCCAAGATTGATCATCCGGAACATCTGGCCCGCATGGAAGAAGTGTTGGCTTGGGTCACAGATTCATTTCCCGGTCTGATGCCCAAAATTGCCTGGAATCAGCCCATGTTTACCGATCACGGCACGTATATTATTGGCTTTAGCGTAGCCAAACAGCATATAGCGGTTGCTCCTGAATTGGCAGGGATTAATCATTTCTCTAATAAAATTGTGCAGGCCGGCTATGATCACACGAAGCAGCTGGTACGCATCCGCTGGGAAAAACCGGTGGATTATTCCTTGCTGAAGGAAATGATCGAATTCAATATTCAGGATAAAGCAGACTGTTCAACGTTTTGGCGGAATTCCAAGTGAAGGCGGATACGCTATCAAGTGCTCTTTCCTTTCAGGTTTTAGAGCGATTTAGATCAATAGTATGTTAATATATTGTGCGTCTTTCACAAATATATATTAAAATTGTAAAAATAGTAAAATTATATCCTTTGCCAGATTCTTCTATGCTATTCTAGTTGCGACCGCCATTGGTCATATCCTAAGAATAGAGTGGAGGAATGTTAATGCTTCATAGCTTTCCGCGTCTGCGCAAAACCTGGACGAGTCTGGCCATTGCCGCTGTTCTGGCTGCGGCTTTAGGAATCCCGTCCCTGAAGGTCAATGCCGAAGGACCGTCCGATCCTGCTCCCAGTATCACTCCGGCTACAGCGAACGGCAAGAAGGTTCTATTCGATAATTCGCATGCCCAGACCGCGGGTGCAGCGGATTGGGTCATCGATGGCGCCTTTTCAGATTTTGCAGGCGGTTTAGCGGGTGCTGGCTATTATGTGAAGGAACTGCGTAAAAGCACTGCGATTACATTGGCGGATCTGTCCGGCTACGACGTGTTTGTGATTCCGGAAGCTAACATTCCTTATAAGACATCCGAGCAGGCGGCGCTGCTCAGCTATGTAAACGCCGGCGGGAGTATTTTCTTTATCAGCGATCATTACAATGCGGACCGGAATAAAAACCGTTGGGACGCCTCAGAGGTCTTTAACGGCTACCGGAGAGGTGCCTGGAGTAATCCTGCACTTGGCATGAGTACGGAGGAAGCTGCTTCGTCCGCCATGTCTGGTGTTGCCAGTTCGGATTGGCTGTCCACTAACTTTGGGGTGAGGTTCCGCTACAACGCACTCGGTGATGTCGTAGCCAACAACATTGTGGCCCCGGCCCAAGCCTTCAATATTACAAGCGGAGTATCCACAGTTGCCGTTCACGCCGGTTCAACGCTTGCTATTACCAATCCTGCCAAGGCGAAAGGGATCGTCTATGTGCCGACGACAGCTACGGCCTGGCCGAGCGCAGTGGATGCCGGGGTATATAACGGCGGCGGAGTTGCGGAAGGGCCGTTTGTCGCTGTGGCTAAGGTAAGTGCAGGCAAAGCAGCATTTATCGGAGATTCCTCGGCGGTAGAAGATGCTTCGCCTAAATACAAGAAGGAAGAGACAGGTGGTGCCAAAACCACATATGACGGCTATGAAGAAGAGGACGACGCCACCCTGCTGCTCAACATGGTCAACTGGCTAGCAACGAAGGAAAGCTATACCTCACTTTCTGCGGTACCCGGGCTTACCTTGGATACAGCCACTACGCTGTCCAGCTGGGAAATACCCGCGAACTCCACGCAGCCGGTGGCAGAGCCTTGGGCAACTCCGGCTTCCGGATACAAATGGTATGACCCTTCTACGTTTAAGAGCGGTTCTTATGGTGTAGCTGCACCATCAACCACCAACCCGGCTTATATATTTGAACATCAGGCGACACTTCCTAATCAATATGAATTCCAGGTGAATGTCATCCTGTCAGGTTTGACAGCCAACTCAACGACCTCCGGCTACAGCCTTGGCATCTACAACAGCTCGGGAACGCAGGTTGCGAAGATCAAGAACAGCGATGGTTCCTGGCCGTCTTCCTATGGCTACAGTTCGGCTTTCTCGCTTACGGCTGATTCTAGTGGTGTTGCCTCCAAAACATTAACCGTATCCATCAATCCGAACATCACCGGCGCGGCCAGTATGCGTCTTCGATTGAACAGTACGGCAAAATATACAGAGCCAGTGACGATTGCGAACGTACCGGTCGAGTAATTCTTGCTGTAAACCGAGAGCAGCCGGGTATTTCCCGGCTGTTTCTTGTGTTTGGGGAATCTAGCGCAATCGCCGGTAAAGTTATTACTGTGAGGAGCTGGTAATTATTTTAAACAAACAAGATTTTATGGATAATAGAAGTCCAAGTGTCTATATACATCTCCCGTTTAAGTCTAATTTTCAAATACAAGAATACATAGTTCTACGTGACGAAGTTTATTGTTATCTGCTCTCGATTGAAAAATCAGAAGTTAAATCTGAAATGGAAGGATATATATTACTGCAAGAGCGACTGAAATATTGCGAAGATGAGTTGTTATGGGAAGAGAAGTCTGTGATTCAAAATAGAATTGGGATACTAAATCAAATTCTTCATTACAGTATAGAGAATGGAGATTTTAGAGTAGTGAGCAGTGATGAAGCATCTCAAAGAATTAATCAATTGGATATAGAAATAAATTACAAAGATATTCTCATAAGCAATTCAAAGAATTTAGTTATCTACGATGACTGGAACCTTTATGAGCTATTTGGGGAAAATGAAAATGATTACTATCTTTTCATATGGTACACAACAGCCTAATATATAGGCTTACGTCTTTTGAATAGTAATTCCGCGTAAGGTTAATTACAAACAGCCACCCCTACTTCGACAATTGCGAAGCTGGAGTGGCTGTTTACATGAGCGTACTTGTATCCGTCTTATTCCAAGACTTCCCTATCCGGTAATTGCGACACATAACTATCTGAGAGCTGAAGGAGCTTCAGTGCACGGTCGAACTCATCCTCAGTGGAGAGAAGCGGCTTGTTGCCGTCACCAGACAGCGTGTAATGCTGGCCGTCCTCGTACCCGCTGCCGGATAAGAACAGCTCTTCGTTATTTACAAACGATCCGGTTGGCAGATAATAACGCTGAGGCAGCAGATTGTAGGCCGTCTGATTTAATAAATCCTGTCCAAAATGAATATGATTCTCCACAGACACACCCAGCAAATTCGCTACTGTCGGTAAAATATCCACCTGTCCGCCTAATTGATTCTGTACGCTTGGAGCCGGAACTCCGGCTGAGGAAATAATTAACGGAATATTAATCAGATCACGCTCGTTATATTCATGACCAAGTATTTCCTCGAGTAAAACGTTATCCTCTTCCTTCAGCGAGAAAATAGGCAGTCCGCGATGATCTCCGTACAGCACGATCAGGCTGTCGTCCCAGACTCCATTTTCCTTGAGCTCGGCAATAAACTGTCCCAGCGCGTAATCCGCGTAGTTCTGGGCACGAATATAATCACCCACAAAGGTACCTTCATATCGTTCCGGCAAGGTCATTTGATATTTGTTCTCCGGAATTGAGAAGGGGTTATGGGAAGACATTGAGATGACATGTGAATAAAAAGGTTCACTGCGTTCATTCATCCGGGCCAGCTCAGATGAGGTCTTCGAATAGAGGACTTCATCAGAAGAACCATAAAAAATGGTGTCGTCTTCACCGAAAAAGGCTTTGTCATAATAACGGTTAAAACCAAGTGCACGATAGAGCTCACCGCGGTTCCAGAAATCAACTTCGTTCGTATGGAAGGTGGCGGTGTCATAGCCTTGAGCCTGCAGCAGTTTCGGTAAGCTTGGCAGCTCTTTGGGAGCGTAAATTTCGGTTGCCGGACCATCCGGCGGAACATAAAAGGAAGTATTTACGATAAATTCCGCATCTGAGGTGTTGCCTTGACCAACCTGCTGGAAGAAGCGCGGGAAATAGATACTGCTGTCCGCCAGCTTATTCATGTTCGGTGTGATTTCGTGTCCGTCTATCGATAAATGAATTAAGAAGTTCTGAAAGGATTCCATCTGAATGATAATCAGATTCTTGCCTTTTGCGGCTCCGTACAGTATAGGACTAGTCTGGGCCTGAATACCTTTGGTCTGATCGATCACCGATTGAGTAATCTGGGCGCTGTCGATGACCTCTTCCTCCTGATCCGCAAGCAGGGCATAGGCCTCATAATTCAGAATCCCCATTTGCTCAGCTTGGACTGTCTCATTCATACTGGCTTTGTTGGGGAAGATATTCATCATGCAGATTACCAGGGAGATACAGAAGAGGACTGCGACTACCTTGCGGTTGCTCTGGCGCGACATGGCTTTTTTCCAGGCCAGCGCTTTCTTCCGGCTTAGCATAATGAGGCTGATAATAATGATATCCAGGAAAATCAGCATATACTGCGGATGAATGACGGCAAAAATACTCTTTTTGACCGCTCCCACCTGTTTCGCCTGACCGATCACCTGTGAAGTGGCGATTATCCCGAAGTGATTATGGTAGACTATCAGGGAAAAGAATAGAACAGTAATTAACAGATTAACGAGCATGTAGATAGCAATCTTCCGTTTTGTGGCGAACCACTCAATCAGACAAAATATGATAAGGACAAAGGGGAGTTCTTTGAACAATGTACTCCAGGTCGGCCCGTCTTCGAACAAGTAATACCAGGCGAAATAGCTTTTCGCAAGCATGATAATGGAGAAAAAGAGTATGGATCTTTTACTGAGTGTACGCGGTTCCTTCAATCGCATGGGTTATGCGCATCCTTTTCTATTTAATTAATTCATTCTATTACACCGGGGCTTTCAAAATCAACTACATTAGATTACCTGAAAATGATGAAAATTCATATGAAGTAAAGATGAACAATTAATGGACAAAAGATGCCAGCAGAGGAAACTGCTGAATTGAATGCAGACGCTTGAAAGGCCCATGTCAGTGACATGAGCCTAATCGATTCCTTAACGATATTTAACGTGCTTAAACGGTTATTGAACAGTTATGCTATCCACATAAATAGCAGATTGGCCGCTGCTGCCCGAAGAAGCCCGGAACTCGACTCCAATCTCTCTGACATCATTCAAGTTCGGAATGTTGCTGAGTGACAAGGTCAAAGTGGTGCCGCTGTTCGAATTGATCAGCGTAGTTCCGCTGTCGTACCAAGTCCAACCCGAACCGGTTTTCACATACAGAACGGCAGAGATACCATTACCGAAGCTGCCCCAGGCTGCATGTTTTACGGTTGCTTTGAGACTTGCTTTTCCCGAGAGATTTTGACTGGCGGCAATATACAGGCTGTGTTTGGAGTTGGAGGATAAGTTCACATCTGCTTTGAGAGAATATGTTCCGGCAGACTTCCATTCGCTGGTCGTCCATGGGCCGCCTGTAATATTGCTGCCAGCCCAGCTCACAGTTCCTGATTCGAAATCATACAAGGTAGAGGTATTTCCGGACCCAGGGTCTGTGTTTCCGCCTCCAAAAATCCCGGATAAGACGGATGTAGCCTTAATACCGTTGCTTCCGTTTATAACGGTATTGCCGAATGAGGTAAGTGAGCTGCCTGACCAATCATTTGCCATATCTAGATAGGACAGATCACTGCTGTTACCCTTCCATGACCAGGCCATCCAGCCAACGCCCTTTTCCTTGGAATAGCTCATGATGGTCTCTTCATCTACATCGCCATTAGTGTGCTGTCCGCCAAACTCACCAATAATTAATGCCAGATTCTTATTCAGCACACTGTCAATATTTGATTTGACAGTGCTCGCATTACCGCCGGCATATTCATACATGTGGATAGAAAACATTGTGTTTTTTAACGGATCTGCATTTAGCACCTCAGTTCCGTAATTGACAATAGAAGACGGATATTGCCCCCAGCCTGCCGAATCGACTATCAGTGTATGATTCAGACCGGCGCTGCGAAGTTTCGGGATTGCCTGCTTATAGCCATTAGCCCAATTTGCCCCATCCCATGTGCCATACCACTCGTTGGCGATATTGATGATCACGCTGTCTTCCTTGCCGATAAGCGCATTTTTGATGCCTATCCAGTAATTTACGGCAGTGTTCAAATCTGTGAGACTGTCGCTTCCTGTGGCATCATGCACCTCTAGAACGGCGATCAGCTTGTTTTGCTTACAGAGGCTGAGAATACTATTAACGGCATTCATATCGTCAAGGGACCATTTAGAACCGTTTGATAATACAATTCGGACCGTATTAGCACCCGTTTTAGCAATTGCAGGAATCACGGTTGAGAGCTGATCCTTATACCATGTATGCGCGTGATTGACTCCGCGCATAACAAAAGGTTGTCCGGTAGAATCCATCAATTTGGTTCCGCTTACATAAAATCCGCTGGCAGCATGCGCATTTTTAGGAGCCTGTCCAATTAAGGAGAATACCAGAAGGAATACCGCTATTGCTCTTGACCACTTGCGTAAAATCACCAAAAAACCACCCCGGGAATTGTATTTATGTAGACCCTCATGGATTGTAGACAATGCCTAGCGGTTCACCTCCAGAATTTTTATTGAATGAGGGTGACATACTTGGTTACGCTTTCAAATGTTTGATTGGTTCTAATGGATGGTTATATATTAGCATTTTGTTATTTAAATTATGTATAATTATTTTATGCATTTTACCTAAAAAAGGTACTTATTATCTTTTTTTGTGTGTGGGAAGATAGATATCAGCTAAATAAATGAAAAAATTCAAAATGTATTACTAAAAATCTATTTTAGTTATTATAAAGTTATTAATTCATGCGAATGAAGAACCGGAAGAGTCAGCTGGATGTGAGATGAAGGACTTGTTGATATGGAGTCCAGTATACAAAATGATACTATCTCACATTAATGTGCGTTCTTAACGGAAGTGCATGTATAAACTATACTTACTGTACTAACTAATTTTAAGTACATTACAGTTATGATAAGGAGATGCGAACCCATGACCAAAGAAACAATGAAAGCAGTAGGCTTAATCAAATACTTGCCAATCGATGATGCGGAGAGCCTGATTGATGTGGAGCTGGAGAAGCCGGTCCCAACAGGCAAAGACATTCTGGTAAAGGTTAAAGCGATTTCTGTAAATCCGGTAGATGTCAAAGTGCGCTCCCCAAAAAGCCGGGTAGAGGAAGCTCCCAGAGTGCTCGGATGGGACGTTGCAGGTGTGGTAGAACAGGTCGGAGAGGATTGCACATTATTCCGTCCTGGTGACGAGGTCTACTATGCAGGCAGCATTAAGCGTGCGGGTGGAAACAGTGAGTATCATCTGGTGGATGAGCGGATCGTCGGTTCGAAACCGGCGACACTGACTTATGCAGAGGCTGCTGCTCTTCCATTAACGTCCATCACGGCGTGGGAAGGGTTGTTTGACCGGCTGGGGATTTCCACAGGCAAGGCTGATAATGCCGGCAAAACGCTTCTGATCATCGGAGCAGCAGGCGGTGTCGGTTCAATCGCCATTCAGCTTGCCAAACATGCAGGACTGACCGTTATCGGTACAGCTTCCCGTCCGGAATCAGCACAATGGGCGAAGGGATTGGGAGCGGATCATGTGATCAATCATTTTGAGGAGTTTCTGCCACAGCTGCAGGCCGCCGGATTTGCTCAGGTGGATTATATTTTTTGCCTGAACAGTACGGAGAAGCACTGGAAGAGCATGGCCGCGGTTATCGCACCGCAAGGGAAAATCTGCTCGATTGTCGAGACGGATGAACTGCTGAATCTGACCCTGCTCAAGGACAAAAGCGTCACGTTTGTCTGGGAGCTCATGTTCACCCGTTCCATGTTCGGGACTCCGGATATGATTGAGCAGCATAAGCTGCTGAATGAGGTGGCCCGGCTCGTTGACGAAGGCGTAATTCGCACGACTACAACCGACAAGCTGGAACCGATCAATGCCGCGAACCTGCGTAAGGCACATGCCATGCTGGAATCGGGCCGTACCGTTGGCAAAGTAGTACTGGAACGCTTCGAATAAAACATTAGGATAGAGTACTGAGAGGGGGAGTACAGGTGAGAAAGAACGTAGACGCCATGATCATCGGATTCGGCAAAGGGGGGAAGACGCTGGCGCCCTTTTTGGCGAGTCAGGGGCTTAAAGTAGCTGTAGTAGAAAAGTCCCCGGTTATGTATGGAGGCACGTGCATTAACATCGGCTGTATCCCAACCAAAGTGCTGGCGCATCAGGCGCAGCTGGTTTCCGAGCTCAAGGTTGCCGATTCTGAGGTGCGGAGCCGGATGTATGAACAAGCGATCCGGGAGAAGGACGAGCTGGTCACCTTCCTGAGAGCCAAAAACTTCGATAATGTCAGCAACCAGCCGGGTGCCGAGGTGATCACAGGTACAGCTTCCTTTCTCTCCCCGCATGAAGTCCGCGTAGAGACAGAGGATGGCAGCATAGTCCTGGAAGCTGAGCGGATCTTTGTGAATACAGGAGCCAAGCCATTTATCCCGGACATACCGGGAATCCAAAGTGAAAAGGTCTATACGAGCACGGAAATGCTGGATTTAGCCTCGCTGCCGCGGCGGCTGGCTGTCCTTGGCGGCGGTCCGATCGGGCTGGAATTTGCTTCGATCTACGCCAGCTTTGGTACCGCAGTGACGCTGATTGAGCAGGGCGGAAATTTTCTGCCTAAGGCAGACCGGGATGTTGCTGAGGCGGTACAACAGATCTTGGAGAACAAAGGGGTTCAGATTCGTCTGCAAACTATAGTGGAACGGATTACAGACGAAGCTGGGACGGTTAAGCTGTCCCTGTTGTCTCCGGGTTCTGCGGAAGAACTGGAAGCCGATGTTATATTGGTGGCGACCGGCAGACAGCCGAACACAGAGGGCCTGAATGTAGAAGCTGCGGGTATCGAGCTTAACGGGCGCGGATTCATAAAAGTGGATGAGACGCTCAGAACCAATGTCCCGAATATTTGGGCACTTGGGGATGTGAACGGCGGACCACAGTTTACCTATGTGTCGCTGGACGATTACCGCATCGTGAAGGATCAGCTGTATGGCCGGAAGCTGCGCTCGACGAAAGACCGCAAATTCATTCCGTCATCGATTTTCATCGACCCGCCGCTGTCCCATGTCGGACTTACCGAGGCGGAAGCTAAGGAACAAGGCTATAAGGTTAAGGTAGGGAAATGGGCAGCTGCTGCCATCCCAAGAGCCCGTCAGCTGAAAAATACGGATGGATTCCTGAAGGCTATCGTAGATGCAGATACTGATCTTCTGCTGGGGTTCACCATGTTTGCAGCCGAATCGAGCGAGGTTATCAACATCGTATCGGTCTTCATGAACTCCGGCCAGCCATACACGGTGCTGAGGGATACGATCTTCACACATCCGACCATGGCAGAAGCGCTGAATGATGTGTTGTCACAAATTTGACTGTGATTTGATTAGAGAACTGCCGGGAAATTTCCGGCAGTTTTTGTGTGCTTTTTTCGTAAGGCAATAGCCTGGTCTGCAGCTGAAAGAAAAAACATCATTTCTTTTGTAATCTGTATGGAGTTGCGGAGCCAAAACCTTTATAATATGACGAGTATACTTTGTAAAGGAAAAGGTGTTAAATTCATGAGCATATTAAATGTAGAGAAGCTGAGTCACGGCTTTGGTGACCGTGCTATTTTCACTGATGTATCTTTCCGCCTGCTGAAGGGTGAACATATTGGTCTGATCGGTGCTAACGGTGAAGGGAAGTCTACCTTCATGAATATCATCACGTCCAAGCTTCAGCCGGATGAAGGTAAAATTGAATGGGCCAAACGTATGCGGGTAGGTTATCTCGACCAGCATGCTGTGCTGACTAAGGGACAGTCGATCCGGGATGTGCTCCGCGGGGCATTCCAGTATCTGTTCGATATGGAACAAGAGATGAATGATATGTACGGCAGAATGGGCGATGTCACTCCGGAGGAGCTGGAGCAGCTGCTGGAGGATGTCGGTACGATTCAGGACACACTGACGAACCAGGATTTCTACATGATCGACGCCAAAATCGATGAAACCGCCCGCGGGTTGGGACTCACGGACATCGGCCTGGATAAGGATGTTCATGATCTCAGCGGCGGACAGCGGACAAAGGTACTATTGGCTAAGCTTTTGCTGGAGAAACCCGACATTCTGCTGCTGGATGAGCCTACGAACTATCTGGATGAACAGCACATCGTCTGGCTGAAGCGCTATCTGCAGGAATATGAGAATGCTTTTATCCTGATCTCGCACGACATTCCGTTCCTTAACAGTGTCATCAATCTGATCTATCACATGGAGAATCAGTCCCTGTCGCGTTATGTGGGCGATTACGAATATTTCCAGCAGGTGTATGAGGCGAAGAAGTCGCAGCTTGAATCTGCTTTTAAACGCCAGCAGCAGGAAATTTCGGATCTGAAGGATTTCGTGGCCCGTAACAAAGCCAGCGTGGCAACGCGCAATATGGCGATGTCCCGTCAGAAGAAGCTGGACAAGATGGAAGTGATCGAGCTCGCCAAGGAAAAACCGAAGCCGCAGTTTAACTTCAAGCCTGCACGTACCTCCGGTAAGGTGGTATTTGAGACCAAAGACCTTGTCATCGGCTATGACTCTCCATTGTCCAGACCCCTGGATCTGAGTATGGAACGCGGACAAAAGATCGCTCTAGTCGGTGCGAACGGTATCGGTAAAACCACACTGCTCCGCAGCATTCTCGGACAGATTCCGGCAATTTCCGGTTCAGCCAGACTCGGCGACCTGCTGGAAATCGGCTATTTCGAGCAGGAAATTAAGGATGCCAATTACAATACCTGTATCGAAGAGATCTGGAGTGAGTTCCCGTCCTTCACGCAGTTTGAAATCCGCGCAGCGCTTGCCAAATGCGGTCTGACGACGAAGCATATCGAGAGCAAGATCGCAGTGTTAAGCGGTGGCGAAAAAGCTAAAGTCCGCCTCTGCAAGCTGATCAACCGCGAGACGAATCTGCTCGTACTGGATGAGCCGACGAACCACCTTGATGTAGACGCCAAAGAAGAGCTGCAGCGTGCCCTCAAAGCATATAAGGGCAGCATTCTGCTGATCTCCCATGAACCTGAATTTTACCGTGATATCGTAACTGATACGTGGAACTGCGAATCGT
Source organism: Paenibacillus pedocola (assembly GCF_031599675.1). Taxonomy (NCBI): domain Bacteria; kingdom Bacillati; phylum Bacillota; class Bacilli; order Caryophanales; family Paenibacillaceae; genus Paenibacillus; species Paenibacillus pedocola. The sequence continues at coordinate 3,974,034 of NZ_CP134223.1, read as the reverse complement.
GGACAACGAAAGTATTCTAAACTGTCATCACCGGGCTGCCTCTATGAGGCAGCCTTTTTTTATATTTTGCGGGCGACAAATTGATGGTTCACCAGATCCAATGTGTATACCCTTGGCCCCAGTTCCGGATCGCCCCCCGCGCCAACCGGAGAGAATACGACCAACTGTTCATTATCGTTGACTGGTGCCGGCTGCAGTTCGGCGTAGACAAGCGTATCTTGTACGATACCGTTCTGTACGAAGGATAGCGGAATTGCCTCTCCGCTCCTTTTGTCAATAGCAAAGGCATACCCGACCAGTCCATGTCCGGACTTATACTGGGGAGTTAGCAGGTACATTTCTGCCTCCTTAAAGCTTACCCTTGCAAAATCCAAAATACGGTCTGTCGGCTGCACGAATAAAAAAGCAGGCAGTTTCAATAGTTCCTGATCTTGGTTTCCTTTCCGGTACACGATGGAGTAATCCGCCTGATAAGTCTGCTCACCTTCCAAACCGTAATTGCTGGATACATTCAGATGTCCCCGCTCTTCAGGACCGCTGGAGATCATCAGCAGCTCGCCTTGCCCCGCTGCTGTTCTCGCCCGAATGGTCTGAGCACCATTAACAGAATCTAAAATTACAGAACTGGCCAGACCCTCCAGTGGAAATTGGCTGGTGATACCTTCTGTATGTGCTGGAATCTTTGCCTGGTCCGTCGCGGCAGATGAAGCAGAAGGAGTTGAAGTTGGTGAAGTAGACGGAGCTGCTTCAAAAGTTGCAGTAACAGAGTTGGGTGCTTTTTGACTGCTGCAGCCTAGCAGCAAGCTCAGCGCAAGAATCGCGCCCGCTGCCTGTATTGTAGTTCGGATTGAACTCAACCCTTTCTGGGTAATTTGCATATCCCCCCAATTATACCAGCAGTGCAAAAGGAAGGCTGGAAATGATATCATATTTGTGAAACAGGATTCAGAGCGATGAATATTTTACAACCAAAGGCGGGGCTTGCATGGATAGCATTATTTTTGATTTGGATGGAACCCTCTGGGATTCTACGGAAGTAGTAGTGGTGGGCTGGAATTCCGTATTAAGTAGTTACACAGAGATCGGCAATGAAATCACTAAGGATGATTTAAAAGGAATTATGGGCCTCCAAGTTGCAGAGGTTGGCAGAAAACTGTTCCCTGGCTTAGAGGAGCACATCCAAGAAAAGATTTTGAGTGAATGTTGTGCAATGGAGTGCCAGTATCTTGCCGAGCAAGGCGGAATGTTATATGAAGAGCTGGAGGCCGTGCTCCAGGCATTATCCTCAAAATATAAGCTGTTCATCGTAAGCAATTGCCAGGCAGGATATATTGAAGCTTTTTATAAGTATCATAAATTGGATAAGTATTTCACTGATTTTGAGAATCCGGGTAGAACCGGGCTTTCCAAGGGGGAGAATATTAAGCTGATTATACAAAGAAACAACTTAGCGAACCCGGTTTATGTGGGAGATACGGAAGGGGATCAGAAGGCGGCTGCGTTTGCCGGAATTCCTTTCGTCTTTGCAAGCTATGGATTCGGGACGGTCAGCCGGCCGGATTATACGATTAATCGTTTAAAAGATCTGGTAGAGTTGTTTAACTAACCCCGGAGCGAGTTGAAACCATGAAATCAAAAATCGGAATTGTTAAATTTGGCGGATTTGCCTTTATTCTTTCGGGAATTCTCTTCCTGGGTGTGTCTCTGTTTCTTCTCCCGGTGCCTCGCCCCCCGCTGCCGGATCCGGAACTGATGAACTGGCTGAAGGAGTGGAAGTTCAATATCTCGATGGCGGACGAGCTGCTGTTTTTTGCCGCATTATTGATTATCCCTTCCATTGTTGGATTGTACAGAATTTTGGTGCAGGTGAATAAGATCCAGGCTCTGCTGGGATGCGGTCTGCTGGCAGTAACGGTCCCGGTCTACATCATTCTCGACAGCATCCTGGGACGGCTGGTCTATCCCGTCTATGATATTGAGCTTTCACCGGACATCTATAAGCTGGTTCTCAGCATCTACTATGGAGGCATGCACACAGTAGCGATCATATTGTGCATTGCAACTATCATTTTGAGTCTTGTTATTAGAAAAAGTGTACTCGGCAAGTCTGTGGCTATTGTCGGATTTGTGGTCGCGTTATTAGACCTTATCGGAGCTTTTCCGTGGCTGACCGGAAGTGCAGTGTTTTTTGTATGTCAGGCTGCTTCCGTGTTGTGGTATGTATTTGTTGGTGTGAGGATGATAGGCAAAGCGGGCGTAGTAGAAGGAAGCCGAGAAATATAGAGCTAGCCGTGCAGTTGGAATACACTGCTGAGGTGTATTTTACTATTAGTCAAATTGAGTAGAATAATCCAGGAGGTCGAGAGCATGATCAAACTATTCGAATACAACTGGCAAGTCCGTAATGACTGGTTCGACTGGTGTCAAACGGTGAGCCGGGAAGAGCTGATGAAACACCGCATAGGTGGTATAGGATACATTCTCCCCACACTCTATCATATAGTAGCTGTCGAATATGGCTGGATCTGCGGTGGAATTCAAGAGAGACATATTAATATCCCTCCGTTCGAAGAGGTCGCCAGTCTGCAGCAAATCAAGGATTTCTCTGCCCGCTGCCACACGGAAGTAGCTCCATTTGTCTATGCGTGGGACGACAGCCTTGAAGACCGCATTATGATGGATATCTTGGATGATGGAACACAGGAAGCCCATCCTTATGGTGAAGTCCTGCGGCATGTGATCGCTCACGAGATCCACCACATCGGGCAATTGTCTGTCTGGTCACGGGAAATAGGGAAAGAGCCGGTTACTGCAAACTTGGTTGGCAGAGGGCTTTTCAGGAATTAATATTAGTTAATATGGTGTGTAAGGGCCATCCTGTAAGGGTGGCCTTTGTTTATAAGAAGATATAGCAAATAAATAAGGCAATTGAAATTCCGCACCGGACGGCAACGTGTAAAGGGCGGATACGACCCTGCAGCACATAGCCGTTACCAAGGGCGCTGCCCAGTAACCCGATGAGTCCAAGTAACAGAAAAAGCGGATGAAACGGTGTGCACAGCAGCGAAAATGAACCAAGCAGGTTGGCAGCTGTAAGCGTAAGGCCCAGGTTACGGCGGTTGACGATTGCGGCGGCTCCCATGATCAGTGCATACAGGACAATTAGAAAATAGATCATCTTGTTCCTCCTTGTTTTTAGGATATAATACGAGTTAAACATATGGGGTTAACCCCATGGCAAGGGGGCAGGCGGGTGCAGATTGGAGCCTTTGTCAGAGAGATGGAAACGACAGCGGATACGGTACGTTACTATATGGAGCTGGCTTTACTCAAGCCGGAGCTTGAGCGGGGCCGCTACTGCTTTGGCGAGAAGGAGATCCGGGATTTCCAGGCGATCGTACAACTGAAGCAGTGGGGTTTTGCGGTGAAGGATATTCAAAAGCTGTTCGATTATAAGCTGAGATCGGGCTGCGGGACGGATGGGGTGCTTGTCTTTGCCCGTGATATGCTGCAGGAACGGGTGCAGGCAATAGACGAGGCAATGGCCGGGCTTGGCAGGCAGCGGGACGGGGTTTTGGAGAATCTGGCCGAGGTGGAGCAGGCGCTGAAGAGGATGCGAGAGGCGGGTCCGGGCACGTTGAATGATTGATATATTATTTAGGAGGGGTAGCTCTGACGCTTTTAACCAAAGTAGGAATAGATGCCGGAGGCACACTTATTAAAATTGCTTATCTGAATCACGGGAAGGTTGAGCTGGTCAAGTTCCCGTCCAGTCAAATGTCTTTTACCGTCACTTGGCTGCTAAAAAAATTCCCCTCTGCCAGGTTTTGTGTGACCGGAGGTAAAAGTGACGTACTTCAGAGACTCTTACAGCAGAGCGTCTTGAAAATGGCCGAGTTCGAAGCCACCTGCAAGGGAGTTCTTTATTTACTGAGGGAAACAGAAGACATGCCTCAGGAATTTGTATTGACTAACGTTGGAACTGGAACTTCCGTTCATATCGTAAAGCCAGACGGCCATTTTCGGATCGGCGGTACTGGTGTCGGAGGCGGGACCCTGCTTGGTTTATCCAGACTGCTGACAGATGTCAGTGATTATGACGATATTGTCCAGCTAGCGCCGCAAGGAGTACGGGACAGAGTGGACTTGAAGGTCAGTCATATATATGAAGGCTCCGAGCCGCCTATTTCCGGCGATTTGACAGCCAGTAATTTCGGCAACATCACCGGAACTTCATCCGGCATCGAAACACCTGACTACCTGGCCTCCGTAATCGGATTGGTCGGAGAAACGGTCACTACAGTGAGTGTACACGCTGCTATGCAGCATGGGTTATCGACGATTGTATATATTGGTTCATCTTTTATAGGGAATGATGCGCTTGCCAAGGTTGTTGCTGACTACACGTTGTTACGCGGGGCACACCCATTAATTTTGAAGAATGGGGAGTACAGTGGTGCAATTGGGGCGCTATTATCGATAGAGTAAGTTGGGCGGAGGAGTATCAAGTGGAGAATGCCATTAAGAACATATTGAATACACATCCTGTTATAGACATTGCAGCGAACCGCTACGGAATCAATAAGGAAGAGTTGTCTTACCTTGGCGGGTTTCAGAATTTTGTATACGAATATCAGCAAAATGATAGATCATACATATTAAGAGTTACTCCGGATAAACATCGTTCGGCTAATCTGGTAAAAGCAGAGCTGGACTGGATTATGTATCTGGCTAGAAACGGAATTGCTGCCTCTCTACCTATCCTTTCGGTCAATCATGCTTGGGCTGAGGTTATAGAAGCACCGGAGATGTCCTTTATTGCTGTCTGCTTTGAAAAAGCTCAGGGAAATAAGATTCCCTATCCGGAGTGCCTGAAAGATAACACTATATATGAACAGCTGGGCCAAATCACGGGTAAGATGCATGCGCTCTCCAAGCTATATAAAAAGCAGGACGCCGGTTTACGAAGACATGATTGGAATTTGAATTATTATTTGCAGAATATAGACATTCTGCCTGTCTCGCATGATCGTGTAAAGAAAAGTTATTACAGCATCATTGATACCCTCAAAAAGTTGCCTATGGATAAAGACGCCTACGGACTTATTCATGGTGATATGGGTTTTGGTAATTTTCATGTGAGTGAGCAAGCCGGGATTACGTTATTCGATTTCGATGAGGCGCAATACAGCTGGTTTATAGAGGATATCGCCATTCAGATATATTATCTAGTCTACGTATACGGAGGGGAAGAGGGTAGAGCAAGCCGTGAAGAGCAGGCTCTCCGGTTTATGCATTATTTCATGAAAGGATACAGGCAGGAGAACACCTTAGATGGATATTGGATAAAGCAAATCCCTCTGTTCCTAAAGCTGCGGGAATTAATTGTATACATCGGGGCATTTCGGAATTTTGACGGTGATGAGACATTCAGTACATCAGATAATCAATGGTTCAAGGATTGGATCAGAGAAAGCAGAGACAGATTAGAGAATAACGTTCCTATTGTTAATGTGTGGTAGAACTCTGAATAATATTATAGAAGCTACTACTTCATGAAGGCGGGGAACGAAATCATGATCTTGTTCATTTCATCTGTAGGATTTGCAATACTCATTGCTATTGTAATACTTTTTCAGGCAGCATTAGCTGTCGGCTTCCCGTGGGGTGAGTATGCGATGGGCGGGAAATATCCCGGTAAGCTTCCGGCTCCAATGCGTGCAGCCTGCCTGATTCAGATCGTCATATTAGCTTTTCTGGCAGTCATCGTGCTCAGTCAATCGGGGAGTATCCTTCCCGGCTGGAACGGATTTGCAAATGTGGCGATTTGGTTTGTAGTTGCTTTTTCAGTGCTTTCTACAATTCTAAATCTCATCACAAGAAGTGTCTGGGAGAGAAGAATATGGGCTCCGGTAGCAGTGTTAATGCTTATAACCAGTCTAATCGTGGCTATTGGATAACGTGAGGGGAAGCTTATCTACACTAAAAAGGAAGGTGGAGAATGAAAAGAGGGATTACTTTCGAGATTCCGAATGAGCATGGACGTATTCTTGGAGAGATCTTGAAGCCTTTAGATGTGGCAGCATTTCATTGGTATAACGGGGGAGAGGAGGCATACTTCTCAGGCGTAATAGAGCCGCTTTTCCCTGAACAGACCTTTGGGATGGACGGTATTCTGCTGAAAGAGATTTTAGAAAATTATGATTATTACGTCATTTTTGCAGATCTCAAGGCTTATCCGAAGGATAAAAAGGTTATAGATGTTCGTACGTACGAAGAGTATTTAACAAGTGACTGTCAATTCGTACTGTTGGTGGTCGACTGTACCTATATCACGATTTATTGTAAGGATCAGGAGAAGCTGGCGGACTTATATCACAATGCACTTTCTCTAGGATTCAGTGACGTAGAGTATACTACAGACGATAACGATTACAGAACAAGGTTATCTGTGTGGTAGCAGATTGATCAGGATAAGAAGACGCTGCTCATGTGGCGTCTTTTTTGCTGTAATATTCGTTGATAACGAAACCAAGTATTCCAGCTTACCACGTGTTCGCTAAGTAGTTCTAATCAATTTCATACAAATCTGTGGTTCCTCATCAACTTTCCTGCAAGGTTCACAGGCCTCAAATCCAAATCTGGCGACACTTGCTATAGATGCCTGGTTCTGTGGATGGGTAAGAATATAAATACAATCAACGCCAAGATGCTCAAAGCAGATATTCAGGAGTGCTGGTAATGCTTCCGACATATAGCCCTGTCTCCAATAATCCTTCCAGATATCATAACCGACCTCAACTTGTTTAAGGTTATGATCCCAATAGTGATAGCCACATGTGCCAATAAATGCCCCTGTTTCTATATCAAACATTCCGTAACGCAGATGATCTGTTCCCTCTGGATTCTTGTAATGAGCAATGATTTCCTTTGCTTCTTCCAGATCACAGGGAGGTTCACTGAGATATCTGCACATATCCGGGTCGGAGAATTGTCTAAATACTGCATCGATATCATCTAGAATCAGCAAGCGGAATTGCAGTCGTTTAGTTTGAAAAGGTTCTGATAAGTGCATACGGGAGAACAACCTCTTTTCTTTTCTTTTAAGTTACCTTATTCATACAGCTATTATGTTTTGTTGATGGAACCATGTCTATGACAATTCTTCGATCGCTAATGCACACGGGGACAACAGTTCCGGTACATAGCCGCAGGGAAGTGAACGAATGGAACGTCAAACTAGATAAAGTAGGCGAGTATGAGCTGGCATTAATACGGGGGATGAAACTTATGAAGAAATTATTTAGAAGAAAAGGAATGGCACTAGGGAGTGCAATCTTGCTCATCGTTATCATCACTACAGTTGCTTGTTGGCATCAGCTTGGAACTTTGTTTACAGCAGGGGAATATGGCAGTGCCGATGAAATGGTTCAGACGATCATGGCCAAAACAGCCACGCCAGGTGTAGCTGTGGTATCATCCAAGCAGGGAAAGACGGATTATAAGGCGTACGGATATTCAGATGTTGAAGGGCAACAGCAAGTCACCGACGAATCGCTCTTCGAATTGGGATCGACTACTAAGGCGTTTACGGCTCTGGCTATCATTTTGCTGGAAGAAGAGGGAAGGTTAGCATACTCCGATGATGTCTCCGATTATCTTCCTGAATTTGTCCCCACATATAGAGGGGGGAAAGCGGATATCTCGATTAGCCAGCTGATGGCTCATACAAGCGGGATTCCGTCGTGGACGATAAAGTTAATTCCTGAAGGGACTACAGCAGATACCCTTAAACAAACCATACATAAGATTTCAGACATTGCCTTGGATACATATCCGGGTACAGAATATCAATATGCAACCATTAATTATGATATTCTGGCGATGATTATCGAACAAGTTACAGGTTCAAGCTATCAGGATTATGTAACTCAGCATATTCTGATTCCGCTGGGCATGACAGACAGTTATTTTTCAACAGGCCAGGAAACGAAGCCCGATCAGCTTAGTAAGGGTTACCGCGTGTTTTTTGGCAAAAGCTTAGAATATGATGCTCCCAGATATTACGGGAATATGGCTGCAGGTTATATGGTGACGAATCTTAAGGATTTGGAGCACTGGCTTAATGCCCAGTTGGGGATAGGAGATGTACCAGATAATCTGAAGCATGCTATAGAGCAATCTCATGAGGTTAACTTGAAGACTGCCGGATATGAAGCTGAGGATTTGTACTATGCCTACGGGTGGGATATCGATCCGGAGAAGCAGCTGATCAGCCACATCGGGATGAATCCGAATTTTTCCTCACAGGTCATTATCGATCTGAAACAGCAGGAAGCCGTATTTGTACTGGCTAATCTGAATTCAACCGCTCCATCGCTAATTGCACAGAACCTATACGGCAACATGAACGGAAAGCCGATGACTACCTTTCAATATGATGATAGCAATATTTTAATGGATTGGTTGTTTTCGTTCTTAGTCCTACTGGCAGCCATTAGCGTATTTCATAAGGCATTGAAACTAATGAGTGGGAGCAGATCAAGCTTACTCAATGAACGGTCAGGACGCAGGAAAAGAATTGGAGCGGGCATCCATCTGATCATTAGAATGCTGCTGCTCGTATTGATACTGATCTGGCCTTATCTGATTCACTACAATTACTATATGATTAGCGTGTGGATGTCGTATTCTGTTATTGCGTGGATAGGACTTGCGGCGATTAGCTGCGTGTTGGCGATGGTATTGAATCTGAAAAGAATGGCGGCGTTTAGGAGCCGGTAGTCATTAAATCGTCTGGATGTACGTTGAGTAAGTTATAAAGGCTGCGTTTTTCCATTACATGGTATAATACGGATTGGACTTAACATCGTTATTTCATCTAATAAGGAGAAACCATGGCTACAATAAATCACTTACAAACGAGGCCAGCGAAGCGATATGATGAATTCGATCCTGCTCAAGACGGAAATAGAAACACTGAGTTCGCTGATCTGATTATTGATGGGAAATCACTTTACCAGAGGCTCAAGAAATACGATATGGTTCCATCCTTGGGATGGGGGAGTGCAAATCATCAACGACTTATGATTGACTATTTCTTATTGGAACAACGGCATGAGTATATGTACTACAGATATCCAATATTAGTCTGTCCTTGGTGCGGGGATGAAGAATGCGGTTTTATCTCAGTTAAAATTGATAGGGAAGCAGATACGGTTATATGGAAGGATTTTATGCTGGAGCCTGACAATAAACGTATACCTATAGGCTCCTTTTATTTCAATTGGGAGAACTATAAAAGTGTAATATATGGTACGTTTGGAACAGCGGGAGAAGCACTATGATAAGATAAAGTGAACAATCTTTATATTGTATCCGGATCTGTAACGGAGAAAAACGGGAGGAATGAGTGAGTTGAAACATCCTTTTCATCTAAAAGCAGTTTGGAATGGCGGACGTAACAGTGAAGGACATATTGATACTGGCGGGCTAAAAACGACAATTTCAATTCCTCAGGAGATGGGAGGACCGGGAACAGGTACCAATCCTGACGAAATGCTTCTGGGGGCCGCATCGACCTGTTATCTGATTACGCTGGCAGCAATGCTTGAGCGTTCCGATATTACACCTCAGGATTTGACTATGGAGTCTGAAGCGATTGTGGATGTAACCAATAACGTGTTTACGTACGAACGGATCATGCACAAACCACGGATTGTACTCAAAGCGGATGCAACCGAAGCAGAACTTACGAAAATAGAACGGCTGGCACATATGGCTGAGAAGTCCTGTATGATTTCGAGGGCTGTAGCGGGTAATGTCACCATAGAAACACTGCCTACTATTGTTAGAGCAGGGCTTAATGCGGTGTGATGCACGCAATACTATACTTACTCCAACACGCCCAAGCTTTGCCAAGGCTCAAGCGGAAAACAAGCCGATCGGTCTATCCTTCGGCTATTCCACTTGTACTGACGGGATGTTGATTAATCAATACTTAGAAGCTTCTACCTTAAAGTTGGTGGGAGTTTTTTTGCTGTTGATATCATAAGATTTGTTGCAGTGTGCCTGTCCTATTTCAGGTTATGATTGTGAGAATAATACTTTGAATATCCCAATGAAGTTAAATTTGTTTAATGACGAAAGGGGATGGAATTTAGGATGGGAAAAATTTTGCGAAATAAAATAGCCTTGGTAACTGGAGCCACTCGAGGTGCGGGTCGTGCGATTGCAATTGAACTCGCCCGAGCAGGGGCTTTTGTTTATGCCACAGGGCGAAGCAGCCGCAAAGAGGGTCTTTCAGAAATGGATCGTCCGGAAACAATCGAAGAGACAGAAGATTTGATCCGAAGTGCAGGGGGAGAGGGACTTGCTATCCGGACTGATCATCTAAACCCTGAAGAAGTTCGTTCGCTTATCGGGCAGATTGACGATCGGCACCAACGTCTCGACATCTTAGTTAACGATATTTTTGGCGGTGATCGATATGCGGAGTGGGATAAACGGCTGTGGGAGCATGACTTGAACGGTGGACTCAAAATGATGCGCATGGGTATCGACACGCATTTAATCACTCTGTACTATGCTTTGCCATTAATGCTTCGGGGAGACAAAGGAATCGTAATTGAAATGACCGATGGAACAGCGGAGGCAAACACGGAATTCCGTCAAAATGTAGGATTATATTATGATTTAGTAAAAACAAACGTCGGACGTATCGTGAAAGGGCTTACCTACGACTTAGCCAATTCTCCCGTGACAGCTCTTGGAGTCACGCCAGGATGGCTTAGATCGGAAGCCATGCTTCAAAATTTCGGTGTGACTGAACAAACATGGCTGGAAGCCTGTCGAACCAACCCTGGGTTTGCGATTTCTGAATCGCCAACCTATGTTGCCCGTGGTATTGCAAAACTGGCAGCCGACCCGGAGAATTCGCGTTTTTCAGGAAGCATACTATCAGCCCGCCAACTTGCCGACCTCTATAATGTCACTGATATCGATGGATCACGGCCGGATTGCTGGGGACTTATCGCGAAACATGGCTGGAACTGCGAAGATGTTAACGTAATCCCAAAATTCCGCTGATGCCGGACGTCATAAATCAAACATCATGAATTCAAGTTAACATGAGATATAGACGGCTTCTTTCACATGTAAAATAAAGAAGCGGCATTAATCTGAGTCCCGGGCTGTCGCCTAACCGACTCTCACTGAATACATTTGAAGTATAAATGATTCAGGAGAGGATGTTGGCTGTGCAAGCTGTTTCTCATAATCTCATTCAAGGATGGATCGCCTACACATCGGACCGTGGCGGAACGTTCGATATTTGGTTGTACCGGCCGCAGGACGGTTATAATTTTCAACTTACACAGGGGCTTGGTGCGGAGTTTTCCGTTCCTTATTGGTCTCCAGACAGCAGGAGAATTGCTTTTATCGGTATTGGTAACGTGGTCCACGTGTTGGATACCGTTACGCTCACCGTTGCCCGGATTGACCAAATCGAACCCTACACGTTGTTGGACTGGTCCCCGGACAGCCGTATTCTCGCGTATGTCAAAAACGGGAGAATCGTCATTTATAATACGTTCTCTCATATCAGCTATGCTATCCCGGAGCCGGGCGCCAGCGATATCCAGTGGTTCCCTTCGGGTACAGAGCTTCTGTTCGCGGCTCCGGATGTCAGCGGCAACACCCAGCTTTTCCGCATCCGGACCGATGGCACAAACCGGAGACAAATCACGCAAAATACGGACGGACCGCTCCATAACGTTCGGATTTCCCCGGACGGAACGTTTGCTCTATATACGTTCCCCGGTGCAAGCATCTCTATTATTTCAACGGTGGATCTGGCCACCGGCACCATCTATACGCTGGAAGGCGGACCGCTAGCCAAAAATTATTTTCCGGCATGGGCCCCTGACTCCCAGAGCATCGCCTACAGCGCAACCGCCTATCAGGAGCCGAATTATTATTCTCTCATCCAAATCGACAGCCGTACCGGTAAGAATCAAAGGACACTCTCGGCCTCCGGCTGTTTCGCTACTCCCGTCAGCTGGTCGCCGGACGGTGATAAAATTGCGTATTTATCGGGATGTTCAGATGTAGAAAGCGCAAGTCAGCTCTGGATTGTTGATCTCAGGAAGGAGATGCCGGTGAATGTCCTCAGCGGCGGCCGGATTACTGCACTGCAGTGGTCTCCCCGCGTCAGAAGGCTTCCGGAAAACATATACACAAACTCCGTGTACAGAGTATCCTTTCCGTATCCCGCATACTGGCACCGGGTCAGCGAAGAGAGGTACGAAGGGCCTGACGGTTTTTTTCAGGTATCTGCGATTTCAGCGGGCAACCGGATTGCAGATGTATGTAACTCCGAAGCTTTTCATCCATTAATGCCTTACGGCTCTTCTCCTAGGATTGTCATGATGATGATACAAGACCAAGAGGCTTGCTTCATTTTTCCGTCGGCCGACCAACCCGTGGAGATGAACCGGCAGGCCGCCCTCATCGTGAGATACCCCCGCCCAGTCCAAATTGGAGATACGTTCTACAATTATTTTATCCTGTGGGCCGACGAGAACCATATCCGGCAAATTGGCGGGCGGCTGTCATTCCTTTAGAGGTTACAGCTGAATCCACTGTTTCTGCCATTCCTTAAGAAAAGCGATCTTGAAAAAAGCTGTTTAACAGCTCTTTGTCAAGATCGCTTCATAGTACTCTCTAACAAATTACAACCCAGACCAGGTTAAGGTCAGCTCCACCGTATCTTCCTGCGTGGATAACTGACCACCGATCAGTGACCAGCTTTCCGTATCTGTATCTCCTTGAAGGATGAGGTTTTTCTCGTCAATGGTTTCTGCTGTATCTGTGACCCCTTGATCCTGAAAGTACTGTTTATAAGTTTCTGCCAGCTTGTCGAGCTTTTCTTGGGATTTGAAAATTAAAAGAACCGATTTTTTGCCGTTGTTTTGCTCCGAGTGAGAAGTGGTTACTTCAGCATCATCCGGGAGTGGAAAGTCCTTTGGCAAGTATTCCGGTCTTTCTGTTTCCTCAACCTGAACGGCAGCTGCTTGATTCTCCAGTTCTTCAGTTGCGGCGGAATCCTTGGCGGAACAGGCCCCCAGGACCCAGGCCAGCGCAGTCGTCATAAGAATCAGCTTACCGATTTTCCATCGATTATGAATCATGTGTTCACTCCGTTTCTGTATTGATCTATTGTTGTGACAAACCTCACACAGAACCATATCCAGTATTTAATAGGACAATTTGGAGAAACAACCTTTTGGATGATTGATGTGGCGTTACAGTGCGCGATCTTTCAAAAAGGCAGTTTACTTTACAAACTGGTTTAATAGCTTTTGGACAACGTCACGCTTTATAGGTTTACTGATATATTCATCCATTCCTTCAATAAGGCACTTTTCCCGATCACCCTTCAAAGCATTGGCTGTGACCGCAATGATGGGCGGGCTTTTCTCCTTGAGTTCCTCTTTAATCATCTTCATAGCATCGAAGCCGTTCATAATCGGCATGTGCAAGTCCATTAAAATGAGATCAAACCGCTTGCTCTGCGTTGCTTGAACCGCGTCTATGCCGTTTGTGACGGTAGTAACCTTGTGCCCCATTTTCTCTAGTGTTTTGGTCAACACTAGCTGATTGATATGGTTGTCTTCAGCAATCAAAATGCTCGCTTCTCGTACCGTTTGACGCTTATGCAGGTGATTCTCTTGTGTCTGGGGTGCGACTGATTTCTTGAGCCTGATTGTGAAAGTAAATGACGAGCCACTCTTACCGTCACTCTCCGCGTAAATCTCACCGCCCATCAACCCGATAATTCTGCGGCTGATGGCAAGCCCAAGGCCAGTGCCTTCATGCCTGCGCGCCATAAAACTGTCAATCTGTGCAAACGGTTCGAATATTTTGTTAAGCTGCGCGGGTTCAATCCCAATACCCGTATCGGTTACCGTAAATACCAGCAGGGATGGATCCTGCTCTCCAAGCTTTACCTTTACCGATATGCTTCCCTTGGACGTGAATTTTACGGCATTGCCGAGCAGGTTTATGAGCACTTGTTTTAAACGTTCGGCGTCACCGTAAATGTAGTCAGGAACACCGTGATTTATCGTGCTGGAGAGCTCCAAGTGATTTTGCTCGGCTCTCAGGGAAATGACGGCGAAGCTCTCATTAATGCATTTGCGCAGTTCGAATGTATCCTCTTGCAGTTCTGTTCGGCCTGCCTCAATCTTAGAGAGATCAAGGATGTCGTTGATAATATTGAGCAGAGTGTCCCCGCTTTTACGGATGATCTCCACATAGCCCCGTTGTTCTTCATTAAGCTCCGTATGGTCAAGCAGAATATCCGTCATACCCACGACCCCGTTCATGGGGGTGCGGATTTCATGGCTCATCATGGCTAGAAACTCACTTTTAGCTTTGTTCGTGGATTCGGCGGTCTCCTTCGCAAGCAACAACTGTTTCTGCTCGGAGATGTCCTTGCATATGAGATAGAACCCGATATTTTGATTGTTCACAAAAATTGGTGCAATACTGGTAAGCACTTCGATGACTTCGCCGTCTTTGGCGATAATTGTGTTTATGTGCTGCTCAACCGAATTATCGTACAGTGCCCTATCCAGAATGTTCTGGACATTCTCCTGACCGATTAGCTCTGCAAGCTCCATACCGATCAGTTCAGACTCGATGGAGTAGCGTGTTATCTTTTCCGACATACTGTTGGCGTTAATAATCCGGCCGTCTAGGCCAAAGGAGATGACGCTGTCATGGTTATATTTTTTAAGTGACGTGTACCGCTCAACGGATTCCTGAAGACGTTGCTCGGATTCCTTTTGCCTTGTAATTTCAATGATTTGGCAGATGTAATACGTCGGTTGGTTTGCCTCATCGGTGAAAAGCTTGAGGGAGAGCAATCCCCACATTTTGTTGCCCATCCTTGTGAGAAACTGCTTTTCGAGCTGTACTTCCGTGTTATCACCCATGAGTGCCTTTAGATCGCTAATATTTCTGATACTATCCTTATCATGGGAGAGGTCTTCTAACCTCATGCCGTCAAACTCTGCTTTCGAATAGCCAAAGATTCGTTCCATGGCGGAGTTTACTGACAAAATCATACCGTCTGGTGTAATAAGTGCGATCCCAAAGGAAGCATGATCAAACACTTGTTGGTAGAATTGATCCTGGTTTAGATTAACGCGATGCATGGCGGCCTCCATTGGGTAAGTAATATTTTCACGAAAAAATAGACCTCCTAATTGAAGGTCATATCAATATAGATAATCAATAAATTTAAAAATTAAATGAATGTAACTTCAAGTTTATTTACCCATTTAATGCTTGTCGAAACAATCCAAATTCTTTCATTATAAACAGCTTGAGAACATCACCTTTAGTTCAACCCGTTTTAGGAACCCTAACGAATCACATATTCTTTCAGTCGGGGATTCGTAGTATGGCTTAAGAATGGGGGAGTAGTAATCGTGTTTTACATTTAATAGTATAATAGAACTATAGTTCATCGAGCCGTTTAACCGAAGTACAATTAAATATTGAGAGGAAGCTGGTAATTTCACGAAGTTTCGTGAATATAACGTTATAAGAAATCCCCGTAATACAATAAAACTATTAATGGAGGATAGCTCAATGAAACATAGTATAAGAAAACGAAAAGCAAATATAGAAGATCTTGATTTTTTAGTATACGTTGATTTACTTGATGAAGGTATAACTCAGTTAGAAGAACAAAAGCTATCTAAGACTGAGTTAGAAGCACATTACGATAAAATAAAGACATTTATTGATGATAAAGATAGAGGAGCACTTATTTTAGAGAACATAGAAACGAAACAAAGAATAGGTACTATTATGTATTGCATATCTTGCAGGGATAAGGAATATCCATGGAAGACAATTTATCATGAACTTGATCGAGAAATTTTTCAGGAAGATGGAAGGTTTCTGGAAATTTTTCAATTATGGATTGATTCTGGTTACCGCAGGCATGGATATGGAACGCAATTAAAGAGATTTGTTGAAGATGAAGCAATACGACATAGAGTAAACCTGGTATATACCCATACCGAGGAAAGTAATCAGCATGTAATTGATCTAAACCTAAAGTTAGGATACAAAGAAGTAAGACGTGGGCCTATTTGGGATGAAATAACGCGAGTAAGTCTAATTAAATACATTAAGTAAAAAACACTGAAAGTAACACTAAGGAGGTAGTTGATGGAAATAGCATAATACTCACTTTTGAACTTACATAATAGAATGATGCACGATTTTATTGTAAGGGGTAAGTCAATGAGTAAAGGCATACGGACAATGTACTGTCCAAGGAAGTATTGCTTTTTTTGGCTAGATAATGGAACATGCGGGTTCCTCTTCGGAAAATGTTTTAGGATGGAAGCAGATAAGGGGCATAAAGATTGGTTTGAACCTAATGAGCCAGAGCATGACAGAAGAGGTCTTCCTTACGAACACTTCATCGAAAACGATAAATAAATCTATGGATTTCATCCATCACCTCATTAATGTAAGGAGGGGAGTAGCAGTAATATGGAGGCTCTATCCAAAGAAACCACACCATTGTTAGGTGTGGTTTAGTCTTTATAAACTGATGTTTATCTTATGGTTAAATCTTACTTTGTGCTTAAATACATATCGGTGAACGGCAAACGATAAGATTGCTCAGTAATGAGAAATTAAATTAGAGCCAAGTATGGCTACTGACAATCTTGAGGAAATAAATCCGGTACCACCCCATGTCAAAAGGTTTTCTACGTACCCTAATGTATCTGAATTAGTAGTGCCGATAATACGTTGCATAGCAAGTAAATCATAACTATTACTTTTTTCGTTTGTAACAATGGGGTATAACGCACCTAAAGCAAGAACCTCTCCTTTTACGGGTTGTTTTAGTTTGCCATCTTCGTTGTAGTATTGTGATAAATATTCGTTGCCCTTGTTGCTAATGTCGATAGTGAATAGCACGTTAAATTGGGGACTCCCTACGCTTACCTTGTAAAAATCCTCATAGTTTACATTGAATTTATATACAGTGTTGTATTTTTCAACATTAAACATCTCATGCAGATGGTTATCCTTAAAGGAATACATATAGAATATGCCATATCCGCCGCTTCCTCCGGAATCAATACTTATTAAAATATCCGCTACGCTATCCTTAGAAAAATCCCCCAGGAAAAGTCTCGCGTTATATCCAGCGTTGTATTGAAGATATACCGTTGTAGTTTGTTTAGAATACCCATCTTGGATCACAAGTGTGATTTGATCAGCAAAGTCTCCAGTTCCTTCTGGTTTATTACCGAATAAATAGATGTTATCAATCGTTTTGTCCCCATTTACGTCGGCCTGCTTCATATCCAGTAAAGTGATGTTTCTGGAAAGAGTCAGGCTACCATACCCTCGGTCCCGGTATATTTGGTTTGAATATTGGAACGGAGTCCCAAGGTTAATCATTTGCCGGTTACAATTAAACATTTAAATTCCTCCATGTAATTGGGTTATAATCCATACACTCAGAAAGGAAGGCGCATATCATGTGTTAGAAAGCAATGAGGAGGGGAAATCAATGGGATGTCCTGAAGTTAGTCACGGATATACTTCTACGGCTGCGATTTTGGTTCTTTATATTTTGCTCGTAATCATTTTGTCTGCTGGTTTCTTTGTTTAGTATCCAGACCTAGTAAAGCGTATTAAGCAAGAACATGAGCCTATACTGCTAGGCTCTTGTTCTTATTTGTGTAGTGTGGTGAGCTATTTATTTCGTTCCAATCACAAGAATATATCCGATATATTCTTCATAACTGTCCATTATATTATTGTACTTACTGATTACTTCCCACATGGAGTGGTCGAGAAAGGAACCTGCATCAATTTGTTGATGATCATCTGGTTGCTCAAACAGATCCAGACTTGATTTCGGAAACATGAAGGGACCTTCTATCTGTGAACGAATAAATCCTATCGTTTGTACTAAGGCTGACCAATCCTTAATGTCCCATAGCTTATCAACGTGATAAAATTCAGTAATTTCTTGATTGATTTCAGCAGGCATGGGTTTTCGTTGGATCATTTCTCTGTCAAAAAGTTGCCCTCCAGACCGCAGAACCCTGTAGTATTCCGATAATGCCTTCCCTGTGTCCGTGAATATGGATACAGACTCGACTAGAATGACATCAAATGATTCGTCAGGAAAGGGCAGTGAAATTGCGTCTCCTTCCAATAATTTTAAAGTTAGATTTTCTGTTTCAGCCCGCATTTTTGCTTTTGCAATCATATCTGGGCGAATATCTATCCCTACTACATCATGTCCTTGAGCAGCTAAATAACAAGATGTTCTGCCTGTGCCACAACCCACTTCTAGAATTCTGGATCTGGCGGGTAGGGGGTATTGTTCAAATTGCTTTAACGTTGCAGAGAATCCTCCAGGATGAGCATTACCAATACCTAATTTGGCCAGCATGTCGAAATATTCCATGTATTAAAATTCCTTTCACCGCAGGTTTTAACTTATAATATGTAAGAAAATTAACTTTGCACCGCAGTGTCGGATTTTTTTGACATACGGAGGATTTGAGCTTTTGAACTGCACTTCGTGATTCCAATGACTTTGTAGTTGGTCATGCGACTAGTGCATTGGGTGATATTCAATTTTTCGTAAATGAAACAAGTGCGGAGGGTTAATATTTGACACTTAGCAAAAAGGGTTCCAGGAAAATTGTTGTTGGAAATGTAGAATACAGATGGACTATCTCCGCAACAACAAGAGGACGTTTTGTTTTAATTGTGGAACATGGGAAGGAAAAAGGGCAAAGAATTGAAGTCCAAATTCAATCAGATATTAACGAACTTTGAGTTGAGTTTCCTCATGTCGATGATTTGAACTTAAAGGTAGTCAAACCCAAAGAGGTTGCCATCATTATTTTAGAAGCAATTGAACAAGGATGGAAACCAACGCCTTCAGTTCAACCCAATTTAAGATACCCTTTTCTTTAGGAGTTACCTTTTTTCTCTACCTGAGCCTTCCTCCACGATATTGAGTAAATTAACCCTAGACAATACTTTACCCAAAACAGCCGAAATGAGGGGACGCCCCGTGACAACCCACAAAGAACCCAATAGACTAAAAAACGAAAAATCACCCTACTTACTCCAAAACGCCCATAATCCCGTGGATTGGTATCCTTGGGGAGTAAAAGCCTTTGCTAAAGCGCGACGTCAGAAAATATGCTGATATTCCTCTCTGTCGGTTATTCCACCTGTCATTGGTGGAAATTGTTTGAGTGTACGATGTATAAGAAGCTTGAAATCTGTGCAAGATATATTTGACGGTGTGAAGAGAGGTGTGGTTCCGTTGGACCATTTGGTGCTAGGGCTACAAGAGGAATTTAACTAATCACTAAGTCAACTGAAAGCGAGGGGTTGTGTCGCAGAGCATCTCTGAACACACACGCCTAGTAGCATTCCTTTAAAACGGAAAGTGAACAAGCGGTGCCCAAGTATTTCTAATGATGTGAAGTGTGACTTTTAAAGATACTCGAACGATCAAACACCGTCGAAGGGGGAGCCTGTAAAAGGGCTCCTTTTTCTATTGCTTAAACGCAACAATCCAATCCGAAAATATCATGGTTTTAATGGACTGGATGCTACAAAAAAAGGGGCTGCCCCAAAAGTAGCGAGCTCGTTAATTTCTGTAACGGAACCTGATCGAGGTGGAGCAGACCTATCTCTTAATGCTGGAATTACAGCTATCGAATTAACCTCACTGAAAGTTTATGTATTTGTATTAACACCATTTCATTCTGATGAGCAGAAAACGTATGAAATAATAAGAGAAGTATGTGTTAGCGCTTCTTTAAGATGTTAGAGAGGTGATGAGAAGTTTTTGAATGCTGACATATTACCTCATATATTAAAGTCTATTCAAAGAGCCAGGGTTGTCATAGGTCCTGGTTAAGTTTCGGTAGCTGAATCAAGCAATACTTTATAAAAAAGACACTAACGAGGGTTAGTGTCTTTTTATTCACCAATGGGTAATAATAAAAATGGCAACATTCGTGCTCAAGGAGGTTACATAAATGGATATAATAGAAGGCCAACAGCCTAATCGACTAATAAACGAAAAATCCCCATATCTATTGCAACATGCATATAACCCCGTGGATTGGTATCCATGGGGAGATGATGCCTTTACGAAGGCGCAGTCAGAGAACAAGCCGATTTTCTTATCCGTCGGCTACTCGACTTGCCATTGGTGTCACGTAATGGAGCGCGAATCCTTCGAGGATGCTGAGGTCGCGCAGTTACTTAATAATAACTATATTGCAATCAAAGTCGACCGCGAGGAGCGGCCGGATATTGATGCGCTGTATATGTCGGTGTGTCAGGCGCTGACCGGGAGCGGCGGGTGGCCGCTGACGGTGCTGCTGACGCCGGATAAGAAGCCGTTCTATGCGGGGACGTATTTCCCGAAACGGCAGATGTTCGGGCGGATCGGGCTGATGGATGTGCTGGAGCAGATCAGTGCGAAGTGGGAGCAGGATGGCGATGCGCTGAGTAAGCTCGGTGACGAGCTGCTGGCGGATCTCCAGTCGCTGGACCGCAAGAATGCGCAGCTTACCGGAGCCAGCGGCGGTGCTGTGCCGGGCGAAGAGCTGCTGCATGAGGCCTTTGAGCTGTACAGACGCCAGTTCGATGAGGAATACGGCGGGTTCGGCAATGCACCGAAGTTCCCTTCGCCGCATAACCTGTCGTTCCTGCTGGCGTACAGCCAGGCTTACCAGCAGCCGGAAGCGCTGCGGATGGTGGAGAAGACGCTGGATGCAATGTACCGCGGCGGGATGTATGACCATGTAGGCTTCGGGTTCTCCCGATACTCCACGGACCGGGAGTGGCTTGTGCCGCATTTTGAGAAAATGCTCTATGATAACGCGCTGCTGGCTATTGCCTATCTGGAAGCTTTCCAGATTACCGGGAAGCCGCTGTATGCGGAGATTGCGGAGCAGATCTTTACGTATGTGCGGCGGGATATGACTTCGCCGGAGGGTGCATTTTACTCAGCGGAGGATGCGGATTCCGAAGGGGTAGAAGGGAAGTTCTATGTCTTCACCCGCGAACAGATTGAGGAAGCGCTGGGTCTGGAGGACATGCATTCCTACTGCCATGTGTACGGAATTACACCGGAAGGCAACTTTGAGGGGGCCAATATTCCGAATCTGCTGCAAGGGCTTCCGGAGGATATGGCCGAACGTACGGGCATGAATCCGCTTGGCTTGAAGACGCGGATGGAGGAATGGCGCGAGACGCTGTTCGCTTACCGGGAGCAGCGGATTCATCCGTCCAAAGATGATAAAGTGCTGACCTCCTGGAACGGCCTGATGATCGCGGCGCTGGCCAAAGGGGCCAAAGCGCTGCAGAAACCGGAGTACGCCAAAGCTGCAGCAGCGGCGGCAGACTTCATCTGGGACAACCTGCGCCGGCGTGAGGACGGCCGGCTGCTGGCCCGCTACCGTGACGGTGAATCGGCGATTCCAGCATATGTCGATGATTATGCCTTTATGATCTGGGGATTGACCGAGTTGTATGAAGCTACAGGTCAAGCCGTGTATCTGGAGCGGGCCTTGCAGCTTAAGGATGGACTGCTTGCGCTGTTCAGCGATGAAGAAGGCGGTGGCTTCTTCTTCACTGGCCTGGACGGGGAAGAGCTGCCGATCCGCTCCAAGGAATTGTATGACGGGGCGCTGCCGTCCGGCAATTCGGTTGCAGTGAAGCAGCTGCTGAAGCTGTCGGTGATCTCGCAGGATGTGGAGCTGAAGGCAGTTGCGGAGCGGACCGCTGCGGTGCTGGCCTCTGCGGCGGCGGAATACCCGCCGGGATATGCGATGTATCTGCAGGCACATCTGGCGCTGATCTCCGGCGGCCGTGAATGGGTGTTGTCCGGGAAGCCGGAGGATCCGGCGCTGCATGGAATGCTGGCTCAGGTCCAGCAGGCCTACCTGCCGGACGCTTCGCTGATCGTCAACTGGTCCGGCAGTGAGGGTGAAGCTTTGCATCGCCTACTGCCGCATCTAGCCGATAAACCGGCTGTGGATGGCCGGGCGACGGCGTATGAATGCCGGAATTTTGCCTGCCGTGCGCCACTTAGCAGTCTCGAAGCGGTCAAGGAGCTTCTGGCTACGGGCATGCGGCAAGACTAGAAGGAATATAGAAGGGACAGCCTAAGAGAGGCTGCCCCTTTTTTCGTAGTGTATGGTGATAACTGGTATAGAAATTGCTATGTGAACAGAGCGTAGAAGGAATCACGGGGGATCGCCTCGGCGAGTCTGCGCGATTGCGCCTGAAGCTCTGCGAGAACGGTTTTGCCGGACCAGTCCGCAGGCAGCAGTTCATCCGGCAGCGAGGGGTCAACCATAAACAGTCCGCTCAGCACTTCGCCGATTTGCAGATACAGCAGAAACAGGCGTAACGCCTGCCCGTCGCGCACAGCTTCGTCTACAAGAGGCGCGAACTCGGTCTGCGACCAGCTCCATTTGTCCTGATACACTGCTTCCACCTTGTCGAGCTGCCAGATGGTCCAGGCTTTGGCCGGTGTGATCGAACCCTCTGCGAACTCTCCGCGAAGGATGGATACGTTGCCTGTAAGACCAAGACTCTGAATATACTCCGTTACTTCCTGGCGATAATTCCAGGGAGAGATGTAGACGCTGTTATATAGCAGTCCGAAGCCAAGCTGCAGAATCGCCGCACGAAAGGCATCGCGCTTTTTGCGTTCGTGTTCAGGCACTTCCAGCATAACGACGTCCCAGGTGTGGTCCCACGTTTGATGATAACGGGCGGGTTTGCTGTTAATGGATTTGATGTAGGAGCGTCCGGAAGTCGTGATCTGGTATATGGAACGGGATGGTGAGGCGATGTAGCCCTCTTTTTTCAGGCGGGACAAGCTGTTTCGGATATAGGTAGAGGTATACCCTCTTTGTTCGTAGATTTCCACGAATTGCTGGGCGCCCATCTGGTCCACACGGGACAGCAGGAAGAGCATGGTTTTTTCAACGGACAGCAACGGTCCTCACGCCTCTCTTGACAGGTAATGATGATAAATATATTATGAATTTATACGTTCGTGATAAAAATAAGTATAATGGTGAAATTCAGTGTTGAAGCCTTCAGAACTACAGCGGATATCATAATACTCACCCTGTCATTGTAACGTAAACTTTATGCCTTTGCACGGTAAGTCCATATTGATTGAACAGGAAAATACTCGTTTTGGAGAAGTGGCGGAAGGGAATTTTGGAACTGTAGGAGCGGTAGCGTCCGCCTAAAAGCTTTCCGCAGGAAAGCTAGCATCGGAAGCATAGGCGGTCTTCAAATTTCTACTGCTAATAGCGGTTGAAAATAAGAAATTTGAAGACAACAGCGGCCGGAAGTCCAAATATTCTCTGGAGTCACGGCTAATCCAAAATAGAAGAATCACTAGTTCAATCTATACAGTAGAAAGGGAGAGATAACGAATGAAGATCATTTTCCACGGCCATTCCTGTGTACAGATTGAGGTTGGCGGCAAGTCGCTGATTATCGATCCCTTTATTAGCGGCAATCCGGCTGCGGTAACGAAGCCTGAGGACATTAAGACGGATGCGGTTCTGCTCACCCACTCGCATATGGATCATATTCTGGATGCTGCGCCGATTGCGATCAGCAATAACGTTCCGGTGGTTGCTACTGTGGAGTTGGCTGCCTATATCGGATGGAAGGGTGCGCAGACGATCGGGATGAACATCGGGGGGACGGTGGATCTCGGCTTCGCTAAGGCGACGATGATTCATGCGTTCCATACCAGCGGTATTACCCTGGATGATCAGCAGCAGATCCTTTACGGCGGCATGCCTGCCGGATTTATTATTGAAGCGGAAGGTAAGACCGTACTGCATGCGGGCGACACCGGGCTGTTCAGTGACATGAAAATGTTCGGCGAGCTGTATAACATCGACCTGGCCATTCTCCCGATGGGGGGACATTTCACGATGGGGCCGGAGCATGCGCTGATTGCTGCCAAATGGCTGAATGCCAAGCACGTGCTGCCTGTTCATTACAATACATTCCCGCCAATCCGCCAGGATGTAGCTAGCTTTGTTGATGCCCTGGGCAAGGAAGGGATTGCCGGAACAGCGCTTGAATATGGAGAAAGTCTGGAACTTTAATTTTCAGCATATGTGAATGAAACAGAGTGGATTGTATAAAGAAAGACGCCTATGACGGGACGTAAAATCCTGCGTTAGGCGTCTTTTTGCTGTAAATGTGCTCAGCTCCGCGGCAGCTTACCGCCATACTGTGCCCGCAGTTTCTGAAGCTTCTCCAGTTTGCGCAGACTACTGTCCTTGTTGACCAGCCCGACGCCGAGGATCAGGTTCTCGATAATATAGGTCGGTCCGACCATCGAATGAAATTCCCACACCTCGCCGCGCCCCGCGTAGAGCACAATATCGGCGTCCTGCGAGCGGGGATAGACCAGTCTGTCAGTAATCAGGATGACGAGATAGCCCGCTTCGCGCGCATAGTCGAGAATCACCTCCGTTTCCGGCAAAAGCTGGACAAAACCGAACACCAGCACAACATCTTTTTTACCGGCATGCATCAGGGTTTCCATCAGCTCATGCCCGCTTGGCGCCATCCGTTTCAGGTTGAGACCATATCTGGCCATCCGGTAGGCCATCAGCTCAGCAAGACCCACGCAGGGGCCGGGGCTATAGATATAAATATGCTTGGCGCTGGATAAAGCGACTACTGCGCGCTGCAGGAGCGCTTCATTCAGATAGCGGCTGGTTTCCTGCAGGTGGTGGGAAGCGACATCCAGCAGCATTTGCGGCAGGGAGCTGCCGCCGGTCCGCTGCATGGCATCGCGCATTTTCTCTGAAGGGGTAGATTCGAAGCGGAAGCGCAGGCTGTTCTTGAAATCCTTGGCATGGCGGTAGCCGGCCGCCTTCCAGAAACGGGACACCGAAGCGATGCTTATATGCAGCTCGTCAGCCATTTCCTGCTCGGTCATATAGAGGACTCGCAGCTCGTTTTTTTGAATGAAATCGGCAATGATCCGCTGGTTCGGCGAGAAAGGCCGGCGGTTCCAATCCTTGTACATAGGCTGTTGACCTCCTGAACATAAAGATGCTTCTTCACTATAACCTGCCAGTATGATGTAAATATTTTTACAGCGTTAAAAATCATGGAAAAAAGATTACACCCTGTTAACAAACGGAAAAAGCTGCCCTGACATGCTCTCCCTATACTTAAGTTAAATTCCTGAAGGGGGCTACGAAGTAATGAGTACCTTGAAAAAGCGCTATACCCTTACCCAGTCGCAGAAAATGATGATTTTTGTGCTGTCCATGTCACTCTACGGATTGTCCAACATGTTCACGGAGCTGATCCCGAGTGTGCAGCTGGGGCCGGTTGAGCTGTCGGTTGAGTATTTTGCCTTCATTCCGCTGACGCTGTGTATGCTGTTTCATCCGCTGTATGCTGCCGTGGGGGCGGCGGTCGGAGAAGTCATCTTCGGCGAGCTGATGCTGGGCCAGTTCGGCGGGCTGGGGGAGCTGGAGAAATTCATTACCTTCTCATTGGCAATGTACATCGCTGGCCGGATGGTATCCGATCCGAAGAACCGCAGACAGGTCGGGATTGCTGCGATCAGCGGGGTAGCTATTCACCAGTTCTGCAGCTCTGTGATCGACATTGTCAAGGTGTGGGTCGGTGTGGAGGAGCTCGAAGCGGTTAAAGGCCTGGCGGAAAGTATTGTGATTATCGAGGGTGTCGGGTTCCTGAACGATGTGCTGTTCTCAGGTATACTGTTCGCGCTGCTTCCGACCATGTATCTGGTGCCGCGGCTGTATGGCAAAATCGAACCACTGCTTGGCATGAAGCCGCGCGAACGGAATATGCAGTATGCATCAGGCGGTGGAAACCGGCTGTCTCCGAAGCTGGCAGCCGGCGGAATCCTGCTGGCCCTGGTAGCCCTTGGTGCAGAGCTGCTGTCGGAATCGGGCTGGAGCATCGGCGAGTTTGAGCTGCCGGGAGCAGAATCCCATGAAGCCAGTCTGATCTGGGTCAGTATGCTGGCTGCGGCGCTGATTGCGGCACTGGCCATCGTCTTCACCCTGCGCCGTGCCTCGCGCAGGCGGCAGGAAGCGGGGCAGCTGGATGGATAAGCCGGTACTGGAACTGAAGAATGTATCCTTCACCTATCCCGGCGCGGAGGTGCCGGTGCTGCAGGAGGTATCCTTCAGCCTCAAGAAGGGGGATTTCGTTGCCGTCATCGGCAGCAATGGCTCCGGCAAATCGACGCTGTGCAAATGCTTCAACGGTCTGATCCCGCATTACTACACCGGCGATTTCGAGGGGGAGGTTATGCTGCTGGGAGAGTCAGCGGAGGGGAAAAGCGTCAGCGAGCTGTCCAGGCATATCGGCTATGTCTACCAGGACTTTGAGAATCAGCTGGTTCGTCCGACGGTGATGGATGATGTGTGCTTTACACCGCTGAATTACGGTCTGCCCGATTACCGGGAACGGGGAATGCAGGCGCTGGAGCTGACGGGGCTTCACGGCATGGGCCGTGAATTCATCTGGCAGCTCAGCGGAGGGCAGAAACATCTGCTGGCATTAGCAGGAGCGCTGGCCATGGACCCGGACATTCTCGTCATCGATGAGCCGGTGGCCCAGCTTGATCCGCAGCATGCCCGGCAGATTTATGACATTCTGCGCCGGTTGAACGAGCAGCACGGCAAGACGATTGTCGTCATCGAGCATCATGCCGAGTTCATTGCGGAATACTGCCGCACGGTGGTGCTGATGGATGAGGGGATGCTGCGCTGGCAGAAGCCGGTGCGCGAAGCGCTAGGATCAGTTGAGGAGCTGCTGAGCCTCGGCATCTACCCGCCCGATGTCACCCGGGCGGCCTGGCTGCTGCAGCCGGACCTGCAGGCTGCAGCTGTTTATCCGCTGAGCAGCGAGGAAGGACGGCGCTGCTTCACGCGCCGCTTGTCTCCGGCGGATATCCAGGCAACATCGGCGCTGCCGCAGATAAGTGACTTACAGTCTGCTCCCCCTGAGGCGAAGCCGGTTGTAGACATGGAGAATATCCGGCTGTCTTACCGGACGATCCACAAAACGCTCCATCCTGTGCTGAACGGAATCAGCCTGAAGCTGTACTCCGGGGAGCGTGTGGCACTGATCGGCAATAACGGGGCGGGCAAATCCTCGCTCATGAAGCTGATAGCCGGAATTACCGCTCCTACAGGCGGAACGGTGAAGGTCAAAGGCATCACTGTCAACGGCCTGCCCCCGGAACGGCTGGCAGGCATCGCTTCTTATGTGTTCCAGAACCCTGAAGATATGTTTATTGATGATTCGGTACGCGGTGAGATCGCTTATTATCTGAAGGCCAGAGGACTAACGGATAGGGATGAAAGAGTAGAGGCCATGCTGGAGGCCTTCCGCCTCCAGGAGCTGGCCGGGCGGGATGCCCGGCTGCTCAGCGGAGGGCAGCAGCGCCGGGTGTCGCTGGCGATTGGTGCTGCCGTCCGTCCGGCAGTCATGCTGCTGGATGAGCCGACGGCCAATCTGGACATATCAACGAAGCAGGAGATGACCCGGGTGCTTAAGGCTCTGCGCGGCCATGTCGAGACAGTTGTCATTGCGACACACGATATGGCGCTGGTGGCCGAATGGGCCAGCCGGATTATCGTGATGAGCGAAGGAAGAATCCTTGCCGACGGCGGTAAGGATGAAATCTTCTCCGACGGGCAGCTGCTGCGGCGTGCCGGGCTGGCTGAAACCCAGCTGATGGAAATGAGCCGGCTGCTGGAGCTGCCGCGGATCTGCTGCAGCCTGGAGGAGTTCGTTGCCCGGTCCGAATGGAGGAAGGAGGAGCTTGTACATGGTGGAAGCCGTTAAACGGGCGCTTAACCGCATATCGGTGGAGCAGATCAAGCTGGAACTTCTGGGTACAGCCTATAACAGCAGCAGTACTTTTCTGGGCAGGCTTGATCCCCGTATGCTGCTGATCTGGTATTTGTTCTTCGCCGTTACCCCATGGTTTGTGTATAACCGGACCATTCTGCTTGGCATGTTTGTATTTATGGTGGTAACTACGGTACTCTCGCGGGTCAGCCCCTACATTGTGTTTATCCTCTGTCTGGGTCTGGTCAGCCAGATCGGCTGGATGTTTCTGTTGTCGCTCTTTTTTGGGGGAGGGGCGGAATCGCTGCTGCCGATGCTGACGCTTACGCTCAAGCTCTCCGTTATTTCACTGGCGAGCATTACCGTCTTCTCCAGTCTCGACCCCGAACGGCTGAGCGACGGACTGTCCGCACTGGGTGTCCCGGATGCTTTTGCCTTCAGCCTGTCTTACGGATACCGTATTCTGCCTACGCTGCTGGAGGAATTTCATCAGATCCTGCTCTCGTTCAGGCTTAGAGGCCAAAGGCCGCTCAAGCACGGTTTCCTCTACATGCGCACCGCCGCCTATTATTTGCGGATTCTCGTGCTGGTCTTTTATCCGCTGATGCTGAATACGGCCAAACGCTCACGGACCACCGTAGAAGCGCTTGAGACCAGAGGCTACACCTATGCGGTCAATAATCCGCAGGTCAAAAAGCTGCGCCTGTCCTACCTGGCGATGCAGCGCAGAGACTGGCTGTTCGCCGCATTCTCCGCTGTATATGTCGGCCTGTTGTTTCCTTTGGGGACCGTGTTTCCCAATCTGATCTACTAATCCCAGGAACTAAGGAGTGTCATCCATTTATGAATATTGATCTGCACACCCATGGCAAGCTGTCGAAAAAATCCGATTTCTCAGTAGAATATTTCCGCGAAATGGTCAGCGAGGCTATGGCGAACGGGCTCCAGGCACTGGCGCTGACCGAGCATTTCAATACATCGAATTTCTTCGGAATGTATGAGACACTGGATAGGCTGTACCCCTACAACGGCCACTATTATGAGGCGGATGGCCTCCGCATTTTTCCCGGGATGGAAGTGGATATCGCCGAGACCGGACATATTCTGCTGATCGGGCTGAAGGAGGATATCCTGTCTGTCCGTTCCGCGCTGGAGGGACACACCCGGGAAGGGGAATTCATCCCTTTTGAGGAGCTGCTGGATCTTGCGGACCGCCACGGATTATGGAAAATCGGTGCCCATCCGTTCCGTACCTCTACGCCTCTGCACCATTTGGAACCGCAGCTGCTGGCCCGGCTGGACGCTTTTGATATGAATGCCAAAGATATTTATATGCAGGGGGCGGACACGTACCGGGCACTTATTCAGCCGTTTGCCCATAGACTTGGGGTTCCTGTCATTGCCGGCAGTGACAGCCACCAATGCCTGCAATACGGCAGTGTCGTGAACCGGCTGGAGCTGGACTGCTCCACTGTTGAGGAATTGAAAGCAGCGGTAAACCGTAGACAATATTCGATCGAAGTCTCACCCTGCCTGCACACAAAGGTGAAGGGCTCGATCATGATGAAGAAGCTGCTCAAGCAAATGCACGGCGAGGCTCCATCAAGGGACGAGGAAGCGGAGTATAGCGCCTAGAAGATTGACGTTCAGTATCCCGAAGCCGAGATTAGCAGGAGCAAAGGGCGCAGAAGAAGCTCATAGTACATCCTATAGATGAAGCCGCGGTTCTCCGATAACGGGGGAAGCCGCGGCTTTGCTGCTTTTTAATAGATTTAGGAACCGATTGTTATATAACGTATTTATAATAATATAATGGATGAATTGGTTGAAATACATGATTTTCACGCTTGTCTATTAAGATAGAACACGTTAACAATGATTTTGCCTTACTTCTATGAGTCTTCATTAGTAATGAACAAGCAATCGCTGGATTTAATGGGAATTCTGTAGTCTTTAAGCGATGAACTGCAAATTTCCTGATCGAATGAAGCCAATATTGATAAGGTGTTATTCCCGATGAAGAGAAGCATAGGCCCCGATTGTTAACGTTACCAATAAGAGCATGCAAACAGGATATACAAGGTGTGATTTGATGCACACGTTAAAAAAATCATGGAATCCCCTCTATGAAAGCGCTATAATTATTAGCATGGAGTATAAACTAAAGGGGAAACGCTATGAGAAAAGGAAGAATGTTTTACGGGATTTTTATTCCGATCCTTATCCTTGGTGTAGGGCTGGTTGCCAGCTTCGGCAGCTATATTTATATCAGTACGATCCAATCCGTAGACAGTCAGTTCTCAAGCAGCAAACAAAGCTATATTGAGCAGATTAAGAACAACCTGGAGCATAAAATCCAGAGTATTGAGTATGCCTTCAACACCTATAGTACAACAAGCTCCTTTCAGGAGGTAGTTACGAATCCGATTACGATTCAAGACTTCGTGGCTTACCGTAACGTCAATTCCCAGCTGAATTATATCGCTTCCATGACTGCGGAGGGCACGGAATATTCCCTGATCAGTCTGGAACAGAACTGGCAGATTATGAATGAGCGGCTCACCAGCCTGACAGAAGCGGATGTCGAGCAATTGCGTGAGAAGTACATCGACAATCAGGATCAGAGCCTGTTCTGGATCAAGACCGACAATGGCATCCGCTTCGTCAACACGCTCCCGGTGTTCTCCAGTAAAAAGCAGGCGATCGCGTTATCCGATATTTCGAAATATACGCTGGATAACATTATTAAGACCGAGGAGAGCTCGCAGGTTTATATCCTCAATAAATCAGGAGAGCTGCTGTATCAATCCGGGCCGGGAGCGGAAAGCCTGACTGCCGGGCAGTTCCAGGAGCTCAGCGGAACGATTGCCTCCGGCGAAGAGAATGGCAGAGTCAAGCTGGATGCAGGAAACTCTCATCCACTTCAGCTGCTCTATGCCAAGTCCTCCTATAATAACTGGATTTATCTCACGGTGCTGGACCAGGACGAGATTGCCGGCACGCTCAAAATGACAAAGTACGGACTTTATGCCCTGGGGCTGTTATCGATTCTCCTGATATGGATTGTAGCTTATTTAATCGCGTTATATTTTACGAAGCCCATCCAGCAGATTAAGCGGAGCCTGTCCATCGTTCCCCAGGCGGATACCGCCAAGAATGAGATCGAGTACATTATGCATTCCATCGATACCATTCTTTCGGAGAAGGAGTCGCTTGAGAGCTTGATTGAAGCTGAAATGCCGCAGCTGGAGACCCAGCTGATTCTTAACCTGTTCAGGGGCCGCGTCACCCCGGAGGGGCTGGAGAAGAACCTGCAGCGGTTTGGTTATGCGCCTAACGGGAACGGGAAGTATGCCGCGATGCTGATACAGCTGGACAGCCTGGGTGAGCAAGGGACCACTAATAGAGACATCTTGCTGCTGGCGATCAACAAAATGGTAGAGGAAGTCATTCCGAAGCAGATGCGGATGCTGCCTATCATTCTGAACGATGATACCCAGGCTACGATACTAACTTTCCGGGAGCAGAGCGAGCAGGAGCTGAACAAAGAGCTGTTGGACTATGCGACTGCACTGCTGAAGGCAGTGCGGAATTATCTCAAGGTCCCGATCAGCATCGGCATCAGCAAGTCTTATACAGATTTGTTGATGAGCAAGGAGGCTTGTGAGATGGGCAAGCAGGCGCTGCATCAGCGTCTGAATCTCGGCAAGGAATCGATCATCTTTTATGAAGATATCTCCATGGTCGTTTCCGGTCCGGTCTTGCTCCACTATCCGGCGGAACTGGAATCGCAGCTGTTTAACGCCATCCGCCTGGGGGATAAAGAGCAGGTTGCCGAGGCGCTCTATCCTTTCCTGGCCCAGCTGATCGGTAAGAACAAAAGCACCTTGAACTTTGAGGTCATGCTGGTACGTCTGGTGAACAACCTGATTCAGCTGGAGCAGCATCTGGGCATCCAGGTCCTGCTGACCCAGGACAACAATAAGCTGTACCACCGGGTACTGGATATCCGCAATCCGGAAGAGATTGAACGCCTGCTGGTCCAGGAGGTTATCTATCCGATGACCTATACCATGAAAGAGAAGATGAGCAAGCAATTCCGCTGCCTGTCTGATAAAATCACCGCCATCGTTGCTGCCGAATATGACTGCGAGCTTACGCTGGAGAGCATCGGTGAGCGGCTGCATTATAACCCCAATTATCTGAGCAGCATCTTCAAAAAAGAATACGGAACAGCGTTCAGTGAGTATCTGATGAACTACCGGCTGGAGATGGCGAAGAAGTGGCTCTCAGAGACAGATATGACGATCAAAGAGATTGCCGAGCGTCTGCAGTATCATAACCCGCAGAATTTCATCCGTTCCTTCCGCAAGAAAGAACAGGTGACTCCGGGCACTTACCGCAAGCTACAGCAGGGGGCGTAATGCAGGCTGTCCACAGCAGAAGCGGATGTGGATGTACAGTTCGCCCGGTAACACAAAAACGGTATCGTCCTTAGGATAAGGCGGTACCGTTTCTTTTATAACTATATGGATGAACTTATGTGAGATGAAATCCTAACCCTTTACAGCTCCCATCAGGGCACCCTTGGTGAAGTGCTTTTGGACGAAAGGATAAGCGATCAGCATGGGGACCGTGGCAACGACAATGACTGCCATCTTGATGGTCTGGGCCGGAGGGATAATGTCGACCGATGTTCCTTCGGCCTGCATCCCGCTGGAGACGATAACGATCTGGCGCAGCAGTACCTGAATCGGCCATTTTACCGAATCATTAATGTAGAGAATGGCGTTCATGTACGTGTTCCAGTAAGCTACAGCATAGAACAGGGAGATGGTCGCAATGGACGGCAGGGCCAGCGGCAGCATGATTTTCAGGAAAATCCCAAAGTCATTGCTTCCGTCAATCTTGGCCGATTCCTCCAGACTGTCTGGCAGGGCCTGGAAGAAGTTACGCATGATAATCATATTGAAAGCATTGATTGCGACCGGGAAAACCAGGGACCAGTAGGAGTTGATCAGCCCGACAGATTTGACAACGAGAAAGGTAGGGATCATCCCGCCGCTGAACAGCATGGAGAACACGACAATGAAGTTAATGGTGTTGCGGAGCGGCAGATACCTTCTGGACAGGCCGTAGGCCATCAGTGCAGTCAGGATCATACTTACAATCGTACCTGCAATGGTGACACTTACGGACACGCCCAGACCTTTAAAGATCGTCGGAGTTGATAGGATATAGCGGTAGGCATCCAGTGAAAAGGTAGTCGGGAACAGAATGAATTTTTTCGCAATCACTTCCTGGGTGGTCGCGAAGGAACTGGCGATAATGTTTACAAAAGGTAAGAGACAGGCAAGGGCGATCAGAATCAATAGGGTGGCGTTCGCAATCGAAAATACGCGGCTGCCGAGCGATTCTTTTCTTCGTGAGCTGTGGTTCATTTCATATCCTCCTCGTAATCGGTTACCTCTCAATCGTAACAAGAGGGCCAAATTACGTATATAATCCGGGCATGAGGTGTTCGCCGCACAGCCTTACAGATCGCCTGAATCCGCACATAATCATTATCTTCGGCCGTAATCATCACAGGAGGTCAAGAAAGCGCAAACACTGCAGCCAAAAGGGTCCGGGGCATGTTAATCACATAATGATTATATACGTAATCTCTGGAGTTCCGTAGTCTAGAGAGCGTAATCCCCGAATGACCAAAGGAGGCTGACAAGTGAAAGTTTCAAGTATCACCGCACCAGCAAATCTGCACCTGGAAAAGAGGAAAAGCACAGCGGTCCTGTCTGCAGTAAAGAAATACAAGCTCTTATATCTGATGATCTTGCCCGGGCTGCTGTACTTCATCGTATTTAAGTACATGCCCATGGGCGGGCTGGTGATTGCATTTCAGGATTATCAGCCGTTCCTCGGAATTACGGGCAGCGAATGGGTCGGGTTCAAGCATTTCATCCGGCTGTTCACCGAACCTACCTTTATGATGCTGCTGCGCAACACACTGATATTGTTCGCTATGAACATTGTGCTTTTCTTCCCGTTGCCAATTATCGTGGCGTTAATGTTGAATGAGCTTAGGAACCGCCACCTGAAAAACTGGATTCAGACGATTGTCTACATCCCCCACTTCATGTCATGGGTTATCATTGTTTCGATTACCTATGTATTCCTGACTGTGGACGGCGGCGTCATCAATGAATTAATCGCCAGTCTCGGCGGCAAAAAAATCAGCTTCCTGACCTCCCCGGAATGGCTGCGCACGATCTATATCGGGCAGATCATCTGGAAAGAGCTCGGCTGGTCCACCATCATTTATCTGGCCGCCATTACCGTAGTTGACCCTCAGCTATATGAAGCTGCTGAAATGGACGGCGCTGCCCGTCTGCGCAAAACATGGCATGTGACACTGCCGGCCATCCGTCCAGTCATTATTACCCTGCTGATTCTCAAAATCGGCAGCACGCTGGATCTTGGCTTTGAACATATGTATTTGCTGCTCAATTCGCTGAACCGCGAAGTGGCCGAAATTTTTGACACCTACATTTATACGGCGGGCTTGAAGAACGGACAATTAAGCTTCAGCACTACGGTAGGGCTGTTCAAAGGTGTGGTCGGTTTAATCCTGGTCATGGCCTCCAACAGGCTGGCTAAAAGAATGGGCGAAGACGGCGTATATTAAGGCAGTGTCTATGAATCTACTAACTTATTCAAAGGAGAAGTGTTATGACAAAAAGATGGGTCAGTCTGTTTGCAAGTGTTACCTTACTTACCACGGTGCTATCGGGGTGCGGTGGAGATAAAGAAACGGCCAAAAATGCTGCTGTAGCGGATGAAACTAAGCCACTGGAGATAACCTGGCTGAATATCCTGCACACGGCTTCACCTCCTACAGATACCATTAAGAAGCTGCTTGAGGAATACACTAATACGAAGCTCACCTTCAACTGGGTTCCCGACGCTTCCAAGGAAGAACGGATTACTACAGCGCTGGCTTCCGGCGAGCTTGCCGATATCGTAACCTTGACGATGATGACGAACTCCTCGGTGAGAAGCTCCCTGAAATCGGGCTTGTTCTGGGATGTCGGCCCTTACATCGAAGACTATGACAACTTGGCCAAAATCGCACCGGAAATCCGCGCTGCGGCGTCCATCGAAGGGGTGCTGTACGGGGTTCCGTTTCAGAAGAATCTGGCGCGCTCCGGCTTGATTTTCCGCAAAGACTGGCTGGATAAGCTTGGACTGCCTGTTCCGGCAACCTTGGATGAAGTGTACGAAACTGCCCGGGCCTTCACGGAAGATGATCCGGACGGTAACGGCATTGACGACACGACTGGCTTCGGCGACAGATCTGACCTCAGATACAGCAGCTTCAAAACACTCAGTTCGTACTTCGGCACACCAAACGGCTGGAAAGTGGATGACAGCGGCAAGTTCACACCGGAATTTGATACTCCGGAATATCTTGAAACGATGAATTTTTCCAAAAAGCTGTATGAAAACGGATACTTGGCCCAGGACTTCGCCGTTACCGCCAAAACCGACCAGCAGCAGCAGTTCGCCCAAGGTAAAACCGGAATTTACACTGGTATGGTCGATATTTCCAGTCTGAGAACGCTGGCGCAGGATCTGCAGAAAGGTCTTGAACTCGTGCCGGTGAACAAAATTTCGAACGGTGACGGACAGTATCACATCTGGTCAGAAGGCAGCGGGGTTGGCGGTCTGATGGCATTCCCGAAATCGGAAGTCAAAACCGAAGCGGAGCTGAAACGGCTGCTGCAGTTCGTCAATGACCTGATCGATGAAGAGGCATTTATGCTGATGACCGGCGGTATTGAAGGCACACACTATGAATATGATGAGAACGGCGCTTATAAAATTCTGAATACCGAGCTATGGCAGGCCGATGTTCAGCCTTTCTCCTCCAGCAGACCAAGCGAAATTGCTTACACGCTCAAGGATGCCAATCCGGAGAAGCAGCTGGCGAATGAGCTGATCCGTGAAAATGACAAGTTTGCTGTCCTCGATCCTACGGTTCCGCTGGATTCGGCCACGAACAATGAACAAGGAACAGAGCTGGCGAAGATCATCACCGATGCTACGTTCAAATACATTATGGGACAAGCGACCGAAGCGGACTTCAAGAAAGCGGTACAGACCTGGAAGGATTCGGGCGGTACCAAAATTACTGAAGAGTACGAAGCGGCATATAAGCTGACCCAGAAGTAAGCATTACGCTGGTACAGGCGGGCCCACCCTTCACAGGTGGGTTCGTTTTGACGGAGAAGCGGCATGTGTTCCTGGAGGGGAAGAGATGAGAACGATTTGGGTCAGCAAGAGCGGCGGAGGAGACTTCACCTCTGTTCAAGCAGCAATAGACAGCATCCCGGAGGGGGCTGCAGAGGAAACAGTTCTGTTCATTGAACCGGGAGTGTATAAGGAGAAGCTCCGGATTCATAAACCGGACTTACGTCTGTATGGTGTAGGTGAAGTTAGACTGGTTTATGACGACTATGCGCCGAAGCCGGGCAGTGACGGTGCGCCGATGGGGACATATGCCTCGTGCAGCACTTACATTACCGGTGACAATATCCGGGTGGAAAATATTATTTTCGAGAATACAGCGGGGGAGAGCGGCAAGGTTGGCCAGGCGGTGGCGCTGTATGTGGATGCCGACAAAGCTGTGTTTAAGAATTGCTCGTTCCTGGCGGCCCAGGATACGTTGTATCTGGCAAAACCGAAGGAAGAGAAGCAGAACCGAAGCGGACGTAATTATTTTGAGCATTGCCGGATTGCCGGCGATATCGATTTTATTTTTGGCTCGGCAACAGCGTATTTTGAGGAATGTGAAATCATCAGTCTGAATGTGCAAAAGGAAATCAACGGCTATATTACCGCAGCCGCTACGCCGGAGGATAAAGAAGCAGGTTTTGTGTTTCACCGGTGCAGGATGGTCAGTGATGCAGCTGCAAACAGTGTGTATCTGGGAAGACCCTGGCGCGACTATGCGCGGACGGTATTTATGGATTGCTGGATGGGCGGGCATATCCGCCGCGAGGGCTGGGACGACTGGGGCAAGCCCAGTGTGAATCATACGGTACATTATGCCGAGTATGGCAATGACGGACCCGGCGCGGATACGAATGCCCGTGTTTCCTGGTCTAAGCAGCTGCTGGAGCATGAGGCAGGGAGTTTCTCGCTGGAGGCTGTCTTCGGCGGAGATACGGACTGGACGCGCTGAGTATTTTCTATTTTTACGATATTAAGGAGGTAAGCAGATGAGCGAACAGTGGGCTGTCAGAACGGCGGAATCGATCATGGAACGTCTGCCGAGGCTGTATCAGGATAAAGGCTACAACGGGAAATGGTCTTATGATTACGGAGTGGTTTTGAAGGGCTTTGAGCTGCTGTGGAAGCAGACCGGCGATCGTAAATACTTCAATTACATCGCTGACAATATGAATTACTTCATTCAGGAGGACGGCAGCATCCGCGGATACCGTCAGGACGAATACAATATCGACCATATCAACAACGGCAAATTGCTGTTCACGCTGTATACGGAGACATGCCTCGAGAAATACAGGCTTGCGGCAGATTCCCTGCGGGAGCAGCTGCGGACTCATCCCCGGACAAGCGAGGGGGCATTCTGGCATAAGAGCATCTATCCGTATCAGATTTGGCTGGACGGTTTGTACATGGGCTCTCCGTTCTATTTGCAGTATCTGCTGGCTTTTGAAGAGGGCGGGGACCTGAGTGATGTGACGAAGCAGTTCATTTTGTGCGAAAAGCATACCAAAGATCACGCAACCGGGCTGTTGTTCCATGCCTGGGATGAACAGAAGGTGCAGCCTTGGTGCAATCCGGAAACGGGGCTGTCTGCGAATTTCTGGGGCCGCTCTATGGGCTGGTATCTGATGGCGCTGGTGGATGTGCTGGAGATGCTGCCGGAGAATCATGCAGACTATGCTGAACTGGTACGCATATTGCGGGATACCTTAACCGCCCTGAAGAAATTCCAGGATGTCGAAGCCGGTGTGTGGTATCAGGTGGTTAATCTCGGAGAGCGTAAAGGCAACTACCTGGAAGCATCGGCTTCCAGTATGATCGTGTATGCAATCGGCAAAGGTATCCGTTTAGGCGTACTGGATGCGGACTGGAATGCTGTGCTGGATCGTGCTTATGCAGGACTTATTACGGAATTTGTGCTGGAGACCAAAGAAGGCTGGGTCAACCTGAACAAAAACTGCCAGGTCGCCGGGCTGGGCGGTGCTGACGGACGAGACGGAACGTACTCCTATTATATCAGTGAGCCGATTATTACCAATGACCAGAAGGGTCTGGGTGCGTTTCTCCAGGCTTGCGGTGAATATGAGCATTTAAGAGCAGGGCGGCTGGCTGCGGAAAAGGGAGGATCACATGCAGCAGGTATATAACATTGCAGATTTTGGAGCGCAGCGGGACAATGAAGTACTGGCGACCTCAGCGATTAATGAGGCAATTGCGGCGGCAAGTAAGGCCGGGGGCGGGACCGTGTATATTCCGGCAGGACGTTATTTGAGCGGCGCGATTCTGCTGGAGAGCAACATTGAGCTGAACTTAAGTCCCGGCGCGATCCTCTCCTTCAGTACCGATCCGGCCGATTATCCGGTTGTAGAATCCAGATGGGAAGGTGTGCGCCAGCAGGTCTATGCTTCCTGTATTTACGGCAGCGACCTTGTTAATATCTCGATAACCGGTAGCGGAATCCTTGAAGGCAACGGCGGGCCATGGTGGGATTTGTTCCGGAACCGCCGCCAGGAGCTGGAGTATCCCCGCCCCAAGCTGATCAGCTTCGACCGTTGTGCACGGGTAACGATTAAGGACGTCACGTTGCAGAACTCACCCAGCTGGACGGTTAATCCCATAGAGTGCAGCAATATTACGGTGGACAATGTTTCCATTCTGAATCCGGCGGATTCTCCGAATACGGACGGCATCAATCCGGAGTCCTGCTCTGGTGTGCGCATCAGCAACTGCAGTATTGACGTCGGGGATGACTGCATTGCCATTAAGGCCGGAACCGAGGATACGAAGGAACGGATTCCTTGTGAGAATATTACGATTACAAATTGTACGATGGCCCATGGACACGGCGGTGTAGTACTCGGCAGCGAGATGAGCGGAGATATCCGCAATGTTGTGATCAGCAACTGCATCTTCAAAGAGACAGACCGCGGCATCCGCATGAAGTCCCGGCGCGGCCGGGGCGGGATCATCGAAGACATTCGCATCTCTAATATTGTTATGGACCAAGTACTCTGTCCGTTTACGATGAACCTGTATTATTTCTGCGGGCCGCGCGGCAAGGAGAAGTACGTCTGGGATAAGAACCCGTACCCGGTAACCGATGAGACACCTTGCTTCCGGCGGATACATTTTGCCAATATTACTGCACGGAACGTACACGCCTCCGCCGGCTTTCTGTACGGCCTGGCAGAGCAGTATGTTTCCGAAGTTACTTTCTGCAACGTGGATATTTCTATGGCAGAGAAAGCGGTCCCGGGTCACCCGGATATGATGACCGGCATGGAGAGTATGAAGAACCGCGGCTTCTACCTCGGCAATGTGCGGGAAGTGAAGTTTCAGCAAGTTACGGTAGAGAATCATGAAGGACCCGCTTTTTATATTGAGAACGGGGACGAGGTGGAGCTTATTCACTGCCAGTCCCGAAATACATGCAAGCCGGAGCAGCTGGTGGAACGGGTAACGCTCTCCCAAGCTGATCTGAATTTATAAGGATAGGATGGTGGATTATATGACAGGTGAAAAAGTGTCCTTAGAAGCTCTGCTTGGTGATCTGCCTGAGCCCGGACCAGGACCAATTAATTCGGTGCTGTTGAAACAGGAGGTTCATGAAGGCTACCGCCTGGAATCGCTGCTGCTTGATTTGAACGGAGTAGAGCGGGTACCGGCTTCTGTTGCGAAGCCGCTTGAAGGGGATGGCCCCTTTCCGCTTGTGCTGTTCAATCACTCGCATGGCGGGGACTACACGAATGGCCGCAAGGAATTGGTCCGCAGCAGCCCGTATCTGCAGCAGCCTTCGTTTGCCAAGACACTAACGGATATGGGGTACACGGTCTGCTGCATTGACATGTGGGGCTTCAATGAGCGCGGCGGCAAGAGTGAAAGCGAACTGGTGAAGGAAATGCTCTGGCAGGGGAAAGTCCTGTGGGGTATGATGCTGTACGACAGCCGCCGGATGCTGGATTATATGTGTTCCCGCCCCGACATCGATGCTTCCAGAATCGGAACGGTCGGCATGTCCATGGGCGGCCTTATGGCCTGGTGGCTGGCTGCACTGGATGAACGGATCAAGGTAACGGTCGATATCTGCGGGCAGGTAGATG
Source organism: Paenibacillus pedocola (assembly GCF_031599675.1). Classification (NCBI taxonomy): domain Bacteria; kingdom Bacillati; phylum Bacillota; class Bacilli; order Caryophanales; family Paenibacillaceae; genus Paenibacillus; species Paenibacillus pedocola. Next base: position 3,933,649 of record NZ_CP134223.1, on the reverse strand, counting down.
CCCAGACCTTAATCGCCAAGCGGGGGCTGGATCATCACGGCTTCTACTCTTACGTCCCCGGATTGCTTAAGTATTATACGACCCTGGACATTCAGCAGCGGATTGTTCCGCGGGCGCGGATGAGCTTGAACGGCAGGAGCGACCGGATGTGTCCAGCCGAGGGGGTCAGCCTGCTCGCGGATGGCCTTGCCGAAGCATACCGGAAGGCCGGGCATCCGGAGCACTGGCAGAATGTTACGGCTACCGGAGGCCATATGGAGACACTGGAAATGCGTGTGGCCTGGCAGTCTTTTTTGGCGGAGCATCTGTAGGGGAACTTATGGAGGAGCCCGAAAGCTTTCGGTAGCTTCCGGAAATTGATGGGGAAGCATGATCGGGATTGGGATAAATAGGGATGTTATTGATTGAACGGCTTGATGAATTTATCGTCCTTAACATTCATTGAAACTAAAGGTTTTCATCCTCATTACGCTTCAGAAAAGTATTTCCGAGCAGGTAGTTGGATTTCGTCCACCTAATTTAAGAAATTATGATGATTTAGAGGTTTTAGATGGATTTTCTCCATTTAATTCGGTTCATATCCTGCTCAATAGGTGAATTCGGAATAATTAAATGGAGATTTTCCAACTAACCTCTTGATGCTGGTGCTTGAGAGAGAACGAAGTGGAGAAATTCCACTTAGATTATTCACTCTATGTACTATTAATATCGTTTTCCTTACAAAAGAAATTGCTATACAAGAATTTTGGAAGGTGGGCACTATAAAATGACTGCTATTATCAGAAATCCGGTCTTGCCCGGATTTAATCCGGACCCGTGTATCCTGCGTGTCGGGGAGACCTATTATATTGCTGTCTCATCGTTTGAGTGGCTGCCCGGAATCCGGGTATACCAGTCCGGCAATCTGGCAGAGTGGGAGCATTGTACAGATATTCTTACCTCACAGGTTGATCTGAGGGGGAATCCGAAGAACGGCAGCATCTGGGCGCCGCAGCTCAGCTATCATGATAATCTGTTCTACCTGCTGTATACGGATGTTAAGAGTACCAAACGCCCGTTCAAAGACTGCCACAATTATCTGATGACGGCACCTTCTATGGAGGGCCCGTGGTCGGAGCCGGTCTATCTGAACAGCAGCGGTTTTGATCCTTCCCTGTTCCATGATACTGACGGCCGCAAATGGCTGCTGAATGCCCTGTGGGATTACCGCATTCTAGAAGGTAATAAATCCAGCGGTATTGTGATGCAGGAGTATGACCCTGCGGAGCAGAAGCTGACCGGCCAGCCGGTCAAGCTGTTCGACTGTACACCGCTGAAGAAGACCGAGGCGCCGCATATTTACAAACAAAACGGCTACTACTACCTGATCACCGCCGAAGGCGGAACGGGTTCAGGTCATGCGGTAACCGTGGCCCGTTCCCCGGAGCTTGCTGGCCCTTATGAAGTAGATCCGCTTAATCCGATGCTCACCTCGCGGAATAATCCTGAATTGCCGCTGCAGTGTGCCGGGCACGGCAGCCTGGTGCAGACGCCGGGCGGGCAGTGGTATATGGCTCACCTCTGTACCCGTCCGGTGGACGGGAAATATGCCATTCTGGGGCGTGAGACTGCGCTGCAGCAGGTGTATTGGGACGAAGAGGGCTGGCTGCGGCTCAGCGCCGGCGGCAATGAGCCGCAGCTGGAGCTTCCGGCACCGGACGGCGTGAACGCCGCGAAAGAACCGGTCCGAGCAAAATTGTTTGAAGACAGCTTTGACGGTCCGCAGCTGAAGAAAGAGTGGAATACACTGCGGATTCTCGCAGACGACAGCTGGTGCTCGCTGAAGGAGCGGCCCGGTTATCTCCGGATCACGGCAGGAGAATCGGTGCAAAGCTTGTTCAGGCATCATATCCTGGCCATCCGGCAAAGTGATATCAGCTTCCGTGCAGAGACGACACTTGAATATGAACCGCGCAATTATCTGCAGATGGCCGGACTGATGCTGTATTTAAATGACGAGAATTATCTCTATGCCTATGTAACATACGAGCAGGAGCAGGGCCGGGTGCTGCGGCTGATGAAATGCGCTGCGGATAGCTTCAGCTATGAACCCGAAGCTATCCCGCTTACCGGAGATAAGCCGGTTCATCTGGCTGTATCGGCTGAGGGCGCTGCCGGGCAATTCTACTATCGTACCGGTGATGAAGCGGAGTGGACCCCGCTGTACTCGAAGCAGGAGCTCGGCTTCCTCTCCGGCGGATTTACCGGCAATTTCGTCGGCATTGCTGCGCATGACATGGGGCAATTCGCCGGAAGCTACGCCGATTTTTCCCGTTTCCGGTATGAAGGCAAAGATCAATAGAACATACGAATAGCAGTGGGATGAACGGTGGATGCGCCGGTCATCCTTTTTGCTTTTTACTGATTAGCGGAGTAATGTGAATAATTGAGAAGTTAATTAAAAGATTATTCTTTAGGAGAGGCGGAATTGAAGATGAACACGAGAATACTAGGCCGTGAAGGGCTGCAGGTATCGGCACTTGGACTTGGCTGTATGGGCATGTCCGATTTCTACAGCGGGCGGGATGATCAGGAGTCAATCCGCACGATCTACCGCGCCTTTGATTTGGGCGTTACCTTCCTGGATACTGCAGATATGTACGGTGTAGGCAAAAACGAAGAGCTGGTCGGCAAAGCAATCAAAGGCCGCCGTAACGATGTCATTATCGCTACCAAGTTTGGCAACGTGCGCAGCGAGGACGGAAGAATGCTCGGGATCAACGGCCGGCCGGAATACGTGAAGTCTGCCTGTGATGCCAGTCTCCGCCGGCTGGGCGTCGATCATATCGATCTCTATTACCAGCACCGGGTGGATCCGAATACCCCGATTGAAGAAACCGTCGGCGCGATGGCAGATTTGGTACAAGCGGGCAAAATCCGCTTCATCGGCTTATCCGAAGCCGGAGCGGGAACGATCCGCCGGGCGCATAGTGTACATCCGGTGTCTGCGCTGCAGACAGAATACTCGCTCTGGAGCCGGGATGTGGAGGATGAAATCCTGCCGGTATGCCGCGAGCTCGGAATCGGCTTCGTGCCTTACAGCCCGCTCGGAAGAGGCTTCCTCACCGGACAGATCCGTTCGTTCGAAGACCTGGCAGAGGATGATTACCGCCGGAATTCCCCGCGTTTCCAGGGCGACAATTTCAACAAGAACCTAGAGCTTGTGCAGCGGATCAAACAGATTGCTGCAGAGCAAGAGGTTCAGCCATCACAGCTGGCATTAGCCTGGCTGCTTGCCCAGGGTGAAGATATTGTGCCGATACCCGGCACCAAGCGGACGAAGTATCTGGAAGAGAATGTTGGAGCACTGGCTATCGGGCTGAGTGAAGCGGATCTGCAGCGGATTAACGAAGTTGCTCCGAAGGGGGCTGCCGCCGGAACCCGCTATCCGGAGCAGGGGATGAAAAGTGTAAGCCTGTAATTCAGCAGGCAGACGTTGAACATTCGACAAAACATGAAAAGCAGCGCTCCCCCTGTTATGGAGGAGCGCTGCTTTTCATGTTTGACAAGCCAAGGGTACCTCGATCAGCCGTTAACGGCTTGCCAGAGACAACCTTGTCGCTATGCACTATTGCTTTTTATGGTCGTTATCTTTCGGTGACACTCTGGCCGGACGGACGACCCAGTTGCTGCGGTTCATCGGCTTTACAGTATCAATCCGCGGATTAGACTCTTCCTGGATGTTTGCAGTAGAGGTCTCCGCCTCTGCGGAGCCCTTTTCCGGATTGCTCCGCTTCGCCAGACCCCCGCCGTTATGCTTGCCTTTGTTCCATACTCTGTTCTTGCCCACACGTTACACTCCATTTCTATATGCTGATTTATCAACCATATCACAATAAGGAAAGTGATGAAAGAACCAGTTAAACCGGGTAATTAAGCGTATAACACGAATTAAATAGGGAGAAAAAGGGGAATATACCTTTTTTAGTAGTGGAAGCATAAAAACGATTTTTTGACAAGTTATAAAATGTACTATTGATATCCTGTACCCGTGCCTATAATGGGATAGAATTGAAAGGAGAGTACCCTGATGCCCATCAAGATTATTACTGATAGCGGTTCCGATTTACCCCTTGAGTATGTTGAGAAGTATGGTGTAACGATCGTACATCTGCCGGTTCATTTCGGGGATGAACTAATGCCTGAGAACACGTCGACCACAGATTTTTATGCTAAGATGGTTAACTCCAAGGAGCTGCCGACTACGGCTAGTCCAAGTCCGCAGAGTTTCCTCGAAAAGTTCAAAGAAGTGGAAGCAGGCACAGATATCATGGTTATCTGCATGTCCTCTAATATCAGCAGTACTTATCAGACCGCAATGATTGCCAAGGAAATGTACGAAGAAGAAGGATTTCCGAACGCAATTGAAATTATAGATTCGAAGAGATTCTCCGGAGGCCTGTCGCTTATTGTGGCAACGGCGGCGAGATTGTCGCTCACTTGCAGCAGTATGGCAGAACTAAAGGAAATGGTGCTTACCCAAATCCGGGAAACAACGGCATACTTCACACTGGATACACTGGAAAATGTCATTAAAGGCGGAAGGCTGAACCGTTTGTCGGGTGCCGTAGCATCCGTGCTGAACATTAAGCTGCTGCTCAAAATCAGCGATGAGGGTATCGTAGAGGTCGTGGAAAAAACACGCGGGCTGCCAAAGGCGCTGAATCATCTGCTGGCAAAGCTGGATGAGAAGTCATTCGATTATGAGAAAGCGGCCATTGCCATCGTCCACAGTAATTGCGAGAAGCTGGCGCTGGAAATCAAAGGCCGGATTCTTGAAAAGCACCCCTTCAAAGAGATTGTTTTCTCCAGCATGGGCTCGGTGATGGGCACTTATGCCGGTGAAGGCGGGATCGGAGTGGCTTTTTAGGCTGCTGCCACCCCAATATAATCCTCTTCAAACCGTACCTGGCCACCTGCCGCTGTACGGTTTTTTTGGGCGATTAGACACTATCATATAGGCATCTGCATAGAATGGAGCAAATCCATTTACGGAGGTCAAACCTTATGCCGACATATAATACGGGTCAGCCATCAACGGTTATTTATCAAGCTGATCCAGCGGTTGTCCAGCATTTGCACGGTGTGCGCGAATCCCTGCACCATTCCTGCAAGCCCTACTTAAACCACAAAGTGAAGGTGCAGACTATTGACGGAATGATGCATGAGGGAATCATTGCCGGTATGGACAGCAAACATATGTACCTGATGGTTACAGTTACTACCGAGACGGCACGCGGGTTCTATAACCCGTACTACCATCCGTATCCGGGAACGGGATATCCATTCCCTGGACCTATAAACAACAACGTTATTTTGCCGCTGGTGCTGTTCGAACTGCTCGCGATTTCTTTGATCTAAACGAATTGACGGCACAGACCACTCAGAAAATAGACATGAACCGGTTCAGCGGCTGTGTGCCGCATGACCGGTCATGTCTGTTTGTGTTTGTAAAGGGTTCATCTGCCCGTCTTAAACTCGCTATTTCTGACAGGACCCGCAAGATGTTAAACTGGGAAGAAAGCAGACTGACCAGAAGAAGGGGGATCCGAATGATTACATACCCGGAGTTCAAACCAGGAGCGGCAATCGGTGTGACTGCATCGTCTTATGGAGTAGGGGAAGGGGGCCGGGAGACGTTTGGCGAGGCAGTTGCCCGGATGAAAGAAAGAGGATATCAGGTGATGCTCGGACAGACTGTGTACAAGCAGAACAAAGCGAAGTCTGCGCCGGGCAAAGAGCGGGGAATAGAGTTCAATCAGATGATGCTGGATGAAGCCGTCGACCTGATCATTCCGCCATGGGGCGGGGAGCTGCTGATTGAAATGCTGGAGTTCATTGATTATGACCGGGTACAGCGAAAGTGGATTCTGGGATTTTCTGATATCAGCCTGCTGCTGCTCACCATTACCTTAAGAACGGGGATAGCAACCGCACATGGACCCAGCTTCGGCGATTTGCGAGGGCAGCAGACGGACGAGACAACAGCGATGTGGCAAAAGGTGCTCGCTACGCCGTCCGGCGGCTCCATTCTCCAGCATTCTTCACAGAAGCATCAGGGAAAAGAGGAGCCGGACGGACCTTCCCCTTATGTTTTTCATTTGAATGCAAAGACCGAATGGAAGACGGTATCAGGAAAAGACGAAGCGATAAAAGGGCGTTTGCTCGGCGGGTGCATAGATATTATCAGACATATCATCGGGACGCCATACGGCGATGTTAAGCGTTTCAGCGAGGAGATTATTCATGGAGAGCCTATAATCTGGTATCTGGAAAACTGTGAGCTGAATACCGTGGATGTCCGCAGATCACTTGTTCAAATGAGACATGCAGGCTGGTTCGATAACTGTTCCGGAATTCTGTTCGGGCGCAGCGGAGGCAATCAGCCGGTTGATAATTATACGGCAGAAGATCTCTACCGTGATCTTTCGGAAGAATTGCAGCTGCCGGTCATTCATGAGATGGATTTCGGACATGTCCCTCCGCAGATGACGCTGATTAATGGTGCCTATGCCGAGGTAGAGGTAGTGAACGGCCAAGGTACCCTAAAGCAATATTTCCGCGAATAGTGAAAATACAGCAAAGAGACAGCCCGGCGGGCTGTCTCTTTGCTGAGCTTGCTGTGGATTTACGTATTCACAATAGCGGTGATTTCCTCATCCAGGTCCAGCCGCACATCTTCCCGGTAGGCACGGATGCCGTATTCACTATGCATGTAGCGGAGAATGGCTTCAATCATATTAGACTCTACAAGATACTGGCTTCGCCCCTGGATCCAGACTTCGGCGGTGTAGCCGGTATCTTCCTCCCAGCTAAGCTCCACCTGCACGTCCTGGACACGTACCGCTTTGCGCTCAGCCATATGCAGGCAGATGGCATTGATGATTTCATCCATACTAAGAACGGTAGTTGGCATTAGTAGCGGCTGTTCCTTTCTTCAAATCTGCGTCTTTCTCTTCTGCGGCGGAAGAAGGACATGATCAGCACCACGACAAGGTAGATGGCGAGCATATTAATCAAGAATCCGAGAATATTACCGAAGGCACCCATCCCGGCGAACATGCTGCCGAAGAGAAAGCCGGCGAGTCCGCCGATCATTAACCCCTTCATTAAGCTCCCGCCGCTGAAGAATCCCCGTTTTGCAGTGGAACCGGCAGTTCCTGCCGTAGTACCTTTGGTGCTATCGCTTTTTTTCACGTTGTCCGTAGTTGATTTTTTGGGAGTCGTGGTAAAGCCGCGGCTTCCGGATTTGAACCCTCCGCGTCTCGCATCTGCGAAATCGGGAACGGTAACAGCAAAGAACAGGGTAAAAGCCATTACGATCATCATTACACGTTTCATGGATTTCATTTAGTACAAGTACCCTCCTAAAGGTTGTCTTGAATTTTTGTGGTTCTGTCCAGTAATACGTAGTATGCCCTAGGAGGTTTCAATTTTAATTAAAATTACTACGAATTAATACGCACCTGAAGTCAGTTTAGACAAAAAAAGTGCGTGGACTGAGGTCCACGCAAACAGCAGTTTCAGAGAGTTGCCTTGTTCTCCACATACCCGTCCGAGACAAGTTCAAGCGCTCCGGTAGCCGGATCAATGATCATGCCATGCACAGGAATGTTTGGGGGGAGTAAGGGATGGCGCTTAATCAGCTCCACAGTCTGAATTACCCCTTCTTCCACATTGTCAAACCCGCGCAGCCATTTGGTTAGTTTAATTCCTGAGTTCTCCAGAGTGGACAGCACTTCTTCGGAAACACCGCGTTCCTTAATCGAATTGATCATTTTGTCCGCGTTCAGTGAAGCCATGCCGCATTCATGGTGTCCGACCACAACCACTTCATCCGCATCCAGTTCGTACAGTGCAACCATTACGCTGCGCATTACCGATCCGAAAGGCTGGGAGATGATCGCACCGGCGTTTTTGATGATTTTGACATCACCATTTTTGAAATTCATCGCTTTCGGCAAAAGCTCTACCAGCCGTGTATCCATACACGTGATGATGATCATTTTTTTATCCGGAAAGCGGCTGGTCAGATAGGCTTCATATTCCTTTTTCTCTACAAAGTTCTTATTAAAATTCAAAATATCCGATATTTGAGTCATGATCATTCTTCCTCCTAAAAGTTTTTGTGTGTATCTTCTTTAGCGTACTTCCTACACAACTCGCTTCAAAAGCGTACACTTAAAAGTATTTATTGAGCCTTAACGTATGTACGTAAGGTCTAACGGGCTGTTGTTTCGCAGCTACTTCCTGCAGGACTTGAGGATACTCAGGTGCCGTCAAGCCTCTCCTTCAGCTTCCTCTCTGCCAGCGGCGTAACTTGAATGTTCATGTTCTGTTCACGCTCCTTGAGTATGAGTGATTAGATGAAATATTTCAAATTTGAAGCTGAATGCTTTGAAATGATTATACGGATTATAATTAACACACGTCAATATCCCCGAATATTCCTAGATTCTTCATAATGCCGATCGTTATAACATCTTTGAAAAATATTTTGGAGACTCAGAAAAGCCCTGCCGGTCATAAAAGCGGTGCGCGTCATTTCTGCGGGAATGACAATGAACCTGAATTCTGTCGCAGTTTCTTTGTTTAGCGACCCTGCTGGCATACTCTTCAATTTTTTGGCCGATTCCTTTACCTCTTGTGGTTTCATCAACGATAAGATAGCTTATGCAGGCAATATCCCCTATAAGTGCTAACTGGGGAATAAAATGCAACGAAATACAGGCAGCCACGCGTCCTTCATCTTCATAAACCATCAGCATTTCATCAGGATGAGCAAGCAGCCTTTCTATATTTTCTTTAATAAAGGACCCGGTATTTGAGTAGCCCAGCTGATCCAACAATTCAGATATCTCTCTCGAATCCTCAACCCGTGCGTGTCTGATCATATCCTCACTCCTTATATTGCTTCCCAGAATTAGCATTACTATAGCCCTCTGTAAATTTGGAGTCCAGTACCACGACTGTTTGATTTTTGGGTCTTCTGGTCGGAAAGACACTTCATGCTGCTCCAGGTACCAGGCGCGGTTGATTATACTGATCTAAAAAAGTATCATCAAGAGGAGTCAGCAAAACAGAGAAAGCAGGTGCGTAGGAATGGAACAAGCAGTAAAAGAAGAATGGGAGAAATTTCAGGAGCTTTTATCCAAAATCAGCGGCTATAACGAAGCTATCGGACTCCTTCATTGGGATTTGCGCACAGGTGCGCCGCGAAAGGGAGTAGAGGTCCGTTCGGGAACGATCGGCATGCTCTCCGGAGAACTGTTCAGACTGGAGACATCATCGGAGATGGGCGAGTTCACTAAATTTTTCAGCCGTCCTGACGTTGCGAACCAGTTAAGTGATGCCCAGAACAAAATCGTTAAGGACTGCCTCAAGGAATATGAACGCAGCAAGAGCATTCCATCCAAAAAATTCGAGGAGTACTCCGTTCTGGCAGCCCATTCCGAGAGCATGTGGGAAGAAGCCAAGGAAAATGATGATTTTGCTTCCTTTGAGCCTTATTTAAGCAAAATTGTCGCCTTCAAACAGGAATTTATTGATTACTGGGGTGTCAAGGATACACGCTATGATACGCTGCTTGATATGTACGAGCCCGATTTGACTGTCGCCAAAGTAGATGAAATCTTCGGCCGCCTCCGCGCCCGCCTGGTGCCGCTCGTAGAGGCGATTAGTGCTTCCCCTAACAAGCCTGATACCGAATTTCTGAGCCAAATCTATGCCAAAGAGCAGCAGGAGAAATTCGGCCTGTTCGTACTGGAGCAGATGGGCTATGACTTTGAAGCAGGACGCCTTGATGAAAGTGTGCATCCGTTCGCTACCGGACTCAATCCGGGCGATGTGCGCATTACGACCAATTATTTGCTCGATAATGTAACAAGCGCGATTTTCAGCTCGCTGCATGAAGGCGGACACGCCCTGTATGAGCAAAATATCAGCAAGGATCTGGTTGGTACTCCGCTCGCTACCGGCACCTCCATGGGAATCCATGAATCCCAGTCGAGACTGTGGGAGAATATGATCGGCCGCAGCCGTGCTTTCTGGCAGCGTTACTATGGTGATCTGCAGCAGCATTTCCCTGAGCAGCTGGCGAATGTTGAAGTGGAGCAGTTTTACCGCGCGATCAACAGTGTAGCGAATTCGTTTATCCGGATTGAAGCTGACGAGCTGACGTATAACCTGCACATCATTGTCCGTTATGAAATTGAAAAGCTTATTTTCAATGAAGGCCTTGAGGTTAAGGATCTCCCTAAGGTCTGGAATGCCAAATATCAGGAATACCTGGGTATCACCCCGCCTTCCAATGCACTGGGCGTACTGCAGGATGTTCACTGGTCCGGCGGCGACTTCGGTTATTTTGCTTCCTACTCGCTGGGGAATATGTATGCGGCACAGATTCTGAATACGCTCCGCAAAGAGCTTCCGGAGTTTGACAGCCTGATTGCTGAAGGCAATCTGCTGCCAATTAAGGAATGGCTGACGGAAAAAATCTACCGCTTCGGCAAAAGCCTGACCCCTTCGCAAATTATCGAGCAGGTAACCGGCGAGCCGCTGAACCCGGATTATCTGGCCGATTATCTGGAAGCGAAATATACGGAGCTCTACAAACTGTAATCCGGCTGCCAAACACGTTATAATAGAAGGAAACGCAAACGGAAGGATTTTTGTGATGGCAAATACTTATACTTACAGCCGCAGGGAAGAGGTAGCGAATGCAATTACGCATGGTATCGGTACGGTACTCAGTGTAGCTGCGCTTGTCCTGCTCGTTGTTTTTGCCAGCCTGAAGGGAACGGCCTGGCATGTGGTCAGCTTCTCCATTTACGGGACGACGATGCTGCTTCTGTATCTCAATTCCACACTGGTGCATAGTCTGCGGGAGGGCAAAGCTAAGGATTTATTCGAATTCCTTGACCATTCCTCGATTTATCTGTTTATTGCCGGCACCTATACGCCCTTCCTGCTAGTGGCGATCCGGGGGACACTGGGCTGGAGCTTATTCGGCATCGTCTGGGGTGTGGCACTTTTCGGAGTACTGTTCAAAGCTTTCTTCGTCAAAAAATTTCTGTTCATGTCTACGATCTTTTACATCGCCATGGGCTGGCTGATCGTCATCGCCTGGAATCCGCTCTCGGCGTCTGTGGCCGGAGGCGGCATGACGCTGCTTATGGCCGGGGGGATCTTATATACGCTCGGAACAGTTTTTTATGTATGGAGAGGCTTTCCGTTCCATCATGCAGTATGGCATATCTTCGTGCTTGCGGGTAGTGTGACTCACTTCTTCGCTGTCCTGATATACCTGCTGCCGATCCGCTAATTGCAGTGAAATAGCCTCTAAATGATACATTTTGCACACAAAAAAAGATGACAAGCAAAAAGGCTTGACATCTTTCTTTGTTTTCGGTATCATAAGGGACGTTGTGAAGCTGTAAAGTGTTTTTCCTTGACGAAGGGAGTGCCCTTAATGAGTCAGGAGAATAGGCTCGAGAAAACAAACCGGATCAACCTGTTATTCGCATTCTATGAACGGCTGCTTACTGATAAACAGCAAACGTTTCTGAAATATTATTTCCACGATGATTTCTCCCTGGGAGAGATCGCTGCGGAATTTGCAATCAGCCGGCAGGCCGTGTATGAGCATATCAAACGTGCCGAGCAGGTGCTGGAGAATTATGAAGAGAAACTTGGCCTATTAGCCAAACATGAAGACCGTAACCGATATTTAGAAGAACTGCGCAGACTGCCGGATAATGGAATGCTGCCTGAGCAATATAATCAGCGGTTCACGGAGCTCGTGGATCGTCTGCAGAGGTTAGAGTAGCATGAAGGGAGACAGCCGCATATGGCATTTGAAGGTTTAAGCGGAAGATTGCAGAATGTGTTCAGCAAGCTGCGCGGCAAAGGTAAAGTATCCGAAGATGACGTAAACGAAGCCATGCGCGAAGTGCGGCTGGCGCTTCTGGAAGCCGATGTTAACTTCAAAGTAGTCAAGGACTTCGTGTCCAAGGTGAAGGAGAAGTCCATTGGCAAGGAAGTAATGGACAGCTTTACTCCCGGCATGGTTATCATCGACATCGTTAATAAGGAACTGACCGAGCTGATGGGCGGAAGCCAGGCGAAGCTGGCCAAGTCGAACAAGCCGCCGACCGTGATTATGATGGCGGGTCTGCAAGGGGCCGGTAAGACGACCACTTCAGGCAAGCTGGCCAAGCTGCTGCAGAAGGGCAATCACCGCCCGCTGCTTGTAGCTGGCGACATATATCGTCCGGCTGCGATCAAGCAGCTGCAGGTGCTGGGCGAACAGATTAAGGTTCCTGTATTCGCATTAGGGGATCAGGTTAGTCCGGTAGAGATTGCCAGACAAGCTGTCCAGCATGCAAAGGACAATAACCTGGATTATGTCATCATCGATACCGCAGGCCGCCTGCATATTGATGAAGCACTGATGGATGAGCTGAAGCAGATCCACACGGTTGTTAATCCGGATGAAGTATTGCTTGTAGTCGATGCCATGACCGGTCAGGATGCCGTCAACGTAGCCGACAGCTTCAACAAGCAGCTTGAGCTTACCGGTGTCGTACTGACGAAGCTCGATGGCGACACCCGCGGTGGTGCGGCGTTGTCCGTCAAGGCCGTAACCGGCTGTCCGATCAAATTCGCTGCACTGGGCGAGAAGATCGACGCGCTGGAGCCGTTCCATCCGGAGCGGATGGCTTCGCGGATTCTCGGTATGGGCGACATGCTCTCCCTGATCGAGAAGGCTCAAGCCAATATCGATACCGAAAAAGCGAAGGAAATGGAACGTAAGATGCGCAATGCGGAATTTACGTTCGATGATTTCCTGGAGCAGATGGATCAGGTTAAGAAGCTTGGACCGATCGACCAGATTCTCGATATGCTGCCTGGCATGAACAAAGCCAAGGGCGTAAAGGACCTCAAGGTTGACGACAAGCAGATGGGCCGCGTTGAGGCAATTGTTCATTCCATGACCAAAGCCGAGAAAGCCCAGCCCGAGATCATTAACCACAACCGCCGCAAGCGTATTGCTGCCGGCAGCGGAACGAACGTCGCCGAGGTTAACCGCCTCATCAAGCAATTCGATGAGATGCGCAAGATGATGAAGCAGTTCTCCGGCATGATGGGCGGCGGAGGCAAGGGCGGCAAGAAAAACGCCATGAAGCAGCTTAAGAGTCTTGGCGGTAAGGGCGGCATGAAGTTCCCGTTCCGTTAATCCTAAGGTTTTGATCTTAATCTTTTGATCTTTACCAGATCAGACATAGTACAACATCAGATGATCAAACAGGTTTTGGTCTTAATGTTTCATTAGATCAGACATAGTACAACATCAGATGATCAAGACGCTTTTGATCTTAATCTTTTGACCTTAAGTCCTTAATCTTTAAAGTAGAAGTTTGTGTTAAACCAGTCCCCAGGTACCGCCGTAGTTAAGCGGGTCCCGTTAGGGACGAAAAGCGATCCTGCTCCATCATCCCAAGATCCCGCCAGTCTGAACACTTACGCCAGTTGCACTTAAGCGGGTGTCCAGAGGGCAAGGCCCTTGGGGCCCTCCCTTGGAAGGGAGGGTTTGGGAGGGATCGAAAAAAGGTTTACCCTAAACTTCTTCCCAATATTTCGATACTTTTTTAAGGAGGTGAATTTCGTGGCAGTACGTATTCGTTTGAAAAGAATGGGTGCACATAAAGCGCCTTTCTACCGTGTAGTGGTTTCCGATTCCCGGTCCCCTCGTGACGGTCGTTTTATCGAGGAAATCGGTTACTATAATCCGATTGAACAACCGGCAGTAGTTAAGATCGATGAGGAAAAAGCTCTTAAATGGCTTCAAACAGGTGCACAAGCATCTGATACCGTCCGCAACTTGCTTTCCAAAGCAGGCGTGATGAAGAAGTTCCATGAGTCGAAGCAACAGAAATAATGACTGATTGCGAGGGTCCTCTATGGAAGAATTAGTTGGAGTTATTGCTAAGGCTTTAGTGGATCATCCAGAAGATGTGACGGTGCGGACTGTGGAGAAGGATCACCTGATTGTTTATGAGCTCTCTGTACATCCTGATGATGTCGGTAAGGTCATCGGCAAGCAGGGGCGGATCGCCAAGGCACTCCGCACAGTAGTTACATCCGCAGCAGTCAAGAGCGATAAACGCGTGACCGTAGATATTTTATCTTAATCGATGCGCACAATGAGGGGCTAGGGATAGTATATCCCGGCTCCTTTTTGGTTCAAATATAGAAGTGAATAGATAAAGGAGTGGGTAAAATGGCGGAAGAACTTACGGTAGGCAGGCTGGTCAATACGCATGGCATTCGCGGGGAGATCAAAATCTTGTCGCATACCGATTTTCCGGACGTGCGGTTCGCACCCGGTAAAAAACTGCTGCTTATTCCGGCAGATGGAAGCCCGAAATTCGAGGTTATTGTAGAATCAGCGAAAGAGCACAAGGGGATGTATATTGCCAAGCTGAAGGGTTACACCAACATTAATCAGATTGAGAAGTACAAAGGCAGCCTGCTAAAGGTTCCCGGCGACGATCTGGTGGAGCTTCCGGAGAACGAATATTACTTCCATCACATTGTCGGCTGTGAAGTCTACACAGATGAAGACGGAAGCAAGCCGTTAGGTACGATTACAGATATCCTGCAGCCGGGGGCGAATGATGTCTGGGTAGTAAAGCCTGCTAAGGGCCAGGACATTCTGATTCCGGTGATCAATGATGTCGTGCTGGATGTGGATATCGCCGCCAAAAAGATCACCGTTCACCTGATGGAAGGGCTGCTGCCATGATGAGAATTGATGTGCTGACGCTCTTCCCGGATATGTGTGAGGGCGTATTTAGCACAAGCATTCTTGGCAAAGCGCGCGAAAAAGGGATCGTCTCACTGAACGCGGTCAATTTCCGCGACTTCTCAGGCAACAAGCATAATACGGTGGACGATACGCCGTATGGCGGAGGCGGAGGCATGGTGCTGAAGCCGGATCCGATTTTTGCGGCGGTGGAGCATGTTCTGGAGAGTGTGCAGGAAGAGAGCAGTCTGAAGGGCCAGGATTCAGAGATAGTAGAGGAACCTGCTGCAGCTGACCCGGTGAAGCCGCGGATTATCCTGATGTGCCCGCAAGGGCAGACCTATAACCAGCAGATCGCCGAGGAATTGGCCCGGGAAAAGCATCTCATCTTTATCTGCGGCCATTATGAAGGTTATGATGAGCGGATCAGAGAGCATCTGGTGACAGATGAGCTGTCCATCGGGGATTATGTACTGACCGGCGGAGAACTCCCTGCGCTGACCGTTATTGATTCGGTGGTCCGGCTGCAGCCGGGAGCGCTTGGAAATGAGACCTCGGCCATAACGGATTCCTTCAGTACAGGCCTCTTGGAGTATCCGCATTATACACGTCCTGCGGAATTCCGCGGCTGGAAGGTGCCGGATATACTGCTCAGCGGACATCATGCCAATATCGAGCTTTGGCGGCGCGAGCAGGCGCTTAAGCGTACGCTGGAGCGCAGGCCGGATCTGCTGGATACCGCCGGGCTTACGGCAAAGGACCGGAAGACGCTCGATATACTCAGAGAGCAGCTGGGACAGCCTTGAGCCTATTTTTTATAGAAGTTGTCATATCTGACGTCTTTTTAACGTATATTACGTTGAGGAGGCGTTTTTTGTTATGTCCAGATGGTTATATAAATCTCAGTAGAGAAAAGCTAGACACAGAAACATCACAAAAAAATACGAGCAAATGTGCGTTGGTATCCTTATTTTAGGGTAATGAATAGAGGTGCCGCAAAAACACTCTCAACTTAGACGCAGCTAGCTCAACAATCGAAAGGAATGAACACAAGTGACTACGAATACGCATGAACAACTCAAGCCAGACGTGGACACTGTCCACAAGGAAGCGGAGCCGCTCCGCACCGTTAACGATATCATCGAGTTTTATACTAATCGTAAATCGTAACTTACAATAGGATGGCACAAAGAAACTTTAAAGAGGTACCCGGCGGGTGCAGCTTTAAAGTTTTTTTGTGCTGATGTATAGCAGAAGGCACAAAAAAAGACCGTCCGAAGACGGTCTCTCTACCCGAGGCGCTTTTTGTTACTTTGATCCGTATCCCGCGCCACCAAGACTTAAGTTCAGCCGTTGGTCCGGGTAAGGGATACGTTCAGCATGTCATGCTTGATGTGAACGCACCTCCTTTCCTTGTGCCAAGAGTATAGCACAGCCTTTCTCGAAAATCTATAAAAATTTATTAATAGTTTTAAATAAATTTCCGCTTGAATGTAAGCATTTTCTGGAGTATATATAAATATAGATACATTATACTTATCCGTCGGGGTATGGCGCAGCCTGGTAGCGCGCACCCTTGGGGTGGGTGAGGTCGCAGGTTCAAATCCTGTTACTCCGATAACCAAAAAAACCGCTTTCTGCAGGATTCTGGAATCCTTGCGGAAAGCGGTTTTTGACGTTTGGAATGGTTGGTTATTCTACCGTATCCCTGCTGCGTTTGAGCTGGAAGAGGCCGGTAACCAGCGAATACGTTCCTACGGCCAGAAGCGCTACAATTGCCCATGTATAGTGACGTACCGAGTAGGTGAGGGACGCGAACATGATGAATATGGCGATGCGAAGGACCCCTTCATTCATAAATCTTCTGCTTGCTGTGCTCATGATTGCTGCCTCCTCAAATTAGTTATATTGGTTGATAAACTAGCCCGAAAGCGTTTGTATTATTTGTTTTCATTATAAACCTTTTCTTTAGAAAAAGACACACTTTGTTCACAAGTACTTTATTTCACAATAATTTCACATGGTGCATTAAATTCACAAAGAATTCACCGTGAGGTAGGCCGAAAATTATTAAGCCCAGCTTCCGCATCTCTGTACCCTTGCCGTTGCCGCTTTATCACGGACCTCATAAAATACAGCAAACGAAGGAGGAGGGATACTCTGGTGGAAGCTTATTACAACTGTCTGCACTGCAAAAATAAAAGGGTGCGGATTATGACTACGGACGGAAAGCGGTACGAGGGAATTGTTGTCGACGTCGACAGAAATAACGTGTATCTGAAAACCAAAGGAAACGGCCGCATGAAGACATCTGCTTTTTATCCTGGAAGCTATTATGGCGGGTACTACGGATACGGCAGCGAAATTCTAACCTTGAGTCTGTTTACACTGCTGGCAATTGCACTTATTTAAATGAAAAAAACGGGCTTTCCCAAGTTGATTTGGGACAGCCCGCTTTATTGAATGTTCTTCTATTACCGGACGGTAATGGCGCCGATCTCTGTAGAGAGGGCGAGCAGCGGTCCGCCTCCATAATAGTCCTGTTTGCCTTTGGATACACCGCTAATCGCGCCAAGCTCACTGGAAGCCTTCACGGTGCATTTAAGACCTCTGGCGAGTGTTGTTTTTATAGCGCCTACGTCACTGCTGGCTGTAAGGCTGCTGCCGCTGGTCATACTGCCTAGTCCAAGGGAGATGCTCCCGGTATCCGTTTGAACAATGGACTTGCCGGTAATTCGAACATCTTGGAGAGAAATGCTTCCGACATCGCTGATAATCTTGAAGTTGCCCTGTAGGCCGCTCAGTTGAACCGAACCCACATTATTATTTATCTCATATCCGGTGATGCCCGCCGGAACTTCAATTACATAGTTGATGCTGAAATCGGAATGCTTGTATTTCTTTTGCGCCCAGGTCCACAGGTCTTTTTTGGGACTGTCCTTGGGATGAGCGGATACCATAAGCTTGCCGCTGCTGCTCTCGATTGAAACCTCGGCATTATCCAGGATCTTCTGGTCAACTGCTTTGGTAACCGGGTTATGTGCGATAACAGATGCTGATACATGAACGGTATCTCCTTCAACCGAGACGACTTCGATTTTGCCGACTGCATTGTCCAGAATAAGCTCTGTTGAATTCCCGCTTTTCAATGACACTGTAAGATCTTGTCTTAGTCCGTTCTCATTAATCTGGTCTGCTACCTCCGCTGCTGCTTCCTGGACGGCTTCCTTTACACTGCCAGCAGCTTCCTGTATATTACCGGCAGCTTCCTCGATGTCTTGGCTTACATCGTCTGCGGCCTCACTGAGGTCGAGATTAAGTGATTCCAGAAAGGGAGTACCGTTATTACCGGAGAAGCTCTCCTCAAGCTGGTTATCAGCAGCCTCCTTGCCGGGAAGTTCCCTGCAGCCGGCCAGCAGCACCATCGAGAAGACGGTGGCTGCCGCGATTATTGCTGTGCTATGTTTTTTTCTCAACATTATTACCTCCCACAAAAATTCTTGTCTGCTTATGTAGTATCAACAGTATATATTATGGTAAATAATTGAAGAACAGGCTGCGGTCGGGTTGCTGTGCTGGACTAAAGTCCAGGATGCCTGGTGTCACTGTAATTTGATCCGTATTTATGGTAAAATGGGCTAAAGATTAGCTGTCTTATGCAGCGGAGCTTGGCAGCGGGAACAGACCGTCACTCAGACATCATTTAAGGGCGGTCTATTTACTATTTTCACTGTGAAAGGTCAAGGGAGCGGATGAGCCAAATGGTATATGCAGCAGTTCTGATGGTAGTGTTAGTTATTATTGCTGTTTCTTTTGTATCCCGGAGCCGTAGCAGCAAGCCCAAAAGTCCGGGAGCGGGTACTGCCAGCAATGTAATATCAATGGACAGACATCGTAAAGCAAAGCATAGCACAGTCGAGCAGCCTTGCTCCTCCTGCAAGAAGAAGAACGGCAAGCTGATATTTTATGCCCAGGACAATGGAAGCGTTGTCGGACTATGCAAGGACTGTAAGGTGAAGGCGAAAAAACGGGATATGATGCCGCTATAATCAAAAATTATGTTGTAATAGCCTATCTTTTATGATAATATTATTTCTGTTGTGTGGAATACGGTGGTCCGCTGCGGATAATGAGGGAGAGCAAAGGTCTCTCCGGAAGAGGCAAGAACACCTGTACGGAAGGAGGAAGTCCTAAATGAATATCCTACAAGCAATTACGCAAGAGCAACTTCGTAAAGATATCCCTAGTTTTCGTCCAGGTGATACTTTGAAGGTGCACGTAAAAGTTATCGAAGGAACTCGTGAACGGATCCAGTTGTTCGAAGGCGTTGTAATCAAACGTCGCGGCGGTGGAATCAGTGAGACTTTTACAGTTCGTAAAATTTCTTACGGTGTTGGTGTGGAAAGAACTTTCCCAATCAACTCGCCTAAGCTCGAGAAAATCGAAGTGGCTCGTCGTGGTAAAGTTCGTCGTGCGAAGCTATACTATCTTCGTGAACTTCGCGGTAAAGCTGCAAGAATTAAAGAAATCCGTCGCTAGAATAGTGACAAAGAAGGGGCTTGAATTCAAGCCCTTTTCTTTTTTCTTGCAGGCAGAACCGTTTCTTTTTGTGATGCAAACATTGAACTTAAACATATATGCCTTAGGATCAGCTTCTCCGAAAAGGCCTCCTGAAGGAGTAATTCGTGGAGGAGTTTTTGGCAGGAGTTTTTTTGTTGTATAGTGGTTGTATAGTGAGAGTAACATAAAGAGAGGACGGTGAACTATGCAGCAGGATTTACAGCAGGGACAAGGCGAGACTGTTGAACCAGGCGGCCAGAACCCTCGAAAGCAGAAAAATGAAGTACTTGAATGGATAAAAGCGATAGCCATTGCATTGGTTCTGGTAATCTTGATACGCTGGCTTTTGTTTAAGCCGTTTATTGTCGATGGACCATCCATGCAGCCGAATTTCCACACCGGTGAACGGGTAATTGTGAATGAGATCCTGTATGACATCCGCTCTCCGCAGCGGGGTGAGGTAATTGTATTCCATGTGCCTTCGGAAGGCAGAGATTTTATTAAGCGGGTCATTGCGGTAGCTGGAGACACGGTGAAGGTGGAAGGGGATGTCGTAACTGTTAACGGCGAACCTGTAGACGAAACGTATATTCAGGATGCGATTGATGCAGCGCATAATAACAATGCTCTCTATAATAATAAGGATTTCCCGAATGAAGAATTGCCGGATGGTACTGTACCGGAAGGACATGTATTTGTAATGGGAGATAACCGCTCTGACAGTACAGACAGCCGGATGATCGGCTATGTGCCGCTGGGGGATATTGTCGGCCGTGCCGATCTGATCTTCTGGCCGGTCAAAGATATTACTGTAATTAATCATTAAAATAAGCTGACACAAAGTCAAAGGAGGTGACGGCAATGGCCATTCAATGGTTCCCCGGTCATATGACGAAGGCTAGACGGCAAATCGAGGACAAGCTGAAGCTGATTGATGTTGCAATAGAACTGCTCGATTCCCGTCTGCCGCTTTCCAGCCGCAATCCGATGATTGACGATATTTTGCGGGATAAGCCAAGGCTGATCATTCTCAATAAAAGCGATCTGGCTGATCCTGAGGCGACGCGCAAATGGCTGGCCTATTTTAGAGCTGAAGGCCATGTTGCTCATCCTGTAGATGCGTCTACCGGAACAGGTATTAAGGACATCCCTGAGCAGGTTAAGCTTTTGCTTAAAGAGAAAATCGACCGGCAAATTGCCAAGGGAATGAATCCGCGGGCGAGCCGGGCTCTGATCGTAGGCATTCCAAACGTAGGCAAATCCACGCTGATCAATAAGATGGCAGGCCGGAGTATTGCTTTAACCGGTGACCGTCCTGGTGTGACCAAGGGCCAGCAATGGATTAAGACGGGCGGAAATCTGGAACTGCTGGATACCCCCGGAATTTTGTGGCCGAAATTTGAAGATCAGGAAGTGGGCTACCGTCTGGCCATTACCGGAGCTATCAAAGAAGAGGTCCTTAACGTTGAGGATATCGCCTTCTATGCGGTTAAATATCTGATCAAGGATTACGGTTCCAGGTTCAAGGAGCGTTTCGGGATTGAGAAGCTGCCTGAGGATCTGGAGAATCCGGATGAAATTGTGGCGGTCATGGAAGCGGTGGGGCGCAAGCGCGGTTGTCTGATCAGCGGCGGACGGGTGGACCTGGAAAAAGCTTCCCGGACTCTGCTTCATGAGCTGCGTGCAGGCAAACTAGGGACGTTTACGCTGGAAATGCCTTAAGTACGGAGAGTATTCGTAAATGAGCCATCCAAAAGTTTGGGTGGCTTTTTTTGTGTTTTCATACCGGGTCCGCCGGTAGAAGGCTGGGTTTATACACAAAAAGAGGGATGCCTCCGGAAGTCTTCTTGTGATAAGCTGGCTAGTAGATGACCTGATAAATGGATATGGCGGTGGAGAAATGATGAGTACGATTGATATGCTGAAGTTTGAAAAAGCGGGATGGGAACAATCCTACCGCCGGATTGCCGGTGTTGATGAGGTGGGCAGAGGCTGCCTGTTCGGCGATGTGGTTGCAGCGGCGGTGATTTTGCCGGAAGGGCTGATTATTGACGGTGTGGACGATTCTAAGAAGCTAACCGCCAAGAAGCGGGATGCCTTGTATGAAATTATTATGGAGCAGGCGCTGGCAGTCTGCGTCGGCCATGTGGAGTCTACAGTTATTGATGAGATAAATATTAAGCAAGCCTCAAGGCTGGCGATGAAAAAAGCGGTTGAGGGACTTGCCCATACCCCGGATTATTTGCTGATTGATGCCGAGAAAATTGATGTGCCGCAGCCGCAGCAGGCGATTATCAAAGGGGATGCCAACAGCCAGTCTATTGCAGCGGCTTCCATTGTTGCAAAAGTAACCCGTGACCGGTTGTGTGAAGGCTTGTGGGAGGAATTATATCCTGGCTACGGGATTAAAATACATAAAGGCTATGCCACTAAGCTGCACCGGGAGCAGATTATGTCACTCGGGCCTACTCCATTGCACCGGCGCAGCTTTATTGGAAGAATCCTGGCGGAACAGCAGACTTTATTTTAGAACGGTTTCTCTTTCATGAAATGCTTGAAAATGTCGATATATATGAATAAGAGAACAAGCAGGAAGGGAGGGATAACGGCATGAATATCGGATCTTTAATTCGCGGGCTGCTCGGAGACAGTAAGCCGGGTGAAGCCAAAGCGCTGGAACTAAAGGAAGGACAGGTCGTCCGCGGTCTAGTCCTCAGCGTATCAGACACCGGCAAGGAAGCGGTAGTACAAATTCAAGGCACATCTGTCCGCGCTGAGCTGGAAACTCCGCTGCAGCCCGGACAGACGATGACGCTGCAGGTTGCACCTCCCGGCGAGGGAGGGCTGCCGGTCCTTAAGCCGGTCTCCCTTAGTGATGCTACACTGTCATCCCCGCAAATGATGGGTGAAGCCCTGGAGTCGCTCGGTCTTACGGACTCTAAGGCAGGGAAGGAAATCATTCGGGCGATACTGTCAGGAGGCCTGCCACTGACCAAAGAGACGGCTGCAAAGTTGGACGCTGTTATGAATGCTAAGCCACAGGGCGTTCCGACTTCAGAATGGCTGGAGTCTGCCGTCATCTCGGTGAAACGGGGTCTTCCGGTTACTACGGAGAGTGTGAAGGGAATTCAGCAGGCCGTTTTTGGACCGAAGCTGCATGAGCTGCTGGCCAAACTCGAAACAGAGCTTGGAGCATGGGTTCAGCAGGAGGAAGACAACAGCAGCGGCGGGAATGCAGTCACTCGTCCGGATAAGCAGGCCACTACTAGTGGTGCTGGCGTTGCTGCAGGTGCCGGAGCGGCTATCGATCATGCTTCCGGAAATGATCCTGAAGATGTCCGCTTGGC
The DNA here is from genome assembly GCF_031599675.1 of Paenibacillus pedocola. NCBI lineage: Bacteria > Bacillati > Bacillota > Bacilli > Caryophanales > Paenibacillaceae > Paenibacillus > Paenibacillus pedocola. The sequence goes on along the minus strand of NZ_CP134223.1, from coordinate 3,910,897 downwards.
AGCCGGCAAAGGTTTTGGTGGGACTTCCGTGACAGATGATGCTGCGGTTGGCACGAAGTCAGCTTCACAGCACACAGATATGCAGCGGGCTTCCGCAGGGAAATCTGAGCAGGCTGGCGGAGCAGCAGTGATAAGAATAGGCGATCAGGAGCCGGAAGGTGCTGTGGCAAGCGGAGTGCCGGCTGAAGGGGAATCCGCCGGTAGCGCTATACTTTTCAAAACAGGCACTGGTAAAGAACAACCGTTATCCGGAACTGTTGCTGCAGGTGCTCAAGGGAATATCACGGGAAGTGCTGAAGCCGGGGGAGCAGGAACTGCCGCTAAGCCAGGAACTGCAGATACGGCAAGAACGGTCTCCGCTGCAGGGATCCAAGGAAATACGGCGGGGAGCACCGGATCAGAGGCAGCAGGAGCTACTGCCAAGCCGGGGGCTGCAGATGCTGCAAGGGCTGCGGGCAATACCGCGCTAGCGGAGGCTGATGGGAATGCAGTGAAGGGGGCAGCTCCCGAAGCATTGGGGAGTGCCGCGAGGCCGGTGGCTGCGGAGGCCACCGGGGGTGCCCTGCTCGCGAAGCTGCAGGGCGTCCTCTCTGAGCTGCGCGGCACGCTGCCGCAGCTCACAGAGCAGGCTGGCGCACCCGCCCAGCCTGCTGCCGGTAACGCCCAGCCTGCTGCCGGTAACGCCCCGCCTGCTGCGGCGGGGCAGGAGCTGGCCCCCGCGGCTGGCGCGCCGCGCGGGGATAGCCCGGCTGCGTCAGCGCAGCAGCCGGGAGGGGCACCCGCCCCTGCCCAAGACACGGAGTCTTGGGTGGGGCGGGTGCTGAAGCTGCTCGGTGCGGAGCACGAGCAGCAGGCGGTCCGCGGCGGCGCGCCGGCAGCCGCGGATGTGCGCACCGCGGCAGCGCCTGCGGCCGCGGGGGTGCGCGAAGCAGCGCTGCCGCAGGCGGCGCTGCAGCCAGCCATCGGCGAGGCGGATACTGCCGATACGCTGAAGGGCGTGCTGCTGCAGGTGATTGGCAGCAGCGAAGCCCCGCCCGCGGTCAAGGAAGCCGCGGGCCAGCTGATCCAGCAGCTAACGGGCCAGCAGCTGCTGCTGAATACGGACCGCACGGCGCCTTTCGCGCAGGTGACCCTGTTCCTGCCGCTGCGGGGTGCGGATGGGCAGGAGACGGCATCCGTTCATATTCAGTCGCGGCGGGGCCGCAAGGGGGAACTGGATGCGGCGAATTGCCGGCTCTGGTTTGATCTCGACATGAAGCAGTTGGGCCAGACAATGGTCGACGTTCAGGTTGTGGACCGGATCGTTAACCTGAAGCTGCATAACAATGATCCTTGGGTACTTGAGCTGCTGGAAGAACGGCGGGATGATGTAGCGGCGGCAGTGGAATCCATCGGTTACCAGCTGTCAAGCCTGCGCACAGAGCCGTTACCGGAAGCGAATTTGGCTTCCGCATCGGCACAAACTGCGGCGAAGCTGGCCGATTATGTTCCGGATTCCTATAAAGGAGTCGATTACCGCATATGAGTGAAGAGAGTAATGAAGAGCTTACCTACAGAATGAAAAAGGCTGTTGCCTTGAAATATACACCCGGGAAAACCGAAGCTCCGGTAGTTGTCGCTAAAGGCCAGGGTGTAGTCGCGGATCTGATTCTGCAGAAAGCCAAAGAGAATGGAGTAGCTGTACAGGAGGATGCTGCACTCGTGGAGGTGCTTTCCCAGCTGGATCTGAATCAGCAAATTCCACCGGAGCTCTATAATCTCGTGGCCGAAATACTCAGCTTTGTCTATCAAAGCGACCGTTCTGCCGGGGAACGGAGACCGAAGTGAGGGAATCCTACAATAGTCAGCATTTCAGCCGCAAGCTAAAAGGGGCGGCTGCGGAACAAGCGGCAGCCTTGTATTTGTCCTCGCAGGGTTACGTTATTCTGGAGGCTAACTGGCGCTGCCGCAGCGGTGAACTGGACCTGATTGCCGAGCACGGGGGAGACCTCGTATTTATTGAGGTGCGGAGCCGCAGCGGCAGTCCGCTGCAGGGAACACCGGAGGAGTCGGTGGATATCCGCAAAATCCGCCAGGTACGCAGTACGGCAGAGGTCTATTTGCATATGAAGGGGCAGGAGGACCGGAGAATATCCTTCGATGTGATCAGCATCCAGCTGAATGAGGATTTGAGCATTGCCGGACTCCGGCACATTCGTGAGGCCTTTTAAGAAGTATAGCGATAAGCCGTTTCCGGATGGGCAACGAATGCCTGGCCTTACACAGACTGCATGCATGGGTCATTTCTCCAAGGAAATGGGTAAACATTATTGTGTCTTTTTAATGCTACCAGAGGAGGCTGTCCCCGTGAGTAATCAACCGGTTAATATACAGGTAAGCTTTGCTTGCCAACATTGTGAGCAGAAGATCGATGTGGATTTGGGTGCGGAGCCCTTGGCGGTCATTTGCTGCAGCAATTGCAATAAGAGCTTTACGGTCATGAGGCCGGCTATAGCTGAAGAGATATTGATTGACTGGGAGAACGAGGCGCTGATCCAAAAAATCAGGGCGGAAAAAAGTCAAAGCAGCCATAGCAGCCTGATGTCGCTGGTTATCAGAGTAATCGAACTGCTGACCTGGCGTGATAAAGGAAATGGTCAAGTCGAAGCAATTAAGGAAATGCGCAAATGGCTCGTTGAGCATGAGGAAATACCGCCTTTGGCTGAACTGATTCATCTGGATGTTCATCAGCGGTCCAGCAAACGCGACTGGCAAAAATAATCGGCGGCCCTCCTTTTTTCATGTTGGGGGAGTTGTTTGAGGGATTTCGCATTGATGAAAAATGCGGCACAATAAAGCTTTATGTAAAGAAAGGTGTGCAGGAGATGTCTAATGTCTATTTTACTTCGGACCACCATTTCGGGCATGAACTGATTATTGATTTTGAGTCGCGCCCCTTCATTAATGCGCAGGAGATGGATAAGGTAATGATTGAGATCTGGAATTCCGTGGTGGAAGACGGGGATACCGTATTCCATCTTGGAGACTTCTCCTTTTTGGGCCTTGAAGCGACGCGGAGGATTGTCAGCAGCCTGAACGGCCGCAAAATACTTATCCTCGGCAATCACGACCGCGGACGGGGGCGGAACTGGTGGCTGGAGGCGGGTTTTGATGAGGTCAGTGAATACCCGCTGATCTATAAGGACTTTTTCATGCTCTCCCATGAACCTATGTACATGAACAAGCATATGCCTTACGTAAATGTGCACGGTCATATCCATGGACAGAAATACGAAGGCAAAAACCATTTCAACATTTGTGTGGAGCACTGGGGCTATAAACCGCTGTCGTTTGCGCAAATCCGGGATGCAGTTGCGGGCAGTGAAGAAGGATAGCTGCAAAAAAACAACATTTGCATAAATGTGCAATTATGTCCGGCTGACTTTTCCTTTGCCAATGCTTGATTATAATAGAGGATCATTTGTATACTGTTATTAATACTGCGGAAATTGAGGAAGCACCCTTTTTCTTGATGCTATAGCGCTTGAGCGTGAGCGTATTTCAGGAGAAGAGGTGTTTTTTGTTATGTACGGAAAAATGCACAGTGCCTGCCTGTACGGAATTGAAGGCGTTATGATTGGGGTCGAAATTGATCTGGCCAACGGGTTGCCACAGACGAACATCATTGGATTACCCGACTCGGCCATTCGCGAAGCTGTGGAAAGGGTGCGGGCTGCTGTCAAAAATTGCGGCTACCGCTATCCCCAGCAGCGGGTCACGATCAATCTCGCTCCGGCGGATCTGCGCAAGGAGGGATCAGCATTCGATCTGGCTATTGCACTTGGAATTCTGACGACCAGTGCCCAGCTGATAATGCCGGCAGCCGAAAAAATGCTGCTGATCGGTGAATTGGCACTGGACGGCAGTCTTAGACCCGTCACTGGTGTGCTGCCGATGGTTGAGGCTGCCCGACGCGCGGGTTTTCAGGCGGTGCTGGTGCCCCGCGGGAATGCGGCCGAGGCTGCGCTGATAAGTGGGATGAACGTGTATGCTGCGGATCATCTGCAGGAGCTGAAGCAGAAAGAACAGGGAACAGGGGGATGCGATGCTTCTGAGCCAGGGGAACATTTAGCATCACTATCAAATACTGCTCCCTTGCAGCATGTACTTCCGTTTCCGGTGATTGTCGGTACCGGCACTGCAGCGCAGGACAAGCCCCCGGTATTAGCGGAGGATCTGGAGCATTTGAAATATATACCGAGATATTCGGATGCTGCTGCTATTCCTGCTGCGGACGGTTTGATGAAAGAGGATTATAGTGATGTACTGGGTCAGAATCATGTGAAGCGGGCGCTGACAATTGCGGCAGCGGGTATGCATAACATCGTTCTGATGGGCCCTCCAGGGACGGGCAAGACGATGCTGATCAAGCGGCTGCCGGGAATTCTTCCAGGCTTAAGCGACAGTGAATCACTGGAGGTTACCAAAATATTCAGTGCAGCCGGTAAGCTAAAGGATGCCCATAGCGGTCTCTTGCGCAGCAGGCCGTTCCGTTCCCCGCATCACACAATTTCGGGAGCCGGTCTTATCGGAGGGGGAGGCCTTCCGAAGCCCGGGGAAGTGAGCTTAGCACACCGCGGCATTCTGTTTCTTGATGAATTGCCGGAATTCTCCCGCAATGTGCTGGAAGTACTGCGGCAGCCGTTGGAAGATGGCCTCGTGACAATCAGCCGTGCCCGTGCAGCATTTACATTCCCTGCGCGTTTCTTACTGGCGTGTTCGATGAATCCGTGCAGCTGCGGTTATTTAGGAAACGCGGGAACCCACCAGAGATGCACCTGCAGCCCGGCCAGGATTGCCCAGTACCGGGCAAAAATCTCTGGCCCGCTGCTGGATCGTATTGATATGCAGGTGGACGTACCCCGCCCTAAGGAATGGAATGAGCAGGGGCCTTCTATGTCATCGGCTGAGATGCGTGCTGAGGTGAACCGGGCCCAGCTCATTCAAGCTGAACGTTACAAAGACCTGCCGATCTCGTGGAACAGCGAGCTGTCCGGAGCAGCGCTTCGCCGCTATGCCTATATGAATAAAGAAAGCAGCCAGCTGCTGCACGGAATACTGGAAAGTCTCGGTCTAAGCATGCGCGCACATGACCGTATTATTAAGCTGGCCCGTACCATCGCTGATCTGGCTGGTGCTTCTGCAATAAGTTCTGCTCATCTGGCAGAAGCCGTGCAGTACCGGAATCTGGACCGGCAGGTATTCACGGAGGAATGAATGAAGGAAGGATAAATCTTTTTCTTCATTATATATATCTCCCATTATTTGCTGCATAAACGTGCATATGAAAAAAGCCGTCCGGAGCTGCTCCGGACGGCTTGTTCGTTCTCATACTGAGATTATTCTTAGTTGCCGATCTATTTTAATGAGTTACAGTACGTTCAGCTCTACTTCGATATTTCCGCGGGTAGCGCGGGAGTAAGGGCATGCTCCATGTGCAGCTTCAACAAGCTTAGCGGCTGTTTCACGGTCCACACCTTTGACTAGAATATCAAGCTTGACTGCGATGCCGAAGCCGCCATCTTCAACTTTGCCGAAGCTCACAGTAGCAGTTACTTCACTGCCTTCAATTTTCACTTTACCCATCCGGGCAACCATATTCAGGGCGCTGTCAAAGCAAGCGGAGTATCCGGCTGCAAAGAGCTGCTCAGGGTTGGTGCCTTCTCCGCCGGCTCCGCCCATTTCGCGGGGAGTGCTGATCGTCAGGTTGAGTTTAGGGCTTTCCGATTCGATGTATCCGTTTCTTCCGCCAACCGCTTTAACTGTAGTTTCATACATTTTTTGTTGAATTGTCATCATAATTAATCGCTCCCGTTCGTTTACGAAAATGTATTGTACACAATTTAATTTAACACAATATTAATAATAGTCAATATATTTTTTGCTATTAACATGATATTTCGGATGAATTGTGATAAAATAATGTCACAAAGGCAGGTGAAGAAGATATGCAAAAAACAACCACATCCCCTGAGCTGATGCTTGAAAATCAACTTTGTTTCACTATTTATGCCTGTTCGCGTGAATTTACGAAGCTGTATCAGCCTCACCTGGATAAGATTGGCCTCACCTATTCACAGTACCTGGTGATGATTGTGCTGTGGGAGAAACAGCAGTGTACAGTTAAAGAGCTTGGCGAAGCCCTCTTTTTGGATTCAGGGACGCTGACTCCGTTGTTGAAACGGCTGCAGGCTGCGGGCCTTATCCTCCGTGAACGCTCCTTGCAGGATGAACGGAAGGTGCTCATCTCGCTTACAGACAAGGGCTGGGCGCTGCAGAGTGAAGCAGTCTGCATTCCTGGAAAGATGGCGGAAGGGACGATGCTCTCAGCTGAGGAGTTTGTAAATCTGCTGGGCCAGTTCAAAAGCCTGCTTGCCCGTGTTCATGAAGCGAATACAGCTGCGACAAAATAGCTCTAGAAACATTATGTCAATGTAATCGTTCGCATTCCGGCATGAAATCAAGCGAAAATATATGTATAAATAGTGAAAGATTTTAAGGTAAGCCCTTTTGAATCATGTTACAATATTCTGGGTTTCCTTTTATGGCATATAGGTAGATAGAGATGCAAATCTGTATTTCGCCGTATGTCTCAGGCAGAGAACCCGCCGTTTTCTTTGGAATTCGGCTGGATTCTTGCTTGTACCGGAATATTTATAAATGTTTACCGGTCTGGACCCGGCTTTGGAGTATCAAAACGGAATGCGGTTTGGCTGCAGGCTGCCTGCACAGGCCACCGCAACACTTTAGGAGGCTTCCGGTATGAATATCCACGAGTATCAGGGAAAAGAAGTACTTAAGAAGTACGGCGTTGCCGTACCGAACGGAAAAGTAGCTTATACAGTGGAGGAAGCGGTAGAAGCTGCATCATCACTCGGCACACCGGTGGTGGTAGTTAAAGCGCAGATTCATGCAGGCGGACGCGGTAAAGCAGGAGGGGTTAAGGTTGCCAAATCGCTTGACGAGGTTCGCTCCTATGCCGGAGAGATTCTTGGCAAGACATTGGTTACCCATCAGACCGGACCTGAGGGCAAAGTGGTGAAACGGCTGCTCATTGAAGAGGGCTGTCAGATTGTGAAGGAATATTACATTGGAATCGTGGTAGACCGCAGTTCCGGCCGCGTAGTCATGATGGCCTCTGAAGAAGGCGGCACTGAAATTGAAGAGGTGGCTGCAAGTCATCCGGAGAAGATTTTTAAGGAAATTATCGATCCGGCAGTAGGACTGCAGACTTTCCAGGCACGCAAATTAGCGTACAGCATCGCTATTCCGACAGAATTGGTGAATAAAGCGGTCAAGTTCATGCAAGCGCTCTATTTGGCTTTTGTGGATAAAGATTGCTCTATCGCGGAGATTAACCCGCTGGTAGTTACAGCTGACGGCAATGTGATGGCGCTCGACGCCAAGCTCAACTTTGACTCCAATGCTTTGTTCCGCCATAAGGATATTCAAGAACTCCGCGACCTGGATGAAGAGGACGAGAAGGAAATTGAAGCTTCCAAATATGATCTCAGCTATATCGCCCTTGACGGTAATATCGGCTGTATGGTTAATGGTGCGGGACTAGCGATGGCTACTATGGATATTATCAAATATTACGGCGGCGAGCCGGCCAACTTCCTGGATGTAGGGGGCGGTGCGACGACCGAGAAGGTTACTGAGGCCTTTAAAATTATTTTGTCTGACGATAAAGTGAACGGTATTTTTGTTAATATTTTTGGCGGAATTATGCGCTGTGACGTGATTGCTACAGGTGTGGTAGAAGCAGCCCGGCAGCTTGGCCTGACCAAACCGCTCGTTGTGCGTCTTGAAGGAACCAATGTGGCGCTGGGGAAACAGATCCTCGCCGGTTCAGGACTAAACATCGTCGCTGCAGATTCCATGGCAGACGGTGCCCGTAAGATTGTATCTCTTGTGTAACGCAAGTATCTCGTATTCGACAAACTAAGTAGGGATGTGACCAAAACGATGAGCATTCTTGTAGATAAAAATACGAAAGTCATCACACAGGGGATTACAGGCTCAACGGGCCTGTTCCATACCAAAGGTGCGCTGGATTATGGCACACAGATGGTCGGCGGAGTGACACCCGGCAAAGGGGGAACCTCTGTTGCGATTACGCTGGAGAACGGTAAGGAGGTCAGCCTGCCAGTATTTGATACGGTAGTCGCCGCCAAAGCCGCAACCGGGGCAACTGCCAGCGTGATTTATGTACCGCCGGCTTTTGCCGCTGACTCTATCATGGAGGCTGTGGATGCGGAGATGGAGCTTGTCATCTGTATTACTGAAGGTATACCGGTGCTGGATATGGTTAAAGTATCAAGGTACATGGAAGGCCGTTCTACGGTCCTGATCGGGCCTAACTGTCCGGGTGTCATCACACCGGGAGAGTGTAAGATTGGCATTATGCCGGGCTATATTCATACCCCCGGATATGTAGGCGTGGTTTCCCGCAGCGGAACGCTTACCTACGAAGCGGTGCATCAGCTGACAGAACGCGGAATCGGGCAGTCCTCGGCAGTCGGAATCGGCGGTGATCCGGTCAAAGGTTCGGAGTTCATCGACATTCTGAAGCTGTTTAATGATGACCCGGGTACAAAGGCTGTCATTATGATCGGTGAAATCGGCGGAACCGCTGAAGAAGAGGCTGCTCTCTGGATTAAAGAGAATATGACAAAGCCTGTTGTCGGATTCATCGGCGGCGTTACTGCACCTCCAGGCAAACGCATGGGTCATGCCGGGGCTATTATCTCCGGAGGGAAAGGGACTGCCAGCGAAAAAATTGCCGTTCTGGAATCCTGTGGAATTAAAGTTGCACCGACACCGGCTGAAATGGGCTCAACGCTTGTGAGTGTACTTGAGGAACGCGGCATTCTGGGAGCTTTTACAACACATTAATCATGAAATAATTCTTCTATTAAAAGTCACTGTGCTGGGATCAGCCATAGTGTATGATTTGTTATAGGTAAGCAACCTTTTATTCCTGTGCAACAGGGGAAAAGGTTGCTTTTTTGCGTATAGTTCTGGTGCCAGGGAACCAGCTTCGCAGCAGTAACTTGCATTTTTAACGCAAGTACCACAAAATAGGGAAGGCTGACCCTTCCATCCTAAGGGAGAGAATACATATGGAAACACGTGACTTATTATTTGGACTGAATGAAGTGGAGGGGATCGGCTGGAAAAGCATCGACAGAATCCGCCAGGCAGGGTTATTGACAAAGCGAGCGTTTGTTTGCAGTCCGGAAGATTGGCAAAAGGCCGGATTACCGGCAAAAATTGCACAGCGGCTGGCTGAAGCGTTTGATGCGGGATGGATTCTTAAACGCCGTCTTTTAATGGAAGAAAGCGGAGTAGCCATGGTTACTGTTCTGGATGAGCAATACCCTGCTTTGCTGAAGGAAACAGCACAGCCGCCATGGGTGCTTTATTACAGGGGATCTCTGGAATATGCTTCCCGTCCTGCAATAGCGATGGTGGGTACACGTGTGCCTACTGCCTATGGACGCAAAGTAGGAGAGATGCTCTCGGAGCAGCTGAGTACGGCAGGGCTTGCGGTAGTCAGCGGACTGGCCCGGGGAATCGACAGCGTGTGCCATGAAGCGGCATTAGCCTGCGGCGGAATTACAATCGCTGTTGTTGCTACTGGTCTCGACAAGGTCTATCCGCCCGAGAACAGGGAGCTGGAGCGGGAGATTTCACAAAAAGGGCTGGTGCTCAGTGAGTATCCGTTAGGCACCCAGAGTCATCCGGGCCTGTTCCCGCAGCGCAACCGGATTATCGCCGGTCTGACCTTAGGGACGCTAGTTGTCGAAGCTGACTCCCGCAGCGGTTCCTTGATCACGGCTGATGCCGCCCTGGAAGCGGGAAGAGATGTGTTTGCGGTTCCCGGACCGGTTACTTCTCCCAAAAGCCGCGGAGCGCTTGATCTGATCAAACAAGGGGCAAAACTTGTAACCTCTGCAGAAGATATTGTGGAAGAATATATTTCTTTTATACCTGTAAAGGCTGATAGAGAGAGCTTAAACCCCCTTTTTGAGCTGGGGAATGGGGATGGGCTGATCGAAAAGAAATTGACAAGTGAGGAGTCTCACCTATACCATATACTGCATCAAGGCCCGTTTAGTCTGGATGAGCTGCTGTTTAGAACAAGGTGGGATTTTGGACATTTGCATTCAGTTCTGTTATCTTTAATCATAAAAAAAGCGGTAACACAATTGCCGGGTGCAATTTATAAGGTAATTTAATATAGAAGGAACAGACTTAAGCGTATTCTCAAGAAGAGTGTATGCTTCCGGAGCAAGATTTGAACGGTCTAATTCATGGAAATAACTGCTCACAATACTTTTAGGAGGAACAACCTATGGCAGATACATTAGTCATTGTCGAATCGCCGGCAAAAGCGAAGACAATCGGCAAATATTTAGGCAGTAAATATATTGTAAAGGCTTCTATGGGACATATCAGAGATCTGCCGAAAAGCCAGATTGGCGTCGAGGTAGAGAATGACTTCAATCCCAAATATATCACGATTCGCGGTAAGGGATCGATTCTCAAGGAACTAAAAGATGCCCGCAAAAAAGTAAAAAAAGTCTATCTGGCGGCTGACCCGGACCGCGAAGGTGAAGCTATTGCCTGGCATCTGGCGCATGCGCTGGATTTGGATAACACAGAGGAGTGCCGGGTTGTTTTCAACGAGATCACGAAGCAGGCTGTAAAGGATGCTTTTAAGACCCCGCGCAAAATTAATATGGATTTGGTTAACGCTCAGCAGGCCCGGCGGATTCTGGACCGGCTCGTCGGTTATAAAATCAGTCCACTATTATGGAAGAAAGTCAAAAAGGGCTTGTCGGCCGGGCGGGTGCAATCGGTTGCTGTTAAGATTATCATGGACCGAGAGAATGAAATCTCCGCTTTTGAACCGACTGAATATTGGAGTATTACCGCAAAGCTAGGCATCCGCGATTCCGTCTTTGAAGCCAAGTTTCACAAGCTGAATGGTGAAAAGAAAGAGCTGGGCCGGGAAAGCGAAGTTCAGGAAGTGCTGGAAGCCATCAAGAATGCTGATTTCAAGGTGCGGGAAGTGAAGGAGAAGGAAAGACAGCGACATCCTTCGGCACCGTTTACCACAAGCTCACTTCAGCAGGAAGCAGCCCGCAAGCTGGGCTTTCGTGCTGCCAAAACCATGTCTGTGGCTCAACAGCTGTATGAAGGCGTAGAGCTTGGCAAGGAAGGCACGGTCGGTTTGATCACCTACATGCGTACCGACTCCACTCGTCTTTCCGCTACCGCTCAGGAAGAAGCGAAGGAGCTGATTTTGGCCAAGTACGGAGAGAAGTTTATTCCGGAATCACCGCGCCAATATTCCAAAAAAGCTGCAGGAGCCCAGGATGCGCATGAAGCGATTCGTCCAACCTCTGCACTGCGCGAACCTGAGATGGTCAAAGAATTCATGAGCCGTGATCAATTCCGCTTATATAAACTGATCTGGGAGCGCTTCGTCTCCAGTCAGATGTCCTCTGCTCTACTTGATACACTCTCCGTGGATATTACTGCAGGAACTGCAATCTTCAGAGCAGTCGGCTCCAAGGTTTCTTTCCCTGGTTTTATGAAGGTGTATGTAGAAGGTAATGATGACGGTACGACTGACGAAGAGAAGTTTTTGCCGCCGCTGAAAGCCGGGGATGACCTGGTGAAGCAGGACATTGAGCCTAAGCAGCATTTCACCCAGCCGCCGCCGAGATATACTGAAGCACGTCTGGTTAAAACACTGGAAGAGCTGGGTATTGGCCGCCCGAGTACGTATGCACCTACACTGGAGACAATCCAGAAACGCGGCTACGTAGCGATTGAAGAGAAGAAATTTATGCCTACTGAGCTAGGCGAGCTGATAATAGAGCAAATGGAACAATTCTTCCCGGAAATTCTCGATGTGGAATTTACTGCGCACATGGAAGGGGATCTTGACCATGTGGAAGAGGGCGCGGAGGATTGGGTAAAAGTATTGGCCGGATTTTATGAATCTTTTGAGAAGCGCCTGCTGTTTGCTGAAGAAGAAATGAAAGAGATTGAGATTGAAGATGAAGTGTCCGATGAGCTCTGCGAGAAATGCGGGAAGCCGATGGTTTATAAACTGGGACGGTTCGGGAAGTTCCTGGCCTGCTCAGGATTCCCTGACTGCCGCAATACCAAGCCGATTGTGAAGGATATCGGAGTAAGCTGTCCGAAGTGTCATGAAGGGAAGGTCGTCGAGCGTCGCAGCAAGAAAGGACGCGTATTCTATGGCTGCGATCAGTACCCTGGTTGTGATTTCGTCTCCTGGGACCGTCCTTCAATTAAACCTTGTCCAGTTTGCGGCTCCTGGATGGTGGAGAAGCGCAACAAGCAAGGCACGAAGCTGCAATGTACCTCTTGTGACCACACTGAGGCTGTACTTGAGGGCGAAGAATTAGCAGAATAAATAGTTTTCAGGAGGAAAGGAAATTGACAGAAACAGCTAAAGTAACAGTAATTGGAGCGGGCCTCGCCGGCAGCGAGGCTGCCTGGCAAATTGCCTCAAGCGGGGTGCCGGTCAGATTATATGAAATGAGACCCGCAGTTAAAACACCTGCTCATCACACAGATCAATTCGCCGAACTGGTATGCAGCAACTCGCTCCGGGCTAATGGACTGGGAAATGCAGTGGGCGTATTAAAAGAAGAGATGCGGCGGCTGAACTCGCTGGTCCTTGGAGCAGCTGACCGTCATGCAGTTCCTGCGGGCGGAGCACTTGCTGTTGACCGGGACGGATTCTCTGGTGAGATCACCCGGACGTTGCACGAACATCCGCTAGTGGAAGTCATAAATGAAGAACTGACGCATATACCGGAGGACGGGATTGTTGTCATCGCGACAGGACCTCTGACTTCTCCGGCATTATCTGCTGAGATAAAGGCTTTATTGGGTGAAGAATACTTCTATTTCTATGATGCTGCAGCACCGATTGTGGAGAAGGATACTATCGACATGAGTAAGGTATATTTGGCTTCCCGGTACGACAAAGGAGAAGCGGCATACCTGAATTGCCCGATGACCGAAGAGGAATTTGACCGTTTTTATGATGCGCTGATTTCGGCTGAGACTGCTGCGCTCAAAGATTTTGAGAAAGAGATTTACTTCGAAGGCTGCATGCCGATTGAAATTATGATGAAGCGCGGCAAGCAGACAGCGTTATTCGGGCCGATGAAACCGGTGGGACTTATGAATCCACATACGGGGAAACTGCCTTACGCTGTCGTTCAGCTGCGCCAGGACAATGCTGCCGGAACACTCTATAACCTGGTTGGCTTTCAGACTCACCTTAAATGGGGTGAACAGAAGCGGGTATTCTCACTGATTCCGGGTCTGGAAAATGCGGAGTACGTCCGTTATGGTGTAATGCACCGTAATACATTTATTAATTCTCCCAAGCTGCTGCACCCTACTTATCAGATGAAGGGCCGGGAAAGATTATTCTTCGCCGGACAGATGACAGGCGTTGAAGGCTATGTGGAGTCTGCGGCATCCGGACTGATTGCGGGAATCAATGCAGCCAGAGCTGCGCTTGGTGAAGAAGGCATCGTATTTCCTGAGGATAGTGTGCTGGGCAGTATGCCTGCATATATTACTTCCGCCGATCCGGAGCATTTCCAGCCGATGAATGCTAACTTTGGACTGCTTCCGAAGCTCGAGAAGAAAATCCGCAGCAAAAAAGAAAAGAATGAACTTCTCGCCTACCGGGCACTCGACAGTATCGCAGAATTCGCGACCCGAACAGGCCTTGCTTACAAAGAACCGGAGCCCGCGGAACCCAAACTGTCATAATTTGAAGTTTACTCAGCATAAGCTTATGATTTATATAGCATGAATTTAAGGATGCTGCTTACTATACAGTATTCTTAAAGTTCATATTAATAAGAAATAAGTTTATTCTAGGAGGTTGCTAAATTTATGTTACCCAGCTTTCATGCAACTACAATTTGTGCGGTTAGACATAATGGCCATGCTGCGATAGCGGGCGATGGACAGGTTACCTTTGGCGAGAGCGTCATCATGAAGACGACGGCCAAAAAAGTCCGCCGCCTGTACAGAGGACAAGTAATCGCCGGTTTTGCGGGTTCCGTAGCCGATGCGATAACTTTGTTTGAAAAGTTTGAAGGCAAGCTTGAGGAGCATCACGGTAATCTACAGCGGGCCGCAGTAGAACTGGCTAAGGACTGGCGGCAGGATCGCATCCTGCGCAAGCTGGAGGCGCTGATGATCGTGATGGACAGGGAAGGTATGCTGCTGATCTCGGGCAACGGCGAAATCATTGAGCCGGATGATGATGTGCTGGCCATCGGCTCCGGAGGCAATTTTGCCCTGGCCTCGGGACGCGCGCTCAAACGCCATGCTCCGGACCTTAGTGCAGCAGAAATTGCCAAAGAAGCGCTGCAGATCGCTTCGGAGATATGTGTATATACCAATTCCAATATTATTGTTGAACAATTGTAGGCACGGTGCCACAGAAAGAGGGAGGAAGTCGCAATGGTGAATCAATCGCTCACACCCCGTCAAATCGTCGCTGAACTTGATAAATATATCGTAGGCCAGAAGCAGGCCAAAAAATCGGTAGCGGTTGCTCTGCGTAACCGTTACCGGCGCAGCCTGCTCCCGGAGGAGCTGCGTGATGAAGTTGTTCCCAAAAATATTCTGATGATTGGTCCAACCGGTGTAGGCAAGACGGAGATTGCCCGGCGTCTGGCCAAGCTGGTTAATGCACCGTTCATCAAAGTTGAGGCTACCAAGTTTACCGAGGTTGGATATGTGGGCCGGGACGTGGAATCCATGGTTCGCGATCTGGTGGAGACTTCAATCCGTATGGTCAAGCTGGAACGGACCGAGAAAGTGAAGGATCGGGCTGAAGAGCTTGCCAATGAACGTATCGTATCGATTTTGGCACCATCGTCTTCGAAGAACAAATCACAGCGCAATCCTTTTGAGATGATCTTCGGAGGCAACAATGCAAGTTCCGAGGACAGCAAGGAGGAAGCAGAGGACGGAAGCCTGAGTGAACGCCGCCGCAATATCAAATTCAAGCTGCTTGCAGGGCAGCTGGAAGATGACATTATTGAGATCGATGTTGAAGATACGGCTCCAACCATGCTCGATATGTTTGCCGGCCAGGGGAATGATCAGATGGGGATGAACATGCAGGAAATGTTCGGAAATCTGCTGCCTAAGCGGACCAAGAAACGTAAGCTTCCGATTAAGGAAGCCCGTAAGGTGCTGATTCAGGATGAGGCAGCCAAACTGATTGATATGGATGACGTTATTCAGGAATCAATAACCCGTGCAGAACAGTCCGGCATCATATTTATTGATGAGATCGATAAAGTAGCCAGCCAAGGTAAAGGTTCTGGACCGGATGTCTCCCGTGAAGGGGTACAGCGTGATATTCTGCCAATCGTAGAAGGTTCTACGGTGATGACCAAATACGGCCCTGTGAAGACCGACTACGTGCTTTTCATGGCGGCGGGAGCTTTCCATATTGCTAAGCCTTCTGACCTCATCCCTGAGCTTCAGGGACGCTTTCCGATCCGTGTGGAGCTGAGCAGTCTTACACTGGAGGACTTTGTGTCTATTCTGACGGAACCGGAGAATGCGCTGACGAAGCAATATGTCAACTTACTGAAGACTGAGAATATCGAAATTCAGTTTCAGAAGGAGGCAAATCAGGAAATTGCCAAAATTGCTGCATCAGTGAATCAGAATATGGAGAATATCGGTGCCCGGCGTCTTCATACCATTCTGGAGAAGCTGCTGGAGGATCTTTCGTTTGAAGCGCCAGAATTAACACTGGAAACCATGGTGATAACACCCGAATATGTTCGCGAAAAACTGTCAGGAATCGCGCAGGATCGGGATTTAAGTCAATATATTTTGTAAAACGGTTGTCTTCGGAGATTCCATTAAATTTAGGTATTTAGAATTAGTGATGTGCATAAAAATCCTTGAAAAAGAATAAATCATGTAATAAATTGTTAAATAAATGCATATTATGGCTTTAGAATGTCAAAAAATTGAAAAACCATGCTTTAAGCCCTCTCTTTTCAGAAAAGATAGGGCTTATTTCTTATTGTAATAATATACAAATTCTACGAGAATCAAAGTATATGAGATTGCCAATAGAATCAACCATCGACACCTTTCGACCTTGATTTGAAAAAAATAGCAAATAAATTAGCTTTTTTTGTCGAATCAAGCAGGAGTTCGTAAGGAAGTTGTGGAATTCTTTTCATTATGATAGCTTTGGAAGGGGGATTTCCATGGGTTTGCTGAATAGTGTCAGTTTTCAACGATTACAGGGAGGCCTTGAAGCCGCCAACAAGCGACAAAGTGTTTTAGCCAATAACGTAGCAAATGCCGACACACCCGGATTTAAACGTTCAGACGTTTCTTTTGAAAGTGTGCTTGCCGCACAGGAAAGTGGACTGAAGCCGACGCTCGGTGCGAAGGTAACGGATTCTCGCCACTTCCAATTCGGTAATGTGTCTGCTGTACCGTCTGCGGTCGTTAGCACAGATGAAACCACCTCGATGAATAACAACGACAATAATGTGGATATGGACCGGGAGATGGCGCTCAGTGCTGAGAACCAGCTCAGGTATAACTCTTATGTCCAGCAGTTGAACAGTCAAATCACGATGATGCGCACAGTCATTCAGGGGGGGTAAGCAATAGTGAATTTTGGTAGCAGCTTTGGAATAAGCGCCTCAGCCTTAACTGCCCAGCGGCTCAGAATGGACGTGATTTCCTCTAACATTGCCAATGCTGAGACAACAAGAGCCTCTGTCGTGGATGGTAAGGCCGTTCCGTACCGGCGTAAGCTTGTTGTGCTGGAAACAGAGAAGAATAACAGTTTCTCAAACATTTTGAATTCGAAAATGGGTAGTGAGAATGGTAGTGAAGGCGTTAAAGTGCAGTCAATCATTGAGGATTCTTCACCACTGAAGCCAGTCTACAACCCGAGTCATCCGGATGCGGATACCAACGGATATGTATATATGCCTAATGTGGATCTGACTAAAGAAATGGTGGATATGCTGTCCGCCTCCCGTTCTTATGAAGCGAATGTAACAATGCTGAATGCGTCAAAAGCTATGGTCAGCAAAGCGCTCGAAATCGGACATTAAAATGAACTGACATTTTAGGAGGGTAATCGTTGATACAAAATTTAACTATCGGGACACAGGCTATCCAACCGCTTGCTATGAAATCTGCAGCCGTCGAGTCTGGGGAAGTAACCGGTTCCAAACAAAGCTTCGGATCTTATCTGGAAGATGCTTTGAATCAGGTGGCTGGCCAGGAGCAACAAGCCAAGGATATGAGTAATAAATTTGTATTGGGAGAAGTCAATATCGATGAGGCGATGATTTCTTCGCAACAGGCATTGCTGAGTTTGCAGCTGACTACACAAGTCCGGAACAAAGTGATTGAAGCCTATCAGGAAATTATGAGAACTCAGATCTAAATAATCCTAGCTTAGTTTCGGATGGGGTGACACTGTGAATGAAAGATTTGCCCAGTACAGGGAGAAGTTAACCCAGTATTGGAACAGATTCAGCGGTAAACAGAAAATTCTATTTTTCTCTACCCTGTTTATCATCATAATAATAATCGTAGTTTTGACCATGCAGCTTTCGAAGACGGAATACGAGGTAGCCTTTCAAGATTTAGATAGTACAGATTCAGCAGGTGTCATGACTTACCTGGATTCCGCCGGGATTTCTTATCGATTGAGCCCGGATGGCAAAAGCATCTCAGTACCAAGCACAGAGGCAGCCCGTATTAAGGTGGATATCGGTTCGCAGGGTATCGTGCAGGGAGGCTCAATCGGATACAAAATCTTTGATGAGTCCTCGTCCATGATCGGTACAACGGACAGTGAGTTCGATGTCAAATATAACAATGCTTTGAATGGTGAAGTTGAACAATTGATGAGACGGATGCAAGGCATCAAGGATGCCAAGGTGCTGATCAATCTTCCAAAAGAAACGGTTTTCGCTTCCCAGGAGGATCAGGAACAGGCTTCCGCTTCTGTAGTGCTCACTTTTGATCCGGGATTTAGACCCTCTCAAGATAATATTGACGGATACTTCAATCTTGTGAAGACCGCTGTGCCGAATTTGCCGGTAGATAACATTACGATCGCCAATAACGAGGTCGAATTGATGCCGAGCGCTAGAGGCGGGCAAACCGGGGTTTCCAGCCAGGTGGAAGAAAACTTTGCTCTTCAGAAAAAATTTGAAGAAGAAGTCAAAAAGGATGTAAAACAATTTCTTAGTACGCTCACTGGTCCCGATAAGGTGGATGTTCTGGTCTTCTCTAAGCTGAATTTTGATAAGGAAAATCGGAAGGAAGATCTAGTCACACCGGTGGATACGGAGAATATGAAAGGGATTGAAATTAGTTCACAAATTATCAGCAACACCTATTCGGGTCAGGGAAACACTACCGGGGGAGTTGCGGGTACAGGATCGGAAGATGTCTTCGGTTATCCTTCTGGAACAGATACTGGCACTTCTACTTCTGAAGAATCTTCGGAAACTAGGAACTATGAAGTTAACCGGATCACCAAGGATATCATCGCGAGCCCATATACTGTTAAAGATTTAACCATAAATGTTGCTGTTGAACCACCTACCGGACAAACAACTTTAGATGCTGCAACTTCGGCTGCAATTCAGAACATTCTGGTTAATATCGTACGCGCTTCATTGGCAGATTCAGGAGTCACTTATACAGACGCTGATTTAACCAAAAAAGTTTCGGTATACTCGCAACAATTCGGAAGCAATGAAGCGGCTGCCGGTTCCGGCGGACTTGCGACATGGATGATTTGGGCGATTGCAGCAGGGGCGCTGCTGATCGGTGCGGGTGGCGGATTCGTTATTTACCGGAGCCGCAAGAAGAAGGAAGAAGAAGAAGTGGAAGAAGATATTCCGCTGCAGGTTCCTACCGAGTTCCCATCCATTAACTTGGAGAGCGTGACGAATGAAAGTCAGGTTCGCAAGCAACTGGAAAGTCTGGCGAAGAAGAAGCCGGATGAATTCGTAAATCTGCTGCGCACATGGCTTGCAGACGAACAGAGGTGAACTAATGGCAAAAGCTAGCCAGCAGGGTCTCAGCGGCCGCCAAAAGGCGGCAATCCTGCTTATCACACTAGGGCCCGAGGTATCGGCGCAAATATTCAAACATCTAAGAGACGAGGAAATTGAACAGCTCACTCTGGAAATTGCCAATGTCCGCAAGGTGGACAGTGTAGAAAAAGAGTCGATTATGTCCGAATTTCACCAGATATGTCTCGCTCAGGAGTATATCTCGCAAGGCGGTATCAACTACGCCAAGGAGATTCTTGAGAAAGCCCTGGGCTCAGCCAAGGCTCTTGAAGTCATCAACCGGCTGACGGCAACGCTGCAGGTTAGACCCTTTGACTTTGCCCGTAAGGCTGATCCTAATCAGATCTTAAACTTCATTCAGAATGAAAATGTACAAACAATCGCACTAGTTTTATCTTATTTGCAATTTGAACAAGCAGCCACGATCCTTTCTTCTCTACCACAGGAAAAGCAGGCTGAGGTTGCCAGAAGAATCGCGATCATGGATAGCACCTCACCAGAGGTTGTTACGCAAATTGAGCGTGTACTTGAGCAAAAGCTTTCCGCAACGGTTACGCAGGATTACACCAATGCCGGCGGTATCGAGTCTATTGTTCAGATCTTGAACGGGGTAGACCGCGGAACAGAACGTACAATTTTGGATTCCCTGGAAATTCAGGATCCGGAGCTGGCCGAAGAAATCAAAAAACGGATGTTCGTGTTCGAGGATATTGTCAATGTGGACAATCGTTCGATTCAGCGCATTATCAAGGATATCGAAAATGCGGATCTGCAGCTTGCACTCAAGGTTGCGAGCGAGGAAGTGCGGGATGTTATTTTCCGCAACATGTCCAAACGGATGGCCGAAACCTTCCGCGAAGAAATGGAATATATGGGTCCTGTCCGGCTGCGTGATGTTGAAGAGGCTCAGACACGCATTGTAGGTACGATCCGTAGACTTGAAGAATCAGGTGAAATTATCATCGCCCGTGGTGGAGGAGATGACATAATTGTCTAGGCTGATTAAACACTCCCAATATGTTCCGGTAGATGTGCTTAAACGGTTGGAGCAGGCCAGGCAGCATGCCGGCCTTGCTGAAGAGCCTGCTGCAGAAGATGCGGCAGGTGAGGTTCATTATCATGATCCCGCCCGTGAAGAGGCAGAGCAAACCCGCAGGCAAATGCTGAAGGATGCCCAGGAATTCGCTGAAGGTCAGGTCCGGAATGCATCACAGGAAGCTGAAAATATTGTGGAATCGGCACGGACGGAGGCAGAGGAATGGTGGCGGCAGCGCAGAGAGCAGGATGAGCATCTGGTCGAGGCCGTCAAATCCGAGGCGTTCCAGCAAGGATACCAGGAAGGCCTGACACAGGCAGAACATGATATGGCTCAAAAAATGGCCGAGATGATGGAAGAGGCGCGGAATGTGCTTCAGGAAGCATACCGGGCAAGAGATGTAATTATTCAGGAAGCCGAACCTTTTCTGGTGGAGTTAAGCTGTGGAATCGCAGAAAAAATCGTGGACAAGCAGCTGACTGTGGAACCGCAGTTTGCTATGGATCTGATTCGTAAGAATCTGGCACGTAAAAGGGAGCAGGGATTAATCTCCTTGTGCGTATCACCTGCTCAGTTCGCTTTTGTTAACTCGGCGAGAGAGGAGCTGTCGCTGGCGGTGGACTCCCAAGCAGAGCTGCAAATCCTGCCCGATTCGACAGTCAAAGATCTGGGCTGCGTGATCCGTTCTTCCTTTGGCAGCATTGATGCACGGATTGACACCCAGCTTGCTGAGATCAAAAAAGAACTGGTAAGGATCGCATTGGACACCGAGGAGCACAGAAATGGGGAAGGCGATGCTTGACAGTAGACGATATAAAGAACAACTGCGTAATTTCGACCCGGTTAGAATCAACGGGAAGGTTACTCAGGTTATCGGACTGATGGTCGAGTCAGAAGGGCCGGATGCCAGCATTGGAGATGTGTGTTATATCTATCCGGCAAAAGGCAATAAGCCGCTCCAGGCTGAAGTGGTAGGTTTTCGGGACAATAAGGTGCTACTGATGCCTCTTGGTGAACTTCAGGCGATAGGGCCGGGTTGCGATGTGGTTGGCACTGGTAAACCGTTAAGTGTTCAGGTCGGTTCTGAACTGCTGGGCAAGGTGCTGGACGGATTGGGCCAGCCGCTGGACGGATCACTTATTCCCGCGCGGATGCCACACAGCTCAACCTTTAATATCCCTTCTAATCCATTAAATCGCCCTCGTGTACACGAGCCTATCAGTATTGGAGTCAGGGCCATAGACGGACTTCTGACAATCGGCAAAGGGCAGCGGGTTGGGATCTTTGCCGGATCCGGGGTCGGCAAAAGTACCCTGATGGGAATGATTGCCCGAAATACTTCGGCAGATGTCAATGTGATTGCACTGATTGGTGAACGTGGCAGAGAGGTTCTGGATTTTATCGAACGTGATTTGGGGCCTGAAGGCCTGCAGCGTTCCGTAGTCGTTGTCGCAACGTCAGACCAGCCGGCACTAATCCGGATCAAGGGTGCGCTGATAGCAACAACGATAGCAGAGTATTTCCGTGACCGGGGCTTGAACGTCATGCTGATGATGGATTCTGTCACACGTTATGCAATGGCGCAGCGTGAGGTTGGACTAGCGGTGGGAGAACCGCCAGCAATGAGAGGTTACACACCATCCGTGTTTGCTAGTTTGCCTAAGCTGCTTGAAAGGGCGGGAACCGGGCCAACTGGCTCCATTACCGCATTTTATACAGTTCTGGTTGACGGTGATGATATGAATGAACCGATCGCCGATGCTGTGCGGGGGATTTTGGACGGGCATATTGTGCTAAATCGTAATATTGCCAACAAAGGCCATTTCCCGGCGATTGATGTGCTTGCCAGCATCAGCCGTGTAATGAAGGATATAGCTCCCGAGGAGCAGATTGCGGCTGCTGAGAATGTAAAGAGACTTATGGCGGTATACAAGGATTCGGAAGACTTGATAAATATCGGAGCCTATCAGCGCGGTTCCAATGCCCAGATCGATGAGTCCATGCACTACATTGACAGCATATGGGACTTTACTAAGCAAAAGGTGAACGAGAAAGTAACCCTGGCAGAAGTTCAGCAAGCTTTAATTTCACAGTTCTCGAGGAGTTGATTAGCAATGAGGTTCCATTATACTTTTCAAAAAGTTGTGGACTTGAAAGGCAACGAGAAAACACAGGCAGAGTGGATGCTCTCAAGCGCGCTCGGAGAACTGCAAGCCCAGGAGAAGAGCCTTGATGAACTGGTGGCTCAGCGGAATTCGCTGATGCTGTCGCTACAAAGTGCGGCGGAGCAAAAAACGCCAATGGTGAAGATCATTGAGATGCAGAATTATTTGGAGCATTTGGACCACTGTATTGCCCGTAAGCACTCTGACATCAAGCGGGCGCATCAGGAAGTTCAGCACAAGCAGGACCATCTCAGCACAAAAATGTTGGATGAGAAGGTTTGGCTGAAGGCCAAAGACAAGGCACAGACGATCTTTCAGCAGAATATGATTTTACGGGAACAAAACGAACTGGATGAGATGGCTACCGTCCGCTTCGCGATGAAATCCCTCTAACCCGGGAGGTTTCCGCTAGTGGCTAAAAATGATATGGAACTTGAAAATGAAGAGTCAGCAGGCAAATTCGAGCGTTTTTTATTTCTGATGATACCAATCATATTTACACTCGTACTGCTTGGTGTTTTACTGACTCTTTTTAATATGGACATCCGTAACAACGTACTGGAAATTGCAAATAAGATCCCGGTAGTTGATAAGTGGATTCCAGATCCTGCTTCTGATCCATCCAGTGAACCCACAGATGATGAGGCAGCACAAAGCGAAGAACAGGCTGCAAGCTCCGAATCAACGATTAAAGAGCTGAAGGCCCAGCTTGCTGCACAGGAAGCCCAGCTGAAGCAGGCTAATGAAGATAAAACTGCACAGGAAACACGGGTAGAGGCTCTGCAGAAGCAGATTGACACCATGACAGAAGAGGCTGCGGCTGCTAGCACTGAGGAAACAGTGGATCCATATCAGGAGAAAGTGACCGAGTTAGCCAAGCTTTACGCGGGCATGAAGGCTTCCAAAGCGGCACCGATTATGGAGAATCTGACTACTGAGGAAATGGTGCAGATATTCAGTGCAATGAATAACACCAGCAAAACAGCAATTCTCGAAAAAATGGATCCTAAAAAGGCTGCTGAAGTGTCAGTAAAGCTAAAAGAAACAACGAATTCTACCGATATGGCTATTGCAGCCCTTCAATCGAGACTCAAGCAAAGTCAGACAGATACACCTGCAACATCAGCTGCCGGTAACTTGGATCAAGATGAACTCAGTCAGACCTTTACCACGATGCCTGCTGCTGACGCAGCTACTCTGTTAGGTTCGATGTACACAATCAGCCCGGATAAGGTCATCACGATCCTGAATACGGTTAGTGATAGTGTGAGATCCTCGATATTGGGTGAAATCACCAAAATCGACAGTACGCTGAGTGCCAAAATTGTAAATCGTCTGATGGGCGGTAAATAAGACTTGAGAGGAGGTGAAAAATAGATGAGTTTAGTGTTATCATCACTATCCGGCGGAAATATGGTGCCGACAAATGGCACATCTGCGACGGCTGGCGGAACAACAGCTGCGGCTGGAACTGCGGCGGCTGCAGGTGGAGGGACAACAGCAATGCCTTTTGCCCAGACGCTTGTTCAGACCATGGGAGGAAGCATACCAAAGGGTGCAGAGACACCGCTGCTTGGCAATCTGGCATCGCTGCTTCAGGGGTTGATGAACGCTGTGCAGACTACTGGTGAAGAACCAGGCAATGCTGCAAACGTCCAAAGTGCAGATTTATTAAAAAGTCTTACAGAAGATGTTGAAAAGCTGGATGAAAACATCAGCGCTGATCCTGCTTTATTGGCAGCTCTACAAGGATGGCTGCTTCAAGTTTCTGCTCTGCTATCTGGGAATAATGCTGCAGGAGAGTCCGGCGGGAGTGAAGGCAATACGGATGCGGCAGCAGTATTGTCGCCGCTTGCACAGAACCCTGAGACGATACGTTTTGCTGTTCAGGATGAGCTTAACAGTCTCGTCAGCCTGATAAAGGATGCGGCAGCAAAGGGAAATGAAGCCTCAGCCGTTAAAGGGGCTGAACTTCTCAACCAGTTCTCGGCCATAATGGCTGAGGTAGTAACTCCTGAGAACAATAAGGTGAAGGCTAAAGGAACAAATACTACTGACATAGCAGCAGCTTCGGCTAAGCAGGCCGGAACAGAGGGCAACATTAAGCCTAAAGCTACTGATACCACTGTCCCAGTA
This sequence comes from Paenibacillus pedocola, assembly GCF_031599675.1. Lineage (NCBI taxonomy): Bacteria > Bacillati > Bacillota > Bacilli > Caryophanales > Paenibacillaceae > Paenibacillus > Paenibacillus pedocola. The sequence continues at coordinate 3,886,346 of NZ_CP134223.1, read as the reverse complement.
CTGGTTAAACCCTCTATTGTAACTACAACAACCCAAACAGAAACAGCTGCCACTGCTGCAACTGCAGTAGTAGAGGTGAGTGCAGTTGTGATCGGTACACAAGCGACCAAAACGGCAGGCGCCGCAGAAACACTGAAATCTGCTTTCACAGAAGAGCCGCTTCCTGAAATGAAGACAGCTGAAGGAAGTCATGACATTGTGACTGCCGGTCAATTGTCGATCAGAGACGGTCTAACAGCACCATTGAAGGCTGAGTCAGTTCCGGTACCGGTTAGTCAATTTGCTCAGCAAATGGATACTTTTATTACCGGTAAGCTGGAAATCGTCAAAAAAGGCGGAGTAGCAGAAGCAACCATCACTTTGTTTCCGGAAAATTTGGGACAAGTCGATGTTAAAATTACGATGCAAAACGGTAATCTGATTGCTCAATTCAATACTGCGCATTCCGGTGCCAAGGATATGTTGGAGCAGCAGATGAGTCAATTGCGGGCAGCGCTTCAGTCCCAGGGAATTCAAGTAGAGAAGCTGGAGGTTACACAGAATAATACACCGCTTTTCTCACAGTTTAATGGACAGCAAGGAAGGCAGCCAGGTTCGAGCGGCCAGCAGGGCGGTCGTTCCAAGGAACGACGTGAAGAAGTCGGAGATGCGGTACTTGCAGCAGAACTGAATGGTGAATGGAAGGACTGGGTTGCAGAGACCAAACAGAACAATCCAAACCAAGAAGGAAGTTTCTCAGCCAAGGCTTAGCTCTATGAAAAGCGAGGTGAAATGAAATGGCAACGACAAATCCAGTGTCAAACAGTGAGCAATGGAACTACGTCTCTAATAGTTCGGCTACATCCAAAACAACCGGCAACTCCACGCTAGGCAAGGACCAGTTCCTGAAAATACTGATCACCCAGCTGCAGAATCAGGATCCCATGCAGCCGATGGAGGATAAGGAATTTATTGCTCAGATGGCTCAATTTTCATCAGTTGAACAGCTTATGAACATATCGACCCAACTGACAGCGTTGAATCAGTCCCTAGGCTCGGTATCAGGTTTGATCGGTAAGGATATCACTTGGACAGACGCTGCAACAGAGCTGCCGAAGACCGGCAATGTCGAGTCGATCGTAGTTAGTAGTGGTGTGCAATATGCTGTCGTAGGCAGTGAGCGTATTGCATTGACTGATATTACACAGATTCAAAATGCTGCTCCTAAAGCTGATAACGTCAGTAACAGTGAGACATCTGAAAATGGTGGGGAGAACGGGGTGACGACATGAGCGAACGGCTGACTATAGGCCAGTTATATCCCGCAAGTGTTCATCCACAAGTGCTGCAAAGAACACAGGCAGTTAAAAATTCTGCTGCTGCAGAAGCATCATTCGAGAGCGTGCTGCAAAAGAATATGCTTAAGTTCAGCAATCACGCAGCCAAACGCCTGGAGCAACGGGGAATAGAACTCGGAAGCAGCCAATTGGATCAGATTTCGTCCGCTGTGGACAAGGCAGCCGCCAAAGGCAGCAAGGAATCTTTGATTTTATTGAAGGACATGGCCTTAATTGTAAGTGTGCCAAACCGAACCGTAGTGACAGCAGTGGACGGAAGTTCGATGAAGGACAATGTATTTACGCAAATTGACAGTGCAGTTATTATTTCTTAACCGGCCGGTCCTAACCGGAGAGCCGGAATGACCGTCGACCGACTGACGCGGCCATAGCTCAAAGAACAATCTTTAATACTAAATGAAGAGTCTTGGACTCTACAATCTGGGAGGGCTTTTAACAATGTTAAGATCAATGTATTCAGGAGTTTCAGGTATGCGCGGTTTCCAAACGAAGCTGGATGTTATCGGTAACAACATTGCCAACGTGAATACGATCGGTTTCAAATCCGGCCGTGTAATGTTCAAAGACATTATGAGCCAGACGGTATCCGGTGTTTCTGCACCGGTGGATGGCGGACAAGGCGGGGTGAATGCTAAACAAATCGGCCTCGGTGTAAGTATCGGTTCTGTGGATACCTTGCATTTGGCAGGAAGTGCAATGACAACGAACAATCCAACTGACCTGCGGATTGACGGTGACGGGTTCTTTCTGGTTAAGCTTTCGGATGATCAGGAAACACCGTTCCTGACCCGTGCCGGGGACTTTCATATGGATGCAAGCCGCAACCTTATTACCTCTGACGGACTGCATGTACTGAATGCTGATGGTGAGTCCATTCAATTGGGTGAGGATGTAACAGCATTCTCAATTTCCAGCAACGGCACCATTGTACAGACTATGGCAGACGGCACGACTGAAGCCGGTGCACAAATCGCTGTAGCTAAAGTGAGCAATCCGCAGGGCCTTGAGAAAATCGGCGGCAATCTGTTCCGCATGACGCTCAATGCCAATGCTGATGGTGAACTTACACCTACAACAGCCAACAATACAGAAGTTGGTACAGGGGCTATTGTGGCGGGCCAGCTGGAAATGTCAAATGTTGATTTGACCGGCGAGTTCACCGAAATGATCGTTTCCCAGCGTGGCTTCCAGGCGAATTCACGGATTATTACCACTTCCGATGAAGTGCTGCAGGAAGTTGTTAATCTGAAGCGTTAATTTTCTGACCATTATTACAAGCAAGCTGTATAATAATAACGTTTCGCCTTTTGACGGAACCGTTATTGCCAAGTCATGGGGGGGAACTCCTCCCCCTATTTATTGTAAGGAGGCCTGTTATGATTTCGGTAACAAGATTGAACGGGGCGCCCATGTGGCTTAATGCCCTGCTCGTAGAAATGGTGGAAGAAAGTCCAGATACTTATATAACACTTGTAACAGGCAAAAGATTGATCGTGCTTGAAAAAGCCGATGAGGTAATCAGTAAGATTCGGGATTATAACAGGGACATAGGCACATATGCTGCCACCATTAAAGTCCAATCAATGGAGGAGCTTTCATGAAAAAGATGCTGCCGTGGCTCATTACGATTTTACTGGCGATTACACTTATTGTAGTTGCCGCATTTTTACTAATGGATAAGATTTTTCCGAGCGATACTAATGATGTGAATGCGGCTGTCCAGAATGTGGAAGCCAAGAGTCTTAGCGCTGATGAAATCGTTGAGCTGACGACGGAAATCACCGACATCAAAACTAATCTTGCCGACCCCGATTATATCGTTTTAATAAATTTCGCGTTCCAGCTGGATGCTGTTAAGTCCAAGGAGGAATTCGAAAAGATCAAGGATATCAAGATTAAGCCGCTGATTATCAAGACGCTTGCCGATACCAAGCCGGAGGAACTTAACGGGGCGAACGGCAAGGATCAGCTGAGCAGCAAACTGGTAAATCTGATTAACAAGACCTTGACTGAAGGCAAGCTGACCCAGATTGAAGTAACTAACTTCATCATGACTTCTATTTAGCTGCTGTAAGGATAATTCCTTGTTGGGGGGGTGATAAAATTGGTTGATGTACTATCACAAAACGAAATTGATGCTCTGCTTGCTGCACTTTCATCCGGTGAAATGGATGCCGACGATCTTAAAAAAGAAGAAACCCAGAAAAAAATCCGCTCCTATGATTTCAAACGGGCCGTACGTTTCTCTAAGGATCATATCCGCAGCCTTACGCGGATTCATGATAACTTTGCCCGCTATCTTACGACGTACTTTTCGGCCCAATTGCGCACCTTCGTGCAGATAAATGTCGTTCAAGTAGAGCAGCTCCCTTATGATGAGTTTATCCGCTCCATTCCGAAGATGACGATATTGAATATTTTTGAAGCCGAACCGCTTGAAGGCCGGATGGTTATGGAAGTGCATCCGAACATTGCCTTTGCAATGCTGGATAGAATGCTTGGCGGGTTTGGAACTGCCCCAAGCAAAATCAGTGCACTGACCGAAATTGAAACAACCATTATGGAGAGGATCTTCAGCAGATGTTTTGAAAGTCTGCAGGAAGCCTGGAAGACCGTGCTTGACATTAATCCCCGGATGGAAGCCTTGGAGACCAATCCGCAGTTTATGCAGATTGTGTCACCCAATGAGACTATTGCCTTGATTTCATTAAGCACCAAAATTGGCGATACGACCGGGATGATCAATCTTTGTATACCTCACGTTGTTCTGGAACCGATCATGACAAGACTATCCGTTCATCAATGGTTTGTTTCCGAGAAAAAGGTTCGCGATGAGGTTGAATTAGAAGCTATTAGATCTAGAGTTAATAGGGCACAGTTGCCAATTGTGGCGGAGCTAGGCGAATCGAGGTTATCCATTGCTGAATTTCTCGGGCTTAGCGTCGGCGACGTAATATCTCTCAACAAGACTGTCGATACCGGATTGTCGATCAAAGTAGGGGACAAGCTGAAATTTGTCGGAAGTCCAGGGATGATAAAAGATCGTGTGGCTGTGCAAATAGACGAGATTGTCAGTGAAGGAGTTGAAGAGTTTGACGAGTAAAGATTATTTATCCCAGGAAGAAATCGATGCTCTTCTCAGACAATCTGCGGAAGGATCCTTGGCCCCACAGGAGAAGACGGTGGAGGACTTCTTAACCCCGTTTGAGCAGGATGCCTTAGGAGAAATCGGTAATATTACATTTGGCAGTGCAGCAACAGCACTTTCCACGTTGCTTGGCAAGAAGGTAGATATAACTACCCCTAAGGTATCGATTATTACCCGCAGCGAATTTGAGGAAGCTTTTCCCAAACCACACGTAGCAGTACACGTACAGTACGTAGATGGTTTTCAGGGGATTAACTCCCTGGTTATCAAAATTAGGGATGCACAGGTTATCGCCGATTTAATGCTGGGCGGTGAAGGTGATCCTAAAGATGAAGAGCTGAATGAAATTCATATCAGCGCCGTGCAGGAAGCGATGAATCAAATGATGGGCTCATCTGCAACCTCCATGTCTACGATCTTTAACCGGTTTGTCAATATCTCGCCTCCTGGTATCGATATTCTAAATATGTCCAGCGGTGAAGGTGTAGGCAGCCTGCCGAATGATGAAACCCTGATTCAAATTTCATTCCGCCTGAAAATTGGAGAGCTGATAGATTCTACGATCATGCAGCTTTTACCAGTGCAGTTTGCCAAAGATATGGTTGCGATGCTCATCGGAGACGTCAGCCAGGCAGACACGGAGACGGCTGCTACGCAGACTGAAGCGCCCGCAGCAGCACCATCCGCTCCAGAGCCTGCCCCGGCAGCAGCTCCTCCTGCGCAGCAGGCACCGCCGCAGGCCGGAGGTTATCCGCCGCAATATCCGCCGCAGGGAATGCCCCCTTACCCGGGGATGGAAGGAGGCTATTATTATCCTCCAGCAGGCATGCCTGCCTATGGAATGCCCGGAATGCCGCCTTATGGAATGCCACCGCAAGGTATGCCATATGCGCAGACTCCGCCGCAGACTCCGCCTCCAAATCGCAATGTGAATGTACAGCCTGTACAGTTTGCTAACCTGAGTGCTGGAGCTTTTGGCAACATTGATGAAAACAATTTAAATTTATTGATGGACATACCACTGAGAGTAACCGTAGAATTAGGAAGGACCCAGAAGCAGATAAAAGATATTTTAGAGATGTCACAAGGTTCGATCATCGAACTGGACAAGCTGGCGGGTGAGCCAGTCGACATTCTGGTTAACAACAAGCTGATCGCCAAAGGGGAAGTCGTGGTTATCGACGAAAACTTCGGAGTTCGCGTTACGGATATCGTCAGCCAGTGGGACCGAATTCAAAAATTACAATAAGCATACTTAGGGAGGATTTTTTAAAAATGGCTAACCGAATTCTAATCGTGGACGATGCAGCATTTATGAGAATGATGATCCGTGACATTTTGTCGAAAAACGGATTCGAGGTAGTGGGTGAAGCCCAGGACGGTTCGCAGGCTATTGAGAAGTTTAAGGAGCTGCGTCCGGATTTGATCACGATGGATATTACCATGCCTGAAATGGACGGAATCGCCGCCCTTAAAGAAATTAAAAAAGTGGATGCCAACGCCAAAGTCATCATGTGTTCAGCCATGGGTCAGCAGGCTATGGTAATTGACGCTATTCAAGCAGGTGCCAAAGATTTCATTGTGAAGCCTTTCCAGGCAGACCGTGTTATCGAAGCTATTAACAAAACGCTGGGCGTCTAGGCACGAGGCATGTTATCCGCTTCCGGAACGCTCGGAGATAGTAGTCCCCTGCTGAGTTTACTAAAAGTTATTTTTGTCCTTGCCATCATTATCATCCTCATAGTGCTGCTTATCCGGTTCCTAGGGCGCCGCAATCAGACATTAATGAGTGGGCAGTCGATCCGTACGCTTGGTGCGCTCGGATTGGGTCCCAATAAGTCTGTGCAGATTGTTGAAATCGGCGACAGCCTCTACTTGATCGGGGTTGGTGAGAATATTTCGATACTGGATAAAATCACTGACCCTGCTGAAGTAGCACTTATTATTTCTCGGTTTGAGGATCAGGCATCAGGACAGGATAATTTTCTATTGCCGCTTATAGCTAAGATCAAAGCCAAGGTGCGCGGAGAGGTGCCTTCTCAGGAAATCGAACTTAATGAAACATCCTCTTTTTATGAGACGTTGCAATCCAAGCTTGCGCTTGCACCTGAGCGTAAAGAGAAAATGGAAGAGCTTCTACGGGATGATGGTCTTAAGGATGAGTCGAGGGATTTATGAAAAAAAAGCTGATTCTTTCTTTTCTGTTGCTCGGTATGTTTAGTATTCTGCTCTTGCATCCGATTCACGCTGATCCTATTCCGAATATTAATATTCAGGTCGGCGATAATGACGGTTCCGCAGGCGGAGGGACCAGTTCCATCTCGATACTGCTCCTTGTGACAGTTCTGAGTGTGGCCCCGTCTTTTTTAGTACTTATGACCAGCTTTACACGGATCGTCATCGTGCTGGGTTTTGTCAGAACTTCGCTAGGAACACAGCAAATGCCTCCGAACCAGGTGCTGGTGGGACTTGCCTTGTTCCTTACCCTATTTATCATGACACCTACACTTTCACAGGTGAATGAGCAGGCACTTCAGCCTTACATGAAGGGGACACTCACCCAGTCCGAGGCGCTTGCCAAAGCAGCCGATCCAATGAAGGAATTTATGTTCAAGCAGACAAACACCAAAGATCTGCTGTTGTTTATGAATTACACCGGCAATAATGCTTCGGTAAAACCTGCTACTTACAGCGACATACCGCTTACAGTGATGGTGCCGGCCTTTGCAATCGGGGAAATGAAAAAAGCCTTTACAATGGGTTTTATGATTTTCATTCCCTTTCTGATTATTGATATTGTTGTATCAAGTACACTGATGGCCATGGGGATGATGATGCTGCCCCCGGTTATGATTTCATTGCCTTTCAAAATAATGCTCTTTGTACTGGTAGACGGCTGGTACTTAGTCGTTAAATCACTGCTGCTAAGTTTTAACACCTGACACTTAAGAGGAGGCATAAGGGATGAATACGGAGTTTATTATCGGTCTAGCGGGCCAAGCCGTATATTTGGTGCTGGAAACAAGCGCCCCCATGCTGATTCTTGGTCTGGTGGTAGGACTAATAGTCAGTATATTTCAGGCAACAACACAGATTCAGGAGCAAACCTTGGCATTCGTTCCGAAAATTGTTGCCGTATTGCTAGCTTTACTGCTGTTCGGACCTTGGATTATCACCAAACTGGTGGACTTCACCAGCCAAATTTTGGGCAGTCTCTATATGTATATCGGTTAAGATGATGGATATGGAGACCTTGCTGCAAAGTTTTCCCGTCTTTTTGTTGATTTTTTGTCGAATTACCTCCTTTTTTGTTGTAGTTCCTGTATTCTCTTCGCAAAGCGTACCGACAACGTTCAAAATCGGACTGTCCTTCTTTGTTGCATTAGTCGTTTTTAGCGCGGGGGGAACGGGGATTGCTGTTACACAGGATCTTACTTATATTTTACTGATTATAAGAGAAGTGTTAATAGGGTTACTGCTTGGTTTTATCGCTTACCTGATGTTCATGACTATTCAAACAGCGGGCTCTTTTATCGACATACAAATCGGCTTTGGGATCGCGAACGTAATTGATCCGATGACTGGCGCTTCTGCTCCTATTATCGGCAACTTCAAGTATATGATCGCTCTGTTGATGTTTTTAACGATGAATGGCCATCATTATCTGCTGAATGCAATCATCTACAGTTATAAATGGGTACCGTTGAACAATGATATTTTGGTCAAAATGCAGGATGGCAGCCTTTCGGATTTTCTAGTCCGCACGTTTGCCCAATCCTTTACGCTGGCCTTTCAAATGTCGGCGCCGCTCGTGGCCGCATTGTTCCTTACCGATGTGGGTCTGGCATTTCTGGCGAGAACCGCCCCACAATATAATGTATTTGTCATCGGGGTTCCACTCAAAATCATTATAGGTCTTGCATTGCTCGTACTGTTGATGCCGGGTTTGGCCGTTCTGTTCCAGAATCTCTTCGACATTATGTTTGAGTCTATGCAAAATCTGTTGAATCTTATCGGGAAAAGCCCTTAGATGGCTGTTGGGAGAGAGTAACATGCCGAACACCAAACGCTATAAACTGGATCTTCAGCATTTCGGGGGAGATAAGACTGAAAAAGCAACTCCTAAGAAACGGCAGGATGCCCGAAAAAAGGGCCAGGTAGCCAAAAGTGCTGAAATATCCGGAGCAGTTGTGTTGTTATCGGCACTTCTCAGCCTGACTATGTTCGGGGGCTTCATGAAAGAACGGTTCATGTCGCTTTTTCTGGACATTTTTCAGAATCGAATGATGATGGAGGTTACCGCTGAGAACGTTTCAAAGATGTTTAACGAGTATGGTCTGCAAATTTTGATTCTGCTTGCCCCGTTGCTTGGAATTACTTTTTTGCTGGCATTGGTTGTAAATTTTGCCCAAGTCGGATTTATGGCTACCGGGGAAGGAATAACACCTAAGTTCAGTAAAATTAACCCGATTAAAGGATTCAAAAATATTTTCTCCATGCGTTCATTTGTGGAATTCCTTAAATCGATCTTTAAGCTGGTGTTAATCGCATATCTGGTATATAGCACTCTTTGGGGTGAAAAAGAGAGTTTCGCTTCTCTATCACATATTGATGCAGAAGGTGTTTTCCAGTTCGTAGCCAAGCTGACGATGAATCTTGGAATAAAAATTGGGGCTGTGCTCTTCATCATGGCGGTCCTCGACTATATATACCAAAAGTATGAACATGAAAAAAGCCTGAAAATGTCGAAACAAGAAATTAAGGATGAATACAAAAAGATGGAAGGCGATCCCATCATCAAGGGGAAAATCAGGGAACGCCAGCGCAGAATGGCTATGCAGCGGATGATGCAGGAAGTCCCCAAAGCGGACGTAATCATTACGAATCCAACGCACTTTGCAGTTGCCCTAAAATATGATGGATCCCAAATGGAAGCTCCGCAGATTATTGCCAAAGGCCAAGATTATGTGGCGCTCCGAATCAGAGAGCTGGCGAAGGAGCATGGTGTTATGACTATGGAGAATAAGCCGCTGGCACGGGCATTATTCCAAAGGACAGAGATCGGTGATGTGGTTCCTGCAGATCTGTTCCAGGCGGTTGCCGAGGTGTTGGCCTATGTATATAAGCTTAAAGGCAAGAGGAAATAGCCCGGGGGAGGAAAAGGACATTGAAAGCTAGAGATCTAACAGTTCTACTGGGCGTAATCGGTATTGTGCTTATGATGATTCTGCCTATCCCGGCGTGGCTTCTGGATGTACTGCTGATAGTCAATATTTCAATAGCGTTAACCATCATTTTGGTAGCAATGAATACGAAGGACCCGCTGCAATTTTCAATATTTCCTTCATTGCTCTTAATCACGACCTTATTCCGGCTTGCTCTAAATATCTCAACTACCAAATTGATTCTCTCGGATGGTCATGCCGGTGAGGTTGTGGCAACCTTCGGTAGCTGGATCGCCAGAGGGCAAATTGCCATCGGATTCATTGTGTTTCTGATTCTGGTCGTTGTCCAGTTTATAGTAATAACCAAAGGTTCGGAACGAGTTGCTGAGGTTGGTGCTCGCTTTACATTGGATGCGATGCCAGGTAAGCAGATGAGTATCGATGCGGATTTGAACGCCGGCATGATCAATGAACAACAGGCGCGGGAACGCCGCCGTAATGTTGAACGTGAAGCGGACTTCTTCGGAGCCATGGATGGAGCAAGTAAATTTGTCAAGGGTGACGCGATTGCCAGCATTATCATCCTGCTGATCAACCTGATCGGCGGTTTTATTATCGGAATGACTGTTCATGGTTATTCATTCCAGGATGCGCTTTCGACTTATTCCGTACTAACAATTGGGGATGGTCTGGTCAGCCAGATACCGGCTCTGCTCATTTCAACTGCTTCTGGTCTGATTGTTACACGGGCAGCATCGGAAGGCAATCTCGCAGAAGATCTCACAGGTCAATTATTGTCTTATCCGAAGCTGCTGTACATAGTGGCTGTAACCATCGCTTTTCTCGGGTTCTTCACACCGATTACGGTAATGTCCACTTTGCCGCTGGCAGGGCTTATGGCCTATGCAGCTTACAGTATGGGCCAAAAGGCTAATAAAAAGCTGATTGCCGAGGAGCAGCTGGTGGAAGAGAAGCAGATAGAAGAAGTACGAAGTCCGGAAAGTGTAATCAATTTACTGACAGTTGATCCGATAGAGTTCGAGTTTGGATATGGACTGATTCCGCTGGCGGATACAGGTCAGGGCGGGGATTTACTTGACCGGATTATCATGATTCGACGTCAATGTGCACTGGAAATGGGTCTTGTTGTTCCTGTTATACGTATTCGCGACAATATTCAACTAAAACCGAATGAATATGTCATCAAAATTAAAGGAAATAACGTTGGCGGCGGTGAATTATTACTTAATCACTATCTTGCCATGAGTCCCGGGTATGATGATGAGTCGATTAATGGCATAGAAACGGTGGAACCATCGTTTGGACTGCCGGCACTGTGGATTGATGATTCAGTTAAAGAACGGGCGGAGTTATCCGGCTATACCGTAGTAGATCCGCCTTCCGTTGTGGCTACCCATTTAACAGAGCTGATCAAACGTCATGGTCATGAGCTGCTTGGACGCCAGGAGACGAAACAACTGGTCGACAACCTCAGGGAGAATTATCCTGTTCTGGTTGATGAACTTATTCCTTCAGTACTTGCCATCGGCGACATTCAAAAGGTTCTTGGCAAGCTGCTGCGTGAGAAGATCTCGATTCGTGACCTGGTTACGATCTTCGAGACACTGGCAGACTACGGCACCTATACAAAAGATCCGGATATTCTGACCGAGTATGTACGCCAGTCATTGTCCAGGCAGATTACCCAGCAATTTTCCCAGGCGGGAGAGACTTTGCGGGTCATTACAGTCGGGCCTAATCTGGAGAAAAAGATTTCCGAAAGTGTTCAACAGACGGAGCAGGGCAGCTATCTGGCACTCGATCCGGTTTCGACGCAAACGGTATATCAACGTCTTACAGAGCAGATTAACCGTCTGCTTCAGTCCGGACAACAGCCGATTGTGCTGACATCCCCGACCATCCGGATGTATTTGCGGCAGGTCATTGAACGGACGATGCAGGATATTCCAGTGTTATCTTATAGCGAACTGGAGCCTAATATTGAAATTCAAAGCGTTGGGGTGGTGAACTTATGAGAGTGAAGCGTTATGTGGTCGATACGATGCCTGACGCGATGCATTCCATCCGCAGCGAGCTGGGAAGCGATGCAGTCATCCTAAGCACCAAAGAGATTAAAATCGGCGGATTTATGGGAATGTTCCAAAAGAAGAAGATTGAAGTGGTAGCTGCAGTTGAGGAAACGCGGAAGCCAGCTGCACCGAGTAATACCACAACAGCACCTCCGGTAAATATTCCGCGAAGCGCTGTGCCGCAGGCTTATCAAAAAGCAGCCTCTGCGTCACAGATGCCGCTTAAAGAACGTGCTGCCGAGTCCTTTGCAGAGATTGCTGCTGCATTAACTGAAGCGCAGGAGGCCAGAGGGGCTGTAGCTGTTCTTCCATCTCTTGATCTGGATGAGGAGCCGATCCAACTAGCAGAGAACAAGCCGGCTGATTCACAACCGGCAGTATCTCTAAAGGAAGAAAGCACCTCATTATCGGCCCTCTACGATAAACTTAATACAGATCTGGAGCAGCCGGTTCCCGCAATGCTGGAAAGCGATGTGCTCCGGGAGATCAGGGATATGAAGCATTGGATGGAGCGGATTGCCCGCTTCTCCTCAAGCGGAATTGAATTGCCTGAGATTCTCGATGAGTTTAAGCGCCGATTAATCGAACAGGACACGGATGCCGTGCTTGTAGATGAATGGATCGGCAATGTTTTTGACCGCTGGAATGACGAAGGGCGGACTTGGACATCGGAACACTTTGATGAAATGTTAAAAGAACAGGTGAATGGATTCCTTGCCGGCAGGATTTCTACCGGAATCGCACCGGATACGCGTATTGTTTACATCGCTGGTCCTACCGGCGTTGGTAAGACGACAACAATCGCCAAGCTGGCCGCTGAGCAATTGTTCAAGCAAGGCAGAAAGGTGGGGTTAATTACCTCTGATACCTATCGGATCTCTGCGGTTGAGCAGCTTCGGACATATGCCGCTATTTTGAATATCCCTCTGGAGGTTGTACAGTCGCCTGGGGATTTGCAGAGAGCACTGTTCCGCTTAGAAAGCTGCGATCTGGTATTAATGGATACGGCAGGCCGTAATTACCGCAATGAAATGCTTGTCGCCGAGCTGCAAAGTCTGCTGGCCAAAGAGCTGAAAAGTGAGACCTTCCTGGTACTAAGCATGACTTCAAAAAGCCGTGATATGAAAATGATTGTAGAGCATTTTGGCCGTTATCAGCTCGACAAGGTCATTTTCACCAAGCTGGATGAGACTGGAAGCTACGGGCCCTTGTTCAATGTCTTAAATGACTTTCCGCTTAAGCTGTCTTATATGACTAATGGGCAAAATGTTCCCGATGATCTGCTAATGGCTACCAAAGAACAGCTCAGTGGAGTGCTGCTGGGGACAGGAGGGTCTTGATGGATCAGGCGCAATCTTTGAGACAGCTGGTATCAAGCCAGGACTCCAAACGCGTGTCCGGTGGCGGAGCCTCCGCCCGGATCATTACCGTCTGCAGCGGGAAAGGCGGTGTCGGAAAATCGAATTTCACGCTTAACTTTGCTTTAGCTCTAAAGGCGATGGGTAGGCGGGTGCTATTGTTCGATGCCGATATCGGGATGGCCAACATCGACGTGCTTATGGGAGTATCGGCTAAATACAATCTGTACCATCTGTTAAAAAGAGAAGCGGATATCGGACAGATTATCCAGATTGGACCTGGCGATCTGCCGTTTATTGCAGGCGGTTCGGGTATGGATGAGCTTTTTTCCCTCTCTGAAACCGACCTGAATTACTTTACAACCCAAATTGCACAAATCGCCGACACGATGGATTTCATCTTGTTCGATACGGGGGCGGGGCTTTCCAAGGAGACGCTAAAATTTATAACCTCAGCAGATGATTGTCTGGTGGTGACTACACCGGAGCCAACCGCAATAACGGATGCATACGCACTGATGAAGGTTGTGCACAATTCTTATCCTAATGTCTCCTTTAAGCTGATAGTTAATCAGGCGGGGGATGAAAGGGAAGCAAGAGGCACCAGCGATAAAATCCGCATGGCGGCCAGCCGCTTTTTGCAATTGGACATTTCTTTCTTGGGATTTATCAGCAGTGATGCGCATGTGGTTCAGGCAGTCAAAAAACAAGTTCCATTCTCAGTGGCTTTTCCGAACAGTGCAGCAGCCAAAGACGTGCAACGGCTTGCCCTCAATTACCTGGCCGCCGATTCGGCGGATACAACCAAGGTGCAGGGCATCAAGGGATTTATCAACAAGTGGTTGAAGCGAAAACAGTAATTGTTCAGAATTAGATGGACAGAGGTGGAAATGCTATGAGGCCATATAAAGTATTAGTTGTGGATGATTCTGCATTTATGCGTAAGATCATTTCCGATTTAATTGAAAACGAACCTAACTTCAAAGTTACCGCGACTGCTGCAAACGGGCGGGAAGCGATTGAGAAAGTGAATGAGTTTCATCCGGATCTGGTGACTATGGATGTGGAAATGCCGGAGATGAACGGCCTGGAGGCACTAAAAGTGATCATGGCCGAGCACCCCTTGCCGGTAATTATGCTGTCAGGCATCAATGAAGAAGGCATGAGGGAAACCATCATTGCACTTGAATCGGGTGCTTTCGATTTCATCCGTAAGCCGTCGATTTCAAATTCCCAGGATATTACGGCGGTAGGGATAGCACTAAGGGAGCAGATGAAGGGTGCTATGCTGGCCCGTGAGCAGCGTGAAGCGAGAATTTCGTCCCACAACGCCGAGGTTATGGCGTCAGACACTGCCCGTACGCCGGCTGTAAGTCCAACAGTTGTACCGGAGACTAGTGTACGGAAGCCTGTTCAGCCAAAGAGAGCTGCAGAAGTTCCTGTTAAGCCTGCTGGAGACCAACCGAAACCGGCGGAGAGGCAGATGAACAAATTGCCCGACAAGACTTCTGCCGGCAGCGGGACAACCCGGAATTTGTCCCAGCCTTTGGCGGTCCCTCCTAAGCCTGCTGCTCCCGAGAAACTGCAAACCCGGGGTAAGAAAGAATCCGCTCCCCCTTTGCCAGAAAGCCGTTCGATACCTGAATCGCCTTCCGTTTCGTTTAACGAGCCGCCTGTTTCAGGGAGTGACCGAAAACTAGGAACCAAAGGGCTGCGTAAGCTGGTTGCAGTAGGCTGCTCTACGGGCGGTCCCCGGGCACTCAAAACATTTTTGGAGAATATACCGGCTGATTTCCCGGCGCCGATTGTTATTGTGCAGCATATGCCGCCCAATTTCACTAAATCGCTGGCCCAGCGGCTGAACACCTTTAGTCCGCTTGAGGTGTCGGAAGCTGAACATGGCATGATCCTGCGTCCGGGAGCGGCATATATCGCCCCTGGCGGATTTCACCTCAAGGTTGTTCCGGCATCCGGAGGACAATATGCTATTGAGCTTACGAATGAAGAATCACGCAACGGCCACCGGCCTTCCGTAGATACAATGTTCGAATCACTGCTGCCGCTGACAGCTCTGGAGCGCCATGCGGTTATTATGACGGGGATGGGCAGCGACGGAGCAAAGATGATGAAGGCCCTTTACGATACAGGGGTCACCTCAACATTTGCTGAGAGTGAAGAAACCTGCGTTGTTTATGGAATGCCGCGTTCGGCAGTGGAATTAAAGTGTGTTAAATATGTCCTGCCGTTGCAAGAAATCGCACCACGGCTGGTACAAAGTGTAAAATAAAGGAATAGCGAACTCGAAGGGGAGGTGCTCGTTAGTGGACATGAACCAATATTTATCCATGTTTATTGATGAGTCAAATGATCATCTGCAGTCATTGAATGAGAGCATGATGGGGCTGGAAGCAAATCCTGAAGATATTAGTATTGTGCAGGTGATTTTCCGTTCGGCGCACACCCTAAAGGGTATGGCGGCTACAATGGGGTTTGAGGATTTGGCTTCCCTAACCCACCAGATGGAAAATGTACTTGATCTGGTTCGCAATAATAAACTGCGGATGCAGGATTTTATTTTTGACACATTGTTCAAAAGCTTGGATGCCCTGGAATCCATGGTAGAAGATATTACGGGTGGAGGAGAAGGTAAAGCCGATGTTACTGCTATCGTATCTTCGCTTCAGGCTATCGTTCGGGGTGAAGTTCCTGCTGCGGCGGGTGCTGCTGCTGAAGTAACAGCTGCGGCTGCAACCACTGGCGATGCCCAAATATCTCTGGATGAATTCCAGTACTCTGTTCTGGAACAATCGCTGCAGGAAGGACATCAGGTGCTGTATGTCGACGTAGCAATCCGTAAGGATTGTCAGTTGAAGGCGGTACGGGCTTATATGGTTTTTGATCTCCTGGAGCGTTCAGGAGAAGTGGTCAAATCCTTCCCTTCGGTTCAGGACATAGAGCAGGAGAAATTCGACTATGGATTCTCTCTCTATTACATAACCCAAAAGGACGCTAGTGAGATTCAGAGAATGATTTTGAACTTGTCGGAGATTGACAAGGTTACTGCAATAGCCCTTGACCAAGAGTCCTTATCACAGATGGCCCAGGAGATGTCTGCTGCTACTGCCGAAGCTTCTCCTGCGACCCCTGTACAAGAGTCTGCGGCATCTGCCCCTGCAACAGCTCCAGCAGCGTCTGCAGCGAAAGAGGAGAACGGTAAATCAGCGCCTGTACGAACTGGCGGAGCACCTTCAAGAACGATCCGCGTAGATATCGAACGATTGGATGTGCTAATGAACCTGTTCAGCGAGCTGCTGATCGACCGTGTCCGTCTGGAGCAGCTTGCTTCTGAAGTGCAGAACGGTGACCTCACTGAGACTGTTGAGCATATGGGACGTGTCAGCGGCGATTTGCAGAACATTGTTATGAAACTGCGGATGGTACCAGTAGATACGGTATTTAACCGGTTCCCGCGCATGGTTCGTGACCTCGCCAAATCCCTGGACAAAAAAATTGATCTTGTGGTTACAGGTGCGGAAACGGAACTGGACCGCACGGTAATTGATGAAATCGGAGATCCGCTGGTCCATTTGCTGCGCAACGCTGTTGACCATGGTGTAGAGTCGATTCAAGACCGGCTTGCCTCAGGAAAGTCGGATACCGGTACAGTTAATCTGCGGGCTTTCCATAGCGGCAATCACGTATTTATTGAGATTGAGGACGATGGTGCCGGAATCAAGCCGCAGAAAATCTTGCAATCTGCAATCAAAAAAGGAATTATTACTCAGGAACAAGCTGCTGCTTATTCAGATGACGAGGCGATTCAACTTCTCTTTGCACCGGGCTTCAGCACGGCAGAAGTCATCTCCGATGTCTCTGGACGCGGCGTAGGTCTGGACGTTGTAAAATCCAAGATCACTTCGCTTGGCGGAAATGTGGTTGTCTATTCGACCCCGGGCAAAGGCACGAACTTCTCGGTACAGCTGCCATTGACCCTGTCTATCATTGCTGCCATGCTAGTAAAGATTGGTTCTGAAAAATATGCAATTCCGCTTTCATCGATTGTAGAGACCGGAATTGTGAAGAATACCCAGATCCGCACAATCCATGGTAACAGAATGATTGAGTTCCGCAACAGCCATATTCCGCTGCTTTCACTAAGCAAATTCTATGCAGTACCTGATTTTGATGAAAGCACGGAAGAAGAAACAGAAATCGTCGTTGTCCGCAAGGGCGAACGTCTAGTTGCACTGGCTGTGCAGGACTTCATCGGACAAAACGAAATTGTAATTAAGAATTTGGGTAAATATTTGCCTGAGGTTCAAGGCATTTCCGGTGCGACTATTCTTGGTGACGGGCAGGTTGCACTTATTATTGATCCGAATGCATTTATAAAATAATTAGGATAGAACAGGGAGGTTCATTCCATGGCTGATGATATCAAAGTAATAGTATTCAAGCTTGGCACTGAAGAATACGGGATTGAAGTGGAAAAAGTCCAAACCATTGAACGTATGATGCCGATTACCCGTGTGCCGAAGACCTACTCCTTTATCAAAGGAGTCATTAATTTACGGGGTGTAGTCATTCCGGTAATTGATCTGCGCGGCCGTTTCGGAATTCAAGAAGCAGAACATACGGATCAGACCCGAATTATTATCGTTAATGTGAATGAGATGGAAGTAGGATTTATTGTTGATTCCGCTAATGATGTCATTGATTTAAACCGCGATTCCATCGATACTCCACCGGATGTAGTGGGCGGTATCAAGGCGAAATATCTGGATGGGGTGGCCAAAATCGGGGAAGATCGGCTGCTGATTATGCTCAACTTGACTGAAGTGCTGAATAAGAGTGAAATCGTGCAACTGGAAAGCCTAGAGGGCTAGTTTATGGAGCTGTTCAAAAACTTCAAGGACTTTAAAATGGATGTTTTAAAGGAAGTCGGTAATATTGGAGCAGGTAACGCTGCCACCGCTTTATCCCAGCTCCTGAATAAGCCAATTGATATGGCTGTACCTAAAGTGCAGCTCCTGAGCTTTGAAGAAATTACTGACAAGGTCGGCGGAGCGGAAGAACTGGTTTACGCAGTGTTTCTGCGAGTTGAAGGTGAGGCCCCCGGCAATCTGTTTTTCATTCTAACACCGGAAGCGGCTATGAACCTTCTTAACCGCGTCGCAGGTATTGAGATTTCTCCTGATCAGGAACTGGGTGAAATGGAGCTCTCCGCTTTGAGTGAAATCGGCAATATTCTGGCCGGCTCTTATCTTTCATCCCTTGCAGACTTCACGTCACTTTCAATGTATCCAACTGTACCTGCTCTCGCGATGGATATGGCCGGGGCGATCCTGGGCTATGGACTCTTGCAGTTCGGCCAAATGGGGGATGATGCATTGCTCATTGATACGACGTTCCTGGAAGGCAAGAATGAAATAGAAGGACAATTTTTCCTTATTCCTGATCCCGAATCATTCCCGAAAATTTTCAAATCATTAGGAGTACCGTTTGATAATGATTGAAGAGCAAAGCATTATTAAAGTTGGAATGGCAGATCTTAATGTAGGCAGCCAAGAGAGTCTTATCCGCACCACTGGACTTGGCTCCTGCGTTGGTCTTACAATGTTTGATCCCGGGAAGAAACTGGCGGGGATGGCGCATGTGATGCTGCCTTCGTCGGAGATCGCACGCGAGGGTCAAATGAACATCGCCAAGTTTGCGGATACCGCAGTGCCGGAGCTGTTGTCCCGCTTACTGGCGCTTGGAGCGGTTCGCAGCCGGATCGTAGCCAAGATGGCCGGTGGCTCTCAAATGTTTGCCTTTGCCGGGGGGAATGACACCATGAGGATCGGGCCTCGTAACGTGGAATCCTGTAAGCTTGCTCTAGAGGCTTTGAACATCCCTTTAATTGCCGAAGACACAGGCGGAAATTTTGGGCGTACGATAGAAATTGCCTGCAGCACAGGAGTGCTTTACATCCGCAGTGTGCAAAAAGGCTCTAAGGAAATATAATGATGGGAAAAATATTACTAAGCATTTTATCCGGAGTAATTGGTTTTTTATTTACCTTTCTTACGAATTACGGGCATAATTTACTTGGGACGAGTCTAATTCGGGGGATTTATGGATTTATTATCTGGTTTGTGCTTGCATTCCTCCTGAGATGGGTATTGGGTTTTATTGTTAAACAGTCCCAGGCGCCAGATATAACCGGAGAAAATGCCGCGGAAGATGATATGCTTGGTACTAAGCTTGATCTCAGTACTCCGGACGAGGATGAGGAATTAATCAACCTTCTGAAACCAAAGCCGGCAGAAGGAAGCGGAGGCAGTGAAGGCTTTACACCGCTGCAGCCGCCCAAGCTGGTCTCCATGAAAGATCCTGAAGAATTGGCCAAGGCCGTTCGTCACCTGAAAGAAGAATAAGCGAGTGCTTGCGGCCAAACGACTATCATTCCCGCATAATGCCCGCTGACTAAACTTTGGGAAGGGTGAAAGCCATTGAACGAGCATAAAGCTTCTCTATCGGTAACAGACGTGCTTTGGGAACGGTGGAAAGAACACGGTGATCCTGAAGCCAAAAAAAAGCTGATTGAGAATTACCTCCATATTGTAGATTACGTGTCCAGCCGGTTGGCTGTCGGACTGCCCAAAAATGTATCAAAAGACGATTTGGCCAGTAATGGTGTAATGGGTCTTATTGATGCGATTGAGAAATTCGACTACAAACGCGGATTGCAATTTCAGACCTATGCCTCTTGGCGTGTACGCGGTGCTATTCTGGACTCGTTACGCCAAAGCGATTGGGTTCCCAGATCTGTTCGTGAAAAAGCCAAGAAAATCGAGGATGCCTACCAGCAGCTGGAGCAGAAATATTTAAGATCAGTCAGTGACGAGGAAATGAGCCAATATTTAAATATTTCTGAGCCGGAGTTTCAGAACATGCTGCAGGATGTTGCGGTCATGTCGCTCTGCTCATTGGAAGACCCTATTCGTGAAGAAGAGTCAGAGACACGGATGTCCATCCTGGTGGACGATAAAGCTAAGAATCCAGACCGTAAAGTGAATGAATTTTACTTGCGCGATACACTCACCAAAGGCATCGAAAAATTAACGGTGAAAGAACGGACCGTAGTGTCCCTTTTATATTATGAGGATTTATCTTTAAGCGAGATCGCTGAGGTGATGTCATTATCTCCTTCTCGAATTTCGCAGCTTCATTCAAAGGCGATTTTGCGCCTGAGGGGAACGCTTGAGAAAAATCGCGACCTTCTCATGCAGAATGATTAACCGGAGACGGTGACAAGGGGGAGCAATATTGATCGGTCATTATGCTTTGGATCAATACGTAAGTATTACGTTTTCTGAGGATAAAGGGATTGCCTACCTACAGTTCTCCAAGAAGGATGAGAATTTTACCTGTTCCTTCGAAGATTTGGAGAGCTTCCTGCACAGTCATGAGGTTCGTTACGGTATACAGCGGGATATTGTGAAGCGGATCAGCAGCAACCCTGAAGAGTATTTTTTCAGCAGAGTACCCATTGCAATTGGTGATGAGCCGGTGCATGGTGTTGACGGAAAGGTCGTTCTTACCGTGGATCTTGAAGAGGACCGCAAACCGCTGGAAAAGGAAGACGGTAAGGTCGACTACAAAGATCTAGTACGTCTGCATAATGTTTTGAAGGGACAAATCATCGGGAAAACGATTCCGCCGGTACCCGGACAGAAGGGGAAAACAGTCACCGGAGAGGAGATTCCTTTCAGAGCAGGGAAAGAAGCCCGCTTCAAAGTTGGTAAGAACGTACTGGTCGATCAGAGCGAAACAGCGATGTACGCGGCAATTGACGGCTTAGTTACGCTTACAGACAAAGGGAAAATCAATGTATTTCCTGTATACGAAGTCAATGGTGATGTGGACTACAGCACAGGCAATATTGATTTTGTAGGCACAGTAGTTATCCGCGGGAACGTGTTGACCGGGTTTACTGTGAAATCTGCAGGGGACATTCGTGTTGTCGGAGGCGTGGAAGGCGCGGAGTTGATTTCCGGCGGTTCGATAGAAATTACCGGGGGAATTATTGGCTACAATAAAGGCCTGGTCAGTGCCGGCAAAAATGTTAAGGTCTCCTTTATTCAGGATGGGAATGTAGTTGCTGGTGAAGATGTGATAGTGTCCCAGAGTATAATGCATTCGAATATTCGCGCAGGGCATGATGTTTTGTGCAATGGGTCAAAGGGCCTTATCGTAGGCGGAATTGTGCAGGCGGGGGAAAAAGTTGTAGCCCGGACTATCGGGAATACGATGTCAACCGCCACGGCAATTGAAGTGGGAGTAGTTCCTGAGCTGCGTAATGAGATTAATGAGCTTCGTCATGAACTCAAACAGCTGCTGGAAAATGAGGACAAAACCAACAAGGCGCTTTATCTGTTAAATCAGCTTGCGAACAACGGCCAGCTGTCACCTGATAAAGTGGCGCTTCGAGTGAAACTGAACGCTACCAAACAGTCCCATATGCGTGAGGAAAAGCGGATTAAAGAACGTGTGCTGGAAATTGAGAAAATGCTTGAAGATACGACTAGAGCTAAAGTAGAAGTGATCAAAACGATCTATGGCGGTTCTAAAATTGTAATCGGCAGATATACCAGATTCGTCAAAGATCCGACGGAACGGGTTGTATTTCGTTATACGGAAGGCGATATTTCGTTAACCCCGTATATTTAACAAGGCGGGCGGCGTAAGGCAGCCGGCCATTGTTTTATGTTATGAATCAACAAGTTGTCTTTCGGGAAGGGGATTACCATGAGCCTGAAACCGGTTGAATTACAAATTGCCTTGCCTCGGACAACGGATGCAGGGAAGGTTCAGAATGAGCACCTGCATCGTCCTGTGCTTGATCAGCAGCAGCTGGCTGCACAGAATGTGAAGCATAGCGCTGAGCTGGCCCAGCGGACAACAGAGGTTGATGAATCTGCGGAGGCGAAGCTTCGTAATGACAGCGGCCGGGGGAATGGCCGGGGTAATCAGTCATCTGACCAAGGGGAGCGCAAGCAGGACGCCGTTCATGATGCAGAACATCCCTATAAAGGCCGCCGCATTGATCTCAGTCTCTGAGATGTTCAAATGATATACAAAGGAGATAAAGCATTTGCAACCATGGGTATACATCGTGTTGGTAGGTGCTGTTGCTATTGTCTATGCTCTTAGGCTTCCGGCGCGCGGACAATCAGACCCAGCCGAGAAGCAAAGCCTGAAAGATACTGAAGCAGCACTTGAACTTTATATGGCCGACATCGAGCGTGAGAACAATGAAATGATACAGCTCGTCGGCAGCATTAAGCAGCAGTCCCAGAACACCAAAGCGGCTCTGCAGGATGAGATTGGCGGACTCCGGGAGCAGGTCGCCGAATTGCAAAAAAATATGATGCTGCTTGATTCCAGGATAACCGCAGAAGAAAAGGGATTGCTTCAGCTGACGGCCCTTGTTAAAGACAATGCAGGTAAGATTACTGCAGAGACTCCTCCGGGAATTGTCGACACTGTGACTTCTGAGCCAAAGGTAAAGCCTATTAGTTCGATCAAGCTTCGTTATCCGCGGCTGTTTGAATTGCATGAGCAGGGCAAGTCCATTGACTCCATTGCCAAAACAGCTGGACTTCAGCGCGGTGAAGTCCAGCTCATTCTGCAGCTGGCGAAGCAGGAGGAGTCGGTATGATCAAGAACCGCTCGTTTATGTTCGGTCTGGGAACCGGCCTGATCGCAGGGGCTCTTCTCCTTCAGCTGATGATCTCCGGCGGGGCAGCTCCATCTTTAACAAAAGAGGAGCTTGCCCAGCAAGCAGCTAAACTGAATCTGACACTAACAGATCCGGCGGCTGATCCCCAAGCGAGTCCGGAGCCAGCGGCGCAAGCTGCTGATCCTGCCGGTCAGACTGATGATAAGGACACAACGGTGGCAAGCGATGCCGCCAGCACTCCATCTCCAGTTCCATCCGCTGCAGCGTCACCGGAGGCAGCTGTGCAGCCTAGTGCTGCTGCTGCGCCCACAGAGCCGGCAGTCCCTTCCGAGCCGATACAAAGCGCAGGAACAGCCCCGGAGGCACCGGCAACTCCACAGGCCGCAGTAAGCGGGGTTGTTGCTGTACGCATTCCGGCTGGCAGCACACTTACAGAAACTGCACAGCTTTTGACAAAGGCCGGGGTTATAAAGGAGCAGACCGAGTTTCTTCAGACTGCCATCAGCCGCAAAATTAATGCAAAAATTCAATATGGAAGCTACAATTTCACCAAAGGGGAAAGCGTAAACTCCATAATTGAGAAGCTGATCACAGTGAAATGAACTTACACTAAGGCAGAAAATCACAAAATATTTCATGAATCGTTGCATACATTATTTTATTATGGTATAGTAATTGACGGTGTTAAAACACACGCCGGTTGATTTCGACAAGGGGTGCTTTCTTCAGAAGAAAGTCTTGTAGAAAAATGACGCGCGGCGGAGGAGACACACAATAAACCAAAATTAGGAGGTGTGTGAAGATGGCAGTAATCTCCATGAAACAGCTTCTCGAAGCTGGGGTACACTTCGGTCACCAGACTCGTCGTTGGAACCCAAAGATGGATCGTTATATCTTCACTGAAAGAAACGGAATTTACATTATTGACCTGCAAAAAACGGTTAAAAAGGTAGAGGAAGCTTACAACTTTGTAAAAAGCGTCGCTGGCGACAACGGCACAATCCTGTTCGTAGGAACAAAGAAACAAGCTCAAGATTCCGTGAAAGAAGAAGCTGAACGTTCGGGGATGTTCTTCATCAACCAACGTTGGCTGGGCGGTACCCTGACTAACTTCCAGACTATTCAGAAACGTATTGACCGTCTGAAGAAATTGGAAGCTTGGGAAGAAGACGGTACCTTCGCAGTTCTGCCTAAGAAAGAAGTTATCCTTCTCCGCAAAGAGAAAGATCGTCTTGAAAAATTCCTGGGCGGTATCAAGAACATGAAAGGTCTGCCAAGCGCGCTGTTCATCATTGACCCGCGTAAAGAGCGTATCGCTGTTGCGGAAGCTCGCAAATTGGGTATTCCTATCGTAGCTATTGTTGATACTAACTGTGATCCGGACGAAATCGACTACGTAATTCCAGGTAACGATGACGCTATCCGCGCCGTTAAATTGTTGACTGGTAAAATGGCAGACGCTGTTGTTGAAGCTCACCAGGGCGAAGACACAACTACTGCTTAAGTAGCAACCGGAACTTAAACTAGAACTTAAATGAAAAGGGTGGTTGGCAGGTGGATAACCTCTCACTACCCTTTTTTTAGGATAATGGCCTTAAATGGAATTAAACGACAATTATCTGGAGGGAATAACAATGGCAGTAGATGCAAAATCCGTAAAAGAACTTCGTGAAAGAACAGGCGCAGGTATGCTTGACTGTAAGAAAGCACTTGAAGAAGCAAATGGCGATATCACTAAAGCCGCTGAACTGCTCCGCGAAAAAGGTCTTTCCGCAGCAGCAAACAAAGCAGGACGTATCGCTACTGAAGGTACTGTTGAATCCTACATCCACGCTGGCGGACGTATCGGCGTACTGGTGGAAATCAACTGCGAAACTGACTTCGTTGGTAAAACCGATTCCTTCAGAGAATTCGCACGCGATATCGCAATGCAGATCGCTGCAGCTAGCCCGCAGTATGTTCGCCGTGAAGAAGTTCCTGCTGAAGCTGTAGAGAAAGAAAAAGAAATTCTGAAAGCCCAAGCACTGAACGAAGGCAAGCCTGAGAAAATCGTTGAAAAAATGGTTGAAGGCCGCATCAGCAAGTTCTACGAAGAATACTGCCTGCTTGAACAGCCTTTCGTTAAAGACCCTGACAAAACGATCTCCCAATTGCTGAACGAAAAAATCAGCACGATCGGTGAAAACATCTCTATCCGTCGTTTTGTTCGTTACGAGCTGGGCGAAGGTCTGGAAAAGAAAGTTGACAATTTTGTTGAAGAAGTAATGGCACAAGTTAATCAATAATAGATAAACTTAATTACAGCTTCATTGAACTGAATAATGGCAAGCATCAAAAGAGCGGAACACATACACGTAGTGTTCCGTCTTTTGTAAGAAAGAGAGGGTATACATTTGGAACAGCCGGTATTTAAGAGAGTCGTCCTTAAGGTAAGTGGGGAATCACTGTCAGGACAAAACGGATATGGCATTGATGCTGAGACGATTATTTCCATCGCGGAGCAAGTGAAAGAAGTGGTCGAGCTTGGCGTTCAGGTTGCCATTGTATGCGGTGGCGGAAATATCTGGCGCGGGATCGCCGGCAGTGCAAGCGGCATTGACCGTGCAACAGCCGATTACATGGGGATGCTCGCCACAGTTATGAACTCGCTTGCTCTGCAGGATGCATTGGAGCAAATCGATGTTCCAACGCGGGTGCAGACCTCCATTTCCATGCAGCAGATTGCCGAACCGTACATCCGCCGCCGGGCGATCCGTCACTTGGAGAAGGGGCGGGTTGTTATTTTTGCCGCAGGCACAGGAAATCCGTTCTTCTCAACGGATACAACCGCAGCGCTTAGAGCAGCTGAGATTGAAGCAGAAGTCATTCTAATGGCGAAGAACAAAGTAGACGGTGTCTACTCTGCGGATCCTTTCAAGGACCCTACAGCCGAGAAGTTTGAGCAACTGACCTACATGGAAGTCCTGAACAAAAACCTTGGAGTTATGGATTCTACCGCTTCCTCGCTGTGCATGGATAATAATATACCGCTCATTGTGTTTGCTATTACAGAGCAAGGCAATATTAAACGTGTCGTTCTCGGTGAGAAAATCGGGACGATTGTTAAAGGGAGTGTAGATTAATGCCACAGGCAGTTAAGAAAAATGCCGAGGAGCGTATGGAAAAAGCGATTTCTTCCCTAAAACGCGATTTGGCTACCTTGCGGGCAGGACGCGCATCGACAGCGCTGCTGGACCGCATTCAAGTTGATTATTACGGTGCGCCTACACCGGTTAACCAGCTGGCCAATATCAGTACACCGGATTCCCGGACACTGCTGATCCAGCCTTGGGACCGATCGTCGGTAGCCGACATTGAACGGGCGATTATGAAGTCTGATCTCGGACTAACACCTGCCAATGACGGTACGATCATCCGCCTATCCATTCCACCGCTGACTGAGGAACGCCGTACTGAACTTGTGAAGTTCACCAAGAAGTTCGGTGAAGAGGCGAAGGTAGCCATCCGCAACATCCGCCGCGATGCTAACGATGACATCAAGAAGATGGAAAAGAACGGCATTTCGGAAGATGAGTCGCGTGGACACCAGGAAGATATTCAGAAATCAACGGATAAGTTCATAGCTGAAGTCGATAAGGTGCTCTTGTCCAAAGAAAAAGAGATTATGGAAGTATAATGATAATCAAGAGACCTCAAGGCCCCTCCTTATATGGTGGGGTTTGTCTCTTTCTGATATGAGCTTGGAGGAAACGGAAATGATCAAACGGGTTCAAGCATGGCTTAGCCGTAAAGACAGGCAGGAAGAACAGCCAGTCGAGATTTCACCGGACAATATTCCCCGGCACGTGGCGGTAATCATGGATGGCAATGGTCGCTGGGCTAAGCGCCGCGGCCTTCCTCGCATTGTCGGTCATCAAAACGGGATGAAAGCAGTAAAACGCGCAACCATAGCCGCAAATGATCTGGGAGTAGAATTCCTGACGATGTACGCTTTTTCTACGGAAAACTGGAAGCGGCCTAAAGATGAAGTGGATTTCCTGATGCGTCTGCCTGTGGAATTTCTTGCGCTTGAACTGGATGAACTGATAGAGAAAAATGTACAGGTACGTGTAATGGGTGATAGTAATGCGCTGCCCAATCATACCCGCAAAGCGATGGAAGAGGCAGTTGAACGGACGAAGCACAATACTGGACTAATCTTAAATTTTGCGCTGAACTATGGGAGCCGTAAAGAGATAGAAGACTGTATGCGCGAACTTGGCAATGATATAAAAGCAGGACGGCTCTCTCCAGAGGAGATTACATCTGAACTGATTGACAGCAGATTATTGTCCGGGGGTCTGCCTGACCCCGATTTGCTGATCCGCACTAGCGGAGAAATGCGGCTGAGCAATTTCATGCTCTGGCAGATCGCATACAGTGAACTGTGGTTTACGGATGTGTACTGGCCGGAGTTTGACAAATCGCATTTATTGCAGGCTGTTGCCGAGTATCAGCGCCGTACACGCCGCTATGGCGGATTGAAGTAGCCTGATGGGAGATGGAAACCTTTGAAGCAACGATTGATTACCGGAATTGTTGCCGGAGCAGTGTTTTTGGGCCTATGTGCTTTAGGGGGCTGGTCCTATCAGCTCCTGCTGACTGCCATGGCGCTCATCGGGATGTTTGAATTTGTGAAAATGACGGGCCTCTCTCCATTCAGTAGCACTTCCCTGCTGGGGTATGCCTCGATCGTTTGTTTCATGATCCCTTGGGGATTGCTTGGTGTCACCCCTTGGCTGTCCTGGGAACAGGGCATATGGCTGATGCTGTTATTGTTCCTGCTCGTGACAGTATTCACTAAAAATAAACAGGATATTAAGATCACTGCACTTCTGTTTACAGGGATTGTTTACATAGGAATGGGTTTCTCCTATATGGGTACAGCCCGTGCTGCGGGTGATGAACATGGCCTCTTTTGGACGCTGCTACTGCTTTGCTGCATTTGGGGCAGTGATGCAGGCGCTTATTTCGTTGGCAGAAGCTTCGGGAAGAATAAGCTCTGGCCGGCGATCAGTCCCAATAAGACGGTTGAAGGCGCTCTTGGCGGGGTTCTCATTTCCGTTGTGATTTCAATTATTTTCGCATTATTTGTTCCTGATCTGCTGACTATCGGAAGAGCACTGCTAATCGGTATTTCTTGTGCTGTTCTCGGTCAGCTTGGAGATCTTGTACAGTCTGCCTATAAACGGGTGTACGGTATTAAGGATTCAGGCTCTCTGCTGCCTGGTCATGGTGGCATACTTGACCGCTGCGACAGCTGGATTATCGTATTTCCTTTCGTACATATCGTAATGCTGATGCCTTACTATTAAACGACGGGGAGAAGGTACAACGGTGAAAAAAATTAGTATTCTCGGCTCAACCGGTTCCATTGGCACGCAGACGCTTGATGTCGTTGCGATGCATCCGGAAGCCTTTGAAGTTGATGGGCTGGCTGCAGGCAGCAATACTGCCTTATTATTAGAACAGGTGCGCCGGTTCCAGCCGCGGCGTGTGTCTGTATCCACTAAGCAGCTTGCGGATGACATCAGATCGAGCCTGCCATCCGGTGTGGAGCTCTTCTACGGGGGCGAGGGATTGGTTGAAATCGCTGCCGGGGGAGATGCTGATACGGTTGTGACCGCTGTGGTAGGCAGTGTGGGACTGAAGTCAACGCTTGCTGCTATCGAAGCCGGACGGCATATCGGACTGGCTAATAAAGAAACACTTGTAACAGCTGGACATCTGGTAACAGAGCTGGCTGAACGAAAAGGGGTAAAGCTGCTGCCGGTAGACAGCGAGCACTCGGCAATATTTCAATGTCTCAACGGTGAAAACCGCGCCGATGTTGCAAGCATTACAGTTACCGCCTCAGGCGGCTCTTTCCGTGACTATACCCGCGATCAGCTCAAGCATGTTACCGTGGAGGACGCGCTGCGTCATCCGAACTGGAGTATGGGTGCCAAAATCACCATAGACTCGGCAACCATGGTTAATAAGGGACTTGAGGTGATTGAAGCCCACCATTTGTTTGGCCTGCCCTATGAGCAGGTGAATGTGCTGCTGCACCCGGAGAGCATTATTCACTCCTATGTGGAATTCCGCGACAGCAGTATCATTGCACAGCTCGGTACTCCTGATATGCGCGTTCCGATCCAGTATGCGCTGACCTATCCGGACCGCTGGTCTTCGCCAGCAGCCCGTTTGTCACTGGCTGAGATCGGACGCCTGACCTTCCGCGAAATGGATTATATCCGTTATCCGGCCCTGCGGCTTGCGATCGAATGCGGGAAAACGGGAGGAACGGCAACCACAGCTTTTAATGCAGCCAATGAAATCGCTGTTGCCCGCTTCCTGCGTCATGAGATTTCATTCCTGCGTATTGAGGAGATTATTGAAGAAGTACTGCAGCAGCATGAAAATGTTGTTAATCCCGATTTAGAGCAGATAGAACACTGTGATTCGGCTACCCGTGAGCTTGCATCCAAGCTGTAATAATAAGAATTTTGTGCTGCTTAAGCTGGGAAATTTGCGTTACCCTGAAAAATAGGCGGAGACTGTTGATTCTCTTGTGCCGGGCCTTGGAATAATGATAAATTAAGAGGACATACTTCGGTCTTACACCTAAAGGGGGAATGTTACGGATGGAAATGGTAAGAGTCGTCTTTTTAACGGTGCTTATGTTTTTTGTTCTGGTGACCGTCCATGAATGGGGACATTATTATTTCGCCAAACGCGCCGGTATTCTTGTACGTGAATTCGCTATCGGTTTCGGCCCGAAACTGTTTTCCTATAAACGCGGTGAAACGCAGTTCACACTCCGTCTGCTGCCTTTCGGCGGATATGCGCGGATGGCCGGGGAAGATCCTGAAATCATTGAAATCGGCCAGGGGCAGATGATCGCCGTCAGGCTGGGACAAGACAATAAAGTCAAAAATATCTATCTCGATTCGCTCGACACCCGCAGAAATGTGATCCGTGGCGAGGCGCAGTATACCGATCTGGAGAATGAATTGACAATCCGGCTTGATGTCGATGGTGAAGTCACTACCTATGATGTACATCCGCAGGCGATGATGATCAAAGGCGGCCAACAGACACAGATTGCACCGAAAGACCGTCAATTTGGCAGCAAAACCGTCGGACAACGTGCTTTAGCGATTGTTGCCGGACCGGTAATGAACTTTATTCTTGCTTTTGTCCTGTTTGCGATTCATTTGCAGATGGCAGGAATCCCGGTGGAGAATCCTACCTTTGTGAAGGTTGGGGATATCAGCGAGGGAATGCCGGCGCAGGAGGCGGGGCTCCAAAAGGGTGATATTGTAGTCTCTGTTAATGGAGAGAAGATTGGCGGGGATTATCTGAAGATGATTGAGCTAACCTCCGAATCCAAAGGCAAAGAGATGAACTGGGTCCTTCAGCGTGGCGATGAAACCTATGAGGTAACCATGATTCCCCGCAGTATGGAAGGTGAAGAAGGCGGCAAGGTGGGGATCACTCCTGACCTGCAGACTCGCCGAGCCGGTTTTGGGGAGACGATTACCAAGTCGAGTACGGCCATGGTAGATACGACTAAACTGATCTTTACCGGATTCAAACAATTGATCAACAACTTCAATATGGATGACATCTCAGGTCCGGTAGGAACGGCGAAGATGACCGGCCAGATTGCCCAGCAGGGGATTCAGTATCTGACCTATTGGGCGGCGATTCTTAGCTTGTACCTGGGGATTTTCAATCTGCTGCCGGTTCCGGCGCTAGACGGAAGCCGACTGGTATTCCTCGGTGTGGAAGCGCTGCGCGGCAAACCTGTAGATCCGGGCCGCGAAGGCATGGTGCATTTTGTCGGATTTGCCTTGCTGTTCCTGGTCATGATCGCTGTAACCTATAATGATATACTGCGCCTGATCACAGGCTGATTTTTAATTGATGCAATCAGATTTATGGCGGACCCCGCAAAAGACAGACCAAATGGCTCGTAGCCAGGCTGCATTTTGCAGGGCAATTTAGGAGGATTTCATTACATGGCTAAAGATAAGCAGTTCGTAACGGAAATTACGCCACAGAGCGAAGATTTCTCGCGCTGGTATATCGATGTAATCAAGAAGGCGGATCTGATGGATTATTCACCGGTCCGCGGCTGTATCGTCTTCAAACCGGAAGGCTACGAAATCTGGGAGCACATCCAGGAGGAAATGAACCGCCGCCTTAAGGCTACCGGCCACCGCAATGCCTATTTCCCGGTGTTCATTCCGGAGAGCTTTTTCCAGAAAGAGAAGGATCATATCGAGGGCTTTAATCCGGAGCTTCCATGGGTAACTGAAGCAGGCGGCGATGTGCTGGAAGAACGTCTGGCGATCCGTCCGACTTCGGAGACCATGTTCGGCCACATGTACTCCAAATGGATTCAATCCTACCGCGACCTTCCGGTGCTGATCAACCAATGGGCCAATGTGGTCCGCTGGGAAAAACGCACATTGCCGTTTATCCGGACGACGGAATTCCTCTGGCAGGAAGGCCACACGGCGCATGAGACCGAAACTGAGGCTCGTGAAGAGACCATGCGGATGCTGGAAAACTATCGTGATTTTGTGGAGAGCTATTTGGCGATTCCGGTTGTTACCGGCCAGAAGACACCTTCTGAGCGTTTTGCCGGAGCTGTCGATACCTACTCTATTGAAGCAATGATGAAGGATGGACGGGCCGTACAAGCAGCGACTTCTCATTATTTGGGAACGAAGTTTGCGACCGCTTTTGACATTCAATATTTAAGCCGTGAGAATTCCCTGGAATATGTCCATACGACTTCCTGGGGCTCAACGACACGCCTGATCGGTTCGCTGATCATGGTGCACGGGGATGACCGCGGGTTGGCTCTGCCGCCAAAAGTAGCTCCGACTCAGGTCATCATGATTCCGATCGGACCTCCAAAGACCCGTGAAGCGGTTATCGGACGGACAGACGAGCTGTTTAAGCAGCTTAAGGACGCCGGAGTGCGTGTACGTGTGGATGATCGTGCCGATGTTACTCCAGGCTGGAAGTTTAACGAATATGAAATGCGCGGTGTGCCTGTCCGTCTGGAACTCGGCCCGCGTGACATGGAGAACGGTGTATGCGTACTGGTATCCCGTATTACCGGGGAGAAGAAGATCGTCCAGCAGGACAATCTTGTGGAAGAGATCCAGGCAATGCTCGAGCAGGTTCATAACGAAATGTTTGAGCGTGCGCTGAAGTTCCGTGAAGACCACTTCTATTCGGTAGATTCGCTGGATGAAATGAAAGCATCGATGGAGGAGAAACGCGGCTTTGCCCTGGCAGGCTGGTGCGGAACCGAAGAGTGCGAAGATAAAGTAAAAGAAGAGACGGGAGCGGGCAGCCGCAATATTCCGTTTAATCCGGCTGAGCAGAAGACGACCTGCATCTGCTGCGGCAAGCCTGCCCAGCATACGGTTGTTTTTGCCAAGGCGTACTAGGCTCGAACCTATTATAATAGTGAGTATGTGAATGTAGCTTCTGGCGAGAGGAGTCGGCGGGCCGAAAGAACCCAATGCTTTTTCGACCCGGAAGCTTTTTACAATTCAAGCAGGCAAGCCTACGAGATTAACTCTTACGTAAGTTAGGTGGGGAAAGCATGGAACAGAATGCGGAGAGAAGAAGAAGGTTCGAGCTCCTGATGAAGCAGGGGGAAATTCCGCCAGCGTTGATTGATCCCTATTTTTTGGATGGACAGATCGAACGTGTAGAGATTAGCCGCGGAAATAAAGACTGGCACATTGTCATTGCCAAAGAAAGTCTTGTTCCGGCACAGACATACCGGGCATTTTGTGTGAGAATGCGTGAGAAGCTGCAGCATATTGCCAAGGTCAGCTTCCTGTTCCTATATGATGAACAAACCGTCGGCAGGCAGGAGCTTGTACAGGAATATTGGGGATTGTTTCTGGAGTGGGCACAGCGGGAGATTCCTTCAGTGAACGGCTGGCTTACACGCTCTACGCAAGAGCTTCAAGACAATACACTTGTGCTTAGCCTGAGTGACACGATGTCACTGGAGCTGGCCCGTAAAAAAGGAATTGAAGGCGCAATTGTTAAATTTTACGATAAGTATTTTGCGCTTTCACTGAAGGTCAAACTTCAGATTGCTCAGGATGAGAGCAGCAAAGCAGATGCCTTTGAAGAATTCCAGCAGAAGCTGCAGCAGGAGCAGCGTGAGCTGGTTGAAATGATGATGATGGCCAGTGAACCGGAGGAACCTGAGGATGAGAGCGATCCGAATGAAGTCATAAAGCTTCAGATCGGATATGAGATCAAGGAGCAGGCTGTGCCGATTCTGGAAATTCAGGATGAAGAGAAAAAGATTACGATTCAGGGCACAATCTTCGGACTCGAAAGCAAGGAATTGCGCAACGGCAATACATTGTTCACCTTCTGCATCACAGACTTCACTGACTCCTTGCAGATTAAGATGTTCGCGAAAACGAAAGAAGATTTGAAGATCATGGGGCAGCTTGCCAACGGTAAATGGGTTAGAGCCCGGGGCAAGGTGGAATATGACCGCTTTATGCAGATTCCCGAGCTGGTGATGATTCCTTCGGATTTATCAGAAGTAAACGCACCTCCGGCCCGCAAAGATACCGCGAAGCAAAAACGGGTTGAATTTCATCTGCACACGACAATGAGTACGATGGATGCCGTGGCGCCCATAACCGCATATGTCAAAACAGCCGCAAAATGGGGCCATCCGGCGATTGCCGTGTCCGATCACGGCAACGTACAGAGCTTCCCGGATGCGAACCATGCTGCACACAAGAATAAGATCAAAATGATTTATGGTGTCGAAGCCAACGTCGTAAATGATGCGGTAAACATAGTGGAGAATGCTCAGCCGATGGATCTTAAGACTGCTACCTATGTCGTGTTTGATATCGAGACCACCGGTTTGTCGATCACCCGCAACAATATTACGGAGCTTGCAGCCATCAAAATGTGCGAGGGCAAGGAGCTTGACCGCTATACGACCTTTGTCAATCCGCACGAAAAAATCCCGTACCATATCCAGCAATTGACCAATATCACGGATGAGATGGTCAAGGATGCTCCTGATCTGGAACCGGTGCTCAAAGAATTCGTTGATTTTGTCGGTGACAGCATTCTGGTTGCCCATAATGCCCGGTTCGATATGGGCTTTATACAGGCTTCCCTGCGTAAGCTGGGACAACCTGAGCTGCCGAATCCTTCACTCGATACGCTGGAGCTGGCACGTTTGCTCTACCCGAGCATGAAGAATCACCGGCTGAACACACTCGCCGACAAATATAAAGTCCTGCTGGAGAGTCATCACCGTGCGGTAGATGATACAGTGGCTCTGGGGGGCATTCTGAACGGCCTGCTGGCCGATGCCGAGAAGCTGAAGGGGCTAACCCGGCTGGAACGGCTAAATGACTATGTAGGCAATGATCTGTCGAACGTCCGGCCGTTTCACTGCGGAATTTATGCGTTGAATCCAGTCGGTAAAAAGAATCTGTACAAGCTCATCTCGATGTCGCATACAGAATATTATAAAAGAGTGCCCTGTATCCCTAAATCCAAGCTTGAAGAGCACCGTGACGGACTGATCGTGATTTCCGGATGTGAACGAGGCGAATTTTTTGAAGCAGTGCTCAACAAGACGGTTGAGGAAGCTATAGAGGTTGCCCAGTTTTATGATATCCTGGAGATTCAGCCGCTGACGATGTACATGCATCTGGTAGATAAAGGGTTTGTGGCCAGCGCCGAGGACTTGCGCAATGTGGTACGCAAGATTTGTGAAATCGGCGAGCAGATGAACAAGCCGGTCATCGCGACAGGCAATGTGCATTATCTGGAGCCGAGGGACAAGCTGTTCCGCGACATTACAATTCACGGGATCACCGGCTTCAGCCCGCTGAAGGACCAGCGCAAGCCGGATGCCCATTTCCGGACCACGGATGAAATGCTTGCCGAATTCGAATTCCTGGGCGCGGAAAAAGCGATGGAGGTCGTTGTCACGAACACGGTTGAACTGGCTGACCGCTTTGAGGAATACGAACTGTTTCCTGATCAGCTGTTTACACCAATTATTGAAGGCGCAGACGATGAAATCCGCAACACCTGCTACAACACCGCCAAGTCGATCTACGGGGAGGAATTACCGGAGGTTGTCGTGGCCCGTCTGGAGAAGGAACTCGCACCAATCATTAAATACGGCTTCTCCGCCAACTATCTGATCTCTGAACGTCTGGTTAAGAAGTCGAACCAGGACGGATATCTGGTAGGATCACGTGGTTCAGTAGGTTCGTCAGTCGTAGCGACCTTTCTCGGGATTTCTGAGGTTAATCCGCTGCCGGCTCATTATATTTGTACCAATCCGGAATGCCGCCATAGTGAGTGGTTTCTCGACGGCAGTGTGCCGAGCGGGTTTGACCTGCCGGACAAAGCCTGTCCGAACTGCGGCGGCAATCTGAAGGGGGAAGGGCAGGATATTCCCTTCGAGACCTTCCTGGGCTTTAAAGGGGATAAGGTTCCCGATATCGACCTTAACTTTTCCGGGGAATACCAGCCGAATGCCCATAACTTTACCAAAACGATGTTTGGGCCGGATAATGTATTCCGTGCAGGAACCATCGGTACTGTGGCAGAGAAGACGGCCTTCGGGTTCACCAAGAAATATGAAGAGCACCACCAGAAACGCTGGCGCGGAGCCGAGGTAGGACGTCTGGCAGCCGGGTGCACAGGCGTTAAGCGCAGTACCGGCCAGCATCCGGGCGGTATCGTTGTTCTGCCGGATTATATGGAGATTGAAGATATTACCCCGGTTCAGTTCCCGGCGGATGATGTCACAGCAGAATGGAAGACAACACACTTTGACTATCATGCCTTTGATGCCAACCTGCTTAAGCTGGATATTCTGGGTCATGATGATCCGACCATGATGCGGATGCTGCAGGATCTGACCGGTGTGGATCCGACAACCATACCGATGAACGATCCGAAGGTAATGAGCATGTTCAATTCCACCGATGCGCTTGGGGTCCGCCCGGATCAGATCCGGACGCCTGTAGCAACCTATGGGGTACCGGAAATGGGGACCAAGTTTGTCCGCCAGATGCTCGTAGAGTCAAAGCCGTCCAGCTTTGCCGACTTACTTCAGATCTCGGGATTGTCTCACGGAACCGGAGTATGGCTTGGTAATGCCCAGGAGCTGATCAAGAATAACACTTGTAACATCAAGACCGTAATTGGTTGCCGTGATGATATCATGCTGTTCCTGATCTACAAAGCGGGGATGGATGCGGGGCTTGCCTTCAAAATTACAGAGAGTGTGCGTAAGGGTAAAGGCTTGTCCGCGGAATGGATTGAGGAGATGAAGAAGTGTAAGGTACCGCAGTGGTACATTGACTCCTGCCTGAAGATCCAGTACATGTTCCCGAAGGCCCACGCCGCAGCGTATGTTATTTCTGCGGTACGGACCGCCTATTTCAAGCTTTATCATCCAATTGAATACTATGCGACCTACTTCACGGTCCGTGCAGCCGATTTTGATATTGAACTCTGCTGTAAGGGGTACGAAGCGATCAACCGTCAGATCGTGGAGATTGAAGGTAAGGGCTTCCAGGCTCTGCCTAAGGAAAAAGCGATGCTTCCTGTCCTTGAAATGGCGCTGGAGATGACCGCACGCGGCTTTACCTTTAAAAATATTGATCTGTACCATTCCGATGCCACGAAGTTTACCGTTGACGGCACCAGCCTGATTCCGCCGTTTTCCTCGCTTGCGGGAATCGGTGATAATGCCGCCATTAATATTGCTGCCGCTAAGGATGCGGGAGAGTTCCTGTCGATTGAGGATTTCCAGCAGAAATCCAAAGCGAGCAAGACTGTGATTGAGCTGCTGACCGGCATGGGCTGCTTCCGGGGACTACCGGAGAGCAATCAGCTTTCCCTGTTTTAACAGCCCCACATATTAGAGTTGAACCGCCTGGACAGCCTCTCCAAATGGGGAGTCAAGGGCTAGCACTTGTCAGTGCAGATGCACTATGGTATAATTTTTTTGGTAATAATGAGATAAGTCCGTTGTGTAAAGAGTGGGGAAACCCACTCTTTATCTTTGGTATATAGCAAAAGACAAGTTCGTGGAGGTAATTTTCTTTTGAGCACACCCAAATCCAAAATTAAACAAACGGTAGAGCAGATGCTCGGGTCCTATCTCGAGGACAATGGTTTCGAACTGGTGGACGTTGAATACGTGAAGGAAGGCTCCAACTGGTTTTTGCGCATATTCGTAGACAAAGAAGGCGGCATTGATATTGATGACTGCGGTGCCATTAGCGAATATTTCAGTTCAAAGCTGGATGAGAATGATCCTATCCCTGAAGCCTATTTCCTGGAGGTTTCTTCTCCTGGCGCAGAACGCCCGCTCAAGAAAGCGGCAGATGTCGCCAAAGCGGTAGGCAAGGACGTATATGTAACGGTTTATGAGCCGATTCAAGGCCTCAAAGAATTCGAAGGTCGTTTGCTCTCGTTCGAGAACGAGGAACTGCTCATCTCCGCGGGCAAAAAAGAACATGTAGTGCCGTATGCCAAAGTCGCCAGCGCGAGATTGGCCATTATTTTTTAACGTCTTGAAAGGGGGACCGGAATTTCATGAGTATGGATTTTATCGAAGCTATGAATGAACTGGAAAGGGAGAAAGGCATCAGCAAAGATGTGCTGTTTGAAGCCATCGAAGCTGCGCTGATCTCCAGCTATAAACGCAACTTCAATGCGGCGCAGAACGTGCGTGTGGACATGAACCGCAACACAGGCGTAATCAAAGTATTCGCCCGTAAGCTGGTTGTCGAGGAGGTTCTGGATACCCGGACCGAAATTTCCCTGCCGGCAGCAAGAGAGATCAACCCGCATTTCCAGCTGGAAGATGTTGCCGAGCTTGAAGTAACACCGCGTGATTTCGGCCGGATTGCGGCGCAAACCGCCAAGCAGGTCGTAACCCAGCGTATTCGTGAAGCAGAGCGGGGCCTTATCTATAACGCTTTTATTGACAAGGAAGATGATATTGTTACCGGCCTTGTACAGCGTCAGGATATGCGGAACATTTATGTCGATCTTGGCAAAATCGAAGCGGTTCTGCCGCTGAGCGAGCTGATGCCGGGTGAGAAGTTCAAGCAGAGCGAGCGGATCAAGGCATATATCACCAAAGTGGAGAATACGACCAAAGGGCCGCAAATTATGCTGTCCCGCAGTCATCCGGGTTTGCTGAAGCGTCTGTTCGAGCTGGAGGTTCCTGAGATTTTTGACGGCGTTGTTGAGATTCGTTCGGTGGCGCGCGAAGCAGGCTTCCGTTCGAAGATCGCTGTATTCTCGCGTAACGAAGAGGTGGATCCGGTCGGCTCCTGCGTTGGCCCAAGAGGTACACGCGTACAGACCATCGTTACAGAGCTTCGCGGCGAGAAAATTGATATTGTGCGTTATTCTGATGCGGTGCAGGAATATGTGGCTAATGCACTCAGCCCGTCCAAAGTGCTTGAGGTTCAAGTCTTTGAAGCTGAGAAAATGGCCCGTGTCATCGTTCCTGACTATCAATTGTCACTGGCAATCGGCATCAAGGGGCAAAATGCCCGCCTTGCGGCCAAACTTACCGGCTGGAAAATTGATATCAAGAGCGAAACTCAAGCGGAGCAGGAATACGGCAGACCGAAAACAATTAGCGATGAAATGCATCAGGATTCCGTCTCCATTGATTAATTAAGCTGCTGACTGACGGGAGGCGATTAGGATGAAGCAAAAAAAGGTACCGCTGCGCAAATGTGTGGCCAGCCAGGAGATGATGCCCAAAAAAGAGCTGATTCGCGTGGTTCGCACCCCTGAGGGCGAAGTGCTGATCGATCTGACAGGCAAGAAGTCAGGCCGGGGTGCTTACATCTGCGGTAAACTGGAATGCTTTAAACTGGCACAAAAGAACAAAGCGCTTGACCGTGCATTAAAATGTCAAGTGAGTCCTGAAATCTATGCTCAGCTAGCCAGGGATTTTGCATCCGTGGAAGAAGAGTTTTTAGCAGCAAAGGATAGTGAGGACAATGAGTAAGACACTTTCTTATTTAGGGCTTGCCATGAGAGCAGGCAAGATTGTCACCGGCGACGAGGCTGTACTCAAGGCAGTACGGTCATCGGAGGCGAAGCTGGTCGTCCTTGCAGGTGACGCTTCAGATAATACCCAAAAAAAGTTCCGTGATAAATGCGGGACCTACGATATTCCACTAGTAATCGCATTTCACCGGGATGAACTCGGTGCAAGTATTGGTAAAGACCAGCGCGTAGTGCTGGCCGTTACGGATAAAGGATTCGCGGAAATGATCTCCAGAACGCTTGGAGATACTGTCGGAGGTGGAGTTATTGACTAAAGAAGACAATAAGGATAAACTGCGCGTGTATGAATACGCGAAATCTCTGAACATGAGCAGTAAAGAAATCATTACAATTCTGAAGCGTTTGAATGTTCCTGTGAATAATCATATGAGTGTGATGGAGAATAGCTCGGTAACGAAAGTGGAGCAATTCTTTAAGGATATCAAATCAAACGCTGCAGCCAAGCGTGACACCGGCACCAGCAGCCGTCCGGTAACTACCGGAACGGTAACAGCCGAACCGCAGAGTGCTCAGAATGCCAACAAAAATCAACCGGAAAAGCAGGTAGGTATGAACAGTAACCAAAACAACAACCAATCGACGACGTCCCCAAGGCCCCAAAGCGGACAAGATTCCCGCAGAACTACAACAGGCTCCACACAGAATTCCCGCCCGCAGGGCAGCTCCACCGGCGGCAACCGGCCGCAGGGCAGCTCCACTGGCGGCAACCGCCCGCAGGGCAGCTCCACTGGCGGCAACCGTCCGCAGGGCAGCTCCACCGGCGGCAACCGCCCGCAGGGTAGCTCCACCGGCGGCAGCCGTCCGCAAGGCAGCTCCACCGGCGGCAGCCGTCCGCAAGGCAGCTCCACCGGCGGCAACCGTCCGCAAGGCAGCTCCACCGGCGGCAACCGTCCGCAAGGTCAAGGCAGTGCACCACGTACTGGTGACCGTCCACAAGGCTCAAGCGCTCCGCGTACAGACAGCCGTCCACAAGGTCAAGGCGGCGGCGGAGACTTCTCCCGTGGCGGAGACAGAGGTCCCAAGAAGAACACTACCGGCGGCAGACCGAACAACAACGGCAGCCAAAAACGGTTTGAAGACGGTAAGGGCGGGAATTTCCGCGGCCGTGGCGGCAAGAACAACCGTGGCGGCAGAAACCAGCCAATGGTTCACCGTGAGAAGATCGACAACACACCGAAAAAGATCATTGTCCGCGGCAGCATGACAGTTGGCGAAACAGCCAAATTGCTGCATAAGGATGCTTCGGAAGTTATCAAGAAGCTGATCCTGATGGGTGTTATGGCCACCATTAACCAGGAGCTTGACATCGACACCATTCTGCTGCTCTCCGGTGAATTCGGGGTAGAAGTAGAAGTGAAGATTCCAGTCGATGAAGACAGCTTCGAAACCGTGGAAGAGAATGATTCCGAAGAGGATCTGATGACCCGTCCACCGGTTGTCACGATCATGGGTCACGTTGACCATGGTAAAACAACATTGCTCGATGCGATTCGTTCGACGAACGTAACCGGCGGCGAAGCCGGCGGGATCACTCAGCATATTGGTGCTTATCAAGTCGAAATCAACCACAAGAAAATTACGTTCCTGGATACACCGGGTCACGAAGCGTTTACCGCGATGCGTGCCCGTGGTGCCCAAGTTACAGATATGACGATTATCGTCGTAGCTGCCGATGACGGTGTTATGCCGCAGACGGTGGAAGCGATCAACCATGCGAAGGCTGCCGGACTTCCGATCATTGTTGCAGTCAACAAAATCGACAAGCCGGGCGCAGATCCAGACCGTGTGAAGCAGGAGCTTACCAACTATGAGCTGGTTCCGGAAGAGTGGGGCGGCGACACCATTTTCGTCAACCTGTCCGCTAAACAGCGTATTAACCTGGAAGAACTGCTGGAAATGATTCTGCTCGTGGCTGAAGTTAATGAGTACAAAGCGAACCCGGACAAACGGGCACGCGGTACCGTGATTGAAGCTGAGCTTGATAAGAACCGCGGGCCAGTTGCCCGTATTCTCGTACAGAACGGTACCCTGAAAGTCGGAGATGCTTTTGTCGCAGGTAACTGCTTCGGACGCGTACGCGCCATGGTCAATGACAAGGGACGCAAAATCAAGGAAGCCGGACCTTCCACACCAGTGGAAATTACCGGTTTGACTGAAGTGCCGCAGGCGGGCGATCCGTTCATGGCCTTCGAAGATGAGCGTAAAGCCCGTGCGATCGCTGACAGACGTTCGACGTCACAGCGTCAATCCGAGCTGAATACAAATACCCGTGTAACTTTGGATGACTTGTTCAAGCACATCAAAGACGGCGAGATCAAAGATCTGAACGTTATCATCAAAGGTGACGTACAGGGTTCGGTCGAAGCGCTTAAAGGCTCGTTGGCCAAAATCGAAGTCGAAGGCGTACGCGTGAAGATTATCCACAGCGGTGCCGGTGCGATTACGGAATCCGATATTACACTCGCGGCAGCATCAAATGCGATCGTAATCGGCTTTAACGTTCGTCCGGACGCCCAGACTAAAGCCGCTGCAGAACAAGAAAAAGTAGATGTACGTCTGCACAACATCATTTATAACGTCATTGAAGAGATTGAAAGTGCCATGAAGGGCATGCTAGATCCAATCTTCAAAGAAAACGTTATTGGGCATGCCGAAGTTCGTAACGTCTTCAAAATCAGCAAAGTGGGTAGCGTTGCAGGCTGTATGGTTACAGACGGCAAAATCACCCGCAATGCCGAAATGCGCCTGATCCGCGGCGGAATCGTCGTGTTCGAAGGTAAGATCGACACCTTGAAGCGCTTTAAAGACGATGCCAAAGAAGTGGCGCAGGGTTATGAATGCGGCATAACTTTGGAACGCTATAATGACGTCCAAGAGGGCGACATCATCGAAGCGTTCATCATGGAAAAGGTTGAGCGCTAAGCAAAGAGGTGAATACAGATGTCTAAAATCAGAGCCGGACGGGTTGGCGAGCAGATTAAGAAAGAGCTGAGCCAGCTTATCCAAAGCGGACTGAAAGACCCGCGCATTGGTTTCGTTACCGTAACCGGGGTAGACGTGACGAACGACCTATCTCAGGCCAAAGTATACCTGAGCGTGTTCGGGGATGCGGAGCAGCAGTCAGGCTCACTCAAAGCGATTGAGAAAGCTAACGGCTTTCTCCGCTCTGAGCTTGGCAAGGCGATCCGCCTGCGTCATACGCCTGAGCTGATCTTCAAAATTGATGAATCCGTTGCATACGGAAGTCATATTGAGAAGCTGCTCGGCGAGATCAAGCACGAAGAAAGCTAGGAAACATAAAGGAGACGGCGAATGCAGAGCTATGAACAAAGTCTCCAGCAGACCCGTAAGTTTCTGCTGGAACACGACGATTATCTTGTAGTGTCGCATGTTCAGCCGGACGGAGATGCAGTCAGCTCCACCCTCGCGGTGGGCTGGCTTCTCTCATGTCTGGGCAAAAAATATACTATGCTGAATGAAGGTCCGATTCCGCAGCGGATGGAATACTTATGGCATGCCGGTGAAATTGTCAATTTGGCGGAAGGTGAGCTGCAGCGCCAATACAGCAATGTAATTTGCGTCGACTGTGCTGATTTTCAGCGTGTGGGGCTGACCCAGCGCTATTTTGCCAGTGATGCGCTCATCGTGAATATTGACCATCATCCTACCAATAACGGTTATGGTTTCGTGACGCTCATTAAGCCGGATGCTGCTGCGACTGCGGAAATTTTGTTCGACCTGCTGAAGACGTTTCAGGTGGAATGGAACCTCGATATTGCCACGGCGCTTTATACGGGACTGCTGACAGATACCGGCGGATTCCGTTATACCAATACCTCACCCAAAGTGATGGCGGCGGTCTCTGAACTGCTGGCTATGGGGGTAAACGGTCCTGAACTGGCGGAGAACCTGCTGGAGGAAATGACCCTGCCTCAGGTGAAAGTGCTGAACCGTGCGTTGAATACACTACAGCTGTCTCCCGAAGGTGATATTGCCTGGGTGCATGTAACGCCGCAGGATATGCTTGACTGTGGCGCAGCCAATGAAGATTTGGAAGGCATAGTGAATTATCCCCGTAATATCCGCGGGGTTGAGGTTGGTATTCTTTTCAAAGTAATCAATGAGTATGCTGTGAAAGTAAGCTTACGCTCAGCCGGCAAAGTTGATGTCGCGGCACTTGCGCAAGTATTTGGTGGCGGAGGTCATACCCGTGCTGCCGGTGCCCGTCTTGATGCAACACTGGAACAGGCTATTCCGCTGGTGCTTGAGGAGGTCAGACGTCATCTATGAGTGAACTCACAGGTGTTTTGGCGGTCTATAAGCCTGCAGGATACACTTCGCATGACGTTGTAGCCAAGGCCCGGCGGATTCTCGGAATGAAACGGATCGGTCATACGGGTACACTTGATCCTCAGGTGACCGGAGTGCTTCCGCTTTGTCTCGGACGGGCTACCCGGGTAGTGGAATATATCCAGGAGCTGCCCAAGGAATATGTTGCGACCCTCAGACTCGGCTTATCCAGTGATACAGAAGATATGACCGGTACGATTACGGAGACGGTGGATGAAGTTCATGTTACCGAAGCCGAAGTACTTGAGGTGCTGAACTCGTTCAAAGGAGTGATCTCCCAGGTTCCTCCGATGTATTCGGCGGTCAAGGTTGACGGTAAGCGTCTTTATGAGCTGGCCAGAGAAGGCAAAACTGTCGAACGCAAAAGCCGCGAAGTGGAGATCTATGAAATTGAAATGACGGATATGGTCTGGAACGGCAATTATCCTGATATTACTTTCCGTGTATTGTGTTCGAAGGGCACCTATATCCGTACACTATGTGTGGATATTGGCCGTGCGCTTGGACTTCCCGGTGTAATGGTCGAGCTTACGCGTACGATGTCTGCCGGGATTTCTGCCAGCCATTGTCTGACACTCGAGCAGATTGCCGAACATAAGGAAGCAGGCACACTTGAGCAGCATTTGATTGCGGCAGACGAGGCCATTTCCCATTTGCCGCGGCACTCCGTGATCGATGAGAAGAAGAAGGCTGCCATGCAGGGACAACGTCTTTCGATCCGGTATGTGGCACCCGAAGTGAAGCAGAGCGGAGACTTCCGGCTTTACGATCTTCAGGGAGAATTCCTGGGTATTTACAAGCTGGAGGATACGGGTGCTATTGCACCTGTTAAAGTCTTCGCACAAGCTTAATTTATTTATTTCATTTGTGAATGTAGGTGAGAAACAGCGTGAGAACCGTAACCTTAAGCTATCCAATGCCGCCGGAGACAGCAGCCGAGTGGGCACAGCCGCAAGTAGCTGCACTGGGCCAGTTTGACGGACTGCACCGCGGACATGCCAGCGTCATTACATCCGCTGTAGCTCTGGCCCGGAGACAAGGTGTACCAGCTGCAGTGATGACCTTTCATCCTCATCCCAAGGATGTTATGGGCAAAGGCGACTATGATGGATATTTGACCCCGCCGAAGGATAAGCAGGAGCTGCTGTCCGGTATGGGCGTCGATATTTTGTATATAATTGATTTTAATGAGCAGCTTTCCCGAGTCAGCCCGCAGGATTTTGTCTCCATTATGCTGCTGCCGCTGCAGATTATAACTGCAGTAGTCGGGTTTGATTTCCGCTTTGGTTACCTGGGCGAAGGCGATGCGGACATGCTCCGTGAGCTGGGGCTTGGGGCAATGAGTGTGGAGACGGTTCCTCCGTTCCTGCTTGAAGGGGAGAAAGTAAGCAGCTCCGGAATCCGAAAGAGCTTGCAGAGCGGTGATCTGGCCCTTGCGAATAGCTGGTTTGGACGCTGTTATCATCTGCGCGGAATCGTCGGACATGGTGAGAAGCGCGGGCGCACCATCGGGTTCCCAACCGCCAATCTTCAGCTGGAAGACCGGTATGTCATTCCGGCCAAGGGAGTCTATGCAGTTAAGGTCTTCT
Source organism: Paenibacillus pedocola (assembly GCF_031599675.1). NCBI lineage: Bacteria > Bacillati > Bacillota > Bacilli > Caryophanales > Paenibacillaceae > Paenibacillus > Paenibacillus pedocola. The sequence goes on along the minus strand of NZ_CP134223.1, from coordinate 3,841,406 downwards.
ATAAGGAAGAAGTCTTGTACGGGGTGATGAATGTTGGGGTCAAGCCCACATTCCATGACGGGATGGTGGCACCGAGTTTTGAAGTGCACCTGTTCGATTTTGCCGCAGATATCTATGGACAGGAGCTTAAGGTAGAGCTTGAAGGCTTTATCCGTCCTGAACGGAAATTCGAGTCCATTGATGCCCTGATCTCGCAAATTTCCAAGGATGCCGAGACAGCCAAAGCGCTGCTGGGATATCCTTCATAATCTTCTTTGGACATGCGTTTACTTTTGTCTTCGAAGATGCTATACTGATTAACGTTGCTGGAATGACAGCATCATAACCTTAGCTTGGTTGCACGTTCTCACCGACGGCGACGAGGCTACTGGCGATTATAATGAAGGAGGTGAACAGGATGGCATTGACTCAAGAACGTAAACACCAATTGATCGACGAGCACAAAACTCATGAATCCGATACCGGATCCCCTGAGGTGCAAGTTGCTATCCTTACGGAGAACATCGTTAATTTGACTGACCACTTGCGTACGCACAAGAAGGATCATCATTCCCGTCGCGGATTGCTGAAGATGGTTGGACAACGTCGTAAACTGCTGGCGTATTTGAAGAACAAAGACATCAGACGTTACAGCGCCCTGATCGAGAAACTGGGATTGCGTCGTTAATTTCCCATAAGAGTAACCTTAAAGCAGCCTGGTTGTATACCGTATGTCCTTCTTACGATCGACAGCGGGACAGCCGGGTTGCTTTTTGAAAATTTAGGGAAAACTTTTACAGTGGCAAATGGATATGATTCGCACAAACGGCTATTTCACCTCTCTCAGAGGACAAGCCGTTTTTGCTTGTAGAACATACAGAACCGGTGCGTGATCTGATAACCTCGGACAGGCATACGGTTCATGAAGAACTACGCTACAGCCTGCGGTTCGATAGCGGGCTTACTACTATTCAAGGAGGGGTTTTATGGAACAACGTGTAGAAATGCAGCTTGGCGGAAGACGCCTGGTGCTGGAGACCGGCCGCCTTGCCAAACAGGCAAATGCCGCCGTTATGGTACGCTACGGAGATACTGCAGTATTGTGTACGGTTACAGCTTCCAGTGAGCCTAAAGATCTGGATTTTTTCCCGCTTACGGTTAACTATGAAGAAAGATTATATGCAGTAGGTAAAATCCCAGGCGGATTTATCAAGCGGGAAGGCAGACCGAGTGAGAAAGCTATTCTGTCCAGTCGCCTGACTGACCGTCCGATTCGTCCGTTGTTTCCGGAAGGATTCCGTAACGACGTTCAAGTACTGAACATGGTCATGAGTGTGGATCAGGATTGTGCCCCGGACATCGCGGCAATGATTGGTACGTCTGCTGCCCTGAGCATCTCTGATGTGCCGTTTGACGGGCCGATCGGCGGAGTGGCGGTTGGACGGATCAATGGCGAATTCGTCATTAATCCTGACGTTGCCCAGCAGGAAGCCAGCGACATTTATGTCGTGGTTGCCGGAACGAAAGATGCCATCATGATGGTTGAGGCGGAAGCGAACGAAGTGCCGGAAGACGTGATGCTGGAAGCAATCATGTTCGGGCACGAAGAAATCCGCAAGATCGTAGCAGTGATTGAAGAACTGGTAGCAGTTGCCGGTAAAGAAAAAATGGCTGTAAAGCTGCACGCGGTAAATGCTGACGTGAACACAGAGGTTCGTGCTTTTGCGCAGAGCCGCCTGGTAGAAGCTGTCAAGATTGCCGAGAAGCATGCACGCCAGGATGCTATCGATCTGATCAACAGCGAAACGGTGGAGTATTTCGTTGAGAAATACATAGAGACACCAGAGCTTCTGAAAGACGTTAAGGAAGTACTGCATGACATCGTCAAGGATGAAGTGCGCCGCCTGATTACGCATGACAAAGTGCGTCCGGATGGCCGTAAGCTGGATGAAATCCGTCCGATCGAATGTGATACGGCACTGTTGCCGCGTACACACGGTTCCGGGCTCTTTACCCGCGGACAAACACAAATTCTCAGCGTATGTACACTTGGTGCGCTTGGTGATGTGCAGATTCTGGACGGTATCGATCCGACTGAAACCAAACGTTTCATGCACCATTACAACTTCCCGCCGTTTAGCGTAGGGGAAGCCCGCCCGCTTAGAGCACCGGGACGCCGCGAAATCGGTCACGGGGCACTGGGTGAACGCGCCCTTTCCAAGGTTATTCCTAGTGAAACTGAATTCCCGTACACGATCCGTCTGGTATCGGAAGCGATTGAATCGAACGGTTCGACTTCCCAGGCAAGTATCTGCGCCAGTATCCTGGCAATGATGGATGCAGGGGTACCTATCAAGGCTCCTGTAGCCGGCGTAGCTATGGGTCTGATTAAAGACGGAGAGCATGTCTCCATTCTGACAGACATCCAGGGTATGGAAGATCATCTGGGTGATATGGACTTTAAGGTAGCGGGTACTGCAGAAGGTGTAACCGCAATTCAGATGGATATCAAGATTGCCGGTATTGACCGCAAGATTCTGAAGGAAGCGTTGGAGCAAGCCAGAGAAGGACGTTTGTTCATCCTCGGAAAAATGATGGAAGCTATCTCTGAGCCAAGACCTAGCCTGTCCCAATATGCGCCTAAGATCATTATCATTAACATCAATCCGGACAAAATCCGTGATGTTATTGGTGCCGGCGGTAAGATCATTAACAAGATCATCGAAGAAACCGGCGTAAAGATCGACATCGAGCAGGATGGACGCGTATTTATCGGCTCTTCCGACGAAGCCATGATCCAAAAAGCTCGCGGCATCATCGAGGGCATTGTGAAGGAAGTCCAAGTTGGTGAAATCTATGTAGGTACGGTTCGCCGCATCGAGAAGTTCGGTGCTTTTGTTGAACTGATTCCCGGCAAAGATGGGCTGGTACACATCTCCCAGCTGTCCACAGAGCGCGTAGCGAAAGTAGAAGATGTTGTGGCTATCGGCGATACGATTACTGTAAAAGTAACCGAAATTGACCAGCAGGGCCGTGTCAACTTGTCGCGCAAAGCGGTATTGACTTCGGAAGCCGGAGCGAAAGCGTAAGCGTAAGCTACACATTGCTTTTTGTAGCAGGGTTTACGGATATTTTTAAGAAGAGACAGAAGCATTTGCGTCTGGCTCTTTTTTTAAATAGGTTATATTCTCAGATTATTTGCAGAAACGGATTTCTTCCCGGAAAGGGCGGTAATTCCGTTTCTTTTTGGTGTGCTTAAGCCGGGTAAGAAGCATATTTTTCTCCTGTGATTCATAGTCTGGGACAAAGAGTCCTGTACGAACTGTGCGCGGGGAGGAAAAACGTCATGAAGACGGACAAGGCAGCGCTTGTGCTGGCCTGTATTGCTGTTGTAATCGGTATTGGCAGCACATACAGACCCGTGAAGGAAATGCTGGCCCAGCTTAAGCCGGAGGATGGACTGGCCGTAATGGCTAATCATCCCAAGGAACAAAATGAAGAGCTGCGTTTACTGGTTCAGAGCGAGGCAGCCAAGCTGAATGCAGCACCTGTAGATGCCACTGTAGACCGCATTTGGAAAGCCATTCCGGGCTATAACGGGCTGGAGGTAGATGTAGAAGCAACGTACCGCAATGCACTGCTAAAAGGTCCGGGGGACGGCCTTAAGCTGGTTTACCGCCAAATCCGGCCCAAGGTCTCCTTAAATGATCTCGGGGCGCATCCGATCTACCGGGGCAATCCGGCCAAACCCATGGTCTCGCTGATGATCAACGTGGCCTGGGGCAATCAGTATATTGAACCGATGCTGGACATTTTGGATGAGGAAAAGGTGAAGGTGACCTTTTTTCTGGATGGCAGCTGGCTCAGTAAAAATAAAGAACTGGCTGCAGAGATGCAGAAGCGTGGTCACGAAATGGAGAATCATGCTTATACTCATCCGAATATGAGTACATTAAGCCGGGCGCGGGCGGCAGCGGAGATCCAGAAGACACAAATCCTCCTCAAGGAGAGCCTGGGAGTGACGAATCAGTGGTTCGCTCCCCCTTCAGGCGATTTTGATCAGGAAACGGTGGACATAGCTGCATCCCTGGGGCTGAAAACAGTGCTGTGGACGCTGGATACGGTCGATTGGCGGAATCCTTCCCCGGAATCAGTAATTGCTAAGATAAGTGCCAAGACAGAGCCGGGAACGCTGATACTGATGCATCCGACGGCATCTTCCTCCAAGGCACTGAAGGGCATGATACGGGCGATCAGAGCAAAGGGCCTGCAGCTTGGAACAGTCAGCCAGACGTTGTCAGCTGAGCGGCTGATGCCCTCTGAAGTTGAGTGAGTCGTTAATTTCTGGTAGGATTAGAGTCGCGCTTAACAAATCTACAGGACAGAAACAAGGCTGTGCCAGGAGGACTTAGAATTGGAAAAAATCGTATTATCAAACGGCCTGCGAGTGGTGACAGAGAAAATTCCCACCGGCCGATCCGTTTCCTTTGGAATCTGGGTCAAAACAGGCTCCCGCAATGAGAACCCCTTGAATAACGGGATTTCTCATTTTATTGAACATATGCTGTTTAAGGGCACTGACCGCTTCAGCGCCAAGGATATTGCCGAGCAGTTTGATGCGATTGGCGGCAACGTCAATGCGTTCACCTCGAAGGAATATACATGCTATTACGCAAAAGTGCTGGATGAGCATCTCCCGATTGCTGTGGATGTTCTCTCCGATATGTTCTTCCGTTCACGCATGGACGCCGAAGAATTGGCGAAGGAGAAGAATGTTATCCTCGAGGAGATCTCCATGTGCGAGGATACGCCGGACGATCTGGTCCATGACCTGATGTGCGCAGCCGCTTACGGGGAACACCCGCTTGCGTATTCAATTCTTGGTCTTAAGGAACGCCTGCTGGCAATGACGCCCGATGATCTGCGCGCCTATATGAAGGCTCAGTATACTATCGAAAATACGGTGATCAGCGTAGCGGGCAACATCGATGATAACCTGACCGGGCTGCTGGAGCGTCATTTTGGTTCTTTTGACAATCACGGCGAGGCTGCTGCGCTGACAGCACCTGAATTCCATGGAGAGCTGCTGTTCCACCGCAAAAAAACGGAGCAGAACCACATCTGCATATCCCTGCCGGGAGTTCAGAGCGGCGGACCGCTGCAATATCCGATGGTGCTCTTAAACAACGCTATTGGCGGTGGCATGAGCTCACGCCTGTTCCAGGAGATCCGGGAGAAGCGCGGACTGGCTTACTCCGTGTATTCTTATCATAGCTCCCAGGCGGACAGCGGCCTGTTCACCGTGTATGCGGGGACAGCGCCGAAGCAGACCAAAGAGGTTACGGAGCTGATCAAGGAAATGATGCATGAGCTTGCTGTAAAGGGCATCAGCGAAGATGAGCTGAGAAAAGGCAAGGAGCAGCTCAAAGGCAGTCTGATTCTAAGCCTGGAGAGCACCAGCAGCCGGATGAACCGGATCGGTAAAAACGAGCTGATGCTTGGAAGACATGATACACTGGATGACATGATCAACAAAATCGGGCGTGTAACGATGGATGATGTGAACCAGCTGCTGGATCAAATGTTTGCTGAACCTCTCGCACTGGCGATGGTCGGCTCCACAGATAAAGCGATTGCCAATGTTAGGAGAGATGATCTTGTCTTATTACGTTCAAATTAACAAGCTTCCGGGAAATGAGGATGTGCTGCTGCCGCGCAAAATGTCGGAGCAGGCATCCGGGTATGATTTGTATGCCTCTGTAGCCGAGCAGGTGGTGCTTGCTCCGGGTGAACGTGCACTGATCCCTACGGGAATCGCCCTGGCGATGCCGGACGGGCTGGAGGCACAAATCCGCCCGCGCAGCGGCCTGGCCTTTAAGCATGGCATCACCTGCCTGAACACACCGGGCACCATCGATGCTGATTACCGGGGGGAAATCAAGGTACTGCTGATTAACCTGGGTCAGGAGCCTTTTGCGATTGCCCGCAATGAGCGGATTGCCCAGATGGTCTTCCAGGCTGTTCCGTCTGTGACACTGGTCGAAGTTGAAGAGCTGTCTGAAACCGAGCGTGGTGCCGGCGGCTTTGGTCATACAGGGAAGTAAAGTGATGCAGTTCTAAATTTTTATACTAAAAGCTTGCGGATCATCCGCCCCAAACCGGGCGCAATCCGCAAGCTTTTTTTATTTTCGGACGGATGTACCTTCATACACATCTGCTCCGGCAATCCTGCAGCTTCTAGGTTTGCCCTCCCGCACGCTACCCGGGATATTCGCCCAGGAATTATTCTCCGCTCATCACCCATCCGCCGGACCCGGCATAAGATGCTCTATAGTCGATAGTGTATGTGGAAAGGAGCGTCATCCCTATGCTTACTGGCATCAGGATCGTGTTCCTGGGCGGGGACGCGAGACAGCTTGAAGTTATTCGAAAATGCGTGGAAATGGATGCGACGGTAAGCGCCGCCGGATTCGAAAAATGGGAAGCCCCTAGCCCGGGGGTGAACCTGGCACAGCTGTCACCCGAGCTGCTCAGCAGTGCGGATGTACTGGTGCTGCCTACGGTAGGATGTGACGAGGAAGGGAATATCAACGCGCTGTTCTCCACCGGACGCCTGCAGCTGCTGGATGAGCATGCTGCAGCACTCCCGCAGGGCTCAACCGTATATACCGGTATGGCCAAAAGTTATTTGCGCAGTCTGTGCGCTAAGTATTCCTTGAAGCTCGTAGAGCTGCTGAACAGGGATGATGTAGCGATCTATAATTCCATTCCGACAGCGGAAGGCGCACTAGTCATGGCCATTCAGAATACCGATTTTACGATCCATGGTTCCGTATCGATGGTGCTGGGCATGGGCCGGACCGGATTTACGATGGCAAGGGCATTGCAGGGATTAGGCTCTACTGTAAAAGTGGGTGTGCGGAAGCAGGATCACTATGCCCGTGCGGAAGAGATGGGCTGGAAGCCCTTTATGACCGGTGAGCTGCTGCAGCAGGTGACGGATACCGACCTGATCTTTAATACCATACCGAGCATGATTATCACGGCGCAGGTGCTCTCCAGAATACCTAAGCATTGCGTCATTATTGATTTGGCCTCAGCTCCGGGCGGCTGTGATTTCCGGTATGCGGAGAAGCGGGGAATCAAGGCTATGCTTGCACCCGGATTGCCAGGGATCGTAGCCCCGAAAAGTGCCGGGATGATTATGGGAAGTGCGCTGGTACAGTCGATCTCGGAGGAGACTTTAAACAAGGGGGACCAATAAATGGATTGGCATGGAAAAACAGTAGGTTACGCCATCACCGGCTCACACTGCACGTTTGCTGAGGTGATGCCGCAGATTCAGCGGTTTATGGACGGAGGGGCCAATGTGGTGCCGATTGTTTCGGCATCAGTGCTGAACACGGACACACGCTTCGGCACATCGGAAAATTGGCTAAAACAGTTGAAAGATATAACGGGGAATGATATCATTTCTACAATTGTTGAAGCGGAACCGCTGGGTCCATCCAAGCTGCTCGATGTGCTCACCATAGCTCCTTGCACAGGGAATACAACGAGCAAACTGGCTAATGCGATGACTGACAGCCCTGTACTGATGGCAGCCAAATCGCAGATGCGTAATGGCCGTCCGCTCGTGCTGGCGATCTCCACCAATGACGGTCTGGGCCTGAACGCAGCGAATATTGCGAAGCTTCTGGTAGCCAAACATATTTATTTTGTACCGTTCGGCCAGGATAACCCCGAAGGCAAGCCCAATTCGCTTGTAGCGCGCATGGAACTCATTCCCGAGGCCTGCTACGCTGCCCTGCAGGGCAAACAGCTGCAGCCGATGATTATCGAACGGTTTCATTCAGCATAGCATGAAAGTCTGCCAGAGCAGACCTGATCATAGGCTTCCAATCTGCCGTCCTCATTCTGGGGGCGGTTCAACACTTTTTTCAGCAATCCCGGAAATGGAATGGTAATTTGAGAGGAGCGTCATCCCTATGCTGACTGGCATCAGGACCGTGTTCCTGGGCGGGGACGCAAGACAGCTTGAAGTGATCCGCAAATGTGTCGAAATGGATGCTATCGTCTATGCCGCCGGGTTTGAAAAATGGGAAACCCCTATTCCAGATGTCAAGCTGGAGCCGCTCTCGCCGGAACTGCTGGGCTGCGCGGATGTACTCGTGCTGCCGGCGGCGGGCTGTGACGAAGAGGGGAACCTGACCGCGGCGTTTTCTTCCGGCCCCATTCGGCTGCTGGAGGAACATTTTGCAGCGCTGCCAACAGGCTGTACGGTGTATACTGGTATAGCCAAAAACTATTTGCGCAGCCTGTGCGCCAGCCATTCGCTGAGACTGGTTGAATTGCTGAGCCGGGATGATGTGGCAATCTACAATTCTATTCCGACCGCAGAAGGCGCGCTGGTTGTGGCCATTCAGAATACCGATTTTACCATTCATGGTTCGTGCTCGGTGGTGCTTGGCATGGGCAGAATCGGGTTTACGATGGCCAGAACGCTGCAGGGACTGGGAGCCCGTGTCAAGATGGGAGTCAGCAAGCCGGAGCAATACGCGCGCGCAGAGGAGATGGGCTGGAAGCCCTTTAGGACTGATGCACTGCTGGAGCAGGTGAAGGAAGCTGATCTCATCTTTAATACCATACCGAGTATGATCCTTACAGCTGAGGTGCTATCGAGAATCCCTAAGCATTGCATCATTATTGATTTGGCCTCTGCCCCCGGGGGATGTGATTTCCGGTATGCAGAGCAGCATGGGATCAAGGCCATCCCTGCACTGGGACTTCCGGGTATTGTTGCTCCGAGAACAGCTGGAATGATTATAGGGAGTGCACTGGTACAGTCAATATCGGACGAGGCTTTGCATAACCGGCTGTAAATAGTAAGGTTGGCAGTTTATTCTGTGTATCAAAGTATAGACCTGGCGTAACAAGAGCCGTTTCTTTGGATTTAGACAGTTCTTCTGCGCATCATCAGTGTGCTTGCTTAGAGAAGTAATGGAGGAATTATATAATGGGTATTTTAGTGCAAAAATTCGGCGGTACCTCACTTTCCACTCCGATGGCCAGAGAGCATGTTATCCGCCATGTCAAACGGGAACTTGCCAGCGGATTCAGCCTTGTTGTTGTAGTGTCAGCCATGGGTCGCAAAGGCGAACCTTATGCTACTGACACGTTGCTGGACTGGGCCGTGCAGAACGGAAATTCGCTGCCGGACCGAGAAAAGGACCTTCTGATGTGCTGCGGAGAGATCATCTCTGCAACTACACTATGCGGATTGCTGGAGCAGGAAGGCATCCGTTCGACCGTGCTGACAGGGGCTCAGGCGGGCTTTTTGACTGACAGCAGCTACGGCAATGCAAGAATTCTGGATGTGCGCACAGAACGGATTCTACGGGAACTGCGTGAGCATAAAGTAGTAATAGTAACCGGGTTTCAGGGTCAGACCGAAGCCGGGGATTTCACAACTCTTGGAAGAGGCGGCAGCGATACCTCGGCTACGGCCCTGGGAGCTGCACTTCGTGCGGATATGGTCGATATTTATACCGATGTAGATGGAATTCTCACGGCTGATCCGCGGATTGTGGAAGATGCAAAGCCGCTGACCTATGTCAGTTATACTGAAATCTGTAATATGGCATACCAGGGGGCTAAGGTCATTCATCCGCGTGCCGTGGAGATTGCCATGCAGGCCCAGGTTCCGGTCCGTGTGCGCTCTACGTTCTCCGAAGCGGAAGGAACACTGGTCACCCATCCTGAAGGGTTCAGTGACGTTTCCCACGGCATTGTAGACCGTTTTGTGACGGGTATCGCCTATGTAAGCAATATTACGCAAATATCCGTGGAATGTCCTGATGGGAACGGCACGGGAGTGCAGCTGCAGATTTTCAAGAGTATGGCCGACAGCGGTATCAGTGTGGATTTTATCAATGTAACGCCGTCGGAAGCACTATATACTGTAAATGACGACAAATCAGAGCAGGCGATCGCTGCGCTCCAGGAGCTGGGACTCCGGCCCAAAAGCCTGTCCGGCTGTGCCAAAGTATCGGTCATCGGCGGCGGTATTAACGGTGTGCCCGGAATCATGGCCCGGATCGTTGAAGCACTGAGCTCGCAAAATATTCAGATTCTGCAGTCGGCAGATTCGAATACCACTATTTGGGTTCTTGTGAAGAAGGAAGATATGGTGCAGTCGCTGCGTGCGCTGCATGCTAAATTTGAATTGCACCGCTGACAGGAGGAATTCAAAGTGGATTTCGGTAGACTAATCACTGCGATGGTAACACCCTTTGACGGGGATGGAGAAATCAACTGGGAAGCAACTTCCCGGTTAGTGGATTATTTGATTGAAGAGCAGAAATCCGAAGCACTGGTGGTTTGCGGAACGACCGGGGAATCACCCACCTTAACCGAAGAGGAGAAGCTGCAGCTGTTCTCTTATGTTCTGAAAAAAGCGGACGGACGCTGTAAGATCATCGCCGGAACGGGCAGCAATAGCACCAGACATTCCATACATCTTACGAAGGAAGCGGAGAAACTCGGCGTAGACGGAGTGCTTCTTGTCGTTCCTTACTACAACAAACCGAATCAGGAGGGGCTGTATCAGCATTTCTCGGCAATTGCTGCGGATACTTCGCTGCCCTGTATTCTTTATAATGTTCCCAGCCGTACAAGTGTTAGCATGAGCGCTGCAACAACGCTGAGGCTGGCTGAGATTCCGAATATCGTTGCCACGAAGGAATGTGTATCCGTGGATCAGATTACACTGATCGCAACATCTTGTCCTGATGATTTTCATGTGTATTCCGGTGATGATTCTGCAGGCCTGGCTACACTTGCCGTCGGCGGACATGGTATTATCAGCGTGGCCAGCCATGTGATCGGTGCGCAAATGTCAGAGATGATTAATGCTTTTCTCTCCGGCGATGTGCAGCGCGCAGGCGCGAAGCACCGTCAGCTGTTTCCGGTGTTCAAGGGGCTGTTTGAATGTCCTCAGCCGCTGCCTAACCCTGCTGCTGTGAAATACGCCCTCGGACTGCGCGGAATCGATGTAGGCTCTGTGCGGCTCCCCCTGGTGGGGCCGAATGAAGCAGAGGCCGCATTTATTGAGGCCCTGCTGAATTAGGCTTCGTATGTATAGCAAGAACTTATGCATTAGACCGGCATCCCGGAGGGATTGCCGGTTTTTTGTAATGAATAATTAAGGTTACCTAAATGACCTCAAAGCCTCTTTTTCTTCATTCCCCGATCAAACTTTTCCTCAAATAATGCCTGTATTTTAAGGAAAGAATAACGTTACGAAGCCGATGACTTGTCTTTTGCCAAAAAAATCATGTATAATGTTCTTAAGTGACTGGGTGCGGTTAATTAAATATGCGGTAATCTTCCGTCAATGTTTTTTTACATTGTGAGACAGGATAGGTCCTTGTATAAGTCTGTGCTATTGCTGCCGATTTTTCGCGCGAGGGGCGCGGCAGTGAAGGTTGACGGGTGATATCCGTTTCAAGAAGCTACTCACTGCTCGGGTTTCGGGATTTTTCGCATTGCGCAATTTTTCAGACTTAGGCGGAATATCCCTGTGGATTTGGAAGCTATCGGCAATTTGAACTATGTGTTCAGCGCCGCTGAAATATGGAGCTTAATTATTTGTAAATAAAAGTATGACGTCCAACATCATAGGAGGGTTAGATTCATTTGTCCAAAAAAAATAACAACGATAAATTGATGATTTTCGCTTTGGGCGGAGTCGGAGAAATCGGGAAAAACATGTATGTAGTTCAATACGGAAACGACATTGTGGTCGTGGATGCGGGACTGAAGTTCCCGGAAGAGGACATGCTCGGTATTGATATTGTTATCCCTGATATCTCGTACTTGACGGAGAACCGTGACAAAGTAAGAGGTATTGTACTCACTCATGGACACGAAGATCACATTGGCGGTCTTTCGTATGTGCTGAAGAATTTGAATGTTCCGGTGTACGGGACAAGACTTACATTGGGCCTTGTTGATAACAAGCTCAAGGAAGCCAATCTGCTTGGCGAAACCAAGCGGATTCTGATCAATGAAGATTCTGAGATTGAACTGGGAACTTCCCTGCGGGTTACGTTCTTCAGAACCAACCACAGTATTCCTGACTCAGTCGGCGTATGCATCGAGACACCGGAAGGCAATGTCGTTCATACAGGAGACTTCAAATTTGACCATACACCAGTCAACGGTCAATTTGCTAACCTGCACCGGATGGCGGAAATCGGGCAAAAAGGTGTGCTTGCACTTATGTCCGACAGTACCAATGCCGAGAAACCGGGCTTCACACCATCAGAGAAAAATGTCGGCATCGTGCTGGAGGATATCTTCCGCAAAGCCGATCAGCGCGTTGTAGTTGCTACTTTTGCATCGAACGTACACCGTATTCAGCAGGTGGTGAACGCCGCTGAATCCACTGGACGCAAGATTACAGTAATCGGACGCAGTATGGTGAATGTTGTCGCAATTGCTTCCGAGCTGGGATATTTGCACGTGCCGGACGGCATGCTGATTGAACCGGAAGAAATGAACAGAATGGCTGGCAACCGCGTGGTTGTGCTTTGCACAGGCAGCCAGGGCGAACCGATGTCGGCACTTACCCGCATGGCACGCTCCAGTCACCGCAAGGTGGACATTCTGCCGGGCGACACTGTTATCATTGCGGCAACTCCGGTTCCGGGCAACGAGAAATATGTCGGCCGTACAATTGATGAACTGTTCCGCCTAGGGGCCAACGTCATTTATAGCGGATCCAATTCCGGTGTTCACGTATCCGGTCACGGCAGCCAGGAAGAGCTCAAGCTGATGCTTAACCTGATGAAGCCGAAATACTTCATTCCGATCCACGGTGAATACCGGATGCAGCGCAGACATGCACTGCTGGCAGAATCCGTAGGGGTAGAATCCAGTAATATTTTCATCACAGAAATTGGTGAAATTGTTGAAATTCAGGGCGGAGCAGCGCGCAGAGCCGGTAAGGTTACAGCAGGCAACGTGCTGATCGACGGTCTGGGTGTAGGCGATGTCGGTAATATCGTATTGCGTGACCGTAAGCTGCTGTCCCAGGACGGTATCCTCGTGGTTGTTGTAACGCTGAGCAAGCAGAACGGAGCCATTGTCTCCGGACCGGATATCATTTCCCGCGGCTTTGTATATGTCCGTGAGTCCGAAGGGCTCCTGGATGAAGCTAACCGGATTGTTTCCGGCACGCTTCAGCGCCTGATGAGCGAGAAGGTCAATGAATGGGCTTCGCTCAAAACAAGCGTAAAAGATTCGCTCGGCCGTTTCCTGTATGAACAGACACGCCGCAGACCGATGATTTTGCCAATTATCATGGAAGTGTAAGAAGCTTGCTTCTTCTCAAAACATAAATAAGCAGGGCCTCCAAGCCCCTCTACCCCGGAAATATTGGACGGTTTCCTGGGGCGGAGGGGCTTTTTGGTACATTATTGAAATCAGCTAATTCAAGACGGTGTTCAGGCGGACATTTTATCGGGGGTGTCTGCATAAGGGGGTCCCTCAGAATGTCATACTAAGAAAAGTTAGTATGGCTGGCTGCAGCGGCTAGAAGCTGCAAGCGGAAAGGGTGAGCTGCATTGGAATATACGTATGGATCAAATATGAGCAATAACGAGGGAATTCAGCCGGAGGAGGTAAAACCTGCCTCTCAAGAACCAATTCTTCCCGGAACGGTCGGGGTACTGAAAGAATTGGGGCAGACGGTGGTCCCTAGCGGGGAGCCGGATATTTTCTGCATGACAATTATCGGCCAGATTGAAGGGCATTTCGTGCTGCCGCCGCATAATAAGACCACCAAATATGAGCATATCATTCCTCAGCTCGTTGCGGCGGAGCAGAACAAGAACATCAAAGGTCTTCTGATCATTCTCAATACAGTCGGGGGCGATGTGGAGGCAGGGCTGGCAATTGCCGAGATGATAGCTTCTTTATCCAAGCCTACTGTAACTGTGGTCATCGGCGGCGGTCATAGCATCGGTGTGCCTATCGCTGTAGCCTCAAGCTATTCGATCATTGCGGAGAGCGCCACGATGACAATTCATCCGATCCGTATGAACGGGCTGGTGATCGGTGTACCGCAGACGTTTGAGTATATGGAGCGGATGCAGGAGCGGATGGTCCGGTTTGTCACCTCTCATTCCCGGATCAGTGAACAGCAATTTAAGGATCTGATGTTCAAAACCGGTGAGCTTAACCGCGATATCGGTACAGCAGTTGGTGGGTATGATGCCGTTAAATACGGCTTAATGGATGAGGTAGGCGGGATAGGGGCTGCCCTGGCCCATCTTAATACTATGATTGCCGGCACGTCTGCTTCGAATGTATCCGGTGAGCTGATGCAGGGGGGGCTGACTCAATGACCTTGTACACAGTGCTGCCGCTGGAGCAGATTTTCGAGGGGGCTATCAGCACTGCTCAGCCGACGATGGAAGTGACCATTCAGGGAATGTTAATGCAAGTTGAGCAGCTTGAGAGCGGCCAGGCACGGATTGTAAGACTGCTTGGTTGTCCCTTAGAGAAGTATCTTGATCCGGCTTTTGCTCCTGGAACAGTTATAGATTTTAGTAAATAACCGATAACCAAAAAGATGTATTTTTTGACAAAAGAGAACATAGGTACGCCACGCCATTATATGGTATAATGTTGCCGGGGGTGGCTGGCGTGGCTAAACGAAAGAAGAAAAAGAAAAAAGCGCTGCTCGGCAGCGTTTTAAAATATGAGATTTACGGTATTATGCTTATTACGATTTCCGTAATTGCCTTATCCGGCGAAGCGGCTGTAGGGCGTTCTTTGTCCAGTATGGCAGGATATCTGCTGGGCAGATTTTATTTTGTGCTGCCGCTGTTCGGCATTATTTATGGTCTGATGGTGATGATCCACCGAAAATGGCCGTCCGGCTGGAACAGCCGTTATACAGGTGCAGTACTGCTTGTGCTGTCGTTATGCCTTATGAGCTCGATTTCAGCTATGCAGCAGAAGCTGGGACCCATATCGATGCTGCATCCCGGCAATGTATTGTCACAAATACATAATGATCTTTCCGGGGCACTGAAGCCTGGATCCAGCGACAGCAGCGTTTATATGCTGGGCAAGGACATTAGCGGGGGCTACATCGGGGCACTGGAGTTCGCGGCGCTGCTGTGGCTCTTCGGGACATTGGGTGCTAAGCTGATCATGATCGTGATGCTGGCAATCAGCTTCATGCTTGTAACGAATCTTTCCTATGTCGAGCTGTTTGCGCTGCTGCGGATCCGTTCGGTGAAGCTGGTGGAGGGCATAAGGCTGAAGGCCGCTAACCGTCCCGCAGCGGTTCCGGTTCCGCCCCGTTCTTCCAGAACCGGCAGAGCAGCGTTACCGCCACCTGCGGATGATGAGGATGATGAAGAGGACGAGCCGTCACTGCCGAGAAGAAGCCAGCCGCTATTCTTCCAGAGAATCGGAGGCTGGCTTAGCGGGACTTCCCGGACTGAGAATCACGGGGAAGAGAATCAGGAGGACGAGTCATCCGGTATTCTTTTGTCGGGTTCAGGTTCGCCTGGTCTTCCGGTTATTACAGGACTGGAAGCGGACAGAAGAAACGCTCATTCCGATGATCTCGGGCCCGATTTTCCGGAGGATGATCTGGAGCCGGTTACCCCTATTATCCGTGACTTCTTCGAACATATCCGTTCAGAAGGCTTAAGCGAAGAGGAACGGGATGAATGGGGCGAATTCTCTCCGGCCGCCCGCAGCAGTAGCCGGAGTCCTGGGATGCAGGGAAGTCCGGCAACAGTTCAGCCTGCTTCCGGTGAGGTTCTAGAGGAAGATGTGACTGTTGAGCTTGACGGGCTGCTTGCAACGGCTGAGAGTGGCGAACCGGTTCCGGCACCGCCGCTTCCGCCGCCGCCCAAGCCCTATAAGCTTCCGCCTTTCCGGCTGCTTGCCAAACCGAACAGCGGCGGTAAAGCGGGTGACCAGAACGATTATATGCAGACTGCCCGCAAGCTGGAAGCCACACTGGAAAGTTTCGGTGTCCGGGCCAAGGTGCTCGAAGTGGTGCGCGGACCGGCTGTTACACGGTACGAGATTCAGCCTGACATCGGTGTGAAGGTCAGCAGGATCGTCAACCTGACCGATGATATCGCTCTTGCGCTTGCTGCCAAGGATATCCGTATGGAAGCGCCGATTCCCGGCAAATCGGCGATCGGCATCGAGGTGCCTAACCCTGAAGTCTCCATCGTCACGATGCGTGAGGTGATGGAGACCCAAATTTTCCAGGATGCCGAATCGCGCTTGTCGATTGCCTTCGGCCGTGATATTTCCGGTCAGACGATCGTCGGCAATCTCGCTAAGATGCCCCATCTACTGGTTGCGGGTGCGACAGGATCCGGTAAATCCGTCTGTATTAATGGAATTATCACCAGTATTTTGTATAAAGCTAAACCGGATGAGGTTAAGTTCCTGATGGTTGACCCGAAGATGGTTGAGCTTAATGTATATAACGGTATTCCGCATCTGCTGGCCCCGGTTGTCACGGATCCCAAGCGGGCAAGTCTGGCCCTGAAGAAGATTGTAGTGGAGATGGAGAAACGTTATGAGCTCTTCTCCAAATCGGGGACTCGTAATGTCGAAGGCTATAACAATCTGATGAAGGACAACCCGGCTGCCATTCTGCCGTATATCGTCGTAATTGTGGACGAGCTTGCCGATTTAATGATGGTTGCGGCGAACGATGTAGAGGATGCCATCTGCCGGCTGGCGCAAATGGCGCGTGCCGCAGGGATTCATCTGATCATTGCCACTCAGCGGCCGTCAGTTGATGTTATCACAGGTCTGATCAAAGCCAATATTCCTTCTCGGATTGCCTTCGGGGTATCTTCGAACGTCGATTCACGGACGATTCTGGATATGCCGGGTGCTGAGAAGCTGCTGGGACGCGGCGATATGCTCTTCCTGCCGATGGGCGCCTCCAAGCCGGTCCGGGTACAGGGTGCCTTCATGAGTGATCAGGAAGTTGAAGCGATTGTGCAGTTCGTCAGCAGCCAGGGAGAAGCCGAATACGACGAATCCCTTGTTCCGGAGGTGGATGAAATGATCTCAGAAGATCAGGAGCCGCAGGATGAATTGTATGAACAGGCGGTTCAGATCGTATTGGAAGCGAAGCAAGCCTCTGTATCCTTGCTCCAGCGCCGTATGCGTGTAGGCTACACCCGTGCTGCCCGTCTTATTGATGCCATGGAAGCCCGTTCGGTTATCGGTCCTTACGAGGGAAGCAAGCCGCGTGAAGTGCTGATGTCACTTGAACAGTATCAGCATAACCGGATCAGCTCATAACAGTTTTTAGATAAAGCATCCTTCCTTTGCGGAAAGGGTGCTTTTTTGCTGCGTGGCGAAGATTTGTTCACCCGCAGAATTACCGTTCCGGCCAGTTGATGCATAGGATGTCCTCCCAGTCCTCATAATAACTTTAGCCATCCATGTTGAACTTACAAGAGAAAGGTAGAGCGACCCCAATGAGAAAACATAATCAGTGGATTTTTGCCTTACTGACCCTGGCACTGGCAGCCGCACCGTTTGCGGGGTTATTCTTTAAGGATCAAGGCGTTTATGCCAATCCCCAGCAAGCTGCATCTGTTATGACTGTTTCTGAGGAAGAGGTACTTCCGGCCTTTGGAACTACCCCGCTGAAGGTAGGCTCATCAGGCCAAGATGTTTATGAACTGCAAGGAAGACTGAAGCACCTGGGATATTACGCAGGCAAGATAGACAGCCAGTTTGGTACAAAGACGAAAAATGCGGTTACCTGGTTCCAGTGGAAATTTGGAATTAAAGCTGATGGTGTAGTCGGGGCAAAAACAAAGCTGAAGCTGTACAATGCCACCAAAGCCTGGAAGCCGACAGAGCCTTCAACCACTACAGCTAAAAAGAATGCTGCCAACAGCAACACAGCGGCAGCCGATTCCGGTAAAAAGAATACAACAGCAGAGCTGTCTTCAGGCAATACGATGGGCTTATCCGAAAATGACCTGAAGATTATGGCCAATGCTGTATATGGTGAATCCCGGGGTGAACCGTTTGAAGGCCAGGTGGCGGTTGCTGCGGTTATTCTGAACCGGGTGAAATCTCCTAGCTTTCCGAATACGCCTTCCGGCGTAATCTTCCAGCCTGGAGCCTTTACGGCCGTAGCTGACGGTCAAATCTATCTGGAACCAAATGAGCAGGCCCGTAAAGCAGTTCAGCAGGCGCTTAACGGCTGGGACCCTTCCGGCGGATGCCTGTATTATTTTAATCCTAAAACGGCTACCTCAAAATGGATCTGGTCCCGTCCGCAGGTCAAAACAATCGGAGAGCATATTTTCTGCATGTAGGAACTGAAGCAGATGCAGGCCCACCCTTAGCTGTTCACAATGCATAAACCGACCAAGAGCAACCGGTACGCTTTCTTCCGGTTGCTTCCTTACTTTGGAATGGTTTAGAATGGATAATACTTCATAAACTTGTTGTAAAGCATCTATCCACGCCGTAAAGGAGTTTTGGACTTGACAAATAATGGATTTCAACATGGCAACGCTGCCGGTATGCGTATCCACGTATTGCCGACAAAGGCGTTTAAGACATTCGCCATCTCTCTCTATGCCGGTGTGCCGCTTGACGAGAGCACGGTGACATCAACGGCACTCGCCCCCTTTGTCCTACGTAGAGGTACGGCTACATATCCGGAAACGACACAATTCCGTGAGCGGCTGGAGGAGCTGTACGGAGCCGGATTCGGTTTCGACATCTACAAACGGGGGGACTATCAGATTGTCCAGTTCCGGATGGATACGATCAATGATTCGTTTGTGCAGAGCAAGGAGAGTCTGCTTGGTGAATCGTTTGCTTTTCTCGGCGAGGTGCTGACCCGCCCGCTGCTGGAGAATGGAAGCTTCCGTGCCTCCTATGTTGCAACAGAGCGGGAAACCGTGCGCAAGAAGCTGGAAGCGATCGTAAACGACAAAATCCGTTATGCCGCCGAGCGCTGCATTGAGGAAATGTGCAATAAGGAGCCTTACCGTCTGCATCCGCTTGGACAGAGAGCGGATCTTGACGGAATCACTCCAGAGAACCTGTATGAGTCGTATACTGCGTGGTTAAACGGTGCGATTCTTGATTTATATGTGGTCGGGGATACAACGCCGGAAGAAGTCGAGAAGCTGGTTAACCTCCATTTCGGTCGTGCCCACAAGCAGAGTGAATCTTATACCTCTAACTTTAAACCGGTTACTGTACAGGAAGTCCGTACGGTGGAAGAGAAGCTGGACGTTAATCAAGGCAAGCTGAACATGGGGCTTCGTACCTCAATTACCTACAAAGACGACAGATATGCTTCTGCACTGATGTACAACGGGATCCTGGGCGGTTATCCGCACTCCAAACTCTTTGTCAATGTACGTGAGAAAGAGAGTCTGGCCTATTATGCTTCGTCCCGATATGACGGGCATAAGGGCATCGGTACCATCCAGTCGGGAATTGAAACCCAAAATTACGGGAAGGCCGTTGACATTATCCGTAAGCAGCTCGATGAGCTGAAAGCAGGAAATATCAGTGACCTCGAGCTGAGTCAGACTAAGGCGATGATCCGTAATCTGCTGTCTGAAATTCAAGACTCCGCATTTGAACTGATCTCGTTCGATTTCAACCGCCAATTGTCCGGAAAAGACCGTTCTGCCCAGGAGCTGCTTGCAGAGGTGGACGGCATCGGCGCGGAAGAAGTGAAGGCGGCTGCCGACACCTTCCAGCTTGATACGATTTATTTCCTGACAGGGAAGGGGGAATAGCAGTGAAAGAAATCCATTACGATAAACTGCAAGAAACGCTTTATCACGAGGTTATGGATAACGGTCTGCAGGTCTATGTGCTTCCTAAGCCAGCCTTCAAAAAAACCTACGCCACGTTTGCAACTAAATACGGCTCGGTAGACAACCATTTCAAAGTGGCTGGCGGGGAAGAGACAACTGTTCCTGACGGTATTGCCCACTTCCTGGAGCATAAGATGTTTGAGGAGCCGGAAGGCGACATTTTTGCCACATTTGCTTCTAATGGCGCATCGGCAAACGCCTTTACCAGCTTTGATCAGACCGTATATTTATTTTCGGCTACCGAAAATATTGAAACCAATCTCACTACGCTGGTTGATTTCGTGCAGCGCCCTTATTTCACGGATGAAAATGTGGAGAAGGAAAAGGGGATCATTGGCCAGGAAATCAATATGTACGCAGATAATCCGGACTGGCGCGTATACTTCGGTCTGATCGAAGCGATGTATGCTAAACATCCGGTGCATATTGATATTGCCGGTACAATCGATTCGATAGCTACCATCACCAAAGAAACCCTGTATACGTGCTACAACTCCTTCTATCATCCCAGCAATATGCTGCTCTTCGTTGTTGGCGGTGTAGATCCTAAACAGGTGTTTGAGCTAATCCGCAACAACCAGGCAGCCAAGTCTTACGATAAGCAGGGCGAAATCACCCGTATTTTCGAAGAAGAACCCGTCCAGGTTGCGGAGAAGCATCAAGAAAGCCGGCTTGCAGTGTCCATGCCGAAATGCCTGTTCGGATTTAAAGAAAAGGTGGAAGGCTTGACCGGGGAAGCGGCGGTACGGCGTGACCTGATTACCAAATTGATGCTCGATCTGCTGCTTGGAAGCAGCACAGCGCTATATCAGAAGCTGTATGATGAAGAATTGATCTCCGACAGCTTCGGGCATGAATTTAACAGTTCCCCGCAGTATGCTTTCTCAGCGATTGGCGGAGATACCAAAGACCCCGGTCTGCTCCTGGAGCGGATCAAAGAAGAAATCAATGCGGTTCTTGAATCCGGATTTGCAGAGAAGGATTTTGAACGGGCACGCAAAAAGAAAATCGGCGGATATCTGCGGATGCTGAATTCACCGGAGAGTATTGCCCACGAATTCACACGTTACCAGTTCCGCGGCGGCGACCTGTTCGAAGTGCTTCCAATCTATGAATCAATTACGCTGGATGAGGTCAATACCCGTCTGCATGACCATGTGGACTGGGAACAGCTTGCCGTGTCGCTTGTGGTGAGTCCTTAATGGCCTTACCGGGAGAGAGCAGCAAACCTATAGGGGAAATGACAGTGCTCATTACAGGGGGCAGCGGGGGGATCGGCGGAGCAATCGCTGAACGCTTTGCTTCTGTCGGGATGAACATTGTCATTCATTATATGCATTCGCATGAAGCGGCAAATGATGTAGCCCGGCGCTGTCTGGCGCTGGGAGCCAAGGTAATGACAGTGGCTGCGGACATGAAAGACCGCAGCCAGCTTTTGCGTATGGCTGAAAGGCTGGAAAGCAGCGGCATGCTTCCGGATATTCTAGTCAACAATGCCGGAAAGGCGCATTATGGCATGCTTGCTGATGTGACGGAGGAAGAATGGGACGAGGTTATGGCGGTCAACTTAAAGGGGACTTTTTTGTGCAGCCAGATCTTTATGCCCTACATGATCTCCCAGCGGTACGGCCGGATTATCAATGTATCCTCCGTCTGGGGGATATCCGGCGCTTCCTGTGAGGTGGCTTATTCCGCCAGTAAGGGCGGAGTGAATGCTTTTACGAAGGCGCTGGCCAAGGAGCTGGCTCCATCAGGGGTAACGGTGAATGCTGTGGCTCCCGGAGCAGTCAACACAGCCATGCTGAACAATCTGCAGGAAGATGAGCTGCGGATGCTGGAGGATGAAATCCCGGCTGGCCGTCTGGCTTCACCGGAGGAAGTGGCTTCGCTTGTTTATTTTCTTGCCCTTCCGGAATCCGGCTATATCACGGGTCAGGTAATTAGTCCGAACGGCGGCTGGATTACATAATACCCGGCTTGGGTTGGAGAAATGCTCCAGCATAAGAAGAATACGTACGAGACATATTAATACTGTTGCTTTTAAATCATCACGTAAGGCGGCTGTCACCTGAATCAGGCGGGCGGACCGTAAACATGAAGGAGGATTTAAGATGTCAACAGAAACCGTAGTGAAGAACTTTGATACATGGAAGAGCTTTTTGGGTGAACGGGTCATTCAGGCTGAAAAAATGGGGATGAGCGATGAAACCATCACCAAGCTGGCTTTTGAAATCGGGGAATTCCTCGACAAAAAAGTCGATCCGGGCAACTACTCTAACCGTGCGATCAAAGAGCTGTGGGATGTCGGTACGGACGATGAGAAGCACACCATTGCTGGGCTCATGGTCAAGCTGGCGAAGAAAAACGCATAGGCATGCGGAACAAGCTCCCCTCGCGGGAGCTTTTCTGCAATTATTACAGCAGTGACCTTGCCTTTCATTTTCATTTTATATATCATTAACATGACCCGTGACGGGAAAAGGAATCTATGAGGTGCAAATCAGTGGAATATAAACAGTGGTATATGGAGTACAAGATACATAAGAACAGACCCGGTCTGCTTGGAGATATCGCTTCGATGCTCGGAATGCTGGAAGTCAATATCCTGACCATTAACGGTGTGGAAGGCAAAACCCGCGGAATGCTGCTTGAAACAAGCGATGATGAAAAGATTATGCTGATGGGTGAAATGCTCAAAAAAGTGGATAATATTACGGTTACGGCGCTGCGTTCTCCACGTCTTGTGGATAAGCTTGCCGTCCGTCATGGACGATATATTGACCGGGATTCGGATGACCGCAAGACATTCCGCTTTACCCGGGATGAGCTGGGGCTGCTCGTGGATTTCCTTGGCGAATTGTTTAAAAGGGAAGGCAATCAGGTTATAGGACTAAGGGGTATGCCGCGTGTAGGTAAGACAGAATCTATAATCGCCGGCAGTGTCTGCGCACAGAAGCGCTGGACATTTGTATCTTCGACCCTTTTGCGTCAAACTGTGCGCAGCCAGCTGGCTGAGGATGAAATGAATCCGCATAATGTCTTCATTATTGACGGCATTGTAAGCACAATCCGCTCTAACGAGAAGCATTACAATCTGCTGCAGCAGGTTATGGGTATGCCGAGCACGAAGGTGATTGAGCATCCGGATATTTTTGTACGGGAATCCGAGTATACCTTTGACGACTTCGATATCATTATCGAGCTGCGCAACAACCCTGCGGAAGAGATATTGTACGACTCGTTTACGACGAGCTACAGTGATGATCTATAACTTCAAAAACTAAGCATGTGCTTCCGGAGTGAGTTTTGTACGAAGCTCATCAAGGAAGACCAAACATTCAGGAGGTGATGGTATGTCGGAACTGGGCCGGCATTTGAAGGAGGCACGTCTGCAAAAAGGGATGAGTCTTGACGATGTCCAGGAAGTAACGAAAATCCGTAAGAAATATTTAGAAGCCATCGAAGCGGGGGATTATAAGGTGCTCCCGGGAAGTTTTTATGTCCGGGCATTTATCAAAACCTACGCGGAAGCGGTCGGAGTCAATCCGGACGAGCTGATGGAGGAGCACGGCAATGTGCCGGCGGCTCCTGTGGATACAACGATGGAGACTGTTATTCAGAAACGCAGCCGCAGACCTGAAACCGAACGGAACGCGAAGTGGCTGCCGACAGTTCTGATGTGGACTTTCCCCGTGTTGATTATCGTAGTGATTTATTTGTATGCCTCTTCCAACATGGACAAGGCTGATCCTGAGAAGGTGGATTCAGCTAATTTGACGAATGAGCAGACGGATCCTTCCAAGATTCAGCCTTCGCCAACGGCAGCGGGCGGCGGGATTGTCGGGGGCGAACCTACGGCTTCGGATGGTGCCGTGGCGGGTGAAGCGACAGCCACAGCTACTGTAGCTCCCACAGCTACACCAATTCCTTCGCCGTCTAATTTGCCGGTTACGGTTACGGAGGACCGCAAATCGGGCAAAACGACGATTTTTAAAGTGACTGCTCCTACAGGCAGTGCTGTACAGGTAGAGATTGCTGCTACCGGTGTAAGCTGGCTTGAAGTATACAAAGGCGAGAATTCCAAAGGTGAGAAACTCAGCTTCGGGAATACCGCTGCAGGCGACACTATGAGCTTTACACTTGGTACCGAAGGAATGTATATCAAATCCGGATATTCTCCTGCGACAAGTATTACGGTGAATGGACAGGCAATTACAGACGGCAAGACCTCATCCCGGCTGCTGCTGGAACTGGATGACGGCACCTCCGCCGGCACTGATAATGCAGAGGCTACAAACGCAGGAACGGATGGCGCTACTGAAGGTGACAGCAGCAATACAGGTGAATAAGGCAGCAGAGTATAGATTTTGGTAATCTGGAGAACCTAAGAGTGAATTACAGTTCTTACGCCAAAGTGAGGTGTATTCACTCATGACCGTTAGCTGGATCGTAACAGGGCTTGGCATTATCGTCAGTCTCCTCGGGTATTATCTGACACCGAGCGCCTGGGGCTATGGAATTCTGGGCTTTGGACTGGCGCATATTGTGCTGGGGATTCTGGATATGTTCCGGGCTCCCGCACGCAGCAGATAAAGGTGCCTGTTCAGCGTCTCCCGGAAGAGCGTTTGCCGGGGGACGTGTTTGTGCCTGCGGAGCCTTGAACAAACAATTTTTTTTCACAGAAACGGGTGCTCTCCTTATAAGAGTAGCACGGCCGTTTCTTCTTGCGTGCCGGGCAGCTTCCATAAATAGACTTCATCTGCCCTTTCTCATATAATAGGAAAAGAA
Source organism: Paenibacillus pedocola (assembly GCF_031599675.1). Taxonomy (NCBI): domain Bacteria; kingdom Bacillati; phylum Bacillota; class Bacilli; order Caryophanales; family Paenibacillaceae; genus Paenibacillus; species Paenibacillus pedocola. Next base: position 3,816,711 of record NZ_CP134223.1, on the reverse strand, counting down.
TAATTGTAGCAAAGGACGTGGAATAATGAGTTCGGAAAGTTCATTTGACATTGTATCCAAGATGGATATGCAGGAATTAACGAATGCTGTTCACCAGACTGAGAAGGAGATCGATAACCGGTTTGACTTCAAGAACAGCAAGAGTAGTCTTAAGCTGGAGAAGGACGCGCTTATTATTGCCTCTGAGGATGAATATAAGCTGAATGCTGTTATTGATATTTTACAGTCCAAGATGGTTAAACGCGGGATTACACTCAAAAATTTGGATTTTGGCAAAGTGGAGCCGGCTTCACTGGGAACGGTCCGTCAGCGTCTGGGCCTTAAACAGGGAATTGATCAGGAGAACGCCAAAAAGATCAATATCCTCATTAGGGATTCTAAGCTGAAGGTGAAAAGCCAGATTCAAGGCGATCAAATCCGCGTAACCGGCAAAAGCCGGGATGATCTGCAGCAGATTATCCAAATTTTACGAAAAGCCGATTTGCCGCTTGATTTGCAGTTTAACAATTTAAAGTAAGCTAATGAGGTACCCCGCAGTGCTTACGCACCTATCCTTGCGGGGTGCTTTCAGTTTTTTTGACACCTACATATGGCTATAATATACTAGCCTAAGCAGTTTTGAAGAAAATTGTGGAATCTCGTAATTTGTAAGGATCAGGGGAGGAACTTCAGTGAATTTACCCAACCGCATTACGCTCGCACGTATTTGTCTTATCCCGATTATGATGTTTTTTTTACTGGTGAATTTTAAGTTTTATCCGGAGCCCATCCATTGGGGGTCATTTCAGCTGTCGGTTAATCATCTGATTGCAGCTGTGATCTTCCTTCTTGCCGCCAGCACGGACGGGATAGACGGCTACATTGCCCGGAAGTATAACATGGTCACCAATCTTGGCAAGCTGCTCGATCCGCTCGCGGACAAGCTGCTGGTCTCCGCAGTACTGATTTCGCTTGTAGAGCTGGGAAGATGCGATTCCTGGATTGCGATCGTAATCATCAGCCGCGAGTTTGCGGTAACCGGACTGCGCCAGGTGGCACTGCTTGAAGGCAAGGTGGTGGCTGCCAGCAAATGGGGCAAGATTAAGACGGTAACACAGATTGTCGCTATTTCGCTATTGCTGCTCAACAACTTCCCGTTTCAGTTCGTCAGCATCCCGCTGGATGATATCGCCATTTGGGCTGCAGCTATCATCACGATTTACTCCGGGGTTGATTACTTCGTGAAAAACAAGGAATTGCTGGAGCTGCATAATGCTTAGATTAAATTACTCATCCACCCTATAGCCAGGAGGAGAAACCAGCTATGAAAGCAGAAATTATTGCCGTGGGCACAGAGCTTTTGCTTGGACAAATCGTAAACAGCAACGGGCAGTTTCTATCGGTAGAGCTGGCCGCGATGGGAATAGACGTCTATTTTCAAACGGTGGTTGGGGACAACAGCAGCCGTATTCAGCAAGCCATCGAAATTGCCAAGAGCCGTGCAGACATTATCCTGTTCACCGGCGGAATCGGCCCGACCGAAGATGATCTTACTAAGGAAGCGCTGGCGGCAGCATTGGGCCGTACGGTTCATATCGACCAGCTTGCGATGGACCATGTGCAGAGATTTTTCGATGACCGCAAAATTGTCATGACTGAGAACAACCGCAAGCAGGCACTCATTATCGAAGGAACAACGCCGCTGCCGAATGAAATCGGTCTGGCAGTGGGTCTTGCATTTGCTCATGAGGATAAATACTATATCGTGCTTCCCGGCCCGCCGCGGGAGATGAAACCGATGTTCATTGACAAAGCCAAGCCATGGCTGCTGCAGCATGCGCTCACGAATGAAATGCCGATTTACTCCAAGATGCTTAAATTCGCCGGTATCGGTGAATCACTGCTCGAGGACAAGCTGATTGATCTGATTCGGGGTCAGAGTGATCCGACGATAGCCCCTTATGCCAAGGAAGGCGAAGTGACGGTACGGATATCAACTAAAGCGCCCTCTGAGCGTGAAGCAATGGAGAAGCTGGATGTGCTGGAGCAGACTATCAAAGAGATTCTTCCCGAGCATATGTATGCCAATATTGATGTGCCGCTGGAACAGCTTCTTGTGGATTGGATGGCAGACGCCGGATTGACACTTAGTGCGGCGGAGAGTTGTACCGGCGGTTTATTGATGGAGAGTATTACGAACATACCAGGAAGCGCGTCTATGTTTAAAGGGGGCGTTGTCTGTTACTCCAATGAACTGAAGAAGAAGCTGCTGAATGTGCCTGCCTCTTATTTGGAAGGTGCTGATGCAGTTGGTGCTGTAAGCCGAGAGGTGGCAGAGGTGCTTGCCGATCAAGTAAGGATGCTGGCTGACAGCGACTTCGGATTGTCCGTTACCGGGGTAGCGGGACCGGGATATTCGGAACGCAAGCCTGTAGGACTTGTATTCGTTGGTTTGGCGGAACGCGGACAGAAGACCGAGGTCTTTGAGCTTAACCTTAAAGGCACACGTGAGAATATCCGCCTGCGCTCTGTCAAAGCGCTGCTGTACCGTCTCTGGCGCAGGCTGGAGGAACGCAAGGTGGAGACGCCTCTGGAAGGTTCGGCCTTGCAATAACCGGCATTAACGTTATATAATTCTCTATACGGAAGAACCGTGGCATTGTGAACCATTTGCTGCGGTTTTTTGTTTTTATAACTGCGGCGTTTTCCTGCCGGCAGCTCCTTTGTATGTGAGTCTTGTTCTCCGGCTGGTTAATGATTGTGTAGGATGCATCAAACCGGAAGGAGGCTTACAATAAAAGGGAGTATCCCTAAGGGAAACAAAAAAAACGAATGTATGTTCGAAAAAAAGCTTGGCAAGACCTCCAAAACACGTTATTATATTACTATAAACAAGTGAAGGAAGTGGTCTGATTGTCAGATCGTCGTGCAGCGCTTGATATGGCGCTTCGTCAAATAGAAAAACAATTCGGTAAAGGTTCGATCATGAAACTGGGAGAATCCACTCATATGAAAGTGGAAGTTGTCCCTAGTGGAGCCTTAGCACTTGATATTGCACTGGGTATTGGCGGACTTCCCAAAGGCCGCATCATTGAAGTATACGGACCGGAATCTTCCGGTAAGACAACGGTTGCCCTTCATGCCATCGCAGAAGTACAGAAGCTTGGAGGACAAGCAGCTTTCATCGATGCAGAGCATGCTCTGGACCCTAAATATGCCAATGCTCTTGGCGTAAACATTGATGAGCTTCTGCTGTCTCAGCCGGATACAGGTGAGCAGGCGCTGGAAATCGCTGAAGCCCTGGTCCGCAGCGGTGCCGTAGACATTATTGTTGTAGACTCTGTAGCAGCGCTGGTACCGAAGGCGGAAATCGAAGGCGATATGGGGGATTCCCACGTCGGCTTGCAGGCTCGTTTGATGTCCCAGGCTTTGCGTAAGCTGTCAGGTGCAATCAACAAATCGAATACAATCGCTATCTTTATCAACCAGCTGCGTGAGAAGATTGGTGTGATGTTCGGTAACCCGGAAACAACGCCTGGCGGCCGGGCCTTGAAATTCTACTCTTCGGTACGGCTTGATGTACGCCGTGTAGAGAGCATCAAGATGGGCAATGATGTGGTTGGTAACCGTACGAAGATCAAGGTCGTGAAGAACAAAGTAGCGCCTCCGTTTAAACAGGCAGATGTTGATATTATGTACGGTGAAGGCATCTCCAAGGAAGGAAGCCTTGTAGATATCGGAACGGAAATGGATATCGTCAACAAGAGCGGTGCCTGGTATTCCTATGAAGGTGAACGTCTGGGTCAAGGACGCGAGAATGCCAAGCAATTCCTGAAAGAACATCAGGATATTGCCTTGCTGATTGAGAATAAGATCCGTGAAGCAAGCAATTTAACTACGATTGTAGCTGCGCCATCAGAGTCAGAGGTTGCGGCAGAACAAGAGGAAGAAGAAAACTTGCTGCTCGAAATCGAATAGTACTTTAGCTAAGGGCGCCCTGTGAATGTTGTAGCAGGGCGCTTTTCTATAAAAAATAATCCATATGTTCAATCTATATATAAGGAATAGCATGAGGTGATAGTGCACGATGGTCATTCAACTGAATCCCGAACCTGAAGAACAGGAAGCACAGGCACTGTCCGATTTTCCGGAAGGTGAACTGCTTGTTATAACGAAAGTAGAGCGGCAAAAGAAATCGGATCACCGCTATATCATACATTTCGGCGAGTACAACATGACAGTGCATGAGGATGTCATGATTAAATACCGGATGATTTCCGGCAGTTCGTTTATGAAAGATGATTTAGAGGAAATAGTGGTGGCCGACGAACGCCAGCGGGCGTACGTTGAGGGTCTGCGATATTTGGAACGCAAACCGCGGACGGCGCAGGAAATGGCCCGCCGTTTAAGGGAGAAGGAAATAGGGGAGACTATTATTGCCGAAGTGCTGCAGCGGTTGCAGCAGGAACGTCTCATTGATGATCCATTATATGCCAAGCAATGGGCAGAACAGCGCATTATGAATCAGCGTAAGGGCAAACTGTGGATTCGTCAGGAACTGCGTGAGAAAGGGATCGATAAATTGCTGATCTCGGAAGCGCTTGAGAATATTTCGCCTGAAGAGGAGCTGGAGAGCGCTCTGCAGACGGGAAGGAAGAAATGGAATATGATCCGCGGGGATGTTAACGACAAACGCAGAAAGACAGGAGCTTTCCTGATGCGGCGCGGCTTTTCCGGTGATTTGGTCCGGCAGGTTATGAATATTTTACGTGAGGAAGAGGATTTTGCAGGTGAAGATGAAGAGTTTTACGATCCTGACTGATTCTCTTGACTTTAATGGCGTTATCGACTCTCTTGACAATGTCTTTTTATAAATAATAAAATATAACATGAATCGGCATAAACTAAGAATCCTTTTTCCTTCCCAAAAAGCTGACTCTTAGGTACCGGTTCGCGTACAACTCATATGAAATGTAATCGCCGGATAAGGCGGGCAGTGTGCATGTGCAGCATGTGCAGTATGGCAATCGGTGTATTACCGGTTTTTTGTATGGTGATGAACGGATAGTTTAACAACTGCACAATTCCCAAGGCTTGTTCCTTGGAGGAACCAACGAGGAGGTGAACAGATGCATCCTGCAATCTGGGTCATAATCGTTCTCGTTGTAGCTGCAATATTCTTTGGATTCGGTTATTTTATTCGTAAATCCCTTGCAGAAGCTAAAATTTCAAGTGCCGAGAAAGAAGCCGTCGTCATCGTGGAGAACGCGAAGAAAGAGGCTGAGGCGCTGAAGAAGGAAACGGTACTCGAAGCTAAGGACGAAGTCCACAGAATCCGTACTGAGGCTGAGAAAGAAACTCGTGAACGTCGGAATGAAATCCAACGGCAAGAGAGACGTTTGCTGCAAAAGGAAGAATCTCTGGATAAAAAAATGGAATCGCTTGAACGAAAAGAAGAACAAGTAGCTAACAAAGAGAAACGAATTGACGAAACGCAACAGCAAATTGATGTTATTTACAAGAATCAGGTTACCGAGTTGGAGCGCATCTCCAATTTGAGCATCGATGATGCCAGAAGTATCATTCTAAGCAATGTAGAGCAGGAAGTTCGCCACGAGACTGCGCAGATGATCAAAGAAATTGAACAGCAGGCCAAGGAGGAAGCGGACAAGAAGGCCCGCGAAATCATTACACTGGCTATCCAACGCTGTGCAGCTGATCATGTTGCTGAAACAACCGTGTCTGTGGTAACACTTCCGAATGAAGAGATGAAAGGCCGGATTATCGGCCGTGAAGGCCGTAATATCCGTGCACTGGAAACTCTTACTGGTATTGATCTCATTATCGATGATACGCCGGAAGCCGTTATTTTGTCGGGATTTGATCCGATTCGCCGCGAAGTGGCCCGTACGGCACTTGAGAAGCTGGTTGCTGATGGACGTATCCATCCGGCACGGATTGAAGAAATGGTGGAGAAATCCCGCAAAGAAGTGGATGAGCGGATTCGCGAATACGGTGAACAAGCTACCTTCGAGGTTGGCGTTCACGGTCTGCACCCGGATCTGATCAAAATTCTCGGCCGTCTGAAATTCCGCACGAGCTACGGTCAAAATGTACTCAAGCACTCCATGGAGGTTGCTTATTTGACTGGACTTATGGCCGGTGAGCTTGGGGAAGACATCGTGCTTGCTAAACGTGCCGGGCTGCTCCATGATATCGGTAAAGCACTGGATCATGAAGTGGAAGGTTCACACGTTGAGATTGGCGTTGAACTGGCGAAGAAATACAAGGAACATCCGGTTGTTATTAACAGTATCGCGTCCCACCACGGGGACTGCGAAGCGACTTCGGTTATTGCGATGCTGGTTGGAGCGGCTGACGCCTTGTCGGCAGCACGCCCTGGCGCACGCCGTGAGACACTGGAAACCTACATCAAACGTCTGGAAAAGCTCGAGGAGATTTCCGAAAGTTTCGAAGGCGTAGAGAAGTCTTATGCTATCCAAGCGGGCCGCGAGGTTCGTGTAATGGTACAGCCTGAGAAAATCGATGATGCAGAAAGCTTCCGTCTGGCACGCGACATAACGAAGATGATCGAGAGTGAGCTGGATTATCCGGGTCACATCAAGGTTACCGTTATCCGCGAGACACGGGCTGTTGAATACGCTAAATAAGCAAGGAAATCGGCCCCCGTGCGGGGCCTTTTTTCTTTCATACAGATTCGGTAAATGTAAGCGGAGGATAGCTTTACAGTATGCTTTTAGGAGGAGAACGACATTAAAGTCTTATTTATAGGTGACATAGTAGGCAATACCGGCAGAAAAGCACTGCGTGAAATGCTGCCTTCACTGAAGAGTAAATATCAGCCGCATATCATTATCGTTAACGGCGAGAATGCTGCAGCCGGCAGAGGGATTACATCTGCGATTGCCAATGAGTTTTTTAACTGGGGGGTTCACGGCATTACGCTGGGCAACCATACCTGGGACAATAAGGATATTTTTGAATTTATCGACGACGAGCCGCGGATGATCCGACCGGCCAATTTTCCGCCGGGAACCCCAGGCAGAGGGTATACGGTCGTTAAGGGCAACGGTAAACAGCTGGCGATTGTGAATTTGCAGGGCCGCACCTTTTTGCCGGCAATTGATGATCCGTTCCGCATAGGTGAAGAGATTGTGGAGGAGCTGCGCCGGAATCACAAATGCATCCTCGTTGATTTTCATGCTGAAGCAACTTCCGAAAAGATTGCAATGGGTTATTTTATGGATGGACTGGCTTCGATAGTAGTCGGCACCCATACGCATGTGCAGAGCAATGATGATGTGATCCTGCCTGGCGGTACCGCCTACTTAACCGATGCCGGGATGGTTGGTTCAAGAGAAGGAATTCTGGGTATGGAAAAGGATGCGGTCCTTTATAAATTCACGACCCAGCTTCCGGCCCGGTTTGTGGTTGATGAAGGCAAATGGCAGTTACACGGGTTATTCGCGGAGATTGACGAGGCTACGGGAAAAGCCACACGTCTGGAGAAAATTCGCTTGCGTGAAGATGAATGGATCATGAGCTAAATCTGGACAACTGGGTGTAGGTAATTCGGGAAAAATCGCCGATTTTGGGTAAAGTGTGATATTTTTTATATCGAAAAAGAGTATCTTTTGTACTATTTTCTCCAGAGTAGTCCGCAAAAAGAAGGAATTATTTCTTCTCCCGCGAATAACATCTACAGTAGTGGAAGAACACCATCATTTTCCCAGGGGAGGTACTTACTATGGATGTATTAAAAGTATCAGCTAAATCCAATCCAAATTCCGTTGCCGGCGCATTAGCGGGTGTTCTTCGTGAACGTGGATCGGCCGAGCTGCAAGCTATTGGAGCAGGAGCGCTGAACCAAGCAGTCAAAGCTGTTGCCATCGCCCGGGGATTTGTCGCGCCAAGCGGTGTCGACTTGATCTGCATTCCAGCCTTCACTGACATCGTGATTGATGGAGAGGATCGGACGGCGATTAAACTGATTGTTGAACCCAGATAATTAATGGACTTATTCTGATGGGCCTGTTTACTTCGAGTAAACAGGTTTTTTGCTGTGCAGGAAAAAGCTGATCATAATACGCATAGACTATGATGATAATGTGGCCAGAGGCAGAACTTCAGCAAACGGTGTTGAAAGCGGGGGGACAGATGAAGGCAGCAGGCGGATTTAAAGTAGCGGATTTTCATTGTGACGTACTGAGTAAGCTGCAGGCAAGTCCAGGGATCAGCTTTAAAAATGACGGCCGGCTGGATGTTACTATGGAGCGGCTTGCTGCGGGAAATGTAGGACTGCAGGTTTTCGCGATTTTTTTGTCTGAGGCTAGAGGAAGACCAAGCTTTGAAAGTGTGCTCGGCCAGCTCGATTTGTTCCGGGAGAAGATCATTGGCTCTGAGCAATTGCAGTGGCTGCGCTGGAAGGAGGAGGCAGTAGAAGTTACTGCGGCGGCAACGGCCGGGGGAGTGCTCTCTCTGGAGGGGGTAGACGGTCTGGAGGGCAATCTGTTCTATGCGCAGCTGTGTTTTGAGCTGGGAGTGCGATTGTTCGGAATAACGTGGAATTATGCTAACTGGGCGGCTGACGGCGTGCTGGAATCAAGAAACGGCGGGTTTACGGAAAAAGGCCGGCAACTGATCGAGTGGTGTAACAGAAGCGGAATGCTCCTGGATGTGTCGCATTTGGCGCCAGCAGGATTTTGGGAGCTGACCGAGCGTAGTAAACATCCGTTTATAGCTTCGCATTCCAATGCTGCGGCCATTTGCGGCCATCCCCGCAACCTGAGTGATGACCAGATCAAGGCGCTGATCGCCATGGACGGGCGGATGGGCCTTACCTTCGTTCCCTGGTTTGTCCGTGATGGAGGCGGAGCGGACCGTGATGATGTGCGGAGACATATTGAGCATGTCTGCAGCTTGGGAGGTACAAGACAGCTGATGTTCGGCTCGGATTTTGACGGCATTGATGCGTGGGTAAAGGGATTAGAGCATCCGGGGAAATATGCGGAGTTTGCCGAGCTGCTGGTAAAATATTATCCGGAGGATGAGGTGCGGGGCTGGTTGTATGATAATGCATTACGTTTTTTAAGCGGGCATTTACCACCCAGGCCTTGAAGTCATTTCATTTCTGAACAAGGTAGATTAAATGGCGAAACCGTGACGCATTAAGGTTCAAAAGTAGTGGAATATCGAAAAAAAGACACTCATTGTGAAGAGGGTCTTTTTATTTTTGGGTAAGAAGAGGTATAATGTTCAGTGGCTTGTACAGATACTAGAGAAAATACAAGGAGTGACTTTACAATGAGCAAGACTGTACCCGTAGGTGTGTCGGCCCGACATATTCACCTTACGCAGGAGCATGTGGAAGCGTTGTTTGGCCCAGGCTATCAATTGACTGAGTTCAAACCGCTCTCCCAAACAGGACAATTCGCAGCAAATGAGCAAGTAGCGGTTATCGGCAGCAAAGGCAAGTTCGACAAAGTAAGAATTCTTGGACCTGTCCGCCCGGCATCGCAACTCGAAATTTCCCGTACAGACTCTTTCAGCCTCGGCGTGAAAGCACCTGTCCGTGAATCCGGACATATTGAAGGTACACCAGGCATTACTCTTAAAGGACCAGCCGGTGAAGTTGAACTGGAAACAGGTGTTATTATTGCAGCCCGTCACATTCACTTCCATACTTCCGAAGCAGAAGCTTGGGGCATTTCCGACAAGCAAATGCTGAAAGTCCGCCTTGGCGGTGAACGCGGCCTGGTGCTGGAGAACGTGCTTGCACGTGTATCTGACAGCTTTAAGCTTGACATGCACATCGACACCGACGAAGCCAATGCTGCAGGTGCCAACAACGGCGACACAGCTGAAATTGTAGATTAGTCTTACATTTATACAGTAAGGAGCGGGGGAACAGTCCTCCGCTCCTTTTTTATGGGATGTTTTCTGAGTCCGATTCCGGGATTCGATTTTGCGGGGTTATTTTATATCCGGATCTGTGGTATCATTATGTGTTATGACTTAGCTCTGCGCTATGTGGAAACGCAGGAATAAACGTAATCCCGCAAAGCCGGGTGATCTGAAAATATATGTATTAGAAACTAAGGAGACATACATGACTTTTAATGAGCTCAAATTAAACCCAGCGATTCTCAAGGCGTTAAGCCTGGAAAACTATACATCCCCAACACCGATTCAGGAAGAAGCTATACCTGCAGCTCTGGCCGGCAGAGACGTACTGGGCTGCGCACAGACTGGAACAGGCAAAACCGCTGCTTTTTCTTTGCCGATCATCCAGCTGTTAAGCCAGCAACCGGCCGTTACCGGCGGGAAACGCCGCATTCGTTCGCTGATTCTCACTCCTACCCGGGAGCTGGCGCTGCAAATCTATGAAAATATCCAGGCCTACAGCAAATTCACCGGTATCCGTTCTACAGCCATTGTCGGCGGTGTATCGCAAAAGGCACAGGAGCGGGCATTGAGCCAGGGAGCGGACATTCTGATCGCCACACCGGGCCGTCTGATTGATCTGATCGCTCAGAAGCATGTGGACCTTCAATATGTGCAGATTCTGGTGCTGGATGAAGCCGACCGGATGCTGGATATGGGCTTCATTCATGACGTGAAACGGATTATTGCCAAGATGCCGAGCAAAAAGCAAACCTTGTTCTTCTCCGCGACGATGCCGTCCGAGATTTCTCAGCTGATCAAGACGCTGCTCGTGAATCCGGTGAAAATCGAAATTACGCCGGTATCTTCCACGGTAGACCGTATCGAACAGTCTGTATATTTGCTGCAGAACGGCAATAAGCAGAATCAGCTGAACCGCCTGCTGCAGGACCAATCGATTGTGTCGGCACTGGTCTTCACCCGCACCAAACGCGGCGCTGACCGGGTGACCCGTGATTTGGCCAAAATCAATATTACGGCTCAAGCGATTCACGGCAACAAGTCGCAGAATGACCGCCAGAATGCGCTGCGCAATTTCAAGAGCGGGGCGACACGCGTGCTTGTGGCAACTGACATCGCTGCCCGGGGGATCGATATTGATGAGCTGTCCCATGTCATCAACTTTAACCTGCCGAACATTCCGGAAACCTATGTCCACCGTATTGGCCGTACCGGCCGTGCGGGAATGAGCGGAGTTGCCATTTCCCTGTGTGAAGAGGAAGAGATTCCTTACCTGAAGGATATCCAGAAGCTGATCGGAAAGACGATTCCGGAAATCAAGGAACATGACTATCCGATGTCCAAAAGCACTCTGGCGCTGCTGAATGACCGTCCGGCTAAAGCACCGGCTAAACCGGCAGCAAAATCCAAAACGAATCCGCCGCGCAAGCCGAAATCGGAATGGTTCACGCAAGGGAACAAGCCGAAGAGTGGAACAAACGGTCAAGCCAGTCCGGACTTGGGCAGCAGAAGTGGCGGCCGGGTTAGCGGAAGCGCAAACGACAGACCTGCAGGAGCACGGAACACGGGAACAGGCAAACCTGGCGCGAGTGCTAACGGTTCTCAAGGGAATAGAACTGGCGGATATGCAAAAGGTGCGCAGGGTAACCGGCCAGGCGGAGCCGGCGGATCAGCTAATGGTTCTGCCGCAAGCAGACCTGGCGCCCGCTCGGGTGGCAGCCAGAGCAGACCGGGCGGCCAGTCAAGCTCGAACCGAAACGGCAATAAAGCCCCGGTTAATGCCGGCAGAATGCAATAATCAGCTGCTCTATCAATGATGCAGCGTCCTTTCCTTTTAGGGGAGGACGCCGTTTTTGTGTACAATGAATATAAATTGGCAGACCTAATTTACACAAAAGACCCGTATTGTACACTCTATACAGAGTGTACAATACGGGTCTTTACTTCTAAGGTCATGATTTAATGGCGGAGGACTTAGCCGGCTAGATAAGCACCCAGCTCTTCGCGCAGCGATTCGCTGATCGAGGTCATCGGCAGGCGGAGGGTATCTGAAGCAATCTCACCCTGTACGCTGAGCAGCCATTTGATCGGGGCTGGGTTCGATTCCTTGAAGAGCAGCTTCATGAGCGGCACCAGGCGGTCGTATTCGGCTCTGGCAGCATCAATCTGGCCGGCTTTGTATTGTTCGAAGATGTTCAGGAACTTCGCAGTATGCACGTTGGCGGAAGCCAGCATGCCTCCGGCGGCTCCGCAGCCCAGCATGTCGAAGAAACTTAGGTCATCTCCGCAGAGCACCGGCTTGGAGCCGAGGCGGGACAGCTCAGAGACGAGCAGCGGCGAACCGGAGCAGTCTTTCAGGCCGACCACATTGTCCATCTCCAGGATGGTGCGGGCGGTATCGACGGTCATGCCGACTCCGGCACGGCCGGGAATGTCATAAGCGATAATCGGAATACCGACTTCGGCTGCCTTGCGGAAATGGGCAATGATGCCCGCTTGAGAAGGACGGCTGTAGTAAGGCACGACAACGAGCGCAGCATCGGCTCCCAGGCTCGCAGCAAGCTCTGTACGGGCGACGGTAGACATTGTATCATTGGTCCCTGTACCGATGACCAGCGGAATTTTACTGCCATGCAGCAGCTCCTGTGAGGCAGTAATCAGTGTCTGTAATTCTTGTATGTTGACTGTCGGCGATTCTCCAGTGGTTCCATTTACGACCAGACCATGAATTTTGTTCTTGATGATGTTGTTCACATAACGCTGATAAGAAGTAAGATCAATCTCGCCGGCGGCATTGAACGGTGTTACCACGGGAACATAGATTCCATAAATCTGTTCTTCTGTTAACATGAATATCGTCCTCCAAATTTTTAAATCCTTTTATTCTACTTTAGCATGGAACATTCCATCGGCGTTAGCTATAATAAATGATATGGGTCATCAATAATATTGATGTTATATCACAGTCTAAAGGGTGAGTGAAATGGATTTAACCTATATGCGGACCTTCCGCGAGGTGGCGAAGCGTCAGAGCTTCACGCGTGCAGCAGAGGAACTGGGGTATGCCCAGTCCAGTGTAACCATGCAGATACAGAAGATTGAAAAAGAATACGGGGTCACGCTAATGGAACGTCATGGACGTATCCTGCGCCTGACCCCGCCTGGAGAAGAGCTGCTGAAGCTGTTCGTGGAAATTCTTGATCTATATGACCGCTCCAAAGAAACAATTGCCCAGCAGATCGGCGGTACGCTGACTATCGGAACAATAGATTCATTGGCCGCTTTTTACCTTCCGCCTTTTCTGCAGCAGCTGCGGACGACATTTCCCGGACTGAATATTCATCTGCAAACGGAGCAGGAAGCGAATCTGGTGTCCAAGATCAGGGAAGGAGAGGTGGATATTGGCCTCATGCTGGACCGGAGTACGACTGATTCGCTGCTGGAGCGGACGATTATCCGGGATGAGCCGCTGGTACTGGTGGCACCTGCCGATCATCCACTGGCGAAGCTTACAAATATAACCTTGCAGGATCTGAACAACTGTGAGCTGATTGTCTCCGAAGAGAGCTGTATCTACCGCAGCCTGTTTGAGAATCTGCTCCGGGAGCACGGAATCGTGTTCCGGATCGGCTTTGAGCTGTCCAATCTGGAGGCGATCAAGCGCTGTGTGCGGAACGGTCTGGGGATTGCCCTGCTGCCGAGAATTGTAGCTGAGGAAGAGATTGAACGTGGTAATCTGGCCGAGCTGCCGTTTACCCATCCGGAGATTCATTTTGACCTGCAGCTGCTCATTCATCCCAAGAAGTGGAAGTCACTGCCGCTGCAATCCCTGATTCAGATGCTGCAGGCGGATGCTGAGGCGAAGTCTGTGGCGCTTTGAAGATCGGATGGGATGCTTGGACAGCGAACCGCATTTTGCGGCCTCATTCATTTCAATATCTGGATAAACTGAAACATTGCGATAATACCAAGTTTAAGGTCTGGTGGTCATATATTGGTTGCCGTAAATTGCTTTCCAGGATTTTGTTAGCCCATGCTAAGCATCGATAATAGTGATCAGGTTCACCTGTCCGTATTCTAAAATTGCAAAAATCCAAGTGAGTCTGGTACTCCTCGGCAGTAGCATCGATACCTAGCCGAAGCAATTGATCTCTGCGGATACGTTCAGATTGGACTACTTGTATCTCTTGGTGGATATTAGTTATCTGATTTGAATGCTGTCTGTACATAAGCAACACCTCAGGCAGATTAACCAACTGGGTTATTGCGGATAAGCGGTTCCATATTTCATAATCCTCCGCATGAAAGTAATTGAGATACCTGATGTCGTGATCTTCCAGTACGGATTTGCGGATCATAACCGTTGGATGCACCATCGTACAGTGGAATAACTGCCAGCACCGGATCGCCTCATGATTTAACGGTTTGGCGGTAATGGCATCTCTGCCTAACAAATAAACCTGAGAACCGCAAACACCGCAGTCCTGATGGTCGTCCATGAAATTCACTTGACGCTCAAGCCGGTGAGGCAATGCGATATCATCACCATCCATTCGCGCAATATACTCGCCCGTACATAAATCAATACCTTGATTTAAGGTCGCAATTAATCCCTGGTTCACTGTATGCGCTATTACTCTAATCCTCTTATCATCAAATTTCCGAATGATGTCTAAGGTTCCGTCGGTTGATCCGTCATCTAAAATAAGCAGCTCGAAATCGGAATAGGTTTGCGTTAAAATGCTGCAGATCGCTTCTTCAATATACGGAGCCATATTATAAACCGGCATGAGCACTGATATTTTAACCAATGTTTTCACCATCCTATACTTTTCTGAATTTATAGTACGCGAGAATCAGGGAGGCTGACCCGCATACTAGACCAGATGTCTGGATATCGTCCGGATAGTCCAAACCCTTTATCTATGGAATTAATTAAATATAGATAAATGGATGAGGGGGAATGGGTCATGGATTTCAATGGGATCAAAGGAACTTACGATGTCATATTCAGTTTGGGACAAAATTGTCTGGCTGCGGACCAATTGTCGCGCCATATGCTCAGAAAAATCGGAGGCGTCCTTGACTGGGTGGAGTCACCTGCTTTGCCGGGGGTCAGCCAGCTTTTGCGGAATCGGTTTATGAATTTTATGGAATTCCCTAATCTGGCGATTACCGGCATTAATGAACATGCAGGCTGCTATATTGTGAGGGATGCAGCCTACCATATCTTCTCCCACCACGACTTTCCGCTTCATGAGAATACTCCAACCCAGCTGCTGAGCTACCCGGAGCTTAGGGAGAAAATCACCCGGCGTGTCCCGCGGTTTCTGGAAACGCTCAGAAACTCCAACCGGATTCTGTTTATCCGCACTGAAGGGACCATACATGAAACGGCGGAGCTGCTGGACGTGCTAAACAATCTGGTGGCCGGTGAATTCAATGTACTCGTGATTAATCATGCGCCGGTAAGCGGAATTGTGGAAACCCCGTGGCCATTTCATAATGTATGTGCCCTGCAAATCCCCTTGGTGCCTGATGAGTTTCACGATAATGATTATTTGTGGAAAACTCTCCTGGAAGGATTCCATATACGTTACTGATCACCCGGCAAATGTGAATCTCTATGCAGCAAGATATTGACATCAAAAACGTGAATATGGTATATAAAAGGAAGTGTTAGCACTCATCATTGTGGAGTGCTAATCATCCGGAAGTAATCCGAAGGATATTTTTGAAAGGAGATTACTATATTCATGTCTAAAAAAGAGTTCAAAGCCGAATCCAAAAGACTGCTGGAGATGATGATTAACTCCATCTATACACAGCGGGAGATTTTCCTGCGGGAGCTGATCTCGAATGCAAGCGATGCCATCGACAAAATCTATTATAAAGCACTGGCCGATGAGGGTCTGGTGTTCAATAAAGAGGATTATTACATTAAAGTAACTGCTGATAAAGCTAGCCGGACATTGACGATTTCCGATACAGGGATCGGGATGACGCAGGAAGAGCTGGAGAACAACCTGGGTATTATTGCGAACAGCGGCTCTTTTGCGTTCAAGAAGGATAATGAAGCCAAGGATGGCCACAACATCATCGGACAGTTCGGGGTGGGCTTCTACTCCGCCTTTATGGTTGCTGAGGATGTCACCGTGATCAGTAAGGCACTGGGCAGTGACCAGGCTTACAAATGGGAATCCCAGGGCGCGGACGGTTATACGATTGAGCCTGCTGAGAAGGATAGTGTCGGTACCGACATTATTTTGAAGATTAAAGAAAGCACTGAAGAAGACAATTATGACGAGTTTCTGGAAGAATACCGCCTGAAATCAATCATTAAGAAATATTCCGACTTCATCCGTTTCCCGATCAAGATGGATATTACCGGAAGTAAGCCGAAGGAAGGCAGCGAAGGGGAGTTCGAGGAAACCAAAGAAGAACAAACCGTCAACAGCATGGTGCCGATCTGGCGCAAGAATAAGAACGAGCTGACCGAAGAGGATTACAATAACTTCTACTCGGAGAAACGTTACGGCTTCGACAAGCCGCTTAAGCATATCCATATCAGTGCCGATGGTGCTGTAGTATATAATGCGATCCTGTTCATTCCAGAGAATACTCCGTTTGATTATTACACCAAAGAGTATGAAAAAGGCCTGGAGCTGTACTCCAACGGTGTGCTGATCATGAACAAATGCGGCGACCTGCTGCCGGACTACTTCAGCTTCGTTAAAGGGATGGTAGATTCGGAGGACCTGTCGCTTAACATTTCCCGCGAGCTGCTGCAGCATGACCGCCAGCTGACGCTGATCGCGAAGAACATCAAGAGCAAGATCAAGAGCCAGCTTCTGAGCCTGCTTAAGGACGAGCGTGAGAAATACGAGACGTTCTATAAATCTTTTGGCAGACAGCTGAAGTTTGGTGTATACAATGACTATGGCATGGAAAAAGAAACCCTACAGGACCTGCTGATGTTCTACTCCTCCAAGGAGAAGAAACAGGTTACACTAGCTGAATACATCGAGAGAATGCCGGAAGACCAGAAGTATATCTACTATGCTTCCGGGGAATCGGTGGAACGGATCGAGAAGCTGCCGCAGACGGAGATGGTTTCGGACAAAGGCTATGAAATTCTCTATTTCACTGATGATATCGATGAATTTGCAATCAAGATGATTATGTCCTACAAGGAAAAAGAATTCAAAAACGTTTCCAGCGGGGACCTTGGCATCGAAGATGCAGCGGACAAACCGTCGGAAGAGGAAGAAAATGAGAACAAGGGCTTGTTCGAAGCAATGCAGGGCATCCTGTCCGGCAAAGTGAAGGCAGTCAAAGCCTCCAAGCGGCTGAAATCCCATCCGGTCTGCCTGTCCACCGAAGGTGAGCTGACGATTGAGATGGAGAAAATCCTCAAGGCAATGCCGAACGGCCAAGAGGTGCAGGCGGACAAGGTGCTCGAAATCAACGTGAATCATGATGTCTTCAAGTCCTTGAAGGCTGCTGCCGAAGGGGACAAGGAGAAGCTGAGTCTGTACACGAATCTGCTGTACAATCAGGCGCTGCTGATCGAAGGTCTGCAGATCAATGATCCGGTGGAGTTCACGAACGATATTTGCAAAATCATGGTGTAATCCGCGGCGGCTGCGCTCGGGAACACGATGATAGATTTAACCCGCTTCCGGTGCTGGCCGGGGCGGGTTTTTTGCCAATTATTAAGGAGTTTCTTATGAATCAAAAAACTCCATATGTGTCTTCTCCTGTTTATAGTAATCTAGTCTATCTTGGAGAGTCCCTGTATGAAACTCAAATTTATGACCGTCCGGGTCTGTAAAATAAATGGACTGCTTGTCTTTTACATCTCTAGGACGACCGGATAAGATGTGTACATTCATTTTTTTGAGCTTCTCATACATTTTATCCAATGCTGCTTCATCAATTGAAAAAGCAATATGTGTGTAGGATTGGCTTATTTCATTACGCGGGACATCTTTTTCCTCATTGAGTGCAAGCCACATTCCGTTTAGATCAAAATAGGCTGTGCTTCTGCCTTTCACTAACAATTTTGCGTCAAATACATTCTTGTAAAACGCAATGGAGTTTTCCAAATCGGAAACTGAAAATAAAAAATGATTAAACCCTTTTATCGACACTATTACCACCTCAACCGTTTAGTTATTAATGCTGCTATGTCTGAAAGCTCTCAATGAACTTGGAGGCGAGAGACGACAAATACTTGTCTTTCATCCAGACAGCGGCTACGCGGGTATTCAGCGTATCGCTTCGAATCTCTTTGGATACCAGGTTGCTGTTGCTCGCCAGGCCGAGCGCCGATCTGGGAATGATGCCGATGCCAAGCCCGGCGTTGGCCCAGAGCAGGGTAGTGCGGGCATCATCGTTCATGCAGAACACATCGGGATTGAAGCCATGCTCCAGGCAGGTTTCGCGGATCAGCTGCTCAAAGCGGCGGTAGATGATTAGCGGTCTGCTCTTCAGTTCGCCAATATCAATGGAGGTTTCCCCGCTGCTCCAGTCATATTCAGCAGTCATCACGGCAATCATAGGTTCAGCCGCTGCATACACGCATTCGAGGCTGGTGCTGTTGAACGGGGTGCGGACAATGCCGACTTCAATGATTCCTTTATTCAGCAGGTCGATAATCGTATACGTATTGCCTTCATGGATTTCAAATTTGACTCC
Source organism: Paenibacillus pedocola (assembly GCF_031599675.1). Lineage (NCBI taxonomy): Bacteria > Bacillati > Bacillota > Bacilli > Caryophanales > Paenibacillaceae > Paenibacillus > Paenibacillus pedocola. The sequence goes on along the minus strand of NZ_CP134223.1, from coordinate 3,798,108 downwards.
GGCATACATTTTATGGAATTCCAGGAGCCGGTCCTGCAGCAGGGTGGCGGCAGAAGAGGAGACGGTTCCGATCGAGAGCGTTCCCTGCAGCCCATTGACGAAATCATTGATTTCCCGCGTGGTCGAGTCTGCCAGCTCCAGGATCTGCTGTGCCCGGCCGCGCAGGATCACCCCGGCATCGGTGAGCTGTACACTACGCGGGCCGCGCTCCACGAGCTTCACGCCGAGCTCTTCCTCCAGCAGCCTCAGCTGCTGGCTGAGCGGCGGCTGGGCCATTTGCAGCTTCCTTGCCGCCGAAGTGATTTGTCCTTCTTCGGCAATAGCCAAAAAGTATTTGAGCTGTCTGATATCCATATGCAAACCTCCGTATTTGATATATGTAATTCGTATCGCATTGATACGAAACCAATATTATTAATATGTAAACGGATATGACATAATCATAACGGGTCTTTTCATGATTTCATAGGGGTTACATATTGTATAGGCTGGTGAGGTAATGATGTTTAAGATGGCTGTTTTTCTAAAACCGTACAAAAAAGAGGTTATTCTCGGGCCGATCTTCAAGCTGCTTGAGGCGATACTGGAGCTGCTGCTGCCGACGATTGTAGCGCTTATCGTTAATAACGGGATCGGTAAGAATGATAGTGCCTATGTGTACAAGATGGGCGGGCTGATGCTGTTCATGACGCTGCTTGGCTTCGGCTGTTCCATGGTTTGCCAATATTATGCGGCCCGCGCATCCCAGGGCTTCGGCACATCACTTCGCAACAAAATGTTCAAGCATATCTCCTCCTTGTCTTATGCGGAGCTGGACCTCTTCGGTACTCCTTCGCTGATCAACCGGATCACGAATGACGTGAACCAGCTGCAGCTGGCAGTGGCCATGCTGATCCGGCTGGTTGTCCGGGCGCCGTTTATCTGTATCGGAGCGATCATCATGTCGATGATTCTGGATTTCCGGCTGTCGCTTATCCTGCTTGCGGCAACGCCGGTGTTTGGAGTGATCCTGTATTTCATCATCACCCGCAGCTCCCCGCTATACCGCAAATATCAGCAGAAGCTGGATCATCTGGCGCTGGTGCTCAGCGAGAACCTGTCCGGTATCCGTGTCATCCGCGCCTTTGCCGAATCGCTCCGGGAGAAGCAGCGTTTTGATGCTGCATCGGATGACCTGACCGCGACCGCGATCCGGGTCGGACGTATCTCTGCCTGGCTCGGTCCGATGACGACTCTGGTCGTGAACGCGGCCATTATCGCCATCCTCTGGGCAGGCGGCAGACACATCGATGCCGGACGGCTTTCCCAGGGTGAGATTATCGCTTTTATCAACTATGTGACCCAGATTCTGTTGGCGCTGATTGTTGTCTCGAATCTGGTTATCCTGTTCACCAAGGCTTCCTCTTCTGCGAACCGGGTAAGTGAAGTACTAGCGGCAGCCACTTCGGTTTCGGATGAAGGGAATACCGCTGCTGTTGCAGCAGAATATGATGCCCCGGCGATCTCCTTTGAGCATGTCTCCTTCGGCTATAACAGCACCGGAGAGCTTGCACTCCAGGATGTCTCGGTCTCCATCAAGCGCGGCCAGACGGTCGGATTGATCGGCAGCACGGGCTCGGGCAAATCGACCTTTGTAAATCTGATTCCGCGTTTTTATGATGCGGTAGAGGGTGAGATCAAAGTCGGGGGCGTGAATGTCAAAGACTATCCGCTGGAGCAGCTGCGGAGCCGGATCGGCATCGTACCGCAGAAGGCGCTGCTGTTCACAGGCACGATCGCGGAGAATATCCGCTGGGGTAAGCAGGAGGCTTCCCGGGAGGAGCTTATGCAGGCTGCTGCCGTAGCCCAGGCGGATGAATTTATCCGCAAGCTGCCGGAAGGGCTGGATACGCCGGTGGCCCGCGGCGGTTTGAATTTATCAGGAGGGCAGAAGCAGCGTCTGACGATCGCCCGTGCGGTTGTCGGCCGGCCGCCGATCCTGATTCTCGATGATTCCTCCAGTGCGCTCGACTTCTCCACTGACGCCGCCTTACGTAAGGCGCTGAAGATTCACAGCCGGGAAATGACGGTGCTGCTTGTATCCCAGCGGGTCAGTACCGTGCAGCAGGCGGATCAGATCATCGTCTTCGATGAAGGCCGGATTGCCGGAACCGGCACTCACCGGGAGCTGCTGGCGGACTGCGGCGTCTACCGGGAAATTTGTGAATCGCAGCTGTCCACCAGGGAGGTGGCACAATGAACACTAAGGATACCTGGAAGAGACTGTTGAATTATACGAGACATTACCGGGGAATCGCCACCTCAGCGGTAATCTGCGCCATATTGAGTGTGATTTCCAGTCTGATCGGTCCGCTCCTGATCGGCCGGGCAGTCGATCGGATGATCGGTCCGGACAATGTGGATTTTCCGGCCATCCTTCGCCTGCTGCTGCTATTGGCCGCGGTATATATTGTCGGCAGCTTCTTCGGCTGGCTGCTCACCTATTACACTAACAAAATAGCGTATAAAACGGTCTATGATCTGCGCTGTGAGTTATTCGATAAGCTGGATACCCTGCCGCTGAAATTCCATGACAATCATCCGCAGGGGGACAGCATCAGCCGTTTTGTTAATGATATGGATGCCGTTTCTGATGGCCTGCTGCAGGGCTTCTCCACGCTGCTGACCGGTATTGTCACCATCGCCGGAGCGATTGGGCTGATGCTCTATATCAGTCCGGTCATGACGGTAGTGGTGCTGCTGTCAGCACCCGCGACTTATTTTGTCGCCCGTTTCATCACCACACGCTCTCAGCGTCTGTTCCGTGAACAGGCCAAAATCCTCGGCGGGCTGAATGGCTATGTTGAGGAAATCGTCGGCGGGCAAAAAGTGGTGCAAGCCTACCATTATGAGGACCGCTCGTTCGCGCGGTTCTCGGAACGCAACAACGAACTATATCAGACCGGTGTCAAATCACAGTTCTATGGTTCGCTGGCCAACCCGACTACCCGGCTGGTCAACAATATTACTTTTTCAGTCATTGCCATCATCGGCAGTACACTGGTTATCGGCGGGCATTTTACAGTGGGGGATCTATCGAGCTTTCTGATCTACTCGAACCTGTTCGCGAAGCCGTTCAATGAGATTACCGGCGTTATCACGCAGCTGCAGTCGGCTACGGCGTCAGCACAGCGGATCTTCAGGATTCTGGACCTGGCGCCGGAAACTCCGGATGCCCCAGACGCTCATGTCCTTGGCATCAGCCAAGGGACGATTACCTTCGATAAGGTTAGCTTTGCGTATTCACCGGAGCGGCCGCTGATCCGCAGCTTTAGCCTGGAAGTGAAGCCGGGGACGCGGGTGGCAATTGTCGGGCAGACGGGGGCAGGGAAGACAACGCTCGTCAACCTGCTGATGCGTTTCTATGATGTGGATAGCGGAAGCATCCGGATTGACGGCACAGATATCCGAACGATTACCCGTGACAGTCTCCGGCAGAATTTCGGGATGGTGCTGCAGGATACATGGCTGTTCGGCGGTTCGATCCGTGACAATATCGCTTACGGCAAGCCGGAGGCGACAGAGGACGAAGTGATCGCTGCCGCTAAAGCGGCGAATGCGCACAGCTTCATTAAGCGGCTGCCTGAAGGCTACGCTACGAAGATCAGCGGCTCCGGCGACAATCTGTCCCAGGGGCAGAAGCAGCTGCTCACCATCGCCCGCGTCATGCTGGTTGACCCGCCGATGCTGATTCTGGATGAAGCGACCAGCAGCATTGATACGCTGACTGAGATCCGTATCCAGAAGGCTTTTCTCAAGATGATCTCCGGCCGGACCAGCTTCGTCATTGCCCACCGGCTGTCCACAATCCGCGAGTCGGATATTATCCTTTATATGAAGGACGGGGACATTGTCGAGAGCGGATCGCATGAAGGGCTGCTCGCCAGCGGCGGACACTACGCCAAGCTGTACAACAGCCAGTTTGCGGCGGTGTAACAGAGGAGGGATTACACGGCTGGACCAGCCACAATAAGCAGATGTACACATAACAGGCGGCGTCTGCCGGGACTTGTTCAGGAATGACAAGACACGGCGGACGCCGCTTTTCCCTGTGAAAAATGCTTTGACAATAAAACCGTCCGGACGGTATAGTAAATCCAGAGGTGAACCTTATGAACAGTAATTCGAAGCGGTCAGTTATTTTGACAGCCGCATCCTTCGTAATCAGGAACCAAGGGGTGGAGAAGCTTACGCTCGAGGCGGTTGCCAAAGAGGCAGGAGTCAGTAAGGGCGGGCTTCTGCACCATTTTTCAAATAAAAATGCTTTAATCCAAGGGTTAGTTGAAGAACTGACGGACGGCTTTGTCACCGATGTGCAGGAGCGGGCAGCCATTTCGGCTGTTAATGAAGGAAAGTGGAGCAGGGCCTATACGGAATCCGTTGCCTGTGATATCAAGGACGGGAATGGGATCAGCACCGCGCTTACCGCGGCTCTTTTCAGCAAGCCGGAGCTGCTCGGAAAACTGCAGGAACAGTATGCGCTGTGGCAAAAAGACATCGAGAACGATGGGATCGACCCTGTGCGGTCCACCATTGTAAGATTAGCTGCTGACGGCCTCTGGTTCTCCGAAATGTTCTCCTTTGGGAATCTGGACGCAGAGCTGCGCGAAAAGGTCATTCAGGAACTGCTGAAAATGACGTATTAGGAGGAAAAAGATTGTGAACCCCTTTGTATTTTTGGCTATTGCCATCGTCTCTGAGGTCTGCGGCAGTTCGCTGCTCAAATTATCCAACGGATTCAAAAGGCTATTTCCCTCCCTTGGGGTGGTAGCGGGACTTGGCTCAGCATTTTACTTCCTGTCGCTGGCGCTGCAATCCATTTCACTCGGCACCGCCTATGCCATCTGGTCCGGTGTCGGCACGGCGTTAACGGCAATGGTGGGGGTATTCTTTTACAAAGAGCGGCTTAATGCAAAAAAAATACTGGGACTGCTGCTCATCATCGGCGGCGTCATTACACTGAAGCTTGCTACCGGCGGGGCGCATTGATTTTACGGGCAAAGAAGAGGATGGGGATTCAATTGAAAAGTTACATATACCTGGCTATGGCTATCTGCTTTGAAATATTCGGAACAATGATGCTTAAGTTATCGGACGGTTTCACGAACCTACTGCCCGGTATCGGGGTAGTTGTAGGTATGGGTTTATCTTTTTTTAGTTTATCTATGAGCCTGCGGGTCATTCCGCTCAGCTTCGCTTATGCGGTCTGGTCTGGTGTCGGGACGGCGATTACAGCCTTGCTCGGAGTTGTGGTGTGGGGCGATCATTTTACATTCGTGTCTTTCATCGCTATTGCTGCCATTATCGGCGGCGTGGTGCTGCTCAATTCGTCTAATCATCCGGAGAAGGCTCCGCAGGGGTAGCGCTCCATAAAAAGACCGGTAAATAAGAAACTCCGAAACCCACAGCATTCGCGGGTATCCGGAGTTCAATTTTTTGAGCTTTTAGAGTCAGCTCAGGACAGGGCTGCTATTCATTTCATAGATTTTTTGGAGCGTCTGAAGACTAAGTGTCTTCCCGTCATTGTCCTTTGCATGGACATACCCTTCCACAAGCCTGTAGCCGAACATGATCAGGATCAGCTCGCAGACGCAATGATCGGCGACAGGGGGAGCATCCGTATGCTCTGCAAAGCCTTTGTAATACGCGGGGACGCATCGCTGGTAGTATTCAAGCATGTGATCGAGATCCGCTTCGTCCGCAAGCAGGCTGGCGAGATCCTCGCCCAGGTAGCCCCATCCGGAGATATCCCAGTCAATGAGTGCTATTGTCCCTCCGTCATAGATAATATTGGTCACCCAGAAGTCCCGGTGGCACAGCACGAGCGGCAATTGTTCGATGCGAGCGAATATCTCCTCTGAATGCTCATCGATGTCAATCAGCATTTGCCGCACATGCTGCGGGAATTCGCAGTCCTCGGAACGGATATAGTCGTAGACGACCGGCCAAGACCGGTAATGGAGGTATGTGTTCTTCAGGAGATCCGCCCGGCTTAGGTTGGTCAGTCTCTCCAGCACATCAGACTGCTCCGCGTACAGCTTGCCTTGATAACGTCCTAGCTCCAGTGCAGCCTGTTCATACATATCACCAGTTAAGTCTAAGCCCGATACGCCATCGATATATTCGAGCCACAGCTGGAATTCACTTTGCTCGGCATTCATTTCAGCGTGATAACATACCGGCCAGCGGAAGGTATCCGTGAACGTTGCCCCTAAGTCAGAGGCATAGAGATCATACTCCCGCCGCCATGAACCCGGATCCCCGTAGCGCTCCCATTTTTTCTGAATTTTCAGCACTACACGATACGGTAATTGCTCGCCGTCAGTGGTTTCAGCGGTTCCAGTTACCAGTTGTACATTTCCTACAGTTCCGCCCTGTAATGAAGTGGTCTGGAAGTCTGCTGAGTAGATTTCTTTCTTAAACTGTTGGCTTAAGGCATAGGTTAGTGTTTCGATTGTAATTGTCATTTTTTCCATCCCCCGTTTTTCTTCGTTTGCTTGCTCTGCATGGCTATTGTTTTGTTTCGGGCCCGCTTGTCAATGAGGTAGCCTGTTTTATCGTGGACAAATTTGTGCTCATGCTGCTGGGCAACATAGTGCTCCCAACGTTCACGCGGCAACGAACCATCCTCCAGTGCGGCGATTATGGCACAGCCCGGCTCTGCCTGATGGCGGCAATCCGCAAAGCGGCACTTCGGAAACCACTCCTCCACATCGCTAAAGCTTGCGTGTATGCCTTCAGCGGCATCAAAAAGCCCAAGCTCACGCATTCCAGGCGTATCAATGACCATCGTCCCTGAGGGGAGCATGAACAGCTGACGGTGTGTTGTCGTATGCCGCCCCCGGCTGTCAACCTCCCTGATCCCCTGGACCTTCATAACATCCTGTTCCATTAGCGCATTTAACAGAGAGGATTTACCGACGCCGGACATGCCGAGAAAAACGACTGTTTTGCCTGGCATCAGGTAGGGAGTGAGTTCATTCAGCCCAAGGCTGGTATGACTGCAAATGGCGTGTACCGGCACATCGGGAATGCTATTCATAACTTCTGCGAGCAGGGGATTATAATCTTCAACGAGATCAGCTTTGGTTAAAATAGCGACCGGCTGGCTGCCGCTCTGTCTAACCTGGGTCAGATACCGCATAATGCGGGTAACGTTGAAATCCAAATTGAGCGAAGTCAGGATAAATACATAATCAAAGTTGGTTGCGACGACCTGCTCCCGGATGGTTTTGGCGTAGCCTGCGGCATGCCCGGAGTAATCAGCGCGTGAGAACTTGGAGCGGCGGGGGAGTACCGTAACGATAAGTGAATCTCCGCTCCCGTTATACTGCAGTAAGACGAAATCACCGACACATGGAAAATCTGAGCGTGTTTTCGCATCGTGATAAAAGGCTCCTTTGAGCACGGCCGTTACTTCACCCCTTTCGGTTATAACCGTGAAGCGCTCACGCCGCAGCTCGGTAACCCTGCCGGGTAGTAATCCGTCTTGAATGTCTTCTATTTCTGTGTAGCCATAGGTTTTCAAATCGATCATGTTTGTGTTGTTAGCTCCTTTAATGTTGTTTTTTTGACGCAAAAATGCCGCGGACCAGCAGCCTCTAAAGAAGCTGCTGATACACGGCATCAGAACGCACCTAAAGATACGATCCTTATCGTATCCTGCAAACAGCAATTTTCACGAAAGGTTACTTTGGATGGCATAACAAAGAATACGGGCAATATCCCGCGTTTTTCATGTATGCCTGCTATTCGATTCTAAGACGAAACCACCATATAAGTAGTTGCCATTAAAATCACATCCCCTTTCGTATACGGAACTTGCTTATCACTAAGCTTTTTTAAAGGTATCCTATTATGGAAAATTTATCAATGTACAAATTGATTATAATTTAAATGCACTCGTATTCTTGACTGTCCCTCAAAACGTATAAGCATGGCCGCCAACATCGGCCCAGGCCAGTGTTCCATCCGGCATCCATCCAAGCAGAACGCCTGCTGCGACAAAAGCTATCGTGCTTTCATTTTTGTCATACAGCAGGATTGTACCTGTACCGGAGGTGTAAGCCGCGAACCTGCCGTCCTGCGACCAAGCAAGGGTAGACATAAGATAGTAATTCTGCTGCCGCTCATGCTCCCAAATATCCTCTTTAGCCTGCTCAGTAATCCGCTCATCCAGCAAGACTTCGGAAGCCCCGTTGCTGATGTCAAACCGGATTTTGCCGAGCGGGCTGCTCTCCTCGTTGACTGCAGGGAGTATAAGGATCGAATTGTCTTCCCAGGCCAGCGGATACACGAACAGGAAGCCGTCACTGTGTGAGAGAAAAACTGCGTTCTCCCGGGACATCAGCGTATTTCCCTTCTGATCCAATACCAGCAAATCCGTTCCGGGGCCGATGTAATCATCATGTGCGTATTATACGGCGATGCTCTTATTCTCCAAGAACAGAAAGGAGGGCCCAGTGAATTCTTGGTTATCGACGGTTTTGAGCCAGCCCGTTGCTCTGATAAGATATTCGCGAGCGCATTGACTAGTCAGGAAATAACAACGTATAATTTTTCCAAATGTATTGAATTTATAGCGCCGGTTAGCACCGTCTCAGAGGATGGAATTTTAGGGTAGACAATTGCTTGTTGAATATGATGTTAAAAGGAGTTTTATAATGAAACGCTTTCGCTGGAGCATCTTTATCTATTCCGTGCTGTTTGTGGTTGTCTTATTCATGGCACTTAATGACTACTCACCAATTTGGATCATAGGGGTTACTGTGGTGGCTGGCCTTATTGTTTTTGTAACCCAATTCTATTATCCTGCAGCTTTGGACAAGCGCGTGGACTGCGTAGAGTCCTTTTTACGCAGTCAAAAAAAGAATCCAGCCTTGTATATCCAGTATGTGTTTGCGAACAGACTTGAGGACGAAGCAAAAATGATAATGGAGCAGCTGATGAGCAAATATAAGCGGGCAACGGCACAGGCACCATTCAAGGCGGCTTACGGGCTTTACCGCAAAGATATGGCTGCTGTTCAGGAAGCCGTGCCGTATATCCGCTATCCTGATTACCGGGCATATTACGAAACGGCGCTACTGGTGGAGGACGGGAAGAGTGCTCAGGCGCGGGAACATCTGGAGTCCATCAAGAAGCGGTGGATGAGATCAGCGCTGCTCGCAGAAATGGAACGCAAATCAGGCAACAGCGTAACCGCCGTCAAGCATGCCAGGGATGCAGTGTATTTTTCGAGAGGCGTGCAACGTTATGTTTTACATAAGGAATATGAAAGAACGTTACCGCAAGCTGTTGAACGGGTATCCTGAACCAGGAGGAGTTATATATAAATCATAAACTCCTTGTTACCCACTTGTTCTTCCAGCAGCTTCATGGCTTCGTCGTACTTGTTCATTATATTACCTCCTAAAGTGTCGTTAGGCATACACTATTTAGCTATCATTGTAAAATCTTAGTGCAGGTGAAAAATAATACGATAAAATATTAAATCGCTTTCATAATTCTCTGCTTCACTTACGGGTATGGTTCAACTAACGCTCGATCTTAACTTGACATAATCTTGTCAAGTTTTTTTATTTATACTGAAACCAAGAGGTGAGCGAATGCAAATTAGCAGATTACTTCAAATGACTTACATTTTATTGGAAAAGGGGACTGTCACGGCACCGGAGCTGGCTGAACGGTTCGAGGTGTCTGTCAGAACGGTCTACAGGGACGTTGAAGCTTTGAGCCAGGCTGGAATTCCGGTCTATACGAGCCAAGGAAAAGGCGGCGGCATTTCCCTTACAGACAGGTTTGTCTTGAACAAATCATTGCTTACCGACAAGGAGCAGGATGAAATCCTGTTTGCCCTGCAAAGCTTTTCCGCAGCCCGATTGCCTGATTCCGGCGAGGTCTTCTCAAAGCTGAGCAGCTTGTTCAGGAAAAATAGTACCAGCTGGATTGAAGTCGATTTCTCCCCATGGGGAAGCGGGCTAAAACAAAAAGAACTATACCCATTGCTGAAACAGGCTATTTTGGAGCGCAAAGTGATTTCGTTTACCTACTTGGACGGGGCCGGGGAACAAAAGAGCCGGAGAGCCGCACCACTGAAACTGCTGTTTAAGGATAGAGCCTGGTACGTGGAGGCCTACAGCTTTGAAAAAGCTGCTCTAAGAACCTTTAAGATTACCAGGATGTCGAATGTACGGCTTATAGAGGGGGACGGTGCCCATTTCTTGGAGCCTCAGCAGGAGTGGATGGAGTCTTCCGGGACTTACCGTGAAGAAATTAAGGTTAATGAAATGCCTAGAATCCCTCTGGTATTAAAAATAGATCCGGCAGGAGCCTATCGCATCGTGGATGAGTTTAGGGAAGAGGACATTTTGAAACAGGAAGACGGATCTTTCCGGATCACGACTGATATGCCTTCCGGAGAATGGCTTATTCAATATCTTCTTTCCTATGGAGATTTACTGGAGGTTATGGAGCCGGGGGCTGTCAGGCTGGAGATGAAAACCCGCACGGCCAAAATGGCCAAAAAATATTTAAGATAACTGGACACGCAGCTGTCAGGTTCTGTTGATTAAACTAGCCTTGTATTCAAAACATACCAAGGAGGATTCAGCAGAAGATGAATAACAGCCCGTACTTATTGGATATGAGCAAAGAATTTGCAGGTAAAAGAGCACTTGTGACCGGCGGAACCCGGGGGATCGGCCTCGCGATCGTAAAGCGTCTGCATGCAGCGGGAGCTGAAGTTATAGCTACGGCAAGATCCATGCCCGAAGCATTACCGGAGGGGGTAGGGTTCATTCAGGCCGATGTGAGCCTTCCGGAAGGCGTGGATCATATTGTTCAGGAAACGACCCAAAAGCTCGGCGGTCTAGATATTTTGATTAACAATGTGGGAGGTTCCTGGGCAAGTACAGCAGGAGCTTTAGCTCAAACAGATGAAGATTGGCAAACGACGTTTAATGCCAACCTGTTTTCTTCCGTCCGGCTTGATCGCGGTTTTTTGCCTTACATGGCTAAACAGCAAAGCGGAGTGATTGTCCATATCTCCTCTATTCAACGTAAGCATCCCGGCAACATGACCATGCCTTATTCGGCTGCCAAAGCTGCGCTCGTTAACTACAGTAAAAACCTGGCGACCCATTTTGGCCCTATGGGGATTAGAATCAACGCACTCGCGCCGGGATTTACCGAAACGGAAGCGGCGGAACGCTTAATTGGGAGAATGGCTGAACAAGCCGGAACGGACTATACAGCTGCCCGCCAGCAGTTAATGGACGAACTAGGCGGCATTCCTCTCGGCCGTCCGGCCAAACCTGAGGAGGTTGCCGAGCTCGCCGCCTTCCTTGCTTCAAGCAGAGCCTCTTATATTACTGGCTGTGAATATGTCATTGACGGGGGAACCATCCGCACCGTTTAACGAAATTACAAAGGGGTTGATCTTATGGAGCCTAATCTCCTTCCGCAGGTTATACAAGATTTTATAGCCGCTGCCAATAAACCCGATCCGGATGCTTATATCGACTGCTTTTCGGAAGATGCACTTGTGTTCGATGAAGGCAAAGAGTGGGCTGGCAAAACTGCTATAAAAAAATGGAGTGCCGATCATCACTTTGCTGCTGGCATAACGCTTGAACCCAAGCAGGATAAACAGCAGGAGGAAGAAACCATAGTGGTTTTTAAGGTTGACGGGGTTTTTGACAAAACCGGCCTCCCGGACCCTCTCTATTTGGATTTTTATTTTCAGATCCGTAAGCATAAGATTAAGCAGCTTGCGATTCGGCTGTCTAAAGAATCAGGACAAGCAGACAAACACTGATCAGATAAAAACGAGGTGAACCTAACAATGATAGTAAATCATCTGCTATTAAAGCTGAAGGACCGGAGCCCTGAGCCTATTGAGCACATTCAGACAGTACTGCTGTCTCTTCAGTCTCTTCAGTCTCTTCAGTCTCCCGTACAGCCCGTTGTAAATGAATTAAAGAGGAGAACCTGTTAGATCCCCTCAGCCCTAATAACTCCTTCAAATTCGCTCACCACCCAGCCGGCTCCGCATGACGCCCGGCGTACAGCCGTAAGTCTTACGGAAGACGCGGATGAAATAATTGGTCTCCATGCCGACGTTCAGCGCGAGATCCTGCACCGGCCGTTCCGGGCTTTCGGTAATCATTTGCAGCGCGCGCTGCAGCCGCAGGTTCTGCAGATATTTATGCGGAGTGACACCGTATTCCTGCAGGAACAGGCGCTGGAAATGCTGCACGGAATAACCGACGGCGGCAGCAAGATTGGCGATCAGCAGCGGTTCGGTAAAATGCTCGTTAATCAGGCGGACGGCCTTTTGCAGTGCCTCGTTCCGGACCGTTTCGGCCTCCGGACGGTTAGCATGACTGTCGCCGTATTCACTGCGCCGAAGCTTCAGCAGCAGCCTGTACAGTGTAACAGACAGCTCCTGCATGGTCTGCTCATCCAGACGCGCGGCACTATGCTTGTCCACGGTATGCCAGATTTCCGCGATGGCCTCCCAGCATTCTTCGAACCGTCCGGTTAGAAAGGGCTCGGAGGGCAGCAGGCGCAGCCCCTCAAGTACAGGTCCGGACTGGCTGCCCATCAAGCCGATAAACCCGACAATCCAAGGCTCGTGGGACAGCGGATAATATTCATGCCCCCGGTCTGGCGGATAGGCAAAGACCATGCCGGGAGTCAGCAGTGTCTCGGTGCCGTCCGTAAGGTCGCGGAACAGCCCGCTGCCGCTGCGGATCAGGAAAATCTGATGCACAGGGAACCCGGAAGGACGGACGTGATGGTATTGGATGTGGCGGCCGACCGAGTAGGGATAGAGCGGAAATTCATCAGAATTGCGGGGCAGCTCCACCAGGGAGAAAGGCAGCATAATATTCACCTCATATTCATTTTGTACTATGTAATCGCGAGATTATTCCTACAGTTAGGAAACCTTTATCCTATATTATAAATAGTATAAATGAATATCCGTGAAATGGACAGGACCTCTGTATGATATCAATCAGAGAAAAGTCCCATCCTGACATGGAAGATAATGAGAGGATGAATATACAATTATGAGTCTCAAATCCCCTGCATTCAGCAGCAAGGTTCCCGTGATGCTGCACGGAGCCGACTATAATCCTGAGCAATGGCTAAGATACCCGGAAGTTCTCCGTGAGGACATCCGGCTGATGAAGCTGGCAGGCTGTAATGTAATGTCTGTTGGTATTTTCTCCTGGGTATCACTGGAGCCGGAAGAAGGCGTGTTCACGTTTGAATGGCTGGATAATGTACTGAATTCCTTTGCAGAGAATGGCATTTATGCCTTCCTGGCGACTCCAAGCGGTGCGCGTCCGGCCTGGATGTCTGAGAAATATCCTGAGGTGCTGCGTGTCGAACGGAACCGTGTCCGCAATCTGCACGGCTTCCGCCATAACCACTGTTACACTTCACCGGTCTACCGGGAAAAGACAGCGCTGATCAACGCCAAGCTGGCGGAGCGTTATGCGAATCATCCGGCGGTCATCGGCTGGCATATTTCCAATGAGTTCGGCGGCGAATGCCACTGTGATCTCTGCCAGAATGCGTTCAGGGAATGGCTGAAGGTCAAATACAAGGGCAGCCTCGATGAGCTTAATCATGCCTGGTGGGCAACCTTCTGGAGCCATACGTACACTTCATGGGAGCAGATTGATTCCCCGGCTCCGCATGGTGAGACTCAGGTACACGGCCTGAACCTCGACTGGCGGCGGTTTGTCAGTGAGCGGACGATTGATTTCTGCCGTCATGAAATTGTTTCGGTACGGGATTACAACCCGGATCTGCCGGTTACAACCAATATGCACATGATCGACGGTATTGATTACCGTGAGCTGGCCAAAATTCTGGATGTGGTTTCCTGGGATGCCTATCCGGACTGGGGTTACACCGAGGACGGCGACGATGCCCGGCTGGCCGCCTGGACAGCGATGCACCATGATCTCTTCCGCAGCTTCAAGCATAAGCCGTTCCTGCTCATGGAGAGCACGCCATCACTCACGAACTGGCAGTCGGTCAGCAAGCTGAAGCGGCCGGGTATGCATAAGCTGTCATCCCTGCAGGCGGTTGCACATGGGTCGGATTCCGTGCAGTACTTCCAGTGGCGTAAAAGCCGCGGCTCCAGCGAGAAGTTCCACGGTGCCGTACTCGATCACAGCGGTCATGGCGAGACCCGGGTGTTCAAGGATGTGGCCGAAGTGGGCCAGATTCTGGCCGGTTTAACTGAAGTAGTCGGAACTTCGACACCTGCCGAAACAGCAATCCTGTATGACTGGGATAACCGCTGGGCGGTTAAGGATGCCCAGGGTATCCGCAATTCCGGCCTGAAATATGAAGAGACTGTACTGCAGCACTATCGTGCGCTGTGGGAGCAGGGCATTGCAGTCGATATGATCGGCTCCGGGGATGATCTGTCCCGCTATAAGCTGGTCATTGCACCGATGCTGTATCTGATCAGTGAAGAGAACGGGCAGCGGATTGAACAGTATGTAGAACAGGGCGGTACGTTCCTGGCTACCTACTGGTCAGGAGTTGTCGGTGAGACTGATCTTTGTCATCTCGGAGGCTTCCCTGGCCCGCTGCGCAAGACGCTGGGTATCTGGGCTGAAGAGACCGAAGGTCTGCATAGCCGCGATCTCAACGGACTGGTGCTGGAAAGCGGAAATGTTCTGAATCTGTCCGGTGACTACGATGCGCATGAAATTGCGGAGCTGATTCATCTGGAAGGCGCAGAGGCGCTTGGCCATTACCGCAGCGACTTCTATGCCGGCCGCCCGGCGCTGACCCTGAACAAGCTTGGTGCAGGTGAGGCGTACCATCTGGCTACACGTGTCAAAGACCTGGCGTTCTACGTGGAGCTGTATGCGGCGATCACTGCCAAGGCAGGAATCACCCGTACCCTGGAGTCTGATCTGCCTGTGGGAGTAACCGCACAGCTGCGCACAGACGGCGAGCATGAGTATATTTTCGTGCAGAATTTCAGCGGTGATGTACAGACGGTCAAGCTGGACGGACGCGGTTATACCGATCTGGAATCCGGCGCAGAGGTTCCTGCTGAGCTGGAACTGCCGGTCAATGGCCTGGCCATGCTGAAACGCAAAGCGAAGTAAGAGATGAGGGACCCGAGGAGCCGGTGGATGGCTGCTCGGGTCTTTTTTTGTGAGAGGGATAATAGTGAAATGTCAGCTGATGGAGTTACTGGTGAAACGGACTTTTTCACGGTGAAGATTTATTGCGGTAAACCATATTACAAATGACGAAGAATTTTTGGTAAAAAGTGATGAAGAGTAGAAAAGATACGTCGGACTGGGAGAGAGGGCTGTGAAAGGTTAGGAGCAAGTTGCCTGTCACAGCCTTTCTTAATAGATTTTTACCGCTCCGTTATAAAGATGCCGGATAAGATTGAAGCGCGGCGCAAGCAAGAATGTCCTCGGTCGAGCGGATTCTGCCAATACGCGGGAATATGGCCTTAATTACGTGTTCATGTTCCTCCTCGCTGAAGCCGGTCATGGCATCTGTCGCAAAAACTACCTGATACCCATGAGCGAAGGCTTCACGCGCAGTGGTATCTACGCCGATACCAGAGGCAATGCCGCAAAGCACGATCGTCGTGATGCCCCGCCGGCGTAACTGCAGATCCAAGTCCGTTCCGTAAAATGCTCCCCATTGGCGCTTGGTAATTAAATGATCGGTGTCAGTGACTCCGATCTCGGGTACAATTTCATCCCATCCAGGCACCAGATTGAAGGTTGGGGGGGCCTGATCCAGCAACGGACGAGGCATATCTTTGAAGTCTTTCGTGGATACGCGAACAAGCCCAACAAATGCGCCTGCCTCACGGAATGCTTGAACCATAGTGGCGGCGCGGGTGACGACTTGCTCTGCCGAGTGAGGGGCATACTGGGTTCCAAGCCACTTCTGCAAGTCGATTACGATTAATGCCGTCTTAGGGAATTGAAACAAAAGTTCTTCCAAGATCAATCACACTCCAACTAAGAAATCGAGTTTGTCCCCCGTGTGACCTACAGTTCAATATTTTGAAAATGGGGTCAATTGACTCTATGTTCATAATTTTGTACTATGAGTTTAGAATTGTCAAGTGGGGGATACGTGAGGATGAGTGTAACCAAACAGGATATCATTTGTTCGGCTTCTAAGATGTTTAAAGAAAAAGGGTTTCTGGCGACCTCAATTCAGGAAATTGCTCAGGACTGTTCCATTGCAAAGGGCTCGGTGTACAAATATTTTCCGTCCAAAGAGGACTTATTGTGCGCGGTTTTCGACGAGTGCCAGATGGTTTATTTTGATCGGGCTGAACACCTGAAACAAACCGAGACGGGCACTCCCAAGGAGCGGCTCGTCAATCAAATCGTATTTCGCTTTCAGTATTTTATTGAATACAGTCACATTATGGTTGACTTCATAGATCTTCCTATTACGCAGTACGCAACTTTCCGTTCACTAAGGAATCATGTTCGCGCCCGTATGATGGAGTGGCATAAATACTGGCTACTTGAAGTTTATGGTGAGAGAATCGAATCGTTTCTCTGGGATCTAATTTTTATATACCGTGCGATCCTGAAGGACTATCTGCAGCACATCATCTTCGAGGTGAAGCTGCTGTCGATAGAGGATACAGCTTGGTTCATCGTCGATAAAATAGATGCGCTAGTCGAACATATGTCTAGGTCAGGTTCGAAGGGGTTACTTGGACAAATCGCTTTCACAAAATTTATTCATTCAGATTCAAAGGACTGGAATAACGAAAAAGAAAGAATGATCGAAGAATTGTTCGGCAGAGTGACCGCGCTGCTTGAGACTTGGCCCGGCGGGCTCGCTCGGCGGAGGGAGCTGCAAGAGATTGTTCAATTGCTGGGGACGGAGATCTCTCAGACTCAGCCCAAGAGACCGCTCATTCAGGCGCTTTGCGCCTACTTGGAACAAGAACAGGAGCTGAGAAGTCCGGTCATTCAGTTGAAGCAAATTGTTCTGGAAGAGTGAGAAAGCCTTATATTACAAAGAGTCTAGTTTCTACATAAGCATCCGATCGAGTCCCTTTCGATTTCACTATAAAGGTGTTATGGTGAACCGTATCACAAGTAGGGCGAAATTTATGGTTATAACAAGGAACCTCTTCGAAA
The DNA here is from genome assembly GCF_031599675.1 of Paenibacillus pedocola. NCBI lineage: Bacteria > Bacillati > Bacillota > Bacilli > Caryophanales > Paenibacillaceae > Paenibacillus > Paenibacillus pedocola. Next base: position 3,780,889 of record NZ_CP134223.1, on the reverse strand, counting down.
AGTCGGAGAGGTTCCTTGCTAAAATAGAAAGCCGGTTGGTTATCTGATATATATTCTGCTAAGTGATGTTGACGTCCGCTTCAGTCCAATTGCAACGGCTTATTGCATAGGGTTGCCTTGCGCTGCATTCGAGACAGTCTCCCAGGCCTCCCAGGTAGCTAGACGGTCAGCATAGATGCCGCGTGCCATAGGTAAGACTTCAGATCCGAGCACAAATCGTAGTGGGGGTTCCGCTGCGTCCACGATCTGGAGAACGGCTTCTGCAGTCGCTTGAGGGTTGCCGCGTTTTTCGCTTGATAGACTCGTGAACACTTGCTTCCGTACATCGGCATAGACGTCCATTTCCGGTACTCGCTTACCTGAAGCGCCAAACTCGGTCGCATAGGCACCGGGTTCGAGCAGCGTCACCTTAATCCCAAAGTCCTTGACCTCTTGCGCCAGACTTTCGTGGAGTCCTTCGACCGCCCATTTGGAGGAGCAATAGAAACCGATGAGCGGCCTTGCCTCGATCCCAAGGGAGCTTGAAACGCTGAGCAAATGCCCGCTGCCTTGCTTCCTCAGCAATGGCAAGGCGGCTTGGATGACTCGAAGATAACCAAAGTAGTTCGCATCAAACAGAGCGCGGACATCGGCTTCGCATGCCTCCTCGACCATTCCGACCAAGGTGTACCCGGCATTATTGAGGACAACGTCCAGCTTGCCGAAATGGGAATGAGCCTGCTGAACGACCTGGCGAACCTGCTCGGCATCCGTTACGTCGAGCGCCATGGGAAGAACGAGATCTCCGAAACGTTCCTTCAAATCGGAAACGTCTTCCAATTTGCGGGCGGTAGCCGCAACCTCATCTCCACGCGCGAGCGCGGCCTCCGCCCATATGCGTCCTAAACCGCGAGAGGCTCCCGTGATGAACCAGACTTTTTTGTCCATGGTATACTCCTCCTTTAAATTCCCTGTTCTGTGTGGGATACTTAAATTAAAGCGCCTAAATACGGAACTGTCAAGTTCCGGAACTATAAGGTATCGAAAAAGGGGTTTAATTTTATGAATAAGAATAAAAATGAAGAGTCAATCGGATCCGATCTAGTTGACAAAGTAGCGGAAAAACCAGCGAAAACATTAGGCCGTAAACGAGATCACACGCGGGATGCTAAAATCCTGGAAGCGACAATCGACATCCTCGCCGAAGCCGGTTTTGATGGAATGACAATGGACATGGTCGCAGCTAGAGCGAAGGCCGGGAAGGCGACAATGTATCGCCGGTGGTCCTCCAAGGCAGAGTTAGTCCGAGATGCCTTGACCTGGATGAATCGAAATCATCTTGAGCTTGACCTCTTGCCCGATACGGGAAACTTGCAGAGTGATCTGCTCGCGCTATTGAAGCCGCAATCGATCGAAGAGGGTGAACGCAAACTTCGGGTACTCGCAGGTCTGGGCTCCTTTTTTTCGCAGAATCCGGAATTGGTTAACGGAGGGATTTTCGAACCGTGGGCTGTAGTGAATCGTGAGCTCATGCACCGGGCCGCCGGCCGCGGTGAAATCTCCACCCACGCGGACATTGAGATGGCTTGCCAGGTTATTACTTCAATGGCTTCTTATCGCGGACTCGTACAGCGCAAAACATTCGACAAGCATTTCTACACTTCGCTAATCGACGTTATCCTGCTCCCTGCCCTCAAAAATCCGTCAACGTCTCCAAATGAAACGGAATAAGGAAGGCGACCTTTTGCTTATGGAAAGAAAATCCTCCCACGAATTGGTCATGATGGAAGGGGATTTTCTTCATCGATCAGTTTGACATTACAAATCAGATTCGTGATGAAGCCCTAAAAATTCTAAAACGCTACTGACATAACGTTGTCAGCAGCGTTTTTTTATAATTGGACATGTAAATGCAAAACAGATAGATAACCAAATCGATTATGATCAGGAAGGATGATATCTTGTGAATTTTGCTTCTGTACGCATCATTACTGACGACGTGGATCGTCTCGTTGAGTTCTATGAGAGAGTATTGGGGGTTTCCGCGGAGCGACCTGCGCCTGTATTTGCCGAACTCGTTGTGCCATCTTGCACCCTTGCCATCGGCCACTCCCAGACGGCTCAGCTATTCGGAGCCGATTCCGTGGTGGGGGCTAATAATCGCACGGTCATTATTGAGTTCCGCGTCGAAAATATCGAAGCTGAATATGTGCGCTTGAAGCCATTTGTCGAAAATTGGGTAAAGGAACCGACTACGATGCCATGGGGGAACCGTTCTATGTTGTTCCGCGATCCCGACGGAAACCTTCTTAACCTCTTCGAACCGGTGACCGAGGATGCAATTAAACGGTTTAAAGGTAGACAATAACAGGCAGGAAAGGAGGGGCGTCAAACTCGCGTAACAGCTTGCGCGCCCGATCCTTCCTCGTTCTCCAGAAAATGTTCGGACCGTAAGGAGAACAGCCGCAATCATTTGTGGCTCGGACCTGGATTGGACGCTAGTTCGCTGTTAGTTGGCCGTTATTCATGGGAATTAAACTTCGACTTTTCAAACCGATTATGTTCACGCATAGCTCTCATCTGCTTTGCATGTCTTACATCACGGCGGCGTTCTCTCACTTTGAGCTGGCTAAGCATAATGATCAGCCCCAACGTGCCGAGCACATAAGAAACCATATGATTCACTTCATTCCACATGTTTGTGGCAGTCAGAAGGCATACCGCTCCAATGATGGTTGCAATAATCCGCCCTGTATTCCTATTTTGCGTATCTATCAATTTTTTCTCAAAGGAACTTGATAGTTTCACCCGTAAATTACCGCTATCCAATTTATCTACTGCCGAAATGAACTTCTTGGTCGTAGGAAGGATTCCTTTTAGAAGATTCTTGCCTTCATCTACCACGTTGGAAAAGACACTTCCCCGCAGATCACTGCGCACAACCTCTTCAACATAAGGCTTAACGGTCCCAATCAAATCAAGCTCAGGGTCCAGTCCAGTACAAAGACCATACACCGTGCCTATGGCTTTTCCCAAAAATGTTGTATTTGCAGGTAACTGAAAGGGCTGAGAGTAGAGGAAATCCCGTAATTCTTCAGCATTGTCACCTGACGTCACAAAACTGAGGTCAAACGTATCCCCGTTGATTTGTTTAAATAATGACGTTAGATTCCTTGAAAATACCTCTAAATCTACATTCCGTCTTAAAAATCTCAAACGGGTAAGGGCATCGATGGCGCCGTGAGCATCCTTTAAATACACGGCCATTAGAAGGGCTACCATCTGCGCCTTCATATCCCCGGCAATTCGTCCGACCATTCCAAAATCGATTAATGCTATGGTGCCGTCAGGCTGCACGAGAACATTTCCCGGATGCGGATCTGCGTGAAAGAAGCCTTCTAATAGAATCTGTTCTACGAAGATTTCTATCAGTGACTTCGCTAATTTAGTCCGATCCACGCCCCAGGCATCAAGCTGGGCAAAATTGTTGATTTTTACACCTTCCAGAAACTCCATGGTTAAAACCTTTGAAGTTGTATAGGACCAATGAATGGCTGGAACGACGACATCATCCCGATGGATAAACTGCAGCTGGAAATCCTCTGCATTTCGTCCCTCTTTTTGATAATCGAGCTCTTCCATAACGGTTTCGTGAAACTCATCATACACAGCATCAAGGTCCATGAAGTCTCTGATCTTGGTCCAGCGTTTTAATAACCGAATAGCAATTTGTATGGATTTCGAATCAATGGCGATAATATCCTCGACTCCGGGACGCATTACTTTTACTGCGACTTCTTCACCTGTCCGTAATGTCGCCCGATGTACCTGTCCTAAGGAAGCCGCTGCGATGGGAGCTGGACTAAACTCAGCAAAAATCTCGCTAATGGACGCTCCGAGTTCACTCTCTACCTTTTGCTGTATCTCGGAGAAATCTACGGAATCTACGGAATCCTGGAGCTTTGACAATTCATCAATAATTTCCTTCGGCAAAATATCCACTTGTGCACTCACATGCTGCCCAAGCTTGATAATTAATCCACCCATATCCATTGCGGTCTTCGTAAAATATGTGGCCTGTTTTCGGTATAAGGCTTTTGTTTTCGCTTCTAAGCGCCGTCCCGTAATAAAATGCTTTTGCCTGCCCAGCCACCAGAAATCCCAGGCGAACTTAAAAATCATCCGCATGGTTCTCCGGAACCGGAGATCCTTCATCAATTTAAAGAATTCGCTCATTCTTTTGCGTCAGCCTCAGGTCCTTTTTCATCGGCCTCAGGTTCATTATCCTCATCTTCAGGAATAGCAGTGTTTTTATCAAAGATCGCTTGGGCCATGCTTTCAAACTTTTTAGAAGCACTCATGAAGAAATCCGCAAATTTGTTGAACATTTCTGCTTTGACCAGAATTACGGCGCCCTTGCGCTTATTCCCGAAAACGATGAATTTCTCACCTGGCTTAATATCAAGTTCTTCCCTTGCTTCTCTAGGAATCACAATTTGTCCTCTTTCACCCATTGAGGTTGTTCCCAGCACTTTGCCATGCCCGAATCCGTGACTATTTTCTTTTTTTTGATGCATCATAAATCTCTCCTTTGATAATCAATCTGTACAACAGTATGATATTTCATACTAATCATATTTTCAATGATTGTGTTGAGTTTTGAACCGGTAAAATACAATAAGCGCAATTTTTGTTACAATGAGACTACAGAATAGTTAGGGGCGGTGATCAACATGGGGAGAAAGCAGGCTTTTACAGAATCGGAGTTGCTCGACCAGACCAAGCAGTTGCTCCTGCAACACGGATATGAGGGGTTTCAGCTTAAACTGTTATCAGAAAAACTGGTTGGGGCAAGAAGTACAATATACCAGTATTATGCCAATAAAGACGAGATCGTTGCTGCATGTATGAAGCGTGTAATGGAAAGTGTACTACGAAAAACGTCAGCGATTGATGAGACGGATTGTATGACCGCTCTTCAGAATCTGCTCACAGTGTATCTGGAAGAGGCTGATTTCCATCAATTGCTTGGTGACGCCCATAAAATAAATATAGCTAATTCTGTTGCGGCAGCGAGTGATCTTGAATTTATTGAGCAGGCCCATATCACTTTAAAGAATCAACTTGAGCTATTGTTTGTTCGTGCGCAGGAAGAGGGACACTTAAATACAAGCCTTCCACTTCCAGTCATCATAGGCGTCTATTTTAACCTTATTGAAACTCCTAATATGCTGAACATGCCTACACCTGAGTGGAGTAAGCTATTGTACAAAATGTGGCTGGGGGGAGCTGGAAGGGACTGAGGTCCATTTCCATTTATTATATTTGACACGCGTGTCGAAAATGGTTCATACTAGATTACAACGAGTCGGGAAAATTATAACGGGATACAAAATGTTTAATTTGACACTCGTGTCATTTATTTAAGAGGAGGAGAGGAATAAACTATGTTCTTGGCATTGAAGGAATTGAAACACAACAAAACAAGGTTCTTGATGATTGCAGTCATTTTTGTGCTTATTTCTTGGTTGGTATTTGTTTTATCGGGTTTGGGGAATGGATTATCTACACTGGCGGCGTCGACGTTTAAAACCATGAAGGCCGATTATGTGGTTTTTGAACAAGGATCGAAAGCGTCAATGAGTAAATCCTTATTGTCAAATGAGCTGACCGCGAAATTAACAGAAATGCCGAATGTTAGTGCCGTTTCTCCAATGGGTACCATCATGGCATCGGCAGTCAAAGGAAATAGTGCAGCCAATGAGGATAAAGTAGATATAGCTATTATTGGTATTGATCCGGGAAGCTTTTTAGAGCCGGCGATTATTGAAGGTGTGGGACTGAATTCCAATAATCTGACGAAAGTTATTGTTAATAAGACCATGAAAGATGAGGGATTTAAACTTGGTGACACCTTCAAGCTGGATGGTTCAACGGAATCATTGACTATTGCCGGTTTTGTCCAAAATCAGACTTACAACCATGTATCAGCTGTTTTCATACCTATTGCAGAGTGGCGAAAACTTGCGTTTGCAGCACCAGGCTCAGACAAAGGGGTCACGGAACCAGTCAATGCAATTATGCTTCAAGGTAAGAATATTGACCCTAAGGCCATCAATGAAGAATTGGCGGGGACCGAAACGGTTACTCGTGCAGCAGCTGTGCAGGGAATGCCCGGTTACAAAGAAGAGAATGGCACAATCATGATGATGCTTGCGTTCCTGCTTACGATCTCGGCATTCGTACTTGGTGTGTTCTTCTATGTATTTACATTGCAGAAGACTAACCAGTTCGGAATTATGAAGGCTATCGGAGCTAAGAATGGGTTCTTGGGCAAAGCCGTCGTCTCACAGGTGTTTGTTTTGTCGCTCTCTAGCATTATCGTTGGCATTATCCTAACGTATGGGACAGCGGCAATCATGCCAAAAGGCATGCCGTTTATGCTTGAAACAAAGCTGGTATTGACGTATTCCATCATTTTGGTAGTGATTTCCTTGCTTAGTTCCTTGGTGTCGGTACGCATGATTTCGAAAATTGATCCGCTTAAAGCGCTTGGGAGGGTTGAATAATGACTAAGGGATTGCAAATTACGGGGGCTTCAAAATATTACAATGAAGGAATGAACCGTATTCCAGCACTAGATAACGTATCCATAAATGTGCAAACAGGAGAGTTTGTTGCCGTAGTGGGACCATCCGGTTCGGGTAAAAGTACCTTCTTATCCGTTGCGGGTGCATTGCTTAAAGCCACTGAAGGAGAAGTTATATTAAATGGTCAGGATATATCGAAGCTGTCAGGCAACCAACTGTCCGACATCCGGTTGCGTGAGATTGGCTTCATCATGCAGGCTTCAAATTTGGTTCCATACCTGAATGTTCTTGATCAGTTGCTTGTGGTGAAGCGGATGTCAGGGAAGGTCAGTGCTGCAGACAAAGCTTTTGCCGTAAAATTGCTTGAAGAACTTGGGCTAGGCGCCAAGCTGAAGAGCTACCCGGAGGAGCTGTCCGGGGGCGAGAAACAGCGTAACGCTATTGCCCGGGCTTTAATTAACGATCCTAATGTTATATTGGCCGACGAGCCTACCGCAAGCCTTGATACCAAACGCGCCCATGAGGTTGTCTCCTTGATTGCCCATGAGGTGAGAACACGCCATAAAGCGGCGATTATGGTGACTCATGATGATCGGATGCTCACCTATTGCGATAAGGTATACCGGATGGAAGACGGTAAATTATCGTTGGCGCCGGCAGGAAGGTATGTATAGACCGTAGGGTAAAACAAAAAGGGTAAAACAAATCCGTAGCAGGTGCGATAGGCTCCTGCTACGGATTGTTTACTTTTTAGAGCGCTTCGCCTACTTTGTGAACCCGCAGCAGGTTGGTGGTTCCGGTGCGGCCTGCAGGGACACCTGCAGTGATGACCACCAGGTCGCCGTCTTGTACGTAACCGGCCGACTTGGCCAGTTCAACGGCGGCTGCTACGGCTGCGTCTGTGCTGGAAGCGGACTCGCTGCGGAGCAGCGGGGTTACACCCCAGGTCAAGGACAGGGCGTACAGTACGCTCTCCTTGGTGGATACGGCGATGACCGGTGCAGCCGGCTTGTGCTTGGCGATGGTCCGGGCGGTAAAGCCGCTTTCGGTCAGGGCGAGAATGGCCTTGGCGGAGAGCATGAGAGCCGTGCGGGCAACAGCTTCGCCGATGGCACCGGTTACGTCGGTGGCAGCCGCGTCACCATTGCAGCTGCAGCGGCCGTAATCTCCCATGACCGACTCGGCGCGGGCGGCGATGCGGGCCATGGTCTCGACGGACTCCAGCGGGTACTTGCCTGCGGCGGATTCGCCGGACAGCATGACGGAATCAGTGCCGTCGAAGATGGCGTTGGCAACGTCGCCCGCTTCCGCACGGGTCGGACGCGGGTTCACCTGCATGGACTCCAGCATGTGAGTTGCGGTGATGACCGGTTTCCCGGCCAGGTTGCACTTCCTGATCATATCTTTCTGAACCAGCGGCACATCCTCCACCGGCAGGTCTACGCCCAGGTCGCCGCGGGCTACCATCAGGCCGTCGGCTACGCTCAGGATGGCGTCCAGATTCTCCACGCCCTCGTCATTTTCGATCTTGGCGATGACTTGGATATGGCCGGCCTTGTGTTCGCTAAGGATATGTTTAATCTCGAGGATGTCTTCGGCTTTGCGGACGAAGGATTGGGCGATGATGTCGATGTTCTGCTCAATGCCAAACTTGATGTGCCGGATGTCCTTCTCGGTTACGCCGGGAAGGCTGGTTTTGATGCCGGGAACGTTGACGCCCTTACGCTGCTTCAGCTTGCCGCCGTTCTTGATGAGGCAAGTGATCTCACTGCCTTCAGCCCTTACAACCTCCAGACGGATCAGACCGTCATCGATCAGGATGATACTGCCGGGCTTCACATCTTGGGGCAGCTGCTTGTAGGTGATTTGAATGCGTTCCTTGGTGCCGAGCACTTCCTCGGTGGTTAGAACCACGGATTCACCCGCTACCAGCTCCGCGTAGTCCGAGGCCATTTTGCCGATGCGGATTTCCGGGCCTTTAATGTCGAGCAGGACGGCAACATATTGGTTCAGCTCCTTGGCTGCTTCCCGGATGCGGCGGATGCGCTCCGCGTGCTCGTCCAGCTCTCCATGGGCGAAGTTCAGGCGGGCGACGTTCATACCGGCTTGGATCAGCTTCCGGAGCATTTCGGGACTTTCGCTGGAGGGACCGATGGTGCAGACGATTTTAGTTTTGCGCATGGCTTTTTTCTCTCCTTATATTTAGCGTTGAACTCTTGTGAATGTTTTCTCTAACTCATACAATAAAGCATAACGATTCATCAGAAAAATATATATATTTTCGTTATTCATCAATTTTGATGTAGGAGGCAGGTCATCTTATGAATCTTCACGCCCTTAAAATATTCCACACCATCGCTGAAAAAGGCGGGGTCACCCGCGCCGCGGAGGAACTACGGATCAGCCAGCCTGCGGTTACGGCCCAGGTACGCAACCTGGAGAAGGAGCTGGGCATCCAGCTGTTGGCCTCCAAAGGGCGTGGCATTCTATTGACCGATGCAGGCCGGATGCTGGCCAGCCACGCCAAACGCCTGTTTGCGCTGGAGCGTGAGCTGGATGAAGTGGTCCGGGAATACAAGGCCGGGTTCAGCGGTATCCTGAGGATCGTCGCCACCTATCTGCCAGCCAATCTGCTGCTTCCGGAATGGCTGGCTCTATACAAACAGAAGCATCCTTCCGTGGAGGTGGTCTTGACCACGGCCAACTCCCGGGAAGCGGTGGAGGGGCTGCTGCAGTACGATGCGGAGGTAGCCGTCTACGGAGGCGGCTGGGAGGAGCAGCCGGGCATCGAATGGGAGGAACTTCTGGAGGATGAACTCTGGTTTATCGTTCCCAAAAACCATCCCTACGCCGGGAAGGAAATTACATTAGCGGAAATGATGAAGGTTCCCTTCATTCTGCGTGAAGAGGGAAGCTCCACCCGGGAACGTCTATTTTCCTTGTGCCGGGCATTGAATGTGAATCCTCCCAAGGTCGGCCTGCAATTTAACGGGGTGAACGAGATGGTTCGGGCCGTCATGGCGGGTTACGGAGCCATCTTTATCTCCTCCCTGGCCGTAAAAGACAATGTTGAGCGCGGAGAAGTGGAGCGTGTGATGGTCAACGGCGCTTCGCTGCTGAATCCGATTGCTGTCTGTACCCGGAAGCAGGAGACGTTGTCGCCGGCAGCGTCAGCATTCCTCCTACTTGTCCGGGAGCAGTCGAAAGGACGGACAGGAAAATAAATGTTCTAATGGGACTGAGTTAGTTTACACTCACAGGTTTAGGAATATCCAAAATCTTTCAAAACGTGTTATATTTTTAACTTAATAGCATAATCCTTGAAGGATTTTCCAATGATTTATGGAAAAATAGGAGTACCTGAAATTGATGTACAGAGCGAATATAAGTGTTGGAGTAGCGGGCATCATTTGTCGGGAAGTCAATTCGGAAAAGAGGAATAGCAGATGTCAAAGTTTAGGTTAGGCAGCACCCAATTAACGGGAGCGGATGGCGTTCGTGCGATCGCTTGCCTGTCCGTCATCCTGCATCATGTATCACAACGTCTGGCGATGCCCGCGCAAAAACATTGGCTTCAAGAAGTGCAGTCGGTTGTCCTGCTTGGGAACAGCGGGGTCAGCCTGTTTTTCGTGTTAAGCGGATTTTTGTTGTCGTTCCCCTTTTGGAGCGCGTATTTGGATAATGAGGCGTATCCTAGTATCCGAAAATATGCAGTTCGTCGCGCTGCAAGAATTATGCCCGGCTATTATGTTTCGTTTTTGGTTTGCCTTTTGCTTGTATGGAGGCTGGACATTCCTACAGAGTTCTTGTGGCGGCGAATCTTAACGGGTTTTACGTTTACGACGGGCTTCCACTATACCACGTTTTTTCCGTCCGACTTAAATGGGCCATTCTGGTCGATAAGCTTCGAGGTGTTCTGCTACATACTTATGCCTTTATTTATGGCTTTATTGTTTATGCTCAGCAAGCGGCGTTCCTTCGGAAAGGCGATCATGTTCTGGGTCGTCACGTTTGGATTGATGCTGGTCGCCAACTCACTTGTACACCATTGGTTTACGCCTGGCGAGAATGGCCGAGGCTGGGATTATGGTCAGCTCGGCGGTGCGAAATACTGGATGCCGAATTACAATCCTATCGGATTCTTCGGCCACTTTACCATCGGCATCCTGGCGGCGGGCGTAACTGTCGCGATTCTGCAGCGCGGCACCGCAATTGAGCGACTGCGCAAGCTCGGGCTGTTTGACGCAGCCGGTGCAGCCGCCTTAGTGCTTGCAGGCTTGCTAATCTGGCGTATGCGCCATCAAGGCGAATTTGACTTCAGCCTCCAGCATCAACCGTACTATTTTCCCGCTTATGCCATTTTGTTCGGGGTCGTGCTGTTGTCGGCACCGTTCAGCGTGATGTTAGGGCGATGGCTGGATAACCGCTTTTTCCGATATACTGCGAAAGTTTCATTCGGCCTGTATATTTGGCATTATTTGTTCATTACGTTAATAGAAAAGTACGGCATTAAGGATTATCACTATTTCGGGATCGTTGACGTGTGGCGATGGCTGGGGATCAGTATATCCGTTGTCGCAATCTCGTATGCGGCCGCAACGATCTCTTATTATGTCATAGAGCAGCCGTTCATCAACTGGTCGAAGGGCAAGCCGTTCTTTCGGCGCAAGCAAGCGGATACACACTCGGTTGAAGCTGCATAAGTTATTTCTCCAAAGAGGGTTTAGCAACTCGAGAAAATTTACATTTCCATGGAATCCGCCCAAGCGCCTTCTCCGCGAATACATATGATGATTATGCCTACTCAATGAAAGGAGCGATCACATATGGGATTTTTTCCAACACCGGGACCCGGCGGAGGATTTCCGGGGTTCCCGGGCGGACCAGGACCAGGAGGACCGGGGGGGCCAGGCGGATTTCCAGGAACTCCGGGAGGTGCACCGGGGGGCGTTCAAGCGCCGACGGCTCCGCCGCCGCAATTCGTACCGCAAATGTCGGCCACCCCATATGCCGTCGACCCTGGCGGGATCAGACGCTGCCTGTTCCGCAACACCTATATTTGGCTGAATAACGGCGAGCAATTCTGGTTCTTCCCGGTATTCGTCGGACGTAATTCTGTTGCAGGGTTCAGATGGTTTGGGTTCTTCTGGGGGTATTTCGGCATCGATTTGAACCGGATTAGCTCGTTCACCTGCTTCTAAGGCAGGCGGCGAAAAAGAACAGCCATCGGCTGTTCTTTTTGCTGTGTTGATCCAGTAGATTAACTGTTGATGCGCCTATTTATAAGGCAGGCAATAAAAAAACACTAAGCATGAACTTAGTGTTTTCGTTATCAAAGGAAAGCCTCAATTGTCCTCAAGAATCCACCGTCGTAATTCTCTATCAAAGGTTTGGGGTTCCTCAAACATCGGATTATGACCACTATGCTCAAAAATTACTTTTTTCACGTGCCCATAGGTTTCATCTACAGCATTCCAAAGTGAAACAGGGGCTACCAAATAATCATACCTTCCTAAACCGATAAATACCGGCTTATTAAGGGTAGCAAGAGATTGGATCAGGTTCAATTCTCCGAAAGCTTCCCCCCACAGATGATCGATGATTGGCATATTCGTGTAAACATCTTTCCACATATAAGCTGCATCAATAGTATAGTCATAAAAGCTTTGGGCACTCATCCGGATGCACATATGAATGAACCGCCGTTCAGGATCCTTCTGAATGTCACTTTCTAGCAGAGCAATATCCAGCTCAAGCTGCTTTTTTCTCTCTGGACTTGCCGTCTCATTAAAAAAGTCAAAACTTTGACGCTGTCTTTCCTCGCTGTTTGTTGGTGCCGAGTTTAATAAGACAACTTTATGGACATGGGTGGGATACTTTTTGGCATATTCCAAGGCCATGAACGCATGCCCTGAGTGCCCTAGCAGGATGAAATGGGTTAAATTAAGCTCCTGTCTTGCTGTCTCTATATCATCTAATACTTTGTCCAATCTATAATCTTCGGGTTGCAGTATACGGGGCGGCTTCACAAATCCTCTATGATCAAGGAAAATAAACTGGAAGGTATCATATAAATCTTCCGGGAATAGTTGAGGATAATAAACACTGCTGCCTATCACCAAAACCGGCTTTCCAGTTCCTTTAACACAATAATTCAGTTCAAATCCATCGCTTTTAATCGTATGGGTTGCACTCATTATAATCATCCTCATTTCTTTTTTTTTCTACACATCACTCCTTCCCTTCACAGATTCCATTACATTCTCCATGGAACGTTCTAACATTCCGATCACCTCAAATATTGTGGCTTGTTATAAATGTTATGCTAGCATAATTTCCGGTGCGGTGCATGCATCTTATGGAACGGGGAAAACGATATTTTATGAAATGATTTTCGCCGGGAAACGGCTGGGATGTTGTCATGGCGGGCACAGCCGGGTAATAGAGATTAATAGAAGTTATGGAAATGGAGGGGGAGACTATGATGTCACAAGCATTATCCGGAATCAGCCCGGTGCAGGCCATTGCGGCCTACGGCGGTACTCAGAGTGATGTCAGTTCCCTGGAGAAGCAGCGCGACCGGCTGATGATGGAGCTGGACAAGGTGAATGCGGAGCAGAGCGACGTGGTGCAGACAATTAACCGCCGGGAGCAGCTGCAGCGGCAAATCCGGCTGTTAGAGGCCCAGCTCGCGCGAAAAGTCGGGAGCAGCACATCCGTTGATGTGGTATCCGCTTCCCTGCAAGATCAGCCCCCAATCTGGAAGACTTTGGGAAAAGGGGGCTTTAAGGGCATCGGTCTGGCCGATCCCCGGACGGCTACAGTGGACTCGGAGGGCCATTTCAACGCACTGATTTAACTTTAACCGTAAATAGGGCCATTGCTGCGGATAGCAATAGCCCTTTTTGTCATTTGGAGCGGATGATTCTTTTGAAGGCAGAGAGTTGATCAGCCCCGTGGCTCCGGTGCCCGTTTAATGAGTCTGTTCATTTCTGGAGGAATTCTCTTCGACGTTCCGCAGAGATTTAGCATATATAATCCCGACGACAACAGCCGAGCAGGTCAGGCAGGCGGCAAAGACATACAGCTTCACAATGCCGAAGGTTTCCGCCGCCCAGGCCATGCCAAGCAGGGAGATGCAGAAGAACAGATGGAGGATTGCGGCCTGTGCGGACAATACTTTTGGCAGCTGCTCACTGTTCACGCTGTGCTGGACCAGTGTTCTGCGGGTCACGGCGCTAAGCTCGGCGAATGGTCCCATCGCCAGTACGAGTATCAATGCGGCAATCAGATGGGTGTTGATGGCATACAGAAAAGTAAGCAGGCCGTAACCGGCCATGCCAATCAGCATATAGCGCAGCAGCCTGCTGCCGATCCGCCGGACCGCCGAGATCACCAGCAGTCCCCCGCCGATCGTGCCGGCAAAATAAATGGAATTAATAAATCCCCACCATTCTTCACCCTGTCCCAGCGCCTCCTGCACAAAAGACAGTGTAAATGCACCGACCCATACCGAGCCGCCGAGCATATCGATGGCGTCAATCGCGGTTAATGCCCGCAGACTTGGCGTTCGCCAGATGATCTTCCAGCCTTCTGTCAAGACCGACCCTCTGGAAGGAACAGCCAGGCTCCCGGCAGCATTATCGGAAGGACTGTGAGTCTCCATTCCGGTTTGCGGTTCTTTAATCCGCATAGTGAACAGGGCTGCCAAAGCATAGATAACTGCGGTTAGCAGGAGGGTAGAGGTTGTTCCAATCCAGACACTGATAATACCGCTGAGTCCCCAACCGGCAAACTGCACGATCTGGTCGCTGACGGATAATAGGCCGTTGGCCCGCAGCAGTCCTTCACGAGAGCTGGTAAGCCGTGGTACTAGCGCATTGCGCGCCGGAACTGTCCAGCCATCCAGGAAAGACATGGCAAAATTTAGCGTAAACAAAATAAACAGTGAAGCGCCGCTGCCTTGGACTCCCAAGTAAACTGCCATTGCCGCAAAAAACAGAAATTGTCCGCTCTGGGATAGCAGGAGCAGCCGGGAAAGGTTAAACCGTGCAATCAGGAGAGGCGCGATCAGCCCACTTAGCATTTGCGAGAGTGAACGGAAGAGCGGGACCAGTGTGGCCGAGATCAGGCTGCCCGTATGGTCCAGCACCAGTACGGTTAAGGCCATAATGTAGAGGACATCTGCAGAATTCGCTGCGGATTGGGTCCCCCATAAATAATAAAAGGATGGGCTAAGACGCGTTTTGGTCATTGGAATCTCCATCATCCAGTACGTAATTTGGTATAATTAAGCAAAAGTGGCGGAAATGCCTGCGATGATCTGCAAATAATAGCTTGCTTCATGAGGGACAAAGCGGCTGATATCGGCCAGCTCGTCGATAGGCTCACGTGTGTTCCCGTCCATCCGGTAGCCGCGGATACGGATGGACGCCGTTTCGCCTCCCCAGAGCTTGCAGAAGTCTGCAAAGCTGGCGGTCACGATTCCGGCTACTTCCTCTTGCTGCAGGCTGAAGGCTTCCAAAGGCAGAGTGTTCTTGTGCAAGAACACGTGGGCCCGTTCACGGTCGAGGAAACCTTCCTTATCCATCGTATATGGAATGATCCCGAGCGGAACCAGCTCCGGATAAGTCACCAGGATACCCAGCTCTTCCTGTACTTCACGTATACCGTCCTCCGGAACCTCATGGGCGAGCAAATGTCCGGCTGCGGTAATGTCCAGCAGCCCCGCATAGTCCCGCTTCTGTTCACTGCGCAGCTGGAGGTAAATGGATAAACCCTCAGGCTCCTGGCCGACAAACCAGCAGTGAAAGGTCTCATGCCACAGTCCCAGACGGTGCACCTCATCGCGGGGGGCAGCACCGGTAACAACGCCATAATCATCAAAGGTAGTTAGTATTTCTTCATTCATGCTTTAAACCCCCTTTTACAAGTAAGATTAGGCTCTTAACCCGGGTGAGATTGCCGGAAATCATCTCTGGTTAAGGTTTTAAGAGCACATCTTTGTACCACGTCAGCTAAATATAGCATAAGGAGGAATGTATATGAACACCCTGTTGAACTCCCGTTTGAGCAAACTGGTCATCGCGGTATCATTGATTGTGTCAGGCCTGTTTCTGGGAAAAGGGACGTCGCTTGTCTATGCGGATTCTCCCGTTACATCAACCGCCATTTATAAGGCCTATCTGGATGTGGATATCGTAGCCGATGCCGAGAAAAACGGGTTAAGCCGCACTGTAGCAGACTTTCTGGTATCCCCTAACCATCCGCTGGATGAGAAGGCAGCTGTAATGAATGCTCTGTATGCCGATATAAGCTGGTCGGATAAAGAGCATGCGGAGGAATATGCGCAGCTGGTATACGGCAAATCAACCGCGGCATTAGACAAGTCTAAGCTTAGTGCGCCGGAGATATTTGTTATCGGCTACCTTAAGGTGCTGGACCATTATCTGGACCCGGATATCACCTGGATTACTGCAGCACAGAAGGCATTGCCGGACAGCCTGACGGTGGCCTTGATCAAAGCCTTGGCGGAATCGCAGCAGAATATAGACTGCAGCTGGGTCATAACGGAGCAGGTGCTTAACGATACAAAGCTGACCAAGGATATGAGACAAGAAGCGATAGATATCATCACCGACTATATGGTGTTGTATAAGGGCAGCTCGTGCCAGAGTGCCGGGCAGCCGGCCTTGAATGACTTAGTGGATGATATTTTGCAGGATGCTGTTGTACTGTCAATCGGACACTCTACTGTGCTGGTTAAAGGTAATAAGTCTGCGATTGATGCTGCTAATTCCAGTGTGGTGCCCTACCTCAGGGAAGGTACAACGATGGTTCCCCTGAAATTTATTGCTGCCAAGTTCGGTGCTTCAATTAGCGTCAATTCCAAGCAGCTGGAAGCCACCGTGCAATATCATAATCAGAAGACCTTCATTCCAAAGGTTGAGATCCGAAATGGACGGACCTTTGTACCGCTCAGAGCCGTGATGAATATTATCCAGAAACAAATTTACTATTATCAAGGCCTGATCATTATTACTAGCAATATTTCACTTGACCCGCTGGATCAACAGAATAAACGGGCGGCAGAGCAGATTCGAACAGTGCTGCTGTATATGGACTGATGAGCACGTATCAGATCAGACTATGTAGGTAAATGAACAGAGGAGCGGTGTTATGCATCTGGCCAGAATGGATTCGGTAACGTTTCAGACTTTAAGTGATGAGCGTCTGGGGTGGCACTGTATGGAACCGGCGTTTGGCTTATCCGCGGCAAATCGCCTGAAGTCAAAGCAGGGGTAATCGCTCAGCTCAGCAGGGGGCAGAAGGCGCTTTGTATGTTCCGGGTATTCTACGATCACGCCCACAAATCCTCAGCGGAGTATTATGCCTGGATTTCCTATATGCTGGATACACCCGGCTATTGGAACGGAGTTCAGGAAGGGTTGTTGTTCTTTGAGGATACTGCAATGATCCGGCTGCTGGAGGAGACCAGAAGCATGCTGGAACAACGGAACGACAGGCTGGGACGGCAGTGGAGTGAGGCTGCATTCAAAGATATGGAGCAGGATCAGGAGCTGGCCAGACAGATTGGAGTGTTATACGAAAGCTTCGGGCAGCTGTCCGGGATGAGCTTAAAAGCCATCGCGGCTTATATTCGCGCTCACCCGGGTGAGTTTGTGGAACTGGCGTGAATCATTGAGAGCCTTGTAGACTAACTCAGAATAAAAATATGCATGGCAGGTAGCCGCTTATGTACAAAAAAACACCCGGATACCTGAGGCATCCGGGTGAAGTGAATTCATTTATATTCAACGGAGGAAAAGAAAATCTTATCTAGCCAGCCATCCGCCGTCTACAGCCAGTACGTGACCGTTCAGGTAATCGGAAGCAGCGGAAGCCAGGAATACAGCAGGGCCTTTAACGTCTTCAGCAGTTCCCCAGCGGCCTGCAGGGATACGGTCGAGGATGGAGTCGGAGCGGCTCTGGTCAGCACGGATCGGAGCTGTATTTTCTGTAGCCATGTAGCCTGGAGCAATAGCGTTAACGTTGAGGCCGTATTGTGCCCATTCATTAGCAAAGGCTTTGGTCAGACCGGCAACGGCATGTTTACTTGCTGTGTAGCCAGGAACGTTGATACCGCCCTGGTAGGAGAGCATGGAGCAGATGTTGATGATTTTGCCGGTTCCTCTTTCCAGGAAGTGGCGGCCGGCGATTTGCGACAGCAGGAACACGGTGTTCTGGTTGAGGTTGATAACGTCGAACCAGTCTTTTTCACTGTGGTCTTTGGCTGGAGTACGGCGGATCATGCCTGCGCAGTTAACGAGGATATCCACGTGGCCGGTCAGTTCCAGCGCTTGGTCAAACGCTCCTTGCAGCTTGCTGTGATCGCTCAGGTCTGCTTCGATGCTGAGGGCTTTTACACCGTAAGCTTCAGCCGCTTTTACGGATTCTTCACTGCTGTTCAGGGAAATGGAAACCACGTCTGCACCTGCTTCTGCGAAGGCAAGCAGAATACCTTGACCAAGACCTTGGGCTGCTCCGGTTACGATTGCTGTTTTGCCTGCCAAACTGAATAATGATGACATAATATATTTCGCTCCTTTTAGTTTACGTAATGGTAGATAGTATAGGGGAGTCTTACTCTGAGAAGCAGCTCCCGTCTTTGTAATGAAATTTAACCGACTTCAATATTGATGCCTGCACTGCGGAACTGTTCTACCGTTTCGGGTATAAGTCCGCTGTCTGTAAGCAGCACATCGACTTCCTGTAATGAAGCGAAGGTGCGCAGCGCGGTATGCCCGAATTTGTGGTGGTCGCATGCGGCGAACACCTTGCGGGCAGTGGCAACGAGTGCCTGCTTGAAATCAATTAAATCTCCGGTGTAAATTGACAGTCCATGCTCGATATGCACGGCTGTAGCCGACAAAAATGCTTTTTGTATATTTAGCTTTTGCACGTAGGCGACGGCTTCGGGACCGGCCAGCATATTGCGGACACGGTAACCCCCGGGAACGACCAGACGGATGTTATCTTTGGGAACCAGCTCGCTGATGATATATACATCATTTGTAACAACCGTTAGAGGCATATTATCCAGCCGCCGGGCAATTTCCAGCGTAGTGCTTCCGCCGTCCAGGGCAATGATGTCATCCTCTTCGATATGGGCGATAGCGCGCAGAGCAATCTCGGTTTTCTCGTCGGAGTACTTATCCAGCGGGGTCCTCACGGGCAGAATGCCGAACTGATCGCTTTGTGCCAGCACTGCACCGCCATGCACACGCATAATAAGTCCCTGCTCCTCCAGCTTGCTTAAGTCCTCGCGAATTGTTTTACCGCTTACCTGGAGCTTCTCGCTCAGCTCGTTCACCGTTACATCCTTCTGGTTCAGCATTACTTCCATAATCATCTCGTGTCGCCGTATCGGGTTCATCCGCCTGCCTCGTCTTTCCGTAGTTGTTTTTATTCTATTTTAATTCTTTCATACCTACGGGGTCCATATCATCATAACGTTTGTTGTCTCCGGCCATGCTCCAGATGAAGGTATAGTTGTGTGTACCTACACCGCTGTGAATCGACCAGCTTGGAGAAATGACCGCCTGTTCGTTGTGCATCACGATATGGCGGGTTTCCGTAGGTTCGCCCATCAGGTGGAACACAATGGAATCGTCCGGAAGATCGAAATAGAAGTAGGCTTCCATCCGGCGCGGGTGGGTATGGGAAGGCATTGTATTCCACATGCTGCCCGGTTTCAGCTGGGTCATCCCCATAACGAGCTGCGCGCTTTGTACACCGTTCGTATGGATGAAGCGGTGAATGGTGCGTTCATTGGAGTTCTCCAGGCCGCCAAGTGCGCCGGATTCGGATTCAGCCAGCGTTGTTTTGGTAGTAGGGTAGGACTGGTGTGCAGGAGCCGAGTTCAGGTAGAACTTTGCCGGCTTTGCGCTGTCGGCGCTTTTGAAAATTACATCCTTGGCGCCCTGTCCGACATACAGACATTCTTTGAAATCTATTTCATATTCGGTTCCGTCGACAACTACCGAACCTTTGCCTCCGACATTGATGACTCCGAGCTCGCGGCGTTCCAGGAAGTAAGTTACTCCAAGCTCTTTCAGGTCAGTGGTCAGTACGACATCCTCATTTACCGGATTAGCACCGCCAACGATCATGCGGTCTTCATGGGTCAGGACAAGCTTCAGTTCATCCGGAGCAAAAATGACAGGAATGTGGAACTCCTTGCGCAGGCGCTCGGTGTCAAACTGCTTAACTTCATTCGGGTGTGATGCAAAACGTCTTTCCATTGCGGATTCAATCCCCTTCGCAAACGTATTTTCGTTCGTATAGGTACAATTTAATCCATATGCGTTCATTTGGCAAGACATAATCTTTTTTAGTACGTTTATTTTAGTTTATTTGTTCGGTTTATCGATTGCCAGATGAACTGAAAGCGTGCACAATATAGTAAAAATGAAACCCTGGGAGGGGAAAATGATGTCGGCGGAACCAAGCAGCAACCGGAGTCATCCCTATAAAGAGCGTCGGAAGGAAATCATCCATAAAGTAGCACTGGAAGCACAGCGGCTTCCGCTGCTGGATAGCGGCTTGTGGTTCCATGATGATGTGCGCAACAACTTCTATTATGCATCCTATCTGTTTGCAGCCGCTGTGGACGACAGTCTCCGGCTGGAATCAGACAGGGAGGCTGTGAGTAAGAAGGCAGAGGCAGTGCTGCTGGAAACGGTGCTGCTGCAGAACAGGGAGCCCGGGACTCCCCTCTACGGACACTGGCCGCTTGGCCTGCACCCGGTTCCGCGGGAAGCAGCCCCGCATGAGCTGCCTGTGGAAATTATGGGCAGTCTGATGGTCTGGTTCTGCAAGCAGTACAGCGGCTTGTTCAGTGCCGGACTGCGGATTGCCTTCCATACTGCAATCGGGCATATTTACCGGAGCGGCTTCTTTCGCAAACCCGTAGTGTACTATGGTCACCACGAAGCTAAATACACGGCGGCGAAGCTGATTTTCGGCCGGCTGTTCGGGGATGAAGAGCTGCGCGAAGACGGACGGGTAAGCCTTGAGCAAACGCTGGCCTATATCCGGGCTAAGGGAATGCCTGAATATGGCAGCCTGCCGTGGTTCTGGCACTGGGTGCAGGCGTTCACCTGCGCCTGGGAGCTGGAGGAGGAGAGCGGAGTGAAAGCCGCCCTTGGTGAAATGCTCGATCACCTGTGGAGCGAGCGGGCATCTTTCTACCTCCGCGGAGCGTGGGCCGGTGCTCATTCCCGCGGCTGGCCGCATGATGTGCCGGGCGACCGCAATGTGCTCCATGACTATGTGCAGTTCGGGGATTTCAGACTTCCCGGCGGGATGCCGCGTACGGAATATGCCGGCTTTCTGTTCTACGAAGCACCGGCTCAGATCCGTGAGCTTGCGCTTGACCGCCGGACACCGGCGGAGGTGAAGAAGCTGACGCAGAAGGTTGTGCCTGGCGGACCCAGTTCACAGCCGCTGCTGCATTCCTACGCTTATATCTGCGGGGATTATGCCGCCGGCGGATTATGGGAGCGGGTGGAGGAGTTCGACAATGAACAGCTCCGCTGGACCTACTCTCTGCCGGTGAGCGGGGCAGGCGGGGCCAATCAGCTGTACTTTTTCCATCCGGGCGAAGGGTATCAGGAAGGCGATCCGCGTCACCAGAGTCCTTATATGGATGTTCTTTATCACAAAGGCACGGTAATATCTTTGTTTCCGGTACCCGGCGGCAAGGACAGCACAGTCATCGGTGTTCTGCCGAAGGGCCAGTGGCGGGAGCAGCCGCAGGCGCTGTTCGGGCATGTTGATAACGTTTATTTTGCCGTCTATTTATCCCACATGTATGAGCTGATTGAACGGCAGCATTACATGGAGGTAAAAGCGTCAGGAATGCCGGGCGGCGTAGTGGTTGAGGCGATGGAGGTTAAACAAGCGGAACAGTGCGGCATTATCAGCCTTGAAGAATTTGCAGCTGAGATGTCGGCTAAAGCGCCTGTTTTTGACACAGAGACTATACTTGCAGCAGAATATATCGCCTCCGGCGGAGATCAGCTGAGGCTGGAAGTTTCTGCGGGTGAAGAACCAGCAGCCCTGCATAATGGTAAGCGGATAAGCTTGGATGATTATGCTGTTTAGACCTATTTGCGATTAAGCTGTGAATCCTTTACAGTCTGGATAACAGGTTCTGCTGCAGAATGCTGAAAAAGAACGTTAAACAGGAGGGAACAAGATGACCGCTAAGCTAAAAAGAGTGCCGGAAGGTACTACAGCCACCTTTGAACGTCATTACAAGCATTCTGTAGGAGAGGTCTGGGCTTATCTGACTGACAATGACCTGTTGCCGAAATGGTTCTCCGAGCTGCGTGTGAAAGAGCTGCGGACCGGCGGCAGTATGATGTTTGATATGCAGGACGGCAACCTTATCGAGATGAGGATTTCGGAGTGTGAGCCGGCTTCGGTGCTGGAATATAGCTGGGGCGAAGATAAGGTCCGTTTCGAGCTGGACGCCGAGCCGGAGGGCTGCCGGCTGCTGCTGATTGAAACGATAGGTACACTCACGGATCATACGCCTAAAGACCTCGCCGGCTGGCATGTGTGTCTGGATGTGATTGCAGCGCTGTTGGATGGAGAAGTGTTTCAAGACCGTAAAAGGGCATGGGAACAACAATACGAAGTGTATATGGCGTTGGTTGGGGAATACCGCCAGAGCTGAAAGCTGAATGTGAAGAGCTGCCCTTGTGGCAGCTTTTTTAAATAACAGAAGTGATGCATTGTCGTCGTAACGAACGCTGCCAAGAGAATTATACGAAATAACACTAACGTCTAATTGTTCCGGCTGCACGGACAGGCTATGCTAGAGTTAGTATGAACAATTTCACTGCCGATACTGCTGTGTAAAGGAGTATGTAATGGACATGAATCATATGGTGGAAGCAATTCTCGAAGAAATGAAACAGGAAATAGATAAGTGGATGGCCTATATCAACGATAAGGACGCAGAAAAAACTGTGAAACGCACTACGCTCCAGGCGGGCATTCACGGCTATGCACTCCTTGAATATGCGGATGGCAGAGTGGACGTGACAGATAATGTGCTTGATCTATCACAGCCGGGTAACAGTAAGCAGAATACCAGTGAGCAGCTGACAGAGGAGCAAGTGCGGGAGCTGATTCCTGAGCTGGCTGGGTATATGCAGCACCACATCACTACATTACCGCGGGCGGTGATTGATTACCGGTTTACGTTTGACGGGAAGTTCCGGGTGCGCGGCGGAGAGGTCAATGTACGTATTCTCGATTATGTAGATGAGGAGAAGAAGCAACAGCTGCTTGAACAGATCAGCCTTTATATCTCGGACAAGCTCGAAGCCGGAAAATATCCGACCAAGCCGTTAGAAACATTTTTTCTCTCCCGGCATCTGCTGGACGAAGGCCTGTTTGCTGAATTGGATCCCGGCAGAATCATCGCTGTATTTGAGAAAATACAAGAGCTTAACAGGGGGAACAAACAGCTTGCGGAACACCGCCATACTCTGACTGTGACACTTAGAAATTGGGTAGAGGACCAGTGGCTGCCCCGTTATTTCGAGAACACAGGAACAGAGTGGCAGAGGGAATACAAGAAGAAAAGCGGTGCAATGCTGGACGTGACCGGGCAAAGCTCCGTCGAGCTTGTGATTTATGCCGCCATTTGTATCCTCAAATATGAGCCTTCCTTCAGCAGAAGCGTGGGGCTTACCTTCTTGAAATGTGCGGTCGAACTCGGCAGCACCCGGGCTGAACAACTAATGAAGCAGGGCAGTGGAGCCTTTGCGAAAGATGATGTGAGATTACGCGGTGAACGGGTAGAATGCAGCGCTAATGATGTGTTTGCCGAGGTAAGCGTCCATATTAAACAGGAGTCAGGGGAGAGCTATGCACAGGCGCTCCGGTTCCTGATTAATCTGCTTAAGCTGGGCTTTCCCAAAAGCTATCAGATTAAACTGAAATCCGCTGTAAAGTGCTGGCTGCCGATTAAAGGACTGGCCAAGTCGGGCACGCACCGCTTTTTTGCGAATGCGCTTGAATATCCGGAGGTGCACCCGCTGCTGGAAGAGTACGCTAAGGCGGCAATGGAAACCTTCGAATGGTATACGGATACGGAAGGGGAGAAGAGCTGCATGCCGGGCAGCTATGCGGTCTTCGGCCTTGGACTCACAGATCCGGTATATTTCCCGCTCGCCGGACAGTATATGGAGAAGGTAGATGTTGAACATCAGTCGGTCCAGGACGGCTTCACAGCGGCTTTATCCCAACATTACGGCCTTAACGGAGAGACACTTCCCTTGCTGGTTACGTGTATGCTATACAGCACAGATACCTTGAAGCTGAAGATTAGGGAAGAATTACAGGATGGGGAGCTGCTTAGACTCCTGCTTAATCAAGTCCGCGGCCTTAACTACTACCAGGTGGAACATCTTGTATACCTGATCTGGGGCGGGACGGACAAGCTGAAGAAGCTTGCTGACAAAGCTGAAGGGGATAAGAAGCAATACCTTTCAGACCTGATCCAAGCAGCCAAACGCCGTTAACGCCTTCATCCTGATACTATCCGCATAATAAGTGAAATTACTGAATAATGGGGTGCCTCATGGAGCGGTTCGCGGTTTTGAGACACCTCATGCATTTTTAACCGTTTACTGCTGTTCGAATGACATTCATTTCTTTTTCTTGATTACAAAAAAAGTCACAATGACGAGCATGAATAGACCTGCAGTAGACCATAGAATATTTGCCCATTCAAATGAGGCTCCGCCAGCATACTCACCTTGATAGTTCGCTTTAATATACGATCCATCATTCAACTTAATCGCAATCGCCTCATTGGTGTTAACGTCTTTGATATTGTAATACTTTGTTCCCTCCGGAAAGTGGTTAGAAAAATTACCAGAGTATGTGTCTTCAAAATCTGAATACTTTGTAACCTCACCAATGATTGAATCAACTTGTTCAGGTTCTACTCGGATGTCCGAAATGATATAAGCCTTACCTTCATTTACAACAAATTTATACGCCCAATCCGCATGAACAGATCTTATTGCAATAAAAGTGCCTGCAAGACAGATCGCAATCAACAGAAATAGAGATTTTTTCATTGTATCCCTCCTGTGCATCCTTCTCACTTCGATTAACGATAGATAAATGAATTAACTATATTTTACATTAATGTGAGTGAGGATTCTCCTTAAATAATATAGCAGTGGATGAAAACAACTAGGTTACGCGGGTTGATGCGGTGGAAGTCCATGTTATAATACATAGGAGCATTCATATGACGGCGTAATCGTAATCCGAGTAATGGCTTATTGGAGGAATATCGTGGCAAAAGCGAAAGTGGCCAAACGGCCGACAAGAGATGAATTTGTGCTGGAGGAGATTGGCAACCAGCTGACGGAAGCAATGCAAGAGGAGTCGGTCATTTTGCTGACCGTGTGGGGGAAGGAAGAAGCGTTGCGGGGGCAGATCGTCGGCATGGACTCGCGGACCGGAAAGGTGCATCTCAGCTTGAACGAGGAGATCACCAAGGTTCCTTTTATGGATATTATGGCTATCAATTATCCCAGAGATTAGGTAAGTGAAGATAGAAGGCGCTGCACGATCAGACCTCCCGGCGCTGTCAGGAGGCTGACGCAGCAGACTTTGGCAGATAGCAGCAATGAGACCCTTGGGAAACCAAGGGTCTTTTGGTTCAGGAGCTGCAGATTCATTGCTGAGCGTCATAATCCGTTGCCGGAGGGGATGCCTCTATGCGTAGCCTAAAGGTAGACTTAAGGTGATGGAACAGAGGAGGGACGAACTTGCTGAATCATTCACTTAGGACGGCACAAGCTTGGTCGCCTGCTGCGCTTGGCGGAGGCGGTTATATTACCGGTCTGCTGCAGCATCCAGCGGATAGCGGAGTGCTCTATGCCCGCTGCGATGTGGCGGGAGTCTTTCGCAGCCTGGACGGCGGAATGAGCTGGGAGACGCTGAACAGCGGCTTAACCCAAAGCTATCATCATCAGGTACAGAGCTTTGCCATCAGCAGTCATCACCCGCAGGTGATGTTCCGTTGCTCGGGTGAAGTGAGAAGCCGGACATTTTACGGTGCGGTACACAAATCATCCGATGGCGGCGGGAGCTGGAAGGAAGTCTGCACCGGCATGGGATTCTACGGGAACGGGCCGACCCGGATGTACGGTGAGGTCATTGCGGTCGACCCGCATCATCCGGTGGTCGTGGCTGCCGGGGGGTACACCGGCGGTTTGTGGATCAGCCGCGATGAAGGCGAGACCTGGCAGCAAACGCTGCTGCCGGAGGAAAGATTCGGCTGTGTGGTTTTTCACCCAGCTATTCCTGGTGTATTGTTTGCAGGCACCATTAGCGATGATGACCTGAACATGGACTATGTGGAGACGGGTGAAGGCGGGGTACTGGGTCTGCTCCAGGATCAGCCCAGAGGCAAGCAAGGGCGGCTGTATGCCAGCCCGGATCTGGGAGAATCCTGGCAGCTGCTGTATGAAGGTGCGAGCTTTGCCGAGCTGTGCTTTGACAGCCGTGATCCGCAGCGCCTGATGGCCGCCTGCATTTGGGGAGGCATCTGCAGCAGCAGGGACGGCGGGCGGACCTGGATATCCGCCGGGGCAGGACTCCTGCCCGGTGAACACCGCTATGGCACGGTGGTTCAGGATACCCACAACCCGCAGCGGTGGTATACAGCCCCTGATGTGCGGCCGCATATGAAGGATGTCCCGCCCATTCCAATATATTATTCCGGAGACGGCGGGGAAGAATGGCAGCTTCTCCGGCAGCACCGGGATGAAGATTTGAGCGGGTTTCCGTCATACATGGACAGCTTCAACGGGGGATCACGCGCAGCGGCAGCAGGCTGGGCGATTTCGAAGCTGATCGTGGACTGTTTGAACAAAGACCGGCTTTATTTGTGCAACTGGTATGGAGTCGCGGTTAGCGAAGATGGCGGAAATACCTGGCGGGCAGGCCATTTCCGCGGGCTGGAAACCACCTGCATGGAAGCGGTAGCCGCAGCTCCCGGCCAGCCCGGCAAGTTCTGTGTCACCATGGCGGACCATTCGCCTAAGGTGACTGAGGATGGCGGGGTGACCTTCCGCAATCTGCCCGGACTGGCAGGTTACTCGGGGAGTACCGCTGTGGCCGTCTCTAGGATCAATTCTGAACATTATGTATACGGGCTTGTAGGCCATGGCCGTACTGCCTGTATCGCCTTAAGCAGAGATGGAGGGCAGTCTGCGGAGGAGGTGCTTACCCTTGAAAAGGGCTTGTTCGTCCAGGCTTTGCGGGAGGATGGTGTTCATTCCGGCACGTTCTACGCTTACATCGATGGCGATATTTCCTCAGGGGCCGGAGTTTACCGTTCTGCAGACGGGGGGCTGACGTGGAAGCAGACGCCTTTTCGCCCGCCGGCTCATGTGTCAACACTTCCTCACCTCAAAAACTGGATTGAAGCAGAGCTGCTGTCCGTGGTTGTCTATCAGGTCAAGAACGCCTGCGGTGCTAATCAGCTAATGGCTGCAGATCCCATCCGGGCGGGGCATGTCCTCACGGGGGAGTGGAGCGAGGGCATTTGGCGTTCCGCCGATGGCGGGGACACATGGGAATCTATTGGAGCGGTGCTCCCCTTTCAACACAGGGGTCCAGCATCGGTGCTGAATACGGTAGCTTATTCTGCCACTCGCAGCGGGACGTTGTATGCCGGGTTTATTTCGGAAGGATTATGGAGCAGCCCCGATGATGGCCAGAGCTGGAGCAAGCTTTTCCCGGCGGGTACAGCCGAGCCGTTTAATGTCTCGGCACTGGCTGTGGGCAAGGGCGACGGGGGAAGGGATCTGCTGATTCTGGCCAGCGAGCCGATGGTTCGTACTATGACTGAATCCAAGGTGGTGTGCAGCCGGGATGGCGGGATCACCTGGGAGACGTGGGCGGATGACTCACTTGGTGCGGTGCGCTGGAAAGGCGTCGCTCTCGATAGTGACAGCCGGCAGGTGCTCGCCGTGACCTGCGGTAACGGGGCGTACCGGACAGAGATAAGTTTTGGATAAACGCTAACGGGAAAAACTCCATCTAATGAATCCGTTTTGCCTGGAATCAGAACATAACTGGAATAACTCCAGCTGATTTATAAAGTACCGCTGATTTAAGGCTGTACGTGAGAAATTAGCTGGAGAAAATCTGTCTATCAAGATTGCACGGCTAATCCCCTAAATAGAAAATTCATAAGTTCGTTCTATATATAGGAACTTTTCGTCCAGACTAACGGAATATAGATAGAGTAAATCGTCTATTATATCCTGTCCGACCTAGCCAATATTCTCCCGCTATCCTTCGATCTGAAACCTTCTGTCTCCACTCCGTATCGAACAAAAATTAGTCGTTGCTCAAACACAGTTTTCGTTGCTGGCGATCCTTGTTGACCACAATAGAAAACGCTTACATTTGATGAGCCGGACGATTGAAAGGTCGTAATCCAACCGGCTGAAATTCAAATGGAGGTTTGATCCAAGTGTTTGCACGAACGGGCAAAAAATGGTTGTATGGCTGGCTGGCCGCCGCTCTGTTTGTTGCATCGATCATTGTTCCTGCTGCACCCTCGCGGGCGGCTGGGGAGAATCTTTTGAGCAATCCGGGTTTTGAATCAGGGGACACCGGATGGGAGAAATGGGGCAGTCCGGTTGTAGTGACAAGTGAGCAGCATGGGGGAGAAAAAAGTCTGCAGGTGAAACGTAATACGGGCGGAGCATCCGCGTCAGTGGCGGTACAGCAAGGCAAAACCTATCGTGTCGGACTATGGGTGAAGTTCGCCGGGACAGGGGTAACGAGCGCATCGGTGGATATGGATATCTTCGGCACGCAGCAAGGTAAGCAGATCCTGCAATTTTCGGGCTCCACCAGCTGGGAATACCGGCAGCTGCTCTATACACCGGCTCCGGGAGTGCAGTATATCCGCCTGTCCTTCTGGAACAGTACAAGTAAAGACTATTACATTGATGACGCGGTCATCCGTGAGAATGTCGATATCGAAAGGCCGACTACACCCGGCGTCTGGCAGACCCTGCGGGAGCCGGATTCACTGAAGTTGACCTGGTCCGGCTCGACTGATGATATGGCGGTAGATTCCTACCAGCTGTCATTCAAAAAAACAGATGACCCTGCCTGGACTGTAGTGTCCGTACCCCATCAGGCTACTGTTTCGGAGTACACCTATACACTGGGCAGTCTTGATCCCTTTTCCGTCTACGCCATCATGCTGCGTGCCAGGGATGCCGCGGGTAACTTCTCTGATTCACGCATGGGACTTGAAGCAACCCCGGGAGCCAATCTGGTGGCGAATGGAGACTTTGAGAGTGGTCTGATTTCCCCGTGGAAACAGAAAGGGACGGTTTCGACCGTAACCTATGACACCTATTCGGGGCAATATGCGGCCCAGCTCAATCCGGAATCCTTACTTCAGTCGGGGAAATTATCCGCGGACACCAGCAGTTATCTGGTGTCTTACTGGAGCAAGTCTGCGGCCACGCCGCCTGGCAGCCTTACAGTAAACCTTATTGTCTATCAGGATAGCGGGAAGACACTGCTTCCGGTTACTACCAGCGCCGCTTCGGGCTGGACTCGTACTGTGCAGCAGCTGCACACCGGAAGCAGCGCCTCGTTCCTGCGTCTGATGACTGCTAATGTTACAGGCGCGAATATCCTGCTGGATCAGGTATTTGTTGGTGCAATGCCGCAGCTTCCGGCAGATCTATCGCCCGGTGCTCCGGCAGGCTTTGCAGCCGGTAACATCGACGGTGTATCCGCGGAACTGGAATGGGCAGCTTCTTCAGGCCCTTTTGGCGTGAAGTCTTACGAAATTTCTTACAAAAAAGCTGCTGAAGGCACATGGTCCAGCCTCTCTATTCCTGCTGTTAACGGGAATCCACTATACACTTACAAACTGGAAGGCTTATCGCCTGAAACCTTGTACGATATTTCTGTAAAAGCGGTGAGTGAAGGGACTGCTGTTTCCGCGGCAAGTACGCTTCAGCTGACTACACTGAAGATGCACCCGGTCAATCCGGGGGCTTCCGAGGCCACCCGTGCACTCCTGGACCGCTTATATGCGTCGGTAGGAAACGCTGTTTATACGGGCCAGCATAACTATTACGAAGAGCCGACGAAGTGGTATGACACCGCTGCAGAGCTGACCGGCTACTATCCCGCTCTGTGGGGTTCGGATTTTGCTTACTACACCGGCGGAGATCTCGGCGAGTTACGCCAGGCTATGATTGACGAGGCAGTCCTTAAAGGGCAAAGCGGAACGATGGTAACGCTGACTTACCACGAGCCGCGGCCGATGGATCCGGCAACCGCCGGCTGGGAAAGTGTTACTGGAGATGTGACGCTGGCTCAGATGACGGACATCGTCACCCCCGGCACGGAACTGTATAACCAGTGGGCGGCACAGGTAGACGAAGTGGCCGGATACCTGGAGCAGCTCAGGGACGAGAACATTCCGGTCCTGTGGCGGCCGTATCATGAGATGAATGCCGAGTTTTTCTGGTGGGGGGCGCGGCCGGAGCTGTTCAAGCAGCTGTGGAACAATATGTACGACCGGTTAACCAATCTGCATGGGCTGGATAATCTGATCTGGGTCTGGAGCCCGAATGCAGAAAGCTCCTGGGCTTATGATTCGGCGCCATATTACCCCGGCCATGACAGGGTTGACGTTCTGGCTATGGATATTTACAACAATGATTATCGCGATACGTATTACAGCAAGCTAGTGCAGCTCAGCGGCGGCAGACCGATAGCCATTGGCGAGAACGGAGAGCTGCCGGATATGGAAATGCTGCAGAGCAAACAATCGCGGTATGTATATTTCATGACGTGGTCGCAGTATTTGACTGATAAAAATTCACTTAGCAGCATCCAGTCCCTGTACAGCCATCCCCGCGCTTTGAACAATGGGGAGACAGGAAACGGGCCGTACGTTCCTCCGCCAGCAGACAGCTATCTGATCGATGATTTCGAGGGCTACGGCGGATCAAACGGGAATCTGCGGGGGAAATGGCAGCGCAATGTCTCCGGTAATGCGGCGACGGTTACGCTGGACACGTACCATCTGAGCGGAGGCAGCTACGGGCTGAAGCTGGATTACACGGTGGGTAATCCCGGCTACGCGGGCGTTTACCGCAGCATGGGCAAGGAGTGGCCGGGAATGGAAGCCATATCCTTCTGGCTGCAGCCTGACGGATCGAACCGGCAGCTGGCTGTGCAGTTCCATGAGACGAACGGGGAAGTCTGGGAGGCCAGCCTGAAGCTACAGGGTACTGAGCCGGTGCTGGTGACCCTTCCATTTACCGTGTTTGCCCGGCCGGGCTGGTCTACCGGAGGCAACGGGGTGATTGATCTCGGATCAATTAAGGAGTTTGCCTTCTATATTGCGCAGGGCAGCGGCACACCGGGCAGCGGAACGATTTATATTGATGACATCAACGCTGTCAAACTCCCGGACGAACCAGAATAAGCAGCGATTTTCCGGGAATTAAGGGATCGTTGCTGAACCACATTTTTCGTTGGCGGCGGTACTGGTACGTCCTTCCTGCTGGGCATAAGATGAAAGTGTAAAGCAAAGACACAGGAAGGATGACAACCGTGCAGATCGAACGAAGGGTGTTTCACACGCAGAAAAAGAGTTCTGATTCCTGGTGGTCCAGGTGGATCAGGCAGTGGGATTTGCAGTTGATGGTGGTGCCGGCGCTGATCTTCATCCTTATCTTCAGTTATCTGCCCATGTACGGGGTACTGATGGCTTTTCAGGATTATCAGCTGTTCGGCGGTTTTTTTAACAGTCCATGGGTCGGGCTTAAACACTTCGAAGCGTTTTTTAATTCGCCTGACTTCTGGACGGTTATGCGCAACACGATTGTCATCAGCCTGCTCAAGCTGCTGTTTGGTTTTCCGGCCCCGATCCTGCTGGCGCTTATGCTGAATGAGGTGCGGCAGATGATGTTCAAGCGGATCATTCAGACGGTCAGCTATCTGCCGCATTTTCTCTCCTGGGTCATCGTTGGCGGGTTCGTCGGGTCGATGCTTTCGACTGATAATGGAAGCGTTAACATGCTGTTGATGAGCCTTAATCTGACGACGGAGCCGATCAGTTTTCTGTCCGTGCCGGAATACTTCTGGGGCATTCTGGTCGCTACGGGAGTATGGAAAGAAATTGGATTTGCGGCAATTGTCTATCTGGCTGCGATTGCCGGTATCGATCCGCATTTGTATGAAGCCGCTTCCATCGACGGGGCGAGCCGTTTTAAGCAGATTCAGCTGATTACGCTGCCCTGCATCCGGCCGGTGATCATCATCTTCATGATTCTGGCTGTGGGCAATATTCTGAACGCCGGATTCGAGGATATCCTGATTCTGGCGACGAACCCGATTCTGCGGGATGTGTCCGATGTGATCGATACGTATGTCTACCGGATGGGGATTTTGAACAGCAGGTTCTCCTATGCGGCGGCCGCAGGATTGTTCAAGGCGGTCATTAGCGTCAGCCTGCTGGCAATAGCCAACAAGGCGGCCAGAAAAATGGGTTCAAGCTTATGGTAGATTCAGTCTATGGGGAAGCGGGGAACAGGTTATGATGAAGCTGACGCGGAGCGATAAGGTGCTGCAAGTATTGATTTATATCCTGCTGCTGCTGCTCGGCTTCGTCACCCTGTACCCTTTTTGGAACTCGCTGGTCATATCCTTCAATACGGGGGCGGACACGGCCTTCGGCGGCATTACGTTCTGGCCGCGCAGTCCGACCCTCGACAATTATGAAGTGGTCTTTCATGACAGCCGGATCGGCCAGGCGTTTCTGGTCTCCGTGCTGCGGACGGTGGTGGGGACAGTGCTGTCAGTGCTGTTCACGGCCATTCTCGCTTACGGGCTGTCGAGGCAGGAGCTGCTGGGCCGGAGATATTATATGGTGTTTTGCGTCATCACGATGTATTTCAGCGGCGGGCTTATTCCAACCTTCCTGCTGCTGCGCGAATTCGGCATGATGGACACTTTCTGGGTGCTGGTGATTCCGGGGCTGATCAGTGTTTATAACATGATTATTTTCCGGACTTTTTTTCTGGGGCTGCCCGCAGGGCTGGCCGAGTCGGCGCGGATTGACGGCTGTAATCATATCGGTGTACTGCTCCGCATCGTACTGCCGATTTCAGGGCCTGTTGTGGCAACCTTAGCACTGTTCACGGCAGTCTGGCATTGGAATGACTGGTTCTCGGCCAGCATTTATATCAATGATCCGAAGCTGATACCCATTCAGACCCTGCTGAAGCAGATCCTCAATTCCAATATTGTCACGGATCAGCTGCAGTCCATCGGCATGAATGCGGCGGCGCAGGACCGGCAGGCGATGATGAAGTCAGTTACAACCAAATCGCTGATTATGGCCACGACAATGGTGGCAACGCTGCCGATTATTATGGTTTATCCGTTTCTGCAAAAATATTTTGTCAAAGGTGTGCTGATAGGCTCACTCAAGGAATAGCCGCATTACTGTGTATAGTAAGTATAAGAGAGGGGTTACTCATTTGGAGCGTAAAAAGGGCTTGCCGCTGATGTCGGTTGTATTGGGTTTCGTGCTGCTTCTGTCCGGGTGCGGAGGAGGCAATAGTAATGCCGGTGTGCAAAGTACTGTGGAACCGACCAAGGCACCGGCGGCTGCTACAGAGACGGCTGCTCCCGCAGAGACGGCAGAAGCCACAGCAGCTGCTATAGGAAGTACAGTGAAACCGGTCACCTTCAGTTATTACAGCAATTATGACTGGGATACGACGGAGCCGTGGGGGAAGGATTCCACCACCGCCTGGATCCGGGATACTCTTAAGGTCAATATGACAGCCGTGCAATCAAGCGGGGCGGCAGAAACCAAGTTCAGCACGATGATCGCCTCAGGCAGCCTGCCGGATGTTATTATGATGGACCGTGGTGCGAATGTAGAAAGGCTGCGGCAGGCAGGTCTGCTGGTGGCGCTGGATGAATATCTTGATAAATACCCTAATTTGAAAAATAACGCCGGTGAAGCGACGCTCGGTATGCTCCGCTCGGATGACGGCAAGCTGTACCAGTTCCCGAACTGGTATACGTCAAGCCCGAACGGGAACGGAGGCTGGATCGTCAACCGGAAAATCTATAAAGAGCTCGGCTCGCCGAAGCTGGAAACCTATGATGATCTCTATGCTTACCTGAAGCTGGTGAAAGAAAAATACAGCGATGTTATTCCGCTTGAGATTGGAGCCAAGGGGCGCGGGCTCGAAACGATGTATGGCGGCTTTGCCGAGAACAAACCTTACCTGGCCAAGATTAATCCGGTAGGCAATGAGCTGAGATCGATTTTTGAGGATCCTGTGTTCATCGAGAGCATGCAGTATGCCAGCAAGCTGTTCCGCGAGAAGCTGATCACCCAGGATGCCTTTACGCAGACGGGCAATCAGGTGACCGAGAAGCTAGTGACCGGCCGGGTGGCGGTCTATGCGGACGGCGATGTGGTCAATCCGGGCCGGGATGCCAACAATGCCTTGCGTACGGTGGATCCGGAGGGCGGCTACGACATTATCTGGCCGATTCATAAGGCGGGACTCGATCCCGCGAAGATTACCCCGAACAATTACAATTCCCTTGGCTGGAATGTACTCGTCATCACCAAGAAGGCTAAAGACCCTGAAGCGATTTTCTCGTATCTGGACTGGTTAACCGGCGAAGAAGGACAGCGGATTATTAACTTCGGGCGGCAAGGCCTGTATTGGGATGAGACAGATGCCGACGGTGTGCCGATTCTGAATGAGAAGGGGCTGAACACCCCGCAAGCCGATAAGGACAAAGAAAGAATCGGCCGGTTCAACTGGGTTGGCAACACGACCTTTATTGATCAGACCAAAGCCAAGATGGATGCCCAGCTGCCGGCAGATAAGCAGAACTGGACAACACTTGCCCAGCAGAAGGTGACCTGGAAAACTTCCAGAAATTTCACGGAGTTTGTGAATCTCGATCCGCTGCCTGATTCCGAGGAGGGTACGATTGCCTCCGCTGTGAACGATATCTTCCTTGAGGTATATGCCAAAGCACTCTATGCAAAAAGTGATGAGGAAGTACTGACCCTGTTGAAAAAAGCTAATGAGGATGCAAATAAAGCCGGTTATGCGAAGCTGCTGCAGTTCCAGACCGAAAGATGGCAGAAGAATCTAAGCAAGATGAAATAACGCTAGAGTCTGATGGAGACGTGGGGTATACTGAATCCAAGTGTACCCCTTTTAACTAATAAATGTAAATTCCGTCTGAGTCTGAACAGCATAAGCATCAATGGGGCAGAATCTTTAGTTTCATCTAAACGAATTACAAGGATGGGATGAAATGTACAAGGTGCTGCTGGTGGACGATGAGCTGCTTGATCTGGAGGGACTGAGGCGTTTCATGAACTGGGAAGCGCTCGGAATGTCCGTATGCGCTACGGCAAGCAGCGGATTTGAAGCAATGGAAGTGCTGGAGAACAACGCTGTTGATATTGTTGTCACCGACATCAAAATGCCGATTATGTCAGGAATGGAGCTTGCCCGCAGAGCGCTGGAGCTGAATCCAAAGCTAAAAATTGTGTTTGTCAGCGGCTATGAGGATTTCCAGTATGCCAAACAGGCGATCTCCATGAGTGCCTCCGGTTATGTGCTAAAGCCGGTGGACGACGAAGATATGCGCATGACGCTGGAAGAAGTCAAGCTGTCCCTGGACCGGGAGCAGGCGAATACCCATCTCCGGCAGTACATTTCCGATTCGGAGCCGCTGCTCAAGCGGGAACTTTTCAAGCAGCTGCTGGACGGAAGGCCGGATGAAGAGAAGGTGCTGCAGATGCTGCAGCGGATCGGAATATCCTGGCATGCTGCCAGCCTCTATACAGCGGTGCTGGAACCGGATGATTTGAACTGGAAGCTGAACGGCTACGGGGATGCCGTGAAGACTGGTATCGAGCAAAAGCTTGACACGGCAGTTGCGCATTTTTGCGCCGGGGAGCGGATTCAGGCCTGCAGGCTGGATCGGTTCCATTTTGCATTCATTCTGGATAAGAGTTACGACAGCGGAAGGCTGCAGGGGCTGATTCATCAGGCAGTCAGCGGCACTCTGCTTACGGTCACAATCGGAATTGGCCCGGTTGTAAACCGGCTGAGCGAGCTGCATGAGTCGTTTCAACGGGCAAAGGAAGCGCTGGGACTGAAGCTGTTCCTGGGCAAAGGCAGGCTGATCCACCACACGGATGCCAAGGAGCCGATTTCAGCGAATGCACGGGATCTGGATGGCATTCTGCAGTCCCTGTTTCAGGCGATGTCCTCTTACCGGCTGGTTGATATTGACGACTGTAATGAAGAGCTGTTCGTCTGGGTGGGCAAGATGGAGACAAAGCTGGAGATCTATCAGCTGATCCTGCATATTGTTTCGCAGCTGGACGCTTATCTGCATACGATTAACGAGGATTTCTACCTGCTGCTGGGGCTGGACCGGAAGCAGCTGGGTATTCTGTATCACCTGGAGACGACTCAGGACATGAAGTCCTGGCTCCGCCGCCGGATGTTCGAGCTGTCCGAACGGCTCCAGCGCAAACGCCAAGGCAAGAAACGCAAGCTTGTTGAAGAAATTGAAGCCTATATTGAAGATCATCTGGAGCATAATGTGATGCTGCGGGATGCCGCGAACCATTTTTCCTTCTCACCCAACCATCTGGGGCAGATTTTCTTCGAGGAGACGGGCATTTACTTCTCGGATTATGTCTCCTTGAGACGTCTGGAGCGGGCGAAGCAGCTGCTCGGTGATCCTAAGCTGAAGGTCTATGAAGCTGCAAACAAGGTCGGCTACAAAAACCTGTCGCATTTCAGCAAGCAATTCAAGGATCATTACGGTGTCAGTCCGGGCGATTACCGGAGACATCTGTAACATGCGGCGCCTGCTGAATATGCCCTTTGGCTATAAACTGATCCTTCCTTATGTCCTGTGCCTGCTGCTCGCTGTAGGTACGGTTGGAGGATTCGCCTACACCCATTCCGTGAACTCGCTAAAAGAGAAGACGCGGGAGAATATTCAAGGCACACTGCAGCAGATGCGCGACAATATCCGTTATCACACAGACAATATTGAACGGATATCCAATATGCTATATTACAATTACAGTCTGCAAAGTGCGCTGCGCCGCTACGATCAAGGCTGGTACAGCTATGAGACGATGACCAAGACACTGATGCCGGCGCTTGAGAATCTTCTAAACTATACGGGCAGTAATATAGGCTTGTCCGTCTATCTGCAGAACGACAGCCTGTCTGAGGTCTTCTATTATGACAATGGCCAGAATCCGCTGCTCTCGACCAAGCGGTATGAAATTTTTCATCTGAAGCGGATTGAAACGGAACCCTGGTACCGGGAGCTGAGGCTATCTGAAACCATGGCGGGCCAAAGTATCTGGCGGCAGATACTGCGCGATGAGGCGAATGGCAATATCTCGCTGCTGGAGCGGATGGATGATGTACAGCGAGGAAAGAGTATTGGCCTAATCCGGATTGCGGTGCAGATCAGCGATCTGCTGGACTCTGTGGATTACCGGAAAATCGGCGGCTACAGCACACTTCGTGTGGTTGATGGAACGGGTAAGGTGGTCATAGAATCCTCACCGGAAAATACAGCTGGAGAGAGCGGGAGTATGGAGCTGAACCGGCTGCTGCTGAGCGAGCCGCTGGACGGACTGGGCTGGGAGCTGCAGGCCTATGTTCCGAACAGTCTGTTCGATGAAAGTGCGGATAAGGTACGAAGAATGACCCTGCTAGTCTGTCTGGTCAGCGCGGTTGTACTGGCTGGACTCGGAATCGGGGTGTCGAGTTATTTTTCTCGGCGGATTCAGAAGATTGTAGGCTCGTTGAATGATTTCCGGGACGGGGATTTTCAGAAGCGGATCAGCTATAAAGGCAATGACGAGCTGGGACAGATCGCTGCAGCCTTCAACCGGATGGGCAGTAACATCGAAGAACTGATTCACCGCAATTATGCTGTAAGCCTCCAGAAAAAAGAAGCCGAGCTCGAATCCCTGCAGGCACAGATCAACCCCCATTTTCTTTACAATACCCTCTCTTCCATCAGCCGGCTGGCCCAGTTCGGCGATGTTCAGACGCTGCAAGTGCTGGTCCAGGAGCTGGCCAAATTCTACAGGCTTTCCTTAAACAGGGGTGAAATACTCACAACGGTAGGCAAGGAAATCGAACATGCGAAAGCTTATATCGCCATTCAGTGTATCAAATACGGTGACCGGATGAATGTCTATTATGATATTGATCCTGAAGTGCTGGAGTACATGACCGTCAAACTGATCCTGCAGCCGATGCTTGAAAATGCGCTGGAGCATGCCTGGTTCGGAAGCACCATCGGCATCCGGCTGGTGGTGGAGAAGCGCGATTCGGATATCGTATTCAAAGTCATCGATACCGGTGTCGGTATGAAAGCCGAGACGATTCAGCAGATTCTGGACCCCGACGGTCCCCGGATCGGCTACGGCATCCGTAACGTCGATTCACGGATTAAGCTGCATGGGGGCAGCCGCTACGGCGTCGTCATTGGCAGCCGTACCGGGATCGGCACCTGTATCCAGATCACTATTCCCCGCCGGATGTAGCGGCTCCGCTGCCTTATCCGCGCTAAAGGAGTTTCGGTCCAATTGAAAAAATCTATAGTCACGGAAAAGTATGAAATTACCCTGGAAGGCGGTTCTACGGACTTTGAAGCCGCACTTTCACTGGAACAGCTAGAGAGCGGAGTGCAAGTTGTGACGCTTAGGCTTACGGCATCTGTTCCGGCGTTGCCTCCTACGCTGTCCTTAACCTGGAGCTGTAAGGCAATAGATGTCCAAGGTCTGTGGCATCCGGCTGCAGAGCGCAGCCGGGGGCTGATACCGGATTGGTGGGAAGGTTTTACCTCCAGATCAACTTCCTCTGCACCTGTCGTCTGTCTATACGGTAACAGGGGCAACAATGTGCTGAGTTTTGCCTGCTCGGATGTCATGAACCCGCTGAAGCTGCATGCAGGTTTGAATGAAGAGACGGCCAGCTTTCACTGTTCTGTGACGTTGTTCTCTGAACCGGGTGCGCCGCTGGCATTTTATGAAGCCCGGCTAAGGCTGGATTCCCGCAGGATTCCGTATTTTCAGGCGCTGGCAGGTGTAGCGGACTGGTGGGCCGGCTTCCCCGGCCATGAGCCTGCCCCTGTGCCGGACGCGGCCCGGGAGCCGATGTATTCCACCTGGTATAGCTTTCACCAGCAGCTGACACCGGAAGCGGTGGAAGCAGAATGCAGACTGGCTGCGGAGCTGGGCTGCAAGGCGGTTATTGTGGACGACGGCTGGCAGACTTCGGATGCCTCCCGCGGCTATGCCTATTGCGGAGACTGGAAGGCCAGCGCCGGCAAAATATCCGATATGAAGGCTCATGTCGCAGCAGTGCAGGAGTCAGGGCTGAAATATATGCTGTGGTATGCGGTTCCGTTCATTGGCAGGCACAGCAGAGTATGGGGGGGCTTCAAGGACAAACTGCTCTATTTCCATGAAGGCTTCGGTGCAGGGGTAGCCGATCCGCGTTATCCAGAGGTGCGGGAATATTTGACCGGTATCTATGAGCAGGCGCTGCTGGAGTGGAATCTGGACGGGTTTAAGCTGGATTTCGTTGACAGCTTCTACGCACTTCCGGAGGATGCAGGGAAGACGGACGGCGGACGTGACACGGCCTCTGTTCCGGTGGCTGTTGACTTGCTGCTGGGCGGAATTATTAACCGGCTGCGCCGCTTGAAGCCGGACATTCTGATCGAATTCCGCCAGAGCTATATAGGCCCCTTGATGCGCAAATACGGCAATATGTTCCGGGCGGGAGACTGCCCGAATGATGCGGTCCAGAACCGGATCAAGACGATAGACATCCGGCTGATCTGCGGCAATACGGCGGCTCACTCCGACATGCTGATGTGGAATTTGGAGGAGTCTGCCGAAGGTGCCGCGCTGCAGTTTATCAACGTCCTGTTCGCTGTGCCGCAGATTTCCGTCCGGCTGGCAGAGCTGCCGCAGCCACATATGGAGATGCTGACTTTTTGGCTTGGGTTCTGGCGCGGGCACCGGGATGTACTGCTAGAAGGCAGTCTTGAGCCCTGGCATCCGGAGCTGCTCTACCCGCTGGTCATGGCCCGGAATTCCCGGAAGCTGATCGCCGCCGCCTATCTGGATATGGTAATTCCCTTAACCGGTGAGCTTCCGGAAGAAGTGCTGGTGGTGAATGGTACGCTGCTTACCCGGCTGGTGCTGGAGCTGGACAGGGACGCCGGGCAGCGGCGGGTCATTATCTGCGATTGCCAAGGGAACACCGTTTCACAGGTTTTGGCGGCGATGGGTAAGGGGATTCATGTACTGGAGGTTCCGGCAGCCGGTGTCATTGCGGTTCAGGCGGTGGTGACCTGATTTCATTCCGGCTTCAGCATAAGCTGCTTAGTGGATGGGTGGATGAAGAGGAACGCTGCCTTAAGGGAGTCTGCCCGTGTTATAATACTTCCAATATACACATATGGCAGCGCACCTTCCAGAACGGATCGCACGGCCGGAAAGGTTGAGGAAAGATGCAAATAAGCAAAACGAATGCCCTGCGGATGCTTGACGCCAAGGGCATCAGCTACGAGGTCCATTTATATGACAATGAGGATGGCGCCGTCCACGGTACAGCAGTTGCCGAGAAAATCGGGAAGGCACCGGAAACGGTCTTCAAGACGCTGGTCTCGCACAGCGGGCAGAACCTTTATGTATTTGTCATTCCCGTAGCTGAAGAGCTTGATCTGAAGAAGGCCGCCAAGGCCGCCGGGGAGAAAAAAATCGAGATGCTGCCTATGAAGGATCTGCTGAAATGGACAGGTTATGTCCGGGGCGGCTGTTCTCCTGTCGGGATGAAAAAGCTGTATCCGACCTTTATTGAGCACAGCGCGGAAATTCTCGACACGATGGCCGTCAGCGCAGGTAAAATCGGCATGCAGATGGAGCTTGTCCCGCAGGAGCTTGCGGACATGACCGGAGCCGTATTTTGCGAGCTAATCAAATAATACCAGTATAGAGAAAGCAGTGGCCCGAAGATTCTTCGAGCCACTGCTTTTTTGCTGCAATATAAGCGACTCAAAACCGGGCCGCCAAAAGTCCCAAGTATTCTTTCAGTGCCAGTCCGGTACTTTGGAGAGCGCTACCCGAAGGGGCGAACTTCCCGGGATACATTGCCGTACCCCGGCTGGTAGTATAGTCTGTCGGATAGGCCTGCGGATCCAGTCCGGCCTTATGGAACTGTGCCATCGCCCGGGACATATGAAAGGCGGATGTTACCAGAATAGGCTGGCTGAAGCCCAGCTCCTTCATGAGTGCAGTGGTATTCACGGCATTCTGCTCCGTATTAAGGGACTGGTTCTCCGTTATAATGTCTGCATCCGGAATCCCGAGCCCAAGCAATTGCCGTTTCGCGGTATCGGCCTCGTTGCCGCTGTCGCTGAACACCTGTCCGCCGGAGAAAAGGACCGGTAGCCCGTTTAAGCGGTACAGCCGTACTCCGGTGAGCAGACGGTTAGCTGCTGAACCAAGCAGATTGCCTTCACCGTCGATATCGGGAGTGCCGGAGGTTGCGCCTCCTCCAAGCACTACAATAACATCGCCGGTAATTCGGGCCGGCTGCTCGTAATTATTCTCCAGGCTGCGGATCAGCGCGTCGCCTACCCAAGGAGTCATCGAGAGATAGAGCAGCAGCGTAACGGCAGACAACAC
This sequence comes from Paenibacillus pedocola, assembly GCF_031599675.1. Lineage (NCBI taxonomy): Bacteria > Bacillati > Bacillota > Bacilli > Caryophanales > Paenibacillaceae > Paenibacillus > Paenibacillus pedocola. The sequence continues at coordinate 3,739,411 of NZ_CP134223.1, read as the reverse complement.
CATGGCCTGGCGGCGGCTGCTGCGCCACAGCCAAATGACCATTGCGGCCAGTAGTACGACGAAGATCCCCGGCGGCAGAATGAAGCTGTAGGCAAATTTAATTAGATAAATCAGCAGGATCAACCGCCCTTTCCTTGGATATATAATCTCTAGCCGTATTGTACCATGAAGTAATTAGCAGGTGCTTCTGGATCTGGATGGCGGCAATCCGGTACGGCTGTTCATTTACAACATATTGAGCGGGTCTCTGTTAGTGGATTGAACTGTTTTGCGGTATTGCCGGGGAGTGACTCCTGTGATTTTTTTAAAGGCTGTGTTGAAGGAATCCATATCGCGGTAGCCGACAGACTCGGCAATCAGCGGGACCTTCTGCCTTGAAATCCGCAGCAGCTCACAGCTTTTCTGAATCCGCAGATACTGTAGGTAGGAGCCGTATGGCTGTCCGGTATGGGTGCGGAACATGCGCTGAAGATGTCTGACGCTCCATTTCGACATTTCCGAAAGAACGGCAAGTGTAAGCGTCCCGGAGAGATTGTGCTCCAGATAGTGGATAATCGCGGTAAAGTCAGAGCTCTCTGCCGCAGATTTGTCCATAGGAGCCAATTTCGTTCTGTATACTGTGACAATCAGTTCGCTCAGCAGGGCAATCAGCATGGTTGCGGAACCCTCCCCGTATCCGGAGCCTTCACGGTATAGACTCAGCATCAGGCGTTCGATGATCCCCTCTTCATCGAAAACGGAGAAGTAAGGTGAGTCGCTCCTGCCGAGACTTCCCAGATGCTCGCGGATGTGGGGCTCCTGCACAATAACGGAGAGACGGTCGACCATATGACCATCAAACAGGCAATTATAGACAATTAGGCGGTTGCCGTGGGCATCGGGCGTAGCAGGACGGAACACATGCGACACGCCTACCGGAATAACGAAGAGCATGCCTTTTTGCACGGGAAAAGTATCCTGTTCGATATGATGAAATCCCCGGCCTTCTGCTACATAACAATATTCAATAAAATCATGCGCATGAAAAGGAACGGCGAAGTCCTCCGTCGCGCGGTTGACCAGCAGATGCAATTGATTCTGCAGAAAAGTCTCGCTTGTGAACAGTTCGGCTTTTCGCTGCATTTGAAATCCTCCTCCTGAAAAATGGCCTGATTACCGGGAGGTTATGGCCTGAATGCCCGTTAATGTAAGCGGTAACGCAGCTATAATTATAAGGCAAAGATCGTTTTATAGCTAATAAGGGAGGAATCATACCTATGTTGTGGGTCACTAAACTCCGCTGCGAGTATAAGGAAAACCCGCTTGGCCTTGATGTGCCGGCACCAAGAATCAGCTGGCAGCTCCGCTCCGGCGGCTGGAACTGTTCACAATCGGCTTACCGGATTCAGCTTGCCCGGGATGCTGACTTCCAGCTGATCATCTGGGATTCTGCAAAAGTGCAGTCCGCACAGTCCGTGCATGTTGAATTGAAGACGCTGAAGCTGGAGGCCCGAACGCGGTATTATTATCGTGTTAAGGTATGGGATCAGGAAGGGATCGGGTCAGAATGGTCGGCAGAAACGGCTTATTTTGAAACGGGTCTGCTGGCTGCAAGGGAGTGGCAGGGGGATTGGATCAGCGCCCCAGCAGCTTGTTTTGCTCAGGATTCTGAGGTGTGTCCGCTGCTCCGTACATTCGTACAAGTCAATGGGACTGTAGTCAGGGCCAGAATATATGCTACCGCACTGGGATTATATGAATTGCAGCTGAACGGCAGCCGGGTGGGAGATCATTATTTCACACCAGGATGGACGAGTTATGGGAAGCGGCTGCAGTACCAGACCTATGATGTCACTAGTCAACTGCACGAAGGTGTGAATACACTGGGAGCACTGATTGGAAACGGATGGTATAAAGGCTATCTGGGATATAAACATGATAAAGAGATCTACGGTTCTGTAGCTGCCCTGCTGCTAGAAATGCACCTGTGGTATGAGGACGGCAGAGAGGAACGTTTTCTTACAGGCCCGCAGTGGCAGGCTGCGGAAAGTGCTGTACGGATGTCGGAGATTTATATGGGGGAACGGTATGATGCCCGCCTGGAGCGGGATATTATGGACCCGTCGCCGGATGGCTGGTATCCGGTAGAGCTTCATCAACATTCTAAGGAGATTATCACCGCCCAGGAAAATGTTCCGGTTACTAAGATCGAAAAGCTGCAGCCTATTGCCATACTTACAACACCGCACGGTGACACTGTCCTCGACATGGGCCAGAATATGGTCGGCTGGCTGAAGTTTACGGTTCAGGGAGAACGGGGCCGGACGGTTCAGCTTCAGCATGCGGAAATTCTGGACCGTGAGGGCAACTTCTACCGTGATAATATCCGTGCTGCCGAGCAGCTGATTTCTTATACGCTAAAAGGAGGAGCGGCAGAGACGTATGAACCGCATTTCACGTTCCAGGGGTTCCGTTATGTGAAGCTTACTGGGTTCCCGGAATCCGTCGGCCTGGGGGATTTCATAGGAATTGTACTGCACTCGGACATGGAGCGCACCGGCCAATTCGAATGTTCCGATCCGCTCGTGAATCAGCTGCATCATAATATCCTATGGGGCCAAAAGGGCAATTTCCTCGATGTGCCCACCGATTGTCCGCAGCGGGATGAACGGTTGGGATGGACCGGCGACGCCCAGATGTTTGTCCGTACCGCTTCTTATCTAATGAATACAGGACCGTTCTTCACGAAATGGCTGAGGGATTTGAAAGCGGACCAGCTGCCGGGTGGAGGCATCCCGTTCTATATTCCGAATCTCACGGATACGTTCTCGGAAGGCTGGGGCGATACTGAACACTCCTCTGCCGCCTGGGGGGATGCCGCAACGATTGTCCCGTGGACGATTTACGAAATGTATGGTGACCGGAGGCTGCTTGCCGAGCAGTACACCAGTATGAAACAATGGGTCGCCTATATTTACGGGGAAGGAGACAATCCGTATTTGTGGAATACCGGATTTCATTTCGGTGATTGGCTGGGTCTTGACTCCAAACCGGACAGCTATGTGGGGGCTACAGACCGGGATTACGTGGCTACCGCGTTCTATGCCTATTCCGTCGAGCTTACTTCCAAAGCGGCAGCCGTACTGGACTTGGCTGAGGAGGCTGCTTATTATCAGGAGCTGCATGGCAAAATTACCGAGGCTTTCCGCAGCGAATTCCTTACGCTTTCGGGGCGCCTTGCGGTCCCGACACAGACTGCACAGGTATTGGCGCTGCGTTTCGGGCTCGTTGATGGAGAGGCGAAGGAGCGGGCGGTCCATAAGCTTACCGGACTGCTGGCGGAGGCAGGAAATCATCTGACGACCGGCTTTGTCGGTACCCCGTATCTGAATCCCGTGCTCAGTGAATGCGGGGAGGGGGAGCTTGCGTATGAGCTGCTTTTTAAACAGGATTACCCGTCCTGGCTGTATCAGGTGACGAAAGGCGCAACAACGGTCTGGGAGCACTGGGACGGGATCAAAGAGGACGGCAGCTTTTGGAGCCCGGACATGAATTCATTTAACCATTATGCCTACGGAGCGATCGGTGAATGGCTGTACCGCTATGTTGCTGGAATAGGACCGGATGAAGCAGAGCCCGGGTTCAAGGTGATCCATATCAAGCCGCAGCCTGGCGCAGGCATGGATTTTGCACAGGCTGCGGTTGAGACGATGTATGGCCCAGTCTCGTCCTCCTGGAGACGTTCGGCAGACGGCGTGATGGAGATTGGGATTTCGATTCCGGCCAATGCCAGCGGAGTGGCAGTACTACCGGGAGCACAGCTGGAGGGACTGCAGGAGCAGGCGCTGACCGCCGGACAGGCGGCAGGGATCCTGGAGATGAAGGCGGTAAGCGGCGGAGTAGAATGTAAGCTGGGGTCAGGGAATTACATGTTCAAATACAATCTGCTGAACTGACGTAGTTGAATGAGCAAAGTCAGATTACTATAAACGCAGACGCAGAATATCTTAGTTAGAGCTGTTCCAGTGAATCGCAACAGATTCTGGACAGCTCTTTTTGCGTACGGAAATATGATTTGTAATCTCTGCATAACATATGTTACTGTTAACATATGATAAAACAATCGGAGTGAATGCAGATGTCGATCAACAATGCCATATTAGGCTTGCTGAGTAGCAGGCCGTTAAGCGGCTATGACTTGAAGAAACTTATCCAGGAATCCACGTTCATGTACTGGTCGGGCAACAATAACCAGATTTACAAAGCGCTGGTAGAGCTGTTGAACGAGGGGTATGTAACGAACGAAGTCCAGCATCAGGAGAGCTCACCTTCTAAGAAGATCTATACAATAACCGCTGCAGGGCAGCAGGAGCTCAGACGTTGGGTGCTGTCCTCCCCGGAGCAGCCGGAGGTCCGGAAGACCTTTCTCATCCAGCTAGCCTGGTGTAACGGGCTGGAGACGGATGAAATCCTTCGGATGCTTGCCGGCTACGAGCAGGAAATCCGCTCACTGATTCATCTGGAACAGGGGAAGGCAGCAAAGGGTGTTTATGCACCGGACAGAAGCCCGCGGGAAGCACTGATCTGGAGGATGATCGATGCCAATATCCTCTCTACCTACACCAGCGAGCTGCAATGGATCGGAGAGATCCGTGAGGCTATTATTCATGAAAATGAAAAGGAAGTGGATGCTGTGAATATTCAAGTAATTACCAAAGAAGACCAGCAGTACATTAACTACAGGTTAACGGACGGCAAGCTCAGCACAGAACAGGATATTCTGGATCTGGTCGGCGTCTGCATGGAGCATAATATTTATAAAGTGCTGCTTCATGAAGAGGTGCTCTCAGAGGACTTTTACAATCTGCGGACGGGGCTGGCCGGAACGGCATTGCAAAAATTCATCAACTACCGGATCACAGCAGCTGCTATTATTAACAGGGATCAGGCGGACAAGGGGAGATTCAAAGAGCTGCTGGCAGAGCTGAGCCAGGGTAATGCCTTTAGAATGTTCGCACTGGAAGCTGATGCGGAAGCGTGGCTGCTGCAAGTGTAATATAGAAATTGTTAATGGAGTGAGCCTATGGACATTCAGATCAGGGAACTGAAACACTTGGAGCAAGCCCGGAGCATAGAAATGGACAGCAGTTTTACCATTGATTCGATGCTGAACCTGACTATTAACGGTGGGCAGATAGGATATACAGTTACTGAGCTGGCCTGTTACCGGAAAAGTTATGAAGAACTGGCTGCCGGAGATTACGCGGAATATATCGGGAACCCCAATAAGAAGTGTTATTTGGCCTATGCGGGTGAGAGCATTGTGGGGCAGATTTTGTTGAAAAAACACTGGAACAAATACGGCTTTGTAGATTGTCTGAAAGTAGACAACGAATATAGGGGATTCGGCATCGGCAGGCAGCTGATCGGGCAGACCAAGCTATGGGCGGAGGCGGGCGGTATGCAGGGCCTCATGTTAGAAACGCAAAACAATAACGTCAGGGCATGCAAATTCTATGAAAGCTGCGGTTTTGTGATCGGCGGAGTTGATTATTTTCTCTACAAGGGTTTGCATCCGCAGACGAATGAAGCCGCAATTTACTGGTATCTGATTTTTGAATAGCAGGGTTAACAATAAGCATGGAACGGATCTTGATGATCAGTTCATGCTTTTTTTGTTTGCTGTCGATTATTATCAATAAAAACATGAAAAGATTTAGTTAAATAAAAAATTCTAATTGACTAATTGCTGATTATGCCATTAAAATAAAACCGTTCAAGCTGTTCTCACGATAATTGGTTCGTATTTATATAAAATAAACCAAAACTCGCTGGAGAACATTTTTTCAATTATTCAATGAAAGCGTTTTTATATCCGAGTTGCAAAGGGGGCTGCTGCGTACCAGAACTACAGCTTAGTTTCTTCTTAAACTACTCTTTAGAAACGGAGGATCTTATATTTTGAACAAAACAACTGGCAAGCTAACGGCTTCGCTCCTTGCGCTGCTGCTGCTCGTACCTTCGCCGATGATGGCGGCTTCCGGGACGGCGAACGAATCCGGCAAAACGGGACAGCTTACCCAAACCACGGTGTCTGACTATAAGGGACACTGGGCAGAGGCTGATTTTCAGTCATGGGTAGAGAACGGGCTAATCACGGGATATGGGAACGGCTTGTATAAACCGGATCAGAATATCACCCGCGCAGAGTGGGTTTCACTGGTCAACAGAGTATTCAATCTGCAAACTCTGAGCGGAAGCAGTTTTAGTGATGTTGCTGAAGGCAGTACTTATTATAGTGAGATTATGAAAGCGGTCTCTGCCGGGTATGTGTCGGGTTACAGCGATGGTACATTTCGTCCTGCCCAGACCGTAAGCCGCCAGGAAGCAGCTGTAATGCTGTACCGGCTGTTTCGGTTAGATGCTTCTTCGACTGCTGCCGCACCTAAAGATGCTGCGGATCTTCCGGAGTGGAGCAGGGAGGCCGTGCTTTCCTTGCTGGGCGACGGCTTCCTTAGCGGTTATGGGGATGGCAGCTTCAAAGGCTTACGTTCGGTAACCAGAGCAGAAGCGCTGCGCATGATCAGCAAGCTGTCCGGACAAATCATTCTAAAAAGCGGCAGCTATAACGGTCTAAATGCCCGGAACGTGGTGATCGGTGCTGCCGGAGTAGAGCTCAAGAACACCAGTATCGCGGGCAATCTGTATCTCACTGAGGGCATTGCTGAAGGTGATATTACACTCGATAATGTTAAGGTTGCGGGCAAAATCGTGGTGGCCGGCGGCGGGGAAAACAGCGTCGTCCTGAACAATTCAACGGCTGCTGTCTTAGTGGCAGACAAAAAGAACGGAAAGCTGCGTATTGCGGCTAAAGGCAGCAGTGCTGTGACAGATGTAAAGGTTCAGTCGGGTGTCAAACTTGAAGAAGATGCTGCGGCAACCGGAGCAGGCTTCAGTAAAGTGACTGTGGAACAGACACTGCCTACGGCTGCAGTCATTCAACTGAGCGGCAGTTTCGACTCGGTAATCATGAACGCACTCGGCGAGCCGACCTTGTACTTAAGCAAAGGCAAAATTGCTGAAATGACCCTGAACCGCAAGGCAGGCCTCCGCTTGGAAGCCGGAACAGAAATCATCAATCTGATTCCAAATGTGAGCGAAGCTATCAATGTTCAAGGCAGCGGAAAGGTGACGTACGACCAGAAGTACAGCTCCCTGATCAAGCTGGATACACCGGCGCCAACGGCAACAGCCACGGCTGCAGTAATCAGCGGCGCCACTGCGGTACCGACTGATGCACCGACTGCAACAGCCGCTCCAAGTGCGACAGCGACACCGACTGCAACAGCCGCTCCAAGTGCGACAGCAGCACCGTCTCCAACGGTTTCTCCGTCTCCGCTCCCTTCACCGGAGGCGACTGCGCCGGCGTTCAGCAACGTATCCGTGCATGACCCATCGGTCGTAAAGGACGGGGATACCTATTATGTCTTTGGTTCGCATATTGCAGCAGCCAAAACTAAGGATCTGATGAACTGGAGCACCTTCACTAACGGCTACACTACACCCGATAACGCGCTCTTCGGTGATCTGTCCGCGAATCTGGCGGAATCCTTCGCCTGGGCCGGGGAGAATGATTCGGACAGCAAAGGCGGCTTCTCCGTCTGGGCACCCGATGTGTTCTGGAATGCGGATTATGTGAACGGGGATGGAAGCAAAGGCGCTTATATGATGTATTATTGCACCTCTTCCACCTATATCCGCTCTGCTATCGGCTATGCCGTTTCGCAGACTATTGAAGGCCCATACGTCTACGGCGGAACTGTGCTGTATTCCGGATTCACCGCAGGCGAAGCCTATGATGCCAACAGTAAGGTCAACAAGAAGTGGACCAATACTAACATTCAGGCGCTGATTGACAACGGGACACTGGATGGCATGAATCCGGCCTGGTTCAATACGAACGGAACGTACAACAATAAAATGTACACCAACGCGATTGATCCGACCCTGTTCTATGACGAGGACGGCAAGCTGTGGATGACCTATGGATCATGGTCAGGCGGGATTTTTGTGCTGGAAGTAGATCCGGCTACCGGCGAGCCGAAGTATCCGGGAAAAGACGGCACGACGGCAGACGGCAGAATCATTGACCGTTATTTTGGAACGAAAATTTCCGGCGGTAATTTCAAATCGGGCGAAGGCCCATATGTAGTCTATGATAAGAATACGGACTATTACTATCTGTATGTGACTTACGGCGGACTTGCATCTGACGGCGGTTACAATATGCGCCTGTTCCGTTCCGTGAATCCGGACGGTCCATATAAGGATGCTACAGGCCAAGATGCTGTACTGGCGACCGATGAAGATCATTCGGCCATTGGTAATAAACTGCTGGGGAACTTCCTGTTCAGCAATCTGAACGGAGTGGCTGATTTCCCTACGTACGGCTATGTATCCTCAGGCCATAATTCAGTATATTATGACGAGGAAGAGGGTAAGTTCTTCAATTTCTTCCATACGAGATTCCCGCTGCGCGGCGAAACTCATGAGGTGCGGGTGCACCAGATGTTCATGAATGAAGATGCCTGGCCGGTTGTCGCACCACACCGCTATTCCGGCGAGACGCTGTCCAAGGTTAAGCGGGCCGATGTGGTCGGTGCGTATCAGTTTGTCAATCACGGCGAGGACACCTCGGCTAAGATTAAATCCACAGTTGACGTTGAGCTGCTTGAAGACGGTACCCTTGGCGGAGCGGTTAGCGGAACTTGGGAACTTACAGGTGATTATTATGCCCATCTGCTGATCGACGAAACGGACAATGGCAGCACTGTACAGAGACTTTACAAAGGCGTATTTGTGAAGCAATGGGATTCAACCCGGAAAGACAATGTTATGGTCTTTACAGCAATGTCCGACCAGGGCGTAGCGGTCTGGGGCAGTGCCATAGAGCTGCTGAGCGATGAAGAACTGGTCGTAAATGTGGCTAATAGCCTTACTCTGGGCGATACAAGTAAGGTCTACCGGGAACTGAAACTGCCGGTTTCCGGTGTACATGGAGCGGTTATCACTTGGGCCTCTTCCAATGAAGCTGTAGTTGCAGCAGACGGTAAAGTAACACGCCCGGCAGCGGGCAGCGGAAATGCATCGGTGCAGCTTACAGCCACTATCAAACTTGGCAAAGCGACGGAAACCAAGACCTTTACAGTAGTTGTAGTGCAGCTCAGCGGCACTCAGCTCGAAGACGGCCTGGTTGCAGCATATGATTTTGAAGGTAATCTGGCAGAGAGCGGTGACCGCCTGGCTGCAGGCGCAGTCACAGGCAAGCTGATTAACACTACAGATGGAAAAGTAAGCTATGTGGATGGGGAAGTCGGCCAGGCCGTTAAGCTGGATGGCAGCTCCGGCGTCCGCCTGCCGGACGGACTGATCAGCAGCAACGCGTATACAATCAGCCTGTGGCTGAATCCGGAGCAGCTGACAGCCTATACACCGGCGTTTTTCGGTGCCCAATCTTCAACGCAATGGATAAGTCTTCTGCCTTACGGCAATGGTGCAGCCACCACGCGGATGTGGTTCGGCAGTGATACCTGGCTGGACGCGGATACCGGTCTGCAGATTGAAGCCGGCAAGTGGTCGCATATCACGTTCACGTATGATGCCGGAGCAGTCAAGCTGTATGTGAACGGAGTACTGAAATATTCGGGCACATCCTATACAGATGTCTTCAAAGGAACGGATAGTGTGTTTGCACTTGGCGTCAATTATTGGGATATCCCTTATAAAGGTCTGATCGATCAGTTCCGGGTTTATGAGAAAGCGCTGACTCCGGAAGCCGTCGGCTGGCTCGTGAACGGTGAACCTGATGCGAATGTCAAGGTGAGTTCCATTTCATTTGCCGATACTGAGAAAAGTATAGCCACAGGCAATACCTTTACACCGCAGCCTGTGATCCTTCCGGGGAATGCCGGAAAACAGGCTCTGGCATGGACCTCAAGCGCACCGGAAATTGCAGAGGTGGATTCAGTAACAGGTGTGGTGACCGCGAAGGCAGTCGGTGAAGCGGTAATTACCGCAGCTTCCACAGATGGCAGCAGTGTAACTGCCGGCTATACAGTAAAGGTAACGGACGGGCTTGTCGCCGTATTCTCTTTTGACGGGGACTTGAAGGATTCCCTTCAGCTCGCCGGTGAAGGCAGAGTAACAGGTTCGCTAATCGACAGTACAACTGTTGGAAGTATCACCTACGGAACTGGAGTTTCGGGTCAAGCCGCATTATTGGACGGCTTGTCCGGTATCCGCCTGCCTGACGGCTTGATCAACAGCAATAGCTACTCCGTCTCCGTGTGGCTGAATCCTGAGCAGCTGACGAACTTTACGACAGCCTTCTTTGGGGCTAGCTCAAACAGCAGCTGGATCAGCCTTGTACCGCAGCTCGCTGATAAAGAAACGGTGTTATGGGCGAATGCGGCCTATCAAGCAAAAGCCGGATTCAAAATCGCTGAAAATCAATGGACGCATGTTGTTTTTACAGTCCATGACGGAACGGTTAAGCTGTATATCAACGGCGAAGAGAAGTTTTCAGGCATCGACTTCCCAAATATTTTCAAGAATAATAATGGGATCTTCACGTTGGGTGTGAATTACTGGGATACTCCTTATAAGGGTTTAATCGACGAGTTGAAGATTTACAACAATGTACTAACGAAGGAAAAAGTGCTGGCGGAATATCAACTATACGTTGAGTAAGATGAACTAATTATGCGATGTAGCAAAATGAATGACCTAAAGCGGAGCCGCAGGCTCCGCTTTTTTTACTGTTAACGTCATCACAGCCACTTTACCGCCCAATCCTCAACATGGCAGAGCGCAGCTCCAAGCTCCTGCCCTTTTTGTGTTAGCGAATATTCTGTGCGGACGGGCCTGTCCGGAATTACTGTTCGGCTGAGCAGACCACAGCCTTCAAGCTCCTTCAGGCGTTCATTCAGCATGCGTTTGCTTAAATCCGGGATGATGGTATGCAGCTCACTGAACCGCAGTGGCCCTTTCATCAGCACATGGATGATCAGATTCACCCATTTTTTTCCGACAATATGATAGGCATGCTCCACTTTGGCCAGTAACGGCCTAATCTCCTGGTTCACTCTGCATCCGCCCTCAAAAGTTATTATTAATACCCTACTTACTATAACATAGTTAAAACTTCGTGAAAATTAGTACTTTTCGTAAATGTCGAAATGAGGTTGACGAATGAATTTTACAGTCGTATGATGTGTTATATTAAAGTTTGCGAGTAATTATAAGTAACCTAATAAACATTAGATAATAACGGGAGGAATGAAAGTGGAATCATCAACATTTGTGCTTTTTGGCGCTACCGGAGATTTGGCTAAACGCAAAATTTATCCGGCTTTATATAATCTGTTCGCAGATGGCAAGCTTTCCGGTCCTCTCTCTGTGATTGGACTCGGCAGACGGGAGCTCAGCAATGAAACGTTCCAGGCGCAGGTGCTGGATTCACTGCGGACCTTTTCCCGTCATCCGGTAAAAGATTCAGCCGAGCTGCAGAAGTTTCTGCTGGCTTTTGAATATAGCGTGCTGGACGTGGGACGTCCGGAGGATTATACGAAGCTGCTGGGTCATGTGCGCCGCCGTGAAGAACAGCTGGACATTCCCGGTAACCGGATGTTTTATTTGTCTGTCGGTCCTGAATTCTTCGGTCCGATTGCCGGCAATATTGAGGCTAGCGGTCTTGGCGATACTACCGGCTGGAAACGCCTGATCATCGAGAAGCCCTTCGGCAGAGATTTGCAGTCGGCGCGCGAGCTGAATAACAGCCTGAATGCGGCCTTTAAAGAAGAAGAAATTTTCCGGATTGATCACTTCCTCGGTAAGCCGATGGTACAGAACCTGGAAGTCTTGAAGTATTCGAACCCTGTGCTCCGGGCATTATGGCAAAACCGTTATATCGCGAATGTCCAGATTACGGCTGCTGAGACTGTCGGCGTGGAAGAGCGGGCAGGCTATTATGACAAGGCAGGTGCGCTGCGCGACATGTTCCAGAATCATATGCTGCAGCTCCTGATGATGATGGCCATGCAGCTTCCTAAAGGCAGCACCCCTGAGGATGTCCGCAGCAAGAAGCGGCATGTGATCCAGTCCTTACGTCCGCTGCTGAAGGAAGAGGTCGCTCAGCATGTGGTGCGCGGACAATACGGCGCTGGGGAGATTAAAGGCAAAGAGGTCCCTGCCTATACTGCCGAACCGGGTATTGATGCATCCTCGCAGAATGAGACTTACATCGCCGCCCGCCTGTGGATTGATGATCCGATGTGGAATGAAGTGCCTTTTTATATCCGCACCGGCAAACGCATGAAAGAGAAATCGACCCGGATCGTTATAGAATTCAAGGAACCGTTTAATGATTTCCATAACAAAAACAGAGGGGAGGTCCCGATGGACCCGAACCTGCTGGTAATCGAAATCGGGCCCGGCGAAGGCATTTCACTGCAGCTGAATACCAAAAACCCGCGCCAGCACGGCCAGCTTGAGCCGGTCAGCATCAAACATGACTCGGCCAATCCGGACCTGCCGGAAGCCTATGAGAATCTGATTTATGATGCGCTGCTTGGGGATGCCACTTTCTTCGCCCATTGGGATGAAGTGGAGCTGTCCTGGCAATGGGTTCAGCCGATTATCGAGGCAACGGAAGAGGGAACGCTGCCGCTTCATACTTATGCTTCGGGTTCTTACGGACCGGACGCGGCGGATGAGCTGCTTGGAGAGGACCACTGGTGGCTCGATGAGGTAACGCCTGCGGAGCTGCCCAAGCAGAATCGTTTACGCGGATTTGAAGCTGATGTTATCCGGCCCGGAGCGTAACTTGTACCCTTTGTACTATTAACACTTGCCTATACAAAATACATTTCGGAGGGATATGTAATGAAAGTCGGATTGATCGGATTAGGAAAAATGGGCTTCAATCTGGGCCAGAACCTGCTGGATCATGGACATGAGGTTGTGGCGTATGACGTGAATGCTGCTGCCGTTGAAGAGATTGGAGCGAAGGGGGCTGCAGGGGCGGCTAATCTGGCTGAACTCGTAAGCAAGCTGGATACTCCGCGGATTACCTGGATTATGGTGCCGCATCAGTTTGTTGATTCAGTAATTACTGAGCTGACCCCGCTGCTGTCCAAAGGTGACATTATCATCGAGGCCGGGAACTCGCACTACAAGGAATCCATCCGCCGCCATGATGAACTTGAAAAATCAGGGATATACTTCCTGGACGCGGGCACCTCTGGCGGGATGGAAGGGGCACGGGGCGGCGCCTGCTACATGATCGGCGGAGACGAGGAAGCCTGGACGATTGCCGAGCCGCTGTTCCGTGATACCTCTGTGGACAACGGCTACCTGTATGCCGGCAAGTCCGGCAGCGGCCATTTCCTGAAGATGGTGCATAACGGGATTGAATACGGCATGATGGCCGCGATTGGGGAAGGCTTTGAGGTACTGGAGAAAAGCGGCTTTGACTTCAACTTCGAGCAGGTAGCCCGTGTGTGGAACAACGGGTCCGTTATCCGCTCGTGGCTGATGGAGCTAATGGAACGCGCCTTCTCGAAGGATGCCAAGCTGGACGAGATCAAAGGAATTATGCACTCCTCCGGAGAGGGCAGATGGACACTGGAAACTGCGTTTGATCTGCAGGCGGCTACACCGGTTATCGCAATGGCGCTGCTGATGCGCTATCGTTCGCTGGAGACCGACACTTTCACCGGCAAAGTGGTTGCCGCGCTGCGCAACGAGTTCGGCGGACATGCCGTGGAGACTAAATAAGCGGCACATTTATATACCTTGAACTTTGGCACAAGCCCTTATTTTTATAGCAGGGTTAATATAAGAGCGGCAAAACTTAATGTCCTTACAGGGCAATAGGGTTTGCCGCTTTTTTGTGCACTGAAATCTCCCTTTCACGGATGATTATATGAATCGCAGGTCTGTATAGTATAATGATTACTTTACGATAAGCTGAAACAAGGAAAAGAGGGAACAGATGCCTACTATACTGGTTGCGGACGACGATGCGAACATTCGCGAACTCGTTTGTTTATTTCTGCGGAACGACGGATTTACCACAGCCGAGGCTGCGGACGGCAAGGAGGCACTGGGTATCTATCTTTCGCAGCCTGTTGATCTGGTTGTACTTGATATTATGATGCCGGTGATGGACGGCTGGACCTTATGCAGGGAACTCCGGAGAGCCAGCCCTGATCTGCCGTTGCTGATGCTGACTGCGAGGGGCGAAACCTGGGAGAAGGTCAAAGGGTTTGAACTCGGCACAGATGATTATTTGACGAAGCCTTTTGATCCGCTGGAGTTAACGGTCCGGGTCAGAGCCTTATTGAAACGCTATAAAATCGGCACCACACAGACGATCCGGCTTGGCAGCGTCACGCTTGACCGGCAGACCTATAAGGTCATGTTAGGTTCTGAGGCGCTCACGCTTCCGCTGAAGGAATTCGAACTTCTGTATAAGCTTGCCGGAACTCCCGGACAGGTCTACACACGCGGGCAGTTGATCGAACAGATCTGGGGGCTGGACTACCCGGGGGATGACCGGACGATAGACGTACATATTAAACGCCTGCGTGAACGGTTCGCGCATATAACGGATTTCCAGATCGGGACCGTACGCGGACTTGGCTACCGCTTAGAGGTTACCGAATGATTAAATCCTTATATATACGTGTCGTTCTGACCTTTCTGTTCTCCGTAGTCGGGGGCGCAGTCATCGCCTTTTTTGTGGCTACCTGGATATATGAAGATCAATTGAATGACAATCTGCGGGTTACCCTGCTGGATTTTGGCCAGGATGTTTCCAGGATTTACGAGCTATTACCGGTCCGGGAAGCAGACTCGTTCGTCAGCGGGATGAAGCAGCTTAATTCCTTTTATGTCCGTATCTATGACGCGAAGGGACAGCTGCAGACCCTTAGTGTACTTGACGGACATGACCCTCTCAATGTAACTACCGGACAAATCGCGGAGGTACTAAAGGGGGAGGCTGTTATAACCAGGACTGACGGAATTGATCCGATACTCATAGGCCTGCCGCTTAAGACAGAGATAGGGACGAAAGCAATGTTCGTGGAGCAGCGTGCGCCTTCATCGTCCACTTTTATTATTAAATGGGTGCTTAACTTCTTAACTTACTCGTTGATTGCCGGGAGCCTGCTGATTCTGGTGGCCGCCATGTACCTTATCCGTCCGATCAAAAAATTGACACAGGCGACACGGCAGATCACCGCTGGTGACTTCAGCGTTAAGCTGAACATTAAGCAATCGGGGGAACTGGGGACGCTGGCACGCAGCTTCGAACAAATGATGCGCGAGCTGCAACAGCTGGAGCAAATGCGCCGGGAATTCGTATCGAACGTATCTCATGAGGTTCAGTCACCGCTCACTTCGATCTCGGGTTATGCGTTGGCACTTCAGCAAGCAGATATCACAGACGATGAACGAAGCCGTTATCTCAAGATTATTATGGCTGAAGCAGACCGGATGTCCAAGATGAGCGATAGTCTGCTTAAGCTGAGTGTACTTGAATCACAGCCGCAGCCGCAGCAGCGGGTCAAGTTCAGTCTGGATGAACAGCTCAGGCGGGTGATTGTTGCGCTCCAGCCGCAATGGTCAGCACGTAATATTACTTTCGAGCTTGATCTCATACCAGCCATGCTGATAGCCGATTATGATCAGTTCAATCAGGTGTGGACGAATATTATTGGCAACAGCATCAAATTTACCCCGGATGGCGGCGTCATCGCCGTCAGCATCCTACAGGAAATTGGCAATGTAACCGTCCGGATCTCCGATACGGGAATCGGAATTTCGCAGGAGGATCAGCAGCGGATCTTTGAACGCTTTTTTAAGGCAGACCGTTCGCACAGCCGCAAATATGGCGGCAGCGGTATGGGGCTTGCCATCGTAAAGCAGATTGTATTGCTGCATCAAGGCGGTATCCAGGTGGAGAGTGAACCCGGCCGGGGGACGGTTATCATTGTGACCTTACCGCTCATCGGACAGCATGGAAATTAGAATCATAGAGGGGACCGAGGCTCTAGATCCGCGTTTTCTATGCTGCAGCATCTAATGCAAGCTTCCTGCATGTATTGCCGCACTATTTTTCACCTGTTCATACTGCGTTCATATTGCCGTCACTCGGAGTACATCTTCGTCCCTTAGGCTGATCTTAACGGCTCCTTCAAGCAGCCGAAAAAACAGTACGGACAGGGGAAGATGTTAGTGGAACAAACTCAGGGAATGAACACGCGGACAGGTAACAGAATGAAGAGGATACTAAGGCTTTCACTTAAAATAATCGGTATCTTAGCGATCGCATTAGCACTGTTTCTGGCGATTGTGTTTATCGTGAATGTGGTCAGCAGCAAATCCGAACAAGGAAAAATAATCCCCTATGGGCAGCTTGTGCCTGTAGACGGCAAACAGATGAATGTTACCATAGAGGGGCAAGGAAATGAAACGGTTGTGCTCCTGCCCGGATTCGGCACAGCTGCACCGGCCCTTGATTTTAAGCTGCTGATGGATGAACTGTCCCCCTATTATCGCGTGGTGGCGGTTGAGCCCTTCGGCTATGGGTTAAGTGACGGAACTGATTCGGAACGGACAACCGCGAATATTGTAAGTGAAGTTCATGAAGCGCTGCAGCAGCTGGGCATTGACCGGTATATCCTAATGGGGCACTCCATTGCAGGTATATATGGACTGGATTATGTGAACAAGTATCCGGAGGAAGTGACTGCCTTTGCCGGGATCGACAGCAGTGTTCCGGAACAAGGCGGGATGGATGCTGAATTTCCGTTAAAATCGTTCAAATTCCTCAAGAAATCAGGTCTGTTAAGATTCGTTATGAAAATAAGCGGTGACCCGTATGCATCATTATCCTTCGATGATCAGATGAAGCGGCAGATGCGGATGCTATCGTATAAAAACTCGAACAACGATACTATGTTGAACGAGATGAAGCATATCTCTGCGAATTTTAAAGACGCTCAGCAGCTAAGCTTCCCGAAAGCTTTCCCAGTCATATTATTTGTACAGGCGGACAATACAGAGGTTGAGGGCTGGCTGCCGCTGCATGAAGAGCAGGTCCGGCCATTGGAATATGGAAGAGTGGTAACACTTGAAGGAGAGCATTATTTACACCACACCCAATCCAAGGCAATTGCCGAGAACTTCAGGGCATTTATGAATGAAGCGCGGGTTAAGTAAATCTAACCAAAATCAATATACGGTTCCCCTGAACCTGCACTCTGTTGTACTATATATGGATAAGCTCCGGCAACTAGAGGAATGGTGATCTAATCTATGGTTAATCTATTGGAAATACTCAAAAAAGAAATCGTTCCGGCAGAAGGCTGCACAGAGCCGATCGCTGTGGCCTATGCCGTCTCTTTGGCGGCTGAGCTGCTGCAGGAGGAGATTACGTCCATTCAGCTGCATCTTAGCGGAAATATAATCAAGAATGCTATGGGAGTCGGGATTCCCGGCACCGGGCAGACCGGACTGCCGATTGCGGCCGCACTAGGCGCAGTAATCCACCGGTCACACAGGAAGCTGGAGATTCTCTCCGGACTGACTGCAGAAGAATTAGAGCAGGCTAACAGAATCATCGGGCGTAAGCTGCTGGATGTGGAACTGAAAGATACCCCGGAGAAACTGTATATTGAAGCCCGGGTCAGCAGCGCTAACCACCAGGCAACGGCAATTATTTCGGGAGAGCATACCAATATTGTCTTACTGGAGAAGGATGGGGTGCCAGTCGGGATCCAGAAGGACAAGGGGGACTGCGGGGAGGACGAACTGCTGAGCCCCGAAGCCTATTCAGTTTCTCTGGAAGGAATCTTTGAATTTGTCTGCAACACGGATTATTCAGAGCTGGAGTTTCTATTGGAGGGTGCCAGAATGAATAAAGCGATTTCGGACGAGGGATTGCGGGGAGACTATGGCCTTCAGGTCGGCAAAAAGATGAGTCAGCGCTCCGCTGTCAATCTGTTCGGTAATGATGTGGCGAATTCGGTCATTGCTGCTACGGCTGCGGCCTCTGATGCGCGTATGGACGGCAGCGCAATGCCTGTTATGACTACTGCCGGAAGCGGCAATCAGGGGATAGCCTGCACATTGCCTGTGATCAAGCTGGCGGAGCTTCTGGGCAAAGACGATGAAATGCTGGCCCGGGCTATCGCCCTCAGCAATCTGGTTACCGTGCATGTCAAACATTATATCGGCCGCCTCTCACCGCTATGCGGGTCGGGCATTGCCGGCGGCGTGGGAGCGAATAGCGGGATTGTCTATCTTATGGGCGGCAGTCTGGAGCAAATCAAGCATGGAATCCAGAATACGATTGCTTCCTTGTCCGGCATGATCTGCGATGGTGCGAAATCGACCTGCGCGCTCAAAATCTCTACCGCAACCAATGCCGCGATCCAGGCGGCAACGCTGGCGATGAATAATATTTCACCGTCCGACAATGACGGGGTGATTTTTGAAAAGGTAGAGGATACGATCCGCAATATGGAACGGCTGGTACAGGAAGGGCTTGCCGCAACTGATGAGACGATTTTGAATATTATGCTGTCCAAAGGTTAACTACACCGTTACAGCACAAAAAGAGGACATTTCCCCAAACAGGAAGAGGGGAGATGTCCTCTTTTGTATATCGTGACCAAACATATTAATAGAGAACTTCAATATTCTCCTCAGCCAGCCGCTTGAGCCACGGCTCCGGGGGTCTACGGTCAGTGATTAGTACATCAATTCTGCCAAGCTCTACCAGCTGCGTAAAGGCAGTCTTATTAAACTTGGTATGATCGGCGAGCAGCACGACCTTCTCGGCCTGGCGCAGCATATATTTCTTAAGCTCGCATTCCGGCTCGTTAGAATCCGTAATTCCCCGCTCCATATCTACTCCCTTGCAGCTGATCACAGCCGTATCGACATTGTAGCGCTGAATCGTATCATGAGCAACCGGACCGACCAGTGACAGTGAGCGGTGGCGCAGGGAACCGCCGGTGGAGATGATGTTCATGCCGGAATTCGCGAACTCCTGCAAAATGTTGATTGAATTGGTGATGACCGTCAGATTATTTTTGTTACCCAGCAGCTTAAGGAACTCAAAGGAGGTTGAACTGGGGTCTACCATCAGTGTATCCCCGTCATTGATCAGATCAAGCGCCTTCAGCGCAATGTTGCGTTTAATATCTGTATTTATTGCGTTGCGGGTTACGAACGGAAGATCCTCATTGGTATGCCTGTTCAACATCGCCCCGCCATAAGTCCGGCTGACAATACCGTCCTTCTCCAGCTTTTCCAGATCCCTGCGGATCGTTTCTTCCGTTACCTCGAACATGCGGCTCAGGTCGGAGACAAGCACACGCTTGTCCTGATGGACAAGATCTATTATTTTATTGCGTCTTTCGGCAGCTAGCATCGTAATCACCTTTCCGGAGCTGTATCAATTTTGTTCAATAAATTCTGTTATTTAAATATAGACTTGAATATCTGTGTTTTGCAATAAAATAACTGAAAACAACATATTTTATATGGTAATCCCTACATAACAAACATTAAACAAATAAAAACAACATAAATAATATATTAATTGTTGACAACACAGATTTATAACGCTACGATAAAGATGTTCATTTTCTCTTTGAAAGCGCATGCTTCATAAGACTAGCGCCTGAGTACGGTCCGCTGCGATGACTCCAGAGACCAGCCTGAGGTGCCGCAGCCGGGATAAACCTTGCAGAGATGAAGATAACTTAAGAGCTTGCTGTTACACAAAATTGCTGGGAGGCTGGTCATTCAATGAGTACTCATGTCTATTATGTTCCTTCGATCAACATTATGGGAAAAGGCTGTCTTAAGGAAATCGCCCCATACATTCAAGAACTGAACCTGCAGAAAGCACTGGTAGTTACCGACAAGTTCCTGATGCAGAGCGGGATCGCCGGCAAGCTGCTGGCCGTGCTGGATGAAGCAGGGATTGAATATGTGGTATATGATGAAGTAAAGCCTAATCCGACCTGTAAAAATGTTCACGACGGCGTGGATTTCCTGAAATCGCATGATTGTGATTATCTGATCTCCATCGGTGGCGGTTCGCCGCAGGATACAGCCAAAGCTATCGGTATCGTTGCTACCAATGGCGGACATATTGCCGAATATGAGGGAGTACACAAGTCCAAGAATAAATCGCTGCCGATCGTTGCCGTCAATACCACTGCCGGAACCTCAAGCGAAGTTACTATTAACTATGTAATTACTGATGAAGAACGCAAGGTTAAGATGGTTATGGTTGATAAGAACAGTATCGCGACCATTTCTGTGAACGACCCCGAGCTGATGGTGGATAAGCCGGCTGCACTTACAGCGGCAACAGGTATGGATGCGCTGACCCATGCCATTGAAGCCCTCGTTACACCGGGCGCTTATCCGGTTACTGACGCAACGGCGCTGGCTGCTGTAGAGCTGATTTTTGCTAACTTGGCCCGTACTGTAAAGAACGGCCATGACATCGAAGCGAGGGAACAGATGGTTTACGCGATCTTCCTTGGCGGGCTGGCGTTCAACAATGCAGGACTCGGCTATGTACATGCGATGGCGCATCAGCTTGGCGGCGTATATGATCTGCCGCACGGCGTATGCAATGCAATGCTGCTGCCTTTTGTTGAAGAAGAGAATGCCAAATATGTACCTGAGAAATTCCGGGCCATCGCCAAGGCTATCGGCCTTCAGGTGGACGGCAAAACCGATAAGGAATGTGCTGACTTCGTTATTGAGTCCATCAAGGCCTTGTCGAAGGAAGTCGGCATTCCGGCTAAATTATCCGAACTGGGTGTTGACGAGGTGGATCTTGATCTTCTCTCCGAGAACGCAATGAAGGATGCCTGCGCACCGGGTAATCCGTTCATTCCTACGAAGGAAGAAGTCATCGCCCTGTTCCGTAAAATTCTCTAAAAAGCCCCATTACTCTGAACGAAGGAGCTTCCCTATGAACTATCATATTGCCGTCGATATCGGCGCCTCCAGCGGGCGGCTTGTACTCGGAACACTAGCGGACGGAAGTCTCTCGCTGGAGGAAATTCACCGTTTCAGCAACGGCTTTACCGAACGAGACGGCTCCTGCTTCTGGGATATCGATTATTTATTCGAGGAAATCCTGCTCGGCCTGCAAAAGGCAAAAGCAGCCGGCATCACCAAATGTACACTGGGTATCGATACCTGGGCCGTTGATTATGTGCTGCTGGATGCTGAGGGAAACCGGATGCAAGAGGTGTATGCGTACCGTGACCGCCGTACAGACGGTGTGATGGAAGAAGTGGCGAAGCTGATTTCTCCTGAAACGGTGTATGCCAAAACCGGTATTCAGCAATTAACCTTTAATACGTTATATCAGTTGTATGCCCATAGCCGTGAGGAGCTGGCTGCAGCCGATCAGATTCTGCTTGTGCCGGATTATCTCTACTATAGATTATGCGGACGTAAGATTAACGAGGTTACCAATGCTTCTACGACACAGCTGCTCAATCTGGCTGACCGTGAATTTGATGCGGACCTGCTGGCTCTGCTCCATCTAAAAAGAGAACAGTTCGCAACCCTTACTGAACCGGGTGAGGTTCTAGGCAGCATTAGCGATACACTTATGGAACAGTATGATCTGCCGGAATGTGAACTGATCTGTGCAGCAACACATGACACAGCCTCTGCGGTACTGGGTGTACCTGTGCAAAATGGACGTTCCTCCGCCTACATCAGCAGCGGCACCTGGTCACTGCTTGGTGTAGAGCTGGAGCAGCCGGTCAATACTCCAGCTGCGAAGGAAGCTAATTATACCAATGAGTGGGGCGCTTTCGGAACGTACCGTTTCCTGAAGAACATTATGGGACTGTGGCTGATCCAGGAAGTCCGCAGACTGGACGGGGAGCGGTACAGCTTCGGTGAACTGGCTGAGCTTGCCGGAGCAGCCGAAGGCTTCCGCAGCCTGATTCCATGCAATGATCCGCGGTTTCTGAATCCGGACAACATGATTGAGGAAATCCGCCAGACATGTGCCGGGAGCGGCCAGCCTGTTCCGGAATCGCCGGGCGAGCTTGCCCGCTGTATCTTTGACAGTCTGGCGCTTTCTTACCGTAGTTATCTGGCGGAGCTGGAGCATCTGACCGGCAGACCGGTCGAGGTGCTGCAAATCGTCGGGGGCGGCGCGAACAACGCATTGTTGTGCCAGCTGACTGCTGACATCATCGGCAGGGAGGTGCTGGCCGGTCCGGTTGAATCGACTGCACTCGGCAATCTTGCGGTGCAGATGATTCAAGCAGGTGCTGTTGCAAATATCCAAGAGGCCAGAACGATTATTGGCAAGTCCTTTAAGATTAAGTCCTATCTGCCGCGCCCGCTGCCGCAGCTTAAGGAGCTGCTAGTCCGCTGGGAAGAGCTGCATACAGTAACCGCTGCAGGAGACAGCAAATAAATATCTCCGATGGAGCGGATGCCCACAAAACGAAGCGTATGCTTCTGAAGTCAGTTTTGTAAGAAGTAACTCAGATGGAGCGGATGCTCACAAAACTAAGCGTATGCTTCCGAAGTCAGTTTTGTAAGAAGTAACTCAGATTGGAGCAGATGCTCACAAAACTTTTAGGAGGACTCATCATGGATCAGAGCATCATTAACAGCTATAACGAAGCGAAGAAGCTGTACGCCGCCCACGGTATCAATGTGGATGAGGTACTGGAGAAACTTGCCCAGATCAAAATTTCCCTTCACTGCTGGCAGGGCGATGATGTCCGCGGGTTTCTATTCAAAGACAAGGAATTGAGCGGCGGTATCGCCGTAACCGGCAGTTACCCTGGCCGCGCAGGCACGCCGGATGAGCTGCGCCAGGATTTAGAAAGGGCCTTGTCGCTGATCCCGGGCAAACACAAAGTGAACCTGCATGCAATCTATGCGGACACAGACGAGAAGGTGGATCTGGATGAACTGGAGCCGCGTCACTTTGCACCATGGGTGGACTGGGCCAAGGAACAGGGACTGGGGCTTGACTTTAACCCGACCTGCTTCTCCCATCCCAAAGCTGCTGACGGTTTTACCTTAAGCCATGCGGACGAAGAAATCCGCAGCTTCTGGATCAAGCACTGCAAAGCTTCCCGCAAAATCGCCGAGCACTTCGGCCGTGAGCTGGGACAGCCTTGTGTGACTAACTTCTGGGTACCGGACGGTTATAAGGATACTCCGGTTGACCGCCTGGCCCCGCGCGCACGCCTTAAGGATTCACTGGATGAAGTGTTCAGCGAAGACATTGACCCGCAGTACAATATCGATGCAGTAGAAAGTAAGCTGTTCGGCATCGGCTCTGAGAGCTATGTTGTCGGATCGCATGAATTTTATATGGGCTACGGGCTGACCCGCGGAAAAGCGATCTGTCTCGATGCCGGACATTTTCATCCGACCGAAGTGATTTCTAACAAGCTTTCTTCGATCCTGATGTTCAGTGAACAATTGCTCCTGCATGTCAGCAGACCGGTCCGCTGGGACAGCGACCACGTCGTTACGATGGATGATGAGCTGCTGGAAATCGCCCGTGAGCTGGTCCGCGGAGACCTGCTGCCGCGCACGAATATCGGACTGGACTTCTTCGACGGCAGCATCAATCATATCGCAGCCTGGGTAATCGGCACACGCAATACCATCAAGGCGCTGCTGCGTGCCATGCTGGAGCCAATTGCTGAACTCAAAGCGATTGAACTGGCCGGAGACTATACTTCACGCCTTGCACTTGTGGAGGAATTCAAATCCTATCCGTTTGGAGCGGTTTGGGATTACTACTGTGCATCACAGAACACGCCGGTCCGCGAAGGCTGGCTGGCTGATGTGAAGGCTTATGAGCAGGAAGTACTTTCGGCACGGTAAGTTTTTTGAGCGGCAGTTCCCAATAGATTGGCATCCAAAGGAGAGAAAACATATGAGCACATCTGTAATTGAAACTAAAGGTTACATCGCCAGCACCGAAGCACCGTTTATCCAGGAAATGTCCGAAATCACCCATCACATGTGGTCCCTGGGCTGGGATGAGCTGAACGGCGGCAACATTAGCTATCTGCTGGACGAAGAGGAAGTTGCCAAGTATATCAACATCCGCGAGTCATTGCGTACAATTCAGCTTACCTTCCCGGTTACTGAGCTGGCCGGTAAATACTTTATCGTTACTGGCTCCGGCAAATATTTCCGCAATGTGATCAAAGACCCGGAAGCGAACCTCGGGGTACTGCGTGTATCGGAGAGCGGAGAGAGCGTTGAAGTACTGTGGGGACTGCGCAATGGTGCTGTACCGACAAGTGAGCTGGCTTCCCATTTCATGAGCCACATCGAACGTTTGAAGGTTGATCAGACGCACCGCATTGTGCTGCATACCCATGCTACCAATGTAATCGCCATGACGTTTACCCATGATCTGGATGAATTGAAATTCACCAAAACCCTCTGGGAAATGTGTACGGAATGTCTGGTTGTATTCCCTGACGGTATTGGCGTCATTCCTTGGATTGTTCCGGGAAGCAGTGAAATCGGCCGTGCCACAGCCGACAAGATGAAGGACTACCGCGTT
This sequence comes from Paenibacillus pedocola, assembly GCF_031599675.1. Classification (NCBI taxonomy): domain Bacteria; kingdom Bacillati; phylum Bacillota; class Bacilli; order Caryophanales; family Paenibacillaceae; genus Paenibacillus; species Paenibacillus pedocola. The sequence goes on along the minus strand of NZ_CP134223.1, from coordinate 3,714,753 downwards.
GTTGTCTGGCCGCAGCACGGAATCTTCGTTACCGGTGCAACTATGGATGCTACGTTTGGCCTTGTAGAAACGATTGAAAAAGCGGCGATCGTCTACAATTTAATTGGCGGCAGAGAGATCAAACAGAAGATTACCGACCGTCAGCTGGCCGATCTGGCTGCTGCGTTCCGTGTAACACCAAAAGCGGGCATCCTGGAATTGTAGAATTTTTCTTCAATTATATATAGCTTAAGAATGAGAACCGGACATCAGCAGGACAACTGCGTTGTCCGGTTTTTTAACTTTTAAAAGTGCGTGGAAACAAGAGGTATCTCCAATTTGCTTTTGTTCCTGATAAGCGTCATAATATGCTTACTTAAAGTAATTATATTATTTAATGGAGGTACGACATGAATACAGATGTATTGTTTACTCCCTTTCAGGCAGGCTCGCTTTCGCTCAACAATAGAATTGTTATGGCCCCGATGACCCGCGTCTTTTCGCCGGATGGTGTCGCCGGCAGTGATGTAGCCGCTTATTACCGCAGACGTGCGGAGGGCGGTGTAGGGCTTATCATCACCGAAGGCACGGCAATCAACCATCCCTCGGCGGTCAGCCATCAGAACATCCCGAATATTCATGGTGAAGCTGCTCTTGCAGGCTGGGCGAATGTGGTGGCGGAAGTTCATGCAGCCGGCGGCAAAATCATTCCGCAGCTCTGGCATGTCGGCATGGCCCGCACCATTGGGCAGCTCCCGAACGCTGAGGCACTGCCGATCGGCCCATCCGGACTGAACCTGGCCGGTGAGCAGGTGACAGAGCCGATGACACAGCAGGAAATCGACGGGATTGTGGCTGCGTTTGCCCAGGCTGCAGCGGATGCCAAAAAGATTGGCTTCGACGGAATTGAGCTGCATGGTGCCCATGGTTATCTAATCGACCAGTTCTTCTGGGAGAAAACCAATAAGCGCACCGATGAGTACGGCGGTGATCTGGAAGCCCGGACAACCTTTGCCGTCGAGGTCATTGACGCCTGCCGCCGTGCGGTCGGCCCCGATTTCCCAATCGTGCTGCGCTTCTCCCAGTGGAAGAGCGGAGATTATTCTGCCAAGCTGGCCCGGACACCTGAAGAGCTGGCCCGGTTCCTTACACCGCTCAGCAATGCTGGCGTTGATATTTTCCACTGCTCCACCCGCCGCTTTTGGCTGCCGGAATTTGAAGGCTCCGAGCTGAATCTGGCCGGATGGACCAAGAAAATTACCGGCAAGCCAACGATTACCGTAGGGTCAGTAGGATTGAACAGTGAATTTACGGGCAGCGTGACAGAACAGAATGAAGAAGACAACATTGACCGTCTGCTGGAAAGACTGGAAAAGGCAGAATTCGATCTGGTTGCTGTAGGCCGGGCGCTAATCAGCGATCCTGCATGGCCGGCCAAAGTACAGAGCGGACGGACGGAGGAGATTATTCCGTTTACCTCAGAGGCGACCCGGACGTTGAGCTAAGTTCAATTTCATCTAAAGATTATAACTATACTTTCTACTAAGAGGGCTTTCACCAGGTAGTGAGTTTTGGCAAGCTGAAGCCAAAACACGCATGCGGGGGGAAGCCTCTTTGTGTCATCTAAATAATTTAAATGAAAAGGATGATATAGGATGAGCAAGCGTATAGTGATTACCGGTTTCGGAGTGAAGGTTCCGAATGGCGAGAATAACGAAGAATTGCTTCATCATCTGATCAGCGGAGAGTATAAGTTTTCATTAAGGAACGAGATTACCCCAAACCGGGAGGATTTACTGATCGGTGAGGTTGTACAGGGACTTGGAGAACTGGAGGACAAGCACTACAGGGCATTACCCAGGATCGCCAAATTGGCCATTAGTACAACTTCAGAAGCACTCGAGATGGCAGATCTGGATTTGGAGGACAGCGGGACTTCTACTGGTATATTTATGGGAACAACAATGGGAGGAACCACACCGCTCGAAGAAATGGCCTTGATTTCATCGGCAGATAAATTCAGAGAAATGCCGGTCTATTGCTGCGGACTGGTGCATTATCATAGTCTCGCTGCTTCGGTCTCCAGTTTTTTTCACTTGAAGGGGATAACCAAAACGGTGACTACGGGCTGCACTGCCGGAGTGGAGGCTGTGGAGGATGCAATGATGTACTTGCAGAACGGCAAGATCAATACCGCCATAGTCGGTGCGGCGGACAGCAGCAATAACAAAGTAACCGTATTCGGATTTGGTAAAATCAGAGCACTGCCGTTTAATCAACAGGCAGAATATGCAGGCTCCCCCTTTAGCAAAAGAAGCAAGGGCTTCCTGTTATCGGAAGGAGCGGCAAGCCTGATTTTGGAGACTGAAGAACATGCCTTGGCCCGTAAGGCAACTATTTACGGATATATAGATGCCGTAGTGACCAACAATGACGCTGAATCCATCAATGGGCATGATCAGACAGGCAGCAGCATGAAGCAGGCTGTGAGCAGTGTACTGGGGCAAAGAATCCCGGATTATTATAACAGCCAGGCGATGGGGTATGCCGCCAATGACAGTATTGAAGATATTGTCTCCCGGGATCTCTTTGGACATGGTGTTCCCTTAACCTCAATCAAAGGACTGATCGGCCATCCGTTCAGCGCGAGCGGACTGGCGCAAATCATTGCTTCGCTGCTTGGATTTCACCATCAGTTTATCCCCCGTACAATCCGGACCGATCAATGGGGGTTTGAGCATCTGCCGCTGATTACGGAGACCCTCCTGAAACCCTCCGCAGAAGTGCTGATCACTTCTCATGGTTACGGAGGTAATAATGCTGCTGTATATTTAACCAAAAGTTAAGGACGCAGCAGCACTTTACGTTAGGGTCTACCCTTTTGCAGTCTGAAGTTGCTCCACTTTTGCGCGCCATTTTCTGGCCTCATGCTTCTGATTGTTCTGCTCACAGAGATGCGCGATCCGCTCGTAGGCATCATATTCTTCCGGATTGAATAATAATACATATTTTAGGCAGGCGATGGCTCCTGTGTAATTGCCCTGGACCGCCCAACTGTCTGCCAGATGATACACCAGTGTACTCAGCTGGATTTCCAGGCGCATTCTAAAATTCAAATTCCATTCCTGGTTCAGATTGCGGAACATATCTTCATGGATATGCTGGAAAATTTCCTGAATCCGCTTGTCTTTCTGTTCCGGGTTTGTCTCCTCAAGCGCTTGTTTAGTAAGGTCCAGCAGTGTCAGCAAATCACAATTCACCGGAGCCTGCAGTGAGATTTGCTGGTTGCTGCTGTAAATGAGCTTCGTCTCGTCATTATTCAGCAGCTGCTTCAGATGATTCAGGCAGACCCGTAGCTGATTCCGGGCTTTGACCGTCTCCATATCTTTCCACAGATCCTCACACAGCTGGTCCCTCGTTACGTTAGGAGTCAGCAGCAGATAGATGAGCAGCTCCTTGGCGCTTCTTCTGCCCCAGCCGCTGAGGATCTCCGAATCATCCACAAACACTTGAAATGGCTTCAGCAGGACGACCTTTAGGCGGGAGGCAATGACCTGCTGCTCCTGATCAGTGTCCACCAATCCCAAGAACTCCGCATGCAAATCCATTAATAAAGGGTCCAGGGGTGCCCGGTGGCTCCATTCACTGGCGAAGAACATCTTGATCTGCTTGTACGTTTCCTCAGGCTGGTCATAGAACACCATGTTAGACGAATTATAGATCGTCATAAAGCGGCAGTTTGGATTGGCTGAGGCAATCAGGCTGGACAGGTATGGCGGATACATAGGGTCACGTTCACCGGTCAACAGCAGGGTTGGACCTGTGTGCTGTTTGAACATATCCATAATATCGCTGTGCGCACCGGCAAAGAAATCGAGCAGTTCAACATAGACTTCCAAGGTTACTCTGGAGAAGGCCTCATACAGCTTGCCAATCTCCGGGCTGCCCTGCCGGAAAAGGGTCACATTCGGAATAACATGGTCGGCTAAGGTACGCATGGACTGATGCTTCATTAGATCTTTTCGGTAATCCGCATATTTGTAGGCCGTATTGGTTGAATTAAAGAGCGGCAGGGATAACAACACATTGCTGCGCACTTTTTCCGGATATGCTTTGCTGTAATAAAGCCCGATAATACAACCCGCTCCATGGGAGAGAATATGGAACTGGCCAATCTCCAGATGCTGCACAAGCGCATGCAGGTGTTCGGTATACAGGGAGGCCAGCTTAGCTGGATCAAGGTCTCCCGTCCCGCTTAACCCGTGTCCTCTGAAATCATATCTGAGAGTATGATAATCTTCCATCATATAAGGGATGATCCGGTCCCAGCATCTGAGGTCAAACCCCATCCCGTGAATAAGCACAAGTGTCTCGGTTTCGGGGCCTGGCTGCTTGGCTTGAGCATATTCGTAATTAAGTTTAAAACCATTTTCCAAAATATACTCCATCTCTGTACTCCTCTGCACGCCTGCATAGTCTATCTATGGTTATTATAGCGAAAAAAAGTTGTTATTTTATCATAATATGCTGATTATTGTAGAAAAGTGTAACGTAAATGTAACGGTGTACTGTTAAAATTGGGCTAAGGTATTTTAGGGGAGGTTGATTTCAAGAAATGAGGATGTTTTTTATCTGTGTCAAAAATTCCAAACTGGATCTAGTCTATATGCGTATGTACTTCCGCCGTTGATAGATAAACCTGATTAATTCTAATAAGAACCTCCTTACGGATTCCGGTAGGGAGGTTTATTTGTATGCGGATTCAATTCCCGGCGGGAAGTAGAGGCTCTTCTAGAGGGCAGATGGATTAGGCTCCATTATTTATGCTATAATTTTTAATTAGCAAGATTATTTTGCTATGATTTTATTGATAATGCTTCATTCATAAAGGACGTGAACATATGACAATGGGGAATAACTCACCGGACTTAAAATCCGGCAAGGGCGGTTCGAAGGATTACTCGAAATATTTTGATTTTTCTGATGCCAAAGTCATCAGTGAAGAAGAAGGCAAGACCACTTATAGAATCAAAGGCCGGACGGTGCAGATTAATTCCAATCCCGACTACAAAGAAGGCAAACGCAGAGGGAAGCAGGAGATAGAGGTTATTCATTTTGATGATGCGAAAACGACCCGGATTATGGAGCAGTTCCGAGAACTGAACAGCCATAAACAGCATTATTACTCTATTGCCACTTACGGCTGCCAGATGAATGAGCATGATACCGAGACGATGAAGGGTATGCTGGAGCAAATGGGCTATCTGCCGGTAGAAGACCGGAACGATGCGGATATCATTCTGCTGAACACCTGTGCCATCCGCGAGAATGCCGAAGATAAAGTATTTGGTGAGCTGGGCCATCTCAAAACGTTGAAGCTGGAGAAGCCGGGACTGCTGCTGGGTGTCTGCGGCTGTATGTCTCAGGAGGAAGGTGTCGTTAACCGGATCATGGCCAAACACGGCTTCGTGGATATGATCTTCGGGACACATAATATTCACCGGCTGCCGCAGATTATCAAGGAATCGCTGTTCAGCAAGGAGCTTGTGGTAGAGGTCTGGTCCAAGGAAGGCGACATCATTGAGAATCTTCCGAAAAAGCGGGAGGGAATGCGCGCCTGGGTTAATATTATGTACGGCTGCGATAAGTTCTGTACGTATTGCATCGTGCCGTTTACCAGAGGCAAGGAGCGCAGCCGCCGGCCGGAAGATGTAATTGCCGAAGTGCGGGAGCTGGCCCGTCTGGGCTTCAAGGAAGTGACCTTGCTAGGGCAAAATGTGAACGCATACGGTAAAGATTTTAACGACATTGACTATACATTCGGGGATCTGATGGATGACATGCGGCTGATTGATATTCCGCGTATCCGCTTCATGACCTCCCATCCCCGTGATTTTGACGATAGATTGATTGAAGTGCTAGGCAAAGGCGGCAATCTGACAGAGCATATTCATCTGCCGGTGCAGTCGGGAAGTACGGCGGTACTTAAGAAAATGAGCCGTAAATATACCCGGGAAGCTTACCTAGAGCTGGTTCGCAAGATCAAAGCAAGTGTGCCGAATGCAGTGCTGACGACCGATATTATCGTCGGCTTCCCGGGTGAAACCGAGGAACAATTTGAAGACACACTGTCGCTAGTCCGCGAAGTAGGTTATGATATGGCGTATACCTTCATTTATTCTCCCCGCGAGGGAACACCGGCAGCCGCGATGGAGGATAATGTTCCGCAGGAGGTTAAGAACGGGCGCCTGAAGCGCCTGAATGACCTGATTAAGGAACAGAGCCGGGTCAGTAACGACAGGATGCTGGGTGAGCTGGTAGAGGTGCTGGTAGAAGGAGAGAGCAAGAATAACGCAAACGTGCTCTCCGGGCGCTCCAGAGCCAACAAGCTCGTTCATTTTGAAGGTCCGCGGGAGCTGATCGGCAGCTTTGTACAGGTTAGAATTACAGATACCAAAACTTGGTACATTAAAGGGGACTATGTGGCGGAAGCCGCAGCTGTTCTCTAAATTATAGCGAAATGAGGCGATGTTAGTGAGCCAGGAAAACCCGAGTGTGAATAAATATGGCATGCAGAGCTTCAACACCCGTGATCTGATTGTGCGTGAGGATATTATGGGCAAAGCGAAGGAACTCGCTTCACTGATTTCGACAAGTGAAGAAGTGCGGCATTTCCAGCAGGCCGAGCTCAAAATCCAGAATCACGAGCGTGTGCAGGGGCTAATTGCCACGATTAAGAAGAAGCAGAAGGAGATTGTCGCCTTTGAGAGCTTCGGCAATAAGGATATGGTAGCGAAGATTGAACAGGAAATCGAAGTCCTGCAGGATGAAATCGACGGGATTCCGGTCGTGAATGAGTTCCAGCAGAGCCAGAGCGATATTAATTACCTGCTGCAGCTGGTTATTTCCGTAATCCGGGACACTGTGTCAGAGAAAATCAATGTGGAAGCCGGAACAGAAGCGCCGCCGTCCACATGCGGAGATTAAACCATTATCGGAGGGGCGGATGCAGATCCGTCCCTTTATTTAAATATAAATGCGGCAGATTTGTTGATTTTCGAAGTTCAGGTTTGGTACATTAAAAGATACGAACAGCAAACAAAAGCTGCGGCAAAGGATGATCTAAAGTGAGCGAGAATGTGGAACAAACCTATAACGCCAAAAAGTACCGCACCCCGGACGGAGTTCCGGCCGACATTGTGATGTTCACTTTGACTAAGCGGGAACGGAAGACGGTCACCAAGACACTTCCCCTGCGCGAACTAAAGGTAATGCTGATCCGGCGGAAGAAATGGCCATGTGCCGGAATGTGGGCCTTACCGGGCGGTTTCTGCCAGGAAGATGAATCTATATATGATGCAGCAACACGTGAGCTGAAAGAGGAAACCGGTGTCGACGGCGGACACTTGGAATACCTTGGCGTGTACAGTACGCCTGGCCGGGATCCGCGCGGGTGGATTATCAGCCATGCTTTTTTTGCGCTGGTGGAGGAATGGATGCTGGAGCAGAGACAAGCCTCCGATGATGCGGGTGAGGTTGGACTGTTTACGCTTCAGGAAGCCCTGGAGGAGCTGGAGCTGGCTTTTGACCATCATGACATCATCACTGATGCCTACCTGCGGATTCAGCAGCAGATGCTGCAGACCACGATTGCCCGGCAGTTTCTGCCCCGGCATTTCACATTAAGCGAGCTGTATCAGGTAATCCAGACGGTAGTGCCGGAATTCAAAGAGCCGAATTTTATCCGCAAAATTACTTCAACACGCAGCCGTCAGGGTATATTAAAGGAAGTACGGGATGAAGCCGGCAATCCGGTCAGCTCAAACCAGTACTCCCAGCGCCCTGCACAGCTGTATATGTTCACAGACCATGAGCCGTTATTGTCTATCTATACGTAGGAAGATGTCTGGTAACCGGATAACCCTTTAACCCAGCCTTAAGGAGGCCAGTATAATGAAGGCATTGATCGTGATAGATTTCACCAATGATTTTATTGACGGCAGTCTGCCTGTCGGGCAGCCGGGGATTGAGATTGCACCAAGAGTCAGCGAATTGACCAGGCAGTTTGCAGAGAACGGCGATTACGTGGTGATGGCTGTTGATCTGCA